>DASZYX010000012.1:0-78834 GCA_035545155.1 Fimbriimonadaceae bacterium | reverse complement strand
TTAGGAGCTTCTGCAACCGGCCGTGGCCGGACTCTTATGGGAAAGAAAACTTGGTCAGAGGCTATGCTCCAAGTTGCCAGGCGATGTTCCGGGAAGTCGACCGAGAAGGGATCGGTGCCTTGAGCCCGTTTAGGAGCATGGTCGCCGAAGTTGGACGGTCTATATGTTTGGTGGCGGCCGGTGCGACCCCGTTTGAGAGAGCTGGTCTTTCTAACCGTTCTTCGGCCCGTAGCTTGCCGGCAAGGAGTCAGTCATGTACTTCGAGTTGGTCAGGCCAAATTGCGCAGGCATAGATTTGGGCTCTAGGAACCACTATGTGGCGCCGCCATCGAACTCGGCCGATCCTTCGGTTCGGATGTTCGGCTGCTTCACACGCGATCTCATAGAGATGGGGGTTTGGCTACTCAGTCTCGGGACCGAAGACGTCGCTATGGAAGCAACCGGCGTCTACTGGATACCGGTATACGAAGCGCTTTCTTCGTTGGGCTTGAAAGTGGCGCTAATCGACGGGCGCGCGGCTAAAGCGCTTCCCGGCCGCAAGACGGACGTTCAAGACTGTCAGTGGATTCGAGAGCTTCACGCATACGGCCTGGTCAAGCCGTGCATGGTTCCGGAAGGCAAGGTGCTCGCCTTGCGCTCGTACTGGCGTCAACGACAGCGCCTGGTCGCCCAGCGCGCAGAGCAGATCCAACTGATGCAAAAGGCTCTGGAACAGATGAACATTCAGTTGCACAAGGTTCTGACCGACATCTGCGGGGTATCCGGGCAAGCGATCCTTCGCGCGATCGTGGCCGGTGAGCGCGATCCGAAGGTATTGGCCGAACTGGTCCAGAAGAGCGTCAAGGCGAAACGGTCTGAGATATGCAAAGCGCTTGAGGGCTCATGGGCGGAGCATCACGTGTTCGCTCTTTCCCAAGCCTTGGCGACCTTCGACTTCTATGGCCAGTCCATTCTGGAATGCGACGCCCGCATCGACGCCGCGATCGCCGCGCTCTCGGGCGGCGAACCCGCCGGGCCCAAGCCGGGGACGCCTCGCAAGAACCAACTCTCGGTCAAGGCCACGGACGGACTGATCGCCTCGCTCGGCGTAGACCCAACTCAGATAGACGGCATTCAGGAGAGCACGGCTATCACTCTGCTTTCCGAGTTCGGTACGGATCTTTAGCTGCTTCGCAACCGAGAAGCACTTCAGCTCCTATATGCGCCTAGCGCCCCGTAACCGGGTAACAGGGGGCCGGAGGAAGCGAAACCGAACTCCCGTGGGCTCGACTCGCTCTGGAACTGCGCTTAAGCTGGCAGCTCAAAGCTTGAGCAGGAGCGACAGCGCTCTCGGGGCGTGCTATCGCCGGCTCAAAGCAAGAGTCGGGGCGCAGAAAGCCACGACGGCCGTCGCCCGCAAGATCGCCATCGCCTACTATCGCCTCTTGCGTTACGGCATTCTCTACCAAGATCCAGGTGCGAACGCTTACGACGAGCGGTTCAAAGAGCAAAAACTGCGTTGGCTTACCAAACAAGCGGCAAAACTCGGGCTCACCCTAACCGCGGATTCCGTCCAGAACCGCCTCTCGCAACCGGCGTTTTCTTGAGAGCGAGCGGCGAGCCGCGCAGTCGAAGGGCCTCGCGTCGAGCGCGTGGTTGATGCGGAGATCCTTCGACTTTAGAACTTCGCCGGAGGCTCGTTCTTACGCTCAGATACGCCTGCAACACCATGACGCAGCCATTAACTAAACAGTATTAGGGCTAGTCCCGCCCCGACCCGTCGGGGCTGCCGCGTTCGGCGATGACGCGTAGTTCCTCGCCTCGCCGGACCAGGAAGCGCCGCATGTAGCCGGCGAGGAATAACGCGTCGAAGATCGCCCCAAAGATCCATCCGGGCGACTGAAACTCCAATATATCGATCATGCGAGTGCCGCCGTCTTCCGCCTCGAAGCGGTGGATGTGACGGAGCGACTTGAAGGCGCCGCGCTGCATCTCGTCGGTGAATTCGCGCGGCCGGTCGTAGGCGACGATCTTGGAAGTCAGCCGCTGGCGGACGCCGAGATGTTTCGCCTCGAAGGTGACCTCGTCGCCCATGGCGAGCATGCCCGATTCGGGAGCGGAGACGACGCGCTCGCCAGTTCCCTGGGTGGTTTGTTCGTGGACCCGGATGTCGCGGGCCAGATCGAAGCAAACCTCCGGAGGAGCGAGAATGAGCGTCGCGACTTCAATCCTAGGCATCGCGCTTCTTCAAGCCCCCCTTCGACGGCAAAGCCTGTCCGATCCGTCGCGGATAATAGCGCCAAGGGTTCAGAAACCAGTGCCGATAGGGAATCGGGGACTGGGCATCCAAGAGGGTTTTTACTCGGGACAGCTTTGAGCAAGCTGCCCGCACCTCCGCTCGTGCTTCCTTTTCATGGCCGGCTTCGCTTTCCGCTATGGCGGCGAATAGGCGTCCATTCGCTTCCCCGACCCCCATCGCCGCGCCGCCAAATAGGGATAGATCGAGATGGGCTTCCAAGCTTCGGAACTCCTCGGCAGCCAGGGTCAGCCGCTCCACAAACTGGTGAATCGTTCGGGACGCTTCGGCAACCGGTTTGGTCTGGGCGTCATTCGCCAAGAAGGGGAGCATTCGCGCACCGGCCGCCACAGCGCCGTAGGCCCAGTTGTAAGACTTCTGAACATATCGGCTCACCGGGTAATTGTGCAATGCCCCTTTCATCGGAAACGCGGCTTCCATCATGATTAGGCCATGAAGATCGGGATTTTCACCGCGCTTTTCGGCGACAAAAGCCTCGAAGAGGCCCTCGACATTATCCAGGCCGAAGGGATCGAAGCCGTCGAGTTCGGCGCGGGCGCCTATCCGGGTTGTCCTCACCTGGGCGGAAGCCACGAAGCGGTTGAGGCTCTGATCGAGGACAAGGGCAAGCGCGACGCTTTTGTAAAGCAAGTCGAAAGGCGCGGTCTGACGATCTCGGCGATTTCGTGCCACGGCAATCCGATCCACCCCGATAGGAAGATTGCCGAAGACCATCATCGTGCCTTCGTGAATTCGGTAAAGCTGTCGAGCGCGCTTGGCGTCGGGATCGTCAACGGGTTTAGCGGATGCCCTGGCGACGGCCCGGCCGCCGTCAACCCCAATTGGGTGACTTGCGCCTGGCCAGACGAATACCGCGACATCCTCGAATGGCAATGGAATTCCGTGGTCATCCCTTACTGGAAGGAGCAGCATAAGATGCTCGACCAGTACAAGGTCAACTTCGCGATCGAGATGCATCCGGGCTTTGTCTGCTACTCGAACGACACCCTGCTCAAGCTACGGCACGCGGTCGGCAACCGGATCGGCGCTAATTTCGATCCCTCCCACCTTTGGTGGCAAGGAATCGACCCCATCGCCGCCGTCCGCGAACTGGGCAGGGAGGGAGCCCTCTTCCACGTCCATGCGAAGGACACGCGGATCGACCCCTACAATTCCGGCCGCAACGGCAACCTCGATACCAAGAGCTACGGCGATATCCTCCAGCGCTCGTGGGTCTTCCGATCCGTCGGCTTCGGCCACACGCTGGGTTGGTGGAAGGACTTCTGTTCGAATCTGAGAATGGTGGGCTACGACCATGTCCTCAGCATCGAGCACGAAGACGGCCTGATGTCACCGATGGAGGGCCTCCGAAAGGCTCTGAGCGTTCTGAGGCAGTCCGTCATCGCCGAATCTGCGGGAACCATGTTCTGGGCCAAAGACTAAGTTAGTCCCAGCCCGTTCGAATGAGACGTTATCCCGACGTAGAAGAGGTCGGGCTTATTGCATCCGAATTTTGGTTCGGTATAATGCCGCAGGGCTTTTGTGCCCAGGAGCGTTCCTTCCTTGCAGAATCGCAGTTGGCTGTTTCTCGTTGTCGTCCTCGTCCTCGGCGGCCTGTCGGGCTGGCTGTTCACGGCCAAGAAGGCCAGGTATGGCCTCGACGTTAGCGGCGGCATCCGGCTTACCTACGTGATGGATTACACGAAGGACCAAGCACAGGGGCAGGATAAGAATCGCGACAAGTCCCAAGATCGAGACACGATCATCGATATCCTCGCCAAGCGCGGTATCGGTCTGGGCGCGTCGGAAGTCAACGTCTTCCCGAAGGGCACGGACCAGATCGTGGTCGAACTTCCCGGCGCCACCAATGTCGATGAGGCGATGAAGCGGATGGGATCCAGCGCGCGGATTTACATGTACCACGCGAAAAACCTATCGACAAGCCAACGCCCGAACGCGCCTTATATCGACAAGCAATCCGACGATCCGAACGATCCATCCGTCGAGTTCATCAAATCCGGTACCGGCAAGGTGATCAAGTTCGGCGACCCGGAATACGACAAGATCATCAAGGGCTGGACCGAAATCCTCTCCGGTACCGACCTTCAAAAAGCGGACTCTCGCCCGGCCGGAGATAACAACTACATCCCGACCATGATCTTCTCGCCCAGCGGCGCCGCAAAGATGAGCGCCTGGACGACCAAGTTCTACAACACCGGAGAGAAGATCGCTTACGTTCTCGACGGCAGGGTCCTCAACGTTGCTCCTCTTGCTCCGAACGCGCATATCTCGGATCAGGCGGAAATCACCGGCTCCTTCTCCGCCGCGTATGTCAGCCAGCTTAAGAGCCTACTGAACGCCGGCTCGTTGCCGGTCGACCTGAAGCCGCTCAGCTACGAGACGGTCGACCCGACGATCGGCAACCAGGCGCTCGGACAGATCATCTTCGCGGGCGCTATCGCCTTCGGCGTTGTCGCCGTCTTCCTGATCGCCTACTACGCGTTCCCAGGCATCGTCGCCGCGATCGCCCTTTCCCTTTACGTCCTGTTCACTCTGTCCGTCCTGAAGGCGATCGATGCCACGTTCTCCTTGGCGGCGATCGCCGGCTTCATCCTTTCGGTGGGTATGGCGGTCGACGCCAACATCCTTGTCTTTGAACGTTTCAAGGAGGAAATGAAGAAGGGCCGGACGCTGCACAGTGCCATCGACCTAGGCTTTAGGCGCGCCTTGCCCGCCATTGTGGACTCCAACGCCTGTACGATCCTGACCTCGTTCGTGCTGGTAACTCTCGGCACGGGACCGGTCAAGGGCTTTGCGACGACCCTGATCATCGGCGTCCTCGTTTCCCTCTTTACCGCCGTCGTCGTCACGAGGTCCCTGCTGATGTTCTTCGTCGACTCCGGCGTCGCCACGAATCCGAAGTGGTACGCCGTCGAGCGAAACTGGTTCAAGAAGCTGGAGGCGAGAGCCGACACCGAGCCTCTCCAGGTTGTGGAGAAGGCGACGCGTTGGTTCCTCATTTCCGGCGCGACGATCGTCGTTTTCTTCTTCTTCATCAAAGGGTTCAAGCTGAACGTCGAATTCCAGGGCGGCTACGAAGCGGTCTACAGCACGACGGGACCGGTCGAGTCGAACACGACCTACGCCGCGAATCTCGAGAAGAACGGCTTGCCTGGCGGCAACGTGAAGTTCGCTTCCTATTCGCCGGAGCAGCTCACCCTCAACTTCACTCAGCCCGATAAGATCGTCGATCCCGAGAAAGCGGAAAAGAAGGAACCGGACACCGACAAGATCGCCGACATCGCCAAGGCGCTCGGCGCTCCCAATGCGAAGCCGCTCAGCCAGACCGTGACTCCGAATTCGATCCAGGTCACTTTCCCCCTGGACGATCTCGGGGTGATCGACAAGAGGGTCGCCCTGACGAGGCTAGATTCCCAAGGCTTCGGCGAATACACCTGGACGGCGAAGTCCGATCCCGCGTTTAAGAAGAACCTGATCTACCTGACGGTTCCCACCAACGCCCAAATCGCCGCGCTGAAGACAGCCCAGGAGCGCTCGGACTTTGTTGCCCAGAAAGCGGGGCTAACGAACGCTTCCGACCATGGCTTTACCGAGGTTGGTCCCGTCGTCCAGAAGGAAACGATCAAGAACGCGATCATGGCCATCGTCTTGAGCTCGGCTCTGATCATCGGCTACCTGTCCTTCCGGTTCGGCTTCTCCCTCGGCGGCTTCGTTCCGGGTCTCCGTTTCGGCGCATCCGCGATCCTCGCCCTCGTCCACGACATCCTCGTCGTCATCGGCTCGGCCGCGTTCGTCGGTGCGATCTTCGGCTGGGAAATCAGCGCTCTCTTTATCACGGCGATGCTGACGGTCATCGGCTTCTCGGTTCACGACACGATCGTCATCTTCGACCGAATCCGTGAAAACCTGCGGCGTCCGGAAAAGGGCCACGACCTCGGCTTCGTCATGGACCGCTCGATTACCCAATCCTTCGCCCGGTCCCTCAATACCTCGATGACCGTCGTCGTAACGCTGGCGATCCTCATCGCCTTCGGCACCGCGACGCCTGAGCTCAAGTTCTTCTGCGTGGCGATGCTCGTCGGTATCGTCTCCGGTACGTACTCCTCAATCTACAACGCTTCGCCGATCCTGTATCTGTGGGATAAGGCGATTACGAAGAAGGATCCCAAGAAAGGCCTCATCGGCTTGGCTCTGGAGGAACAGTCGAAGGCGCGCATGACGGCGACCCAACTGACGACCGCCGCGCCCCAGGTCCAGAGCACGCAAACCGGCCGGTCTTACGGCCAGGTCCGCCGCCGGGCCAGCGCCCAGCAGAAGGGCCACATCGAGATCGAAGACGAGCCCTAAGCCTGAAAGAGACGCAGGCAATCGCTCGATCCGGGCGGAAATCCAAGCCGTTGGAGGGAATCCACGGCTTGGGCCAACTGGGTTCTCATCGTTTGCTTGCCCGCATCCGTCAAGGGCTGATTGTTTTCGTCGTAAACCTGCCCCCACATCTTCTCCGCGAAATAGGCGGCTGCCTTGAACATGCCTTCGAGCCCGGCCATCGGTTCCGGCGATCGGGGAATGCTGAAGCCGAGAAGGACGCCCTCGTGCTTATCGCCCCGCTCGGCGCCTTCGAGCGTGAATGACTCCGTATCGCCGACCGGCGAGACACTGAAGAGGGGGAGATGCGATCCGGGCACGATCCAATCGTAGGTGCCCTCGGCCAGGTTCGGAGTCAGACCAAGCTTGGCGCACCAAACCCAAAGCTCGAATTCCGAAACCTCTTGGGAGTTCGCGAGAACGAGGATCGAGACGCCGGCATCGAAGTTCTGCTCGACCTGCTTGAGGTGGGAGAGGGCTTTCGGGACGTCCTCCGGGACCGGCATGGCCATCGCCCGGCGCTGGATGTGCTGCGCGAACTGCTCGGCGGTTTGCAGCAGGTGTTGGGCGGTCTGCTTGGAAAGCTGGCCCTTGAATGTCACGAGATCCCAGGCGAGAGCAAGCGAATCGTAGCTACCCGCCGAGGTTGCGGTCAAGGGCGCCCACTGGACGTCCGCCGCCGACATGCAGAAAGCCTGCGGATTGCCGAGCGCCGCCTGCCATTCGGGCGAGAGGAGGGCTGCCGCCGAGCCCGCGCTCAACGACCTCGGTCCGACGAACTCGATCACGAACTGCATCCGAGGACTTGGGCCGGTCCATGCGCGAATCGGTATCTGAACGGGTTGAAGCGCAACCGCAGGATCAGGTGCGAGATCGTTTCCGAAGACGTCGGTGATTGTAGGCAGGGTGTCCTCCGCACCTAGCGTACCGGACTGCTCACGTATGCGCGAAAGGAGTGCTTCCGCCTCTTTGACCCAACCATTGCGGCGTCAAGACCTTAGTCGCTGTATTCGAGCTCTTGCAGCATGCGCGGATTCATGCGCCAATCCTCGCGGACCTTCACGTTAAGCTCCAGGTAGACCTTTCGGCCAAGCAATTCCTCGATCTCCTTCCTCGCCTCGGTGCCGATCTTCTTCAGGAACTGGCCTTGCTTACCAATGAGGATTCCCTTCTGCGAAGCCTTTTCCGCATAGATGCTCGCGCCGATGTGGAGAAGGCCGGTGACCTCGTCCTCCTCCCATTCATCGACGAGAACGGCGGTGGCGTGGGGAACCTCCTGCCGCGTTTCCTTTAGAATCTTTTCCCGAATCAGCTCACCGACGAGGAACCGCGAGGATTGGTCCGTGAATTCGTCCTCGGGGAAGATGGCCTCGCCTTCGGGAAGGTGAGCGACGATCATGTCCACGAGCTTGTCGACGTTGAGGCCGCGCGTCGCCGTCGTCAGCATGTATTCCTCGGTTCCGGCGAGGTGGCAATAGGCGTCGACGAAGGCTTGGACGTTCTCCGCCTTGAGTTGATCCATCTTGTTCATGCAGAGGACGACCGGCGTCGAGCCGGCCTCTCGCACCATCTTCGCGATCTGCTTGTCGTCATCACCCGGATGATGGGCGGCGTCGACGACCAGAACGATCAGGTCCACGTCGGACAGAGCGGCCCGCGAGTGCTCGACCATCGACTTTTGCAATCGTGTGTGCGGCTCGTGGATACCCGGCGTGTCGATGAAGACGATCTGATAGGCGTCGGTCGTGGCAATGCCCAGGATACGGCGACGCGTCGTCTGCGGCTTATTGCTGACGATCGAGACCTTCTGGCCCACAATCGTATTCAGCAGCGTGCTCTTGCCGACGTTCGGCTTGCCGATGAGGGCCACCATGCCGGATCGGTACGGCTGCTCGCCCAAGCTACTCCCGCTTCCTGAACATCACGTTCATCCCGAGGTCGTTATCGAACTCGGTCTCGGCCACCATTCCGCTTGGCTCGGGACGCGCGGTCGCGCTTTCTTCGGTGCCGCCGCCCCGGTCGCCTCGGCGTCCGCGCCGCCGGCCACGTCTTCGCCCGACCTTCTCGCTTTCGCCCTCCGGCTCGTCTTCGAGGATTTGCTGAGGGCGCAAGAACCAGTCCTCCGCGATCTCGTCCTGATCGGAGCCCTCGATCCATTGGTCGAGCCGCATGATGGGGACGTCGAATCCCAGGCTGTCCTCGCGCAGGAGATTGTCCTGCTTGGGCGGTAGCTCCGCCATGTGGAGAAGGGCCTCGCGGTCCATGCCGAGCAGGTGCTGGAGCTCCTCCCGCGGCCCGACGAGGAACGTGTGCGTCGTTCCGTCGATGCCGGTGAAGCGGAGCGTCGTGTGGTCGAGTCCCATCCACTGCTTGGACAGAAGGTCGTAAGCCGCCCACTTGGCGGGCAACGTGAGCGACCGAGGCTCGGTCCGCGTGCAATGCACGGTCAGGAAGGGCGGGCGGACATGGACGACGTCGTCGTGGAAGTTGAAGACGTGAGCGCCGGCCATTTGAGCCAGTGCGCGGATCAGGGCGTGGTTGACGACCGGCTCCCCGAGGAAGACGCTTGTCCAGTTGAGGTCGGGCTGGCCATCGGTCGCGAAATCGCGCACGACGAAGCTGGGCAGTCCTGTCTGTGAGTACTCGCCGAGAACGGTCGCCTCCTCGGGGATCGCGAAGTAGCTTGGTTCGAGCTGGCGCTCGCCGCCAAGCGAGCGGGAAGGGAAGGCCGCCGTCAAGGGATGGCGTCGGGCGAGGATCGTCGTGCCCGAGCGGCTGTGGAACGGTTGCGGCTTCAGCGCGATGCCGGTCACTTCACGTGCCCTTTCCAGCGAGTCCCGGCCCGCGTCGAAGAGCCCGGCCGAGTAGAGCCAGAAGAGCACTTTGTTGTCGCGCTGGAGGCGCGATTTGATCGCCGCGCGCAAGTCCGGTCGGATATCCCAGGCGTTGAGGAAAAGATAAAGCTTTGCCTCGGGGAATCGCTCGCGGTGGGCGAGATCGCTCAACAGATAGAAGCCTGCGTTCACTCCCGCCCGCAGAACGGACTCTCGCACGCTCTGCACGAGCATCTTGAAGGCGTTGGGATCGACGAGGTAGGCGAGGGCGCGTTCGTCGATGAAGACGACGACTTCCGGCTCGCCGAGCGGCGCGCCCATTCGCTCGACGAGAGCATCCTGCACCTTTGCGCCGCGATCCCAGATCGTCGGCGTCTTCAGCCAGCCGTTGCCCCACAGGTCCATCCAAGCGATGCCGCTGCCATGGGCAAGCGCCGCGCCGGCTCCGCGCCAATGGACGCTCTCCAGGGCTTGGGGCGTCTTGATGATCGGGTTGAAGTCGTCGGGCTCATGCCCTCCGCTGAGCGAGGTCTTGAAGTCCTCTTCGCTGATGTAGAGCTTGCCGTTCAGGGCGTAGCTGTCGATCGGGCCTGGGAACGGCGCGCTGCCGCCCGGCTCGCGCGTGCGATAGCTGGGCGGGCCGGCGATGAAGTCGATCTCCGGCGTGCGGAGAAGCTTGCCGAGGGAGAGATGCCCGCTGGCCGGGTGGCTCCATTCGAAGGTGTAGCCGTAGCTAACGCCGACGACGAAGTAGCCATCGCTCGCCTCCTTCACGCCATAGGCAAGATCGCCGATGCGCTGGACGGTGATATCGCTAAGGAAGAGGTGGTAATCGACGTAGCGGCGCTGCTTCCGGCTCGACCGAACGAAGCGATCGCCTTCGGTGCCTTCCGGCATGTACTTCGGCACCTGAATATTGTCGAACTTGACTCCGCCGTCGAACCAGGACGCCCGCAGCGCGACCTCGTCATCCGAGTATCGGTGTCGGGCCCATTCGCGGAACTTCAGCTTCGCGGACGGCGAGTCGTCATAACCCCATCCGGCCGCCAAGAACCATTCGCCGCGCTCCAGGTGGACGCCGAGAATGTGATCGCGCAGATCGAGCATCCGCAACTTGCGGACGAAGGTTTCCAGGCAGTTTTTTGCGACACCCCAGAAATCGTCGTCGCAGACGCTCGGCTCGGCGATTCCACCTTCCTGCAAGTTGTACTTGGCGTTCGGGAATCTGTTCTGCCAGTTTCGAGGCGCTTTGAAGACGAGGCGGAGGATGACCTGCGATTCTGGGTCGATCTGGACCGACTTCTTGATCATGTAAGCCGCCACGGCGACGCAGGAGTCGACCGCTTCCGGATCGACGTCGAACTCGATGAGGTGGGAATGAAGGTGGATTCCAGCCTCGCCCGCCATTCGCAGTTCGTCGAGGACGGTTTGAGCCCTCGGCTCGTCCGTCGAGCTTCCGAAGAAGAGCATCGGCGGATAGACCCTGCCCTTTCGGACCAGGGTCGGCAGCCCGTCGCGAAGAACGATTTGAGGAGCGTCGGGCGGCGTCGGGATGAGCGGCTTGACGGGGGGTTTAGGCGGCTCCGGCTTGGGCGGCTCGACTTTTGGCCTTTCCGCCTTCGGCTCGGCTTTCCGTTGCTCGCGTCCTCGCCTTTCCCTGAATTGCGCTTTGATTTCCGGTTCGGCTCCGGCCTCGGCCGTCTCGACGGCCACTTCGACTGCGCCGGACGACGTAATCTCAATCGCCTTTTCTTTGCCTCTCTTCCGCTTCGACCGGCCACCTCTCGGCTCTTGTTCTCGGGTTTCCGAAGGCGCACCCTGAGTTTCGATGGGCGGCCTCTGGCGCGGACGCCAGACCGGTACGGGGATGTCTTCCCCGAGATCGTCGACGTGAAATTCGGGACGAGGCGCCTCGGCTGCGGACGCAGGCTTGCCGCGACGGCGGTCGTTTCGGGTTTTGGCCGTCTTGGGCGGGTCGAGAGCCGGCGCCTCTGCCGTGGGGGCCTCGGCCTTTGCAGGGGCGGCGGCCTTGGGGCGGCGGTTTCGGGCAGGCGTTTTCTCGGGTTCAGTCGGAGCCGTTGGCGTCTCGACGGCCGGTGTCGTCCCTTTGGCCTTTTGCCGGGAAGGCTTGGCCGGGGTCACGGGCGGCGCTTCAATTTCCGGAGCGGCCGCGACGACCTCGGCGGCTTCGGCCGGCTTGGCGCCTTGCGCCTTCCGAGCCGGCTTGGCGGCCGGAGCCTCTTCGGTTGCGGTTGAGGCAGCCTTGCGCGGGCGAGCCTTCTTAGGCTGCGCCTGCGGATCGGGCTGAGTCGTCGGGGTCGATGATTCGGTGTTCGGTTCTTTCTTGCGGGGCATGTTGGTTTGAAAAAGATCGTTGCGCCCAATCCAGGAGGGCTTCCGGGGTCTCGATAAAGAGATCCGGGGCCTCGGCGAGGAGGGCGTCAGAGGTGGCCGCGCCGTAGCCGACGGCAACGTTCGCGATGCCGGCGGCCCGAGCGCATCTCAGATCATAAATCGAATCGCCGATCAGCACGGCTTGGCCGGGCGTGACGCGGAGCTTTTCGACGGCGAGGAGCGCGCTGTCTGGAGCGGGTTTGGGGTGTCTCACTTCGGAGGCGCAGACGGTGGCATCCACTGCCTCCGCGCCGGAAAATCGTTTCATAAAGAGCGCCAGCTCCTTGGCCGATTTGCTCGTAACCAAGGATGTTGCCATGTCCATGCTCTTGCATAGCCGCATGACGGCGACGGCCGGCTCAAAAACTGTCTCCCGATCTACGTAGGCTTCGAACCGAGCGATCGAATAATCGATCATCTCGTCGAGCTGGTCATCGCTCGGGGACTTGCCGAGATAGCGCTCGAACTGCGTACGCATGGGCAGTCCAACGATGGACTTGATTTCTTCGTCGGAGGGTCTGACTCCGGCGAATTTCTCGATGGCGTCGCCGAGGCCGGGGATGATCATTTCGAGGCTATCGACGAGCGTTCCATCGACGTCGAAAAGCACGGCTTCGAAATTCGCCAGCGAGAACCCCTGCGGCATTACGATTGAGTATGGCAGATACCGGCGATATTCACGTTTCGCGCGATGGGCCCCCTTAATTTCACCAGGTGGATCGCCAATGATTTCATTGCGATGAATATCAATGCAATTGGTTTCGCGCAGGCCATCGCGCCTGACGGACCACCAACGACGGGTGGCGGAGCGCCCAAAGGCTTCGGCCACGCGCTCGGAATCGCGCAGTCGGGAGCTCCACCGGGCTCTCCGCCGCTGGCCACAGGCGCAAAAGTGGAAGAAGAGGTTGCGATGATCGGGCCGAATGCCCAGTCGCTGAATCCGGACTTCTTCCCGCTAATCCAAGGCGAGTCGACGGCGAATGCCTCGAAAGGCGTGCCCGGCAAGAAGTCGGCCGCCACCGATCCGACGGTTCAATCGATCGCCGCGGCATTGGGCGCGAGCGCGCTCACGATTCAGATACTCGGCTCTGGGCCGACCTCCGCAACTTCGGCCACGAACGCGGCGACTCCCACCCCGACGGTTTCGGCGATTCCGTCGAACGACACACAAGCGGCAAACCCTGTCGCAACGATCGATCTGACGCCTACCGTCGGGAGCGCCGTGGTCGATCCGACGACGATCGGAACCGCCAAGTCGGATACGCCGACGGCAACCTTTCTTCCTCCCGATCCGGGAGTCTCGCCGACCGCGTCCGGAAACTCGGCGGGCAAGGTCTCTCCGACGGCCTCGGGGCTGCACCGCAGCGGTCCAAAGTCCGATCCGGTCGGACCCACAACCGATAAGCCCGGTGGAACGCCGGTGTCCGACGATCCGAAGATCGTCGATCCGACGGTCCACGATCTGCCGCCTTCGGCTACGGCGACGGTCACGGTTTCTCCGACGGCCTTGGGGCAATCGGGACCTAGCGAGGAGGCCGAGGTATCCCCGACCGCCAAGGGAGACACGCCCCCCCCGACGGTGGGCGTACGTACCGCAAAGAAAGGCGACGACAAGTCGTCGGCCGATCCCACGGTTCACGTAACCGAAGAGACTTCGGACGGCGCGAAGGTCGTTAAGGTGACCGGGAAGAACGCCAAGACGGATTCCGACGCCGAGGGCTCGGCGACGGGAGCGCAACAAAAGGCGCATCTGAATGTCGTCAACCAGAACGCCGGCGCCGCTTCCGCCGAGGTGACGAACGAGAAGCCGCCGCTGAAGGCGAGTGATCTTAATCTCGTCGTCAAGCAGATCGCCGACAAAATGGAACTTCTCGCCGCGACGCGGCCAAAGGACGGCATCACGATCCAGCTTCAGCCTGATCGGCTTGGCAGCATCACGATGACGATCAAGTCCGATTCGGGAGGCGTGCAGGCTCACATTAGCGCCAGCGACGATAACGTACGAACCGCACTGGAGCAAAACCGGGCGATGCTCGGCCAGGCTCTGGCGGACCGCGGGCTCAAGCTGGATGCCGTATCGATCGCCGCTCAAACGCGCGACTCGACGATGGCCCAGCAGCAGGCGAGCTATCAACAGCAGCAACAGCAACAGGGCATGGCAAGGCAGGCCCAATCGCAGGCAATGCCTCATCTCGGTTCAGGCCACGAGCTGATGACGGTGCAGCAGGTCAGGCAAACGGTCAGGAGCTTCGACGGAGTCGATCTCTGGATCTAGGAAGGTAAAAATGGCAATCTCAGGGATCTTCTCAAAGGCGGCGACGACGAACGACGGGTACGTCAACACGACGCAAATCCCGGCCGCCAAGAATACGATCGACATGTCGACGTTTCTTCAGATGCTGACGACCGAGCTGTCCAACCAGGATCCGACGGCTCCGATGGACGATTCGTCCTTCTTCGGACAGATCGCCCAGATGGGCACGGTTCAGGGGATGGATACGCTGACGAAGGAAATGCAGGTTAGCGAGGCCTCGTCGCTGATCGGCCGATCCGTGGTCGCGGTGGGTGACTCGCAAGCCTCGATGACGGCGGGGACGAATATCGTCTCAGGCGTCGTAACGGGTCTTAGCATCCAGCAAGGCGTTTACTACCTGAATGTGCAAGAAGCGGACGGCGGAACGGCGCAAGTTCAAATGGGCAACGTGCAGTCGGTCAGCTACTAACGTCTCTTGCCTTGGCATAGCGGCCAAGGGAAACCGAAAATGAACATTCAAAACACTCGTATTCAGGAGTTGATTCAGAGCACGCCGCCGGGAACGACGGCGCCGAAGCAGCCGGTAACGAGTTCCGGTCCGGATTTCGCCGGTGTCCTGCAAGACCAGCTCAAGGTCAGTGGGCATGCCAAGACGCGGCTGGAGAGCCGCAATATCCAACTTGGCAAGGCGGAGTGGGATCGAGTGCTCGACGGCGTGAATCGAGCCGCAGCGAAGGGAGCCAAGGAATCCCTCGTCATGGTCGACAACGTGGCTCTGGTCGTGAGTGTCAAGAATCGGACCGTGATCACGGCCGTCGATCAGGCCAACCTGAAAGACAACGTCTTCACCAACATCGACAGCGCGGTTATTGTCTAAACCTGGAGTCGATTGCGAAGTTGTGACCCTGTAAAGATTACTGGGGTCAACCGACGAATTAAATAGCGGAAAAGGGAACTTAAAGAGGCAGGATCGGAGCGAACCTCCGAGTGCTTGAGCAGGGCCGAGACGCGGCCGCTCGATCTCCCAACAACCGCTAAGAAACTGGGCAAAGTGTGCGTGCCTGGCTGGGGTTCGGAAAGGATACGAAGACCTAAGCAGGGAGATTAAAGAAGAAAATGCTACAAGCATTGCTAGCGGGCGTCGCGAGTATCAAAGCTCAACAGACGCGCATGAACGTCATCGGCAACAACCTTGCCAACATCAATACGACCGCCTTTAAAAGCAGCCGCGTTACATTCCAGGACATGATCGCTCAGACGATCCGAGGCGCGACCCGGCCGGGCGCCGGGATCGGCGGTATCGACCCGACGCAGATCGGTCTCGGCGTCATCATCGGCGACACCGGCGTCAACGGACAGCAGGGCTCCTTAAGCGCGACCAACAACCCAACCGACCTGGCGATCCAGGGCAACGGCTTCTTCATGGTTAGCAACGGAGCGACGATCAGCTATACGCGCGACGGTTCCTTCGACCTCGACGCGAACGGCGACCTCGTGAGCGCTTCGACGGGCCAGAAGGTTCTCGGTTGGCCGGCCAACGCTCTCGGCCAGGTCGACTCGACCTCCCAGGTCATCGCGTCGGACGGCATCAACATCCCCGTCGGCGTCCTGAAGTCGGTCCAACAGACGACTCAGGCCTCGTTCTCCGGAAACCTCGACGCGAGCGCCGACAGCGCGGCCACGCTGACGACCCAGGTCACGGTTTACGACGGATTGGGCGACTCCCATCAGATCTCGATCCAGTTCACCAATCACCAAGTGCCTGCGGCCGGAGCTTCGCCTCCTGCCGGCGCCACGTCGAGCTGGGACTGGACGGCATGGGAAGGTCAGCCGGGCACGGGAACGCCGATTGGAGACTTCTCATCGGCCGGCAACGATCGACTCTACTTCGACGCCAATGGCAAGCTGCTCAGTAATGCGACGGCCTTCAACATCACGGTTCCGGCCAGCAACGGCGCGACGGCCCTGCCGATCTCGCTCGACCTCAGCCGCATCAGCCAGTTGAGTACGTCGTCTCAAGTGAATCCTACCGGGCAAAACGGATTCCCTCCGGGCTCCCTGTCCTCGTTCAACATCGGCGATGACGGCCTCATCACCGGCGACTTTTCGAACGGCTTGACCCGCGTGCTCGGCCAGATCGCGCTCAGCGTGTTTCCGAATCCCGGCGGTCTCGAGCGAATCGGCAACAACATGTGGAGGCAAACCGACAATAGCGGCCTCCCGGTTACCGGACCTCCCCGCTATGGCAGCAACGGAACGATCACGGCGGGATTCCTCGAGCAGTCGAACGTCGACGTCGGCAACGAGTTCTCCGACCTGATCGTCACCCAGCGCGGCTTCCAGGCCAACACGAAGGTTGTTACGACCGTCGACCAGATGATGCAAGACCTGATCGATATGAAGCGCTAGGGCCATGCCTTGCCTTGAGGGCCGTCACGGTTGACCGTGGCGGCCTTTTGCTTTGGATTGGTAGCATGTCTTCTGTGCAACGAGACGTAATTACGACGACAGACGCCCCCGGCGCCATCGGTCCCTATAGCCAGGCCATCAAGGCATCCGGCAGCTTCCTGTTTTGCAGCGGCCAAATTCCCCTGACGCCTTCGGGAGAGCTCGTTCTGGGAGACGTGAAAGTCCAGGCCAAGCAATGCATGGAGAACGTCAAAGGCCTGCTTTCGGCCGCCGGCGTCGGCTTTGGGAACGTCGTCAAGACCACCATTTTTCTCAGCTCGATGGAGCACTTCGCGGCGGTGAACGAGGTTTATGGCTCCTACTTCGAAGCGGCCCCGCCGGCCCGCTCGACCGTCGCCGTCGCCGGCCTGCCCAAAAACGTCGACGTCGAGATCGAAGTCGTGGCCGCATTCTGAGCCGGAGATGCTTTTCCGGTTTCCCTGCCGTTCTTTAAGCTGAGAGTTCGTTTATTCGATGAGCAAGCACGTTGTTTCCGTCAGCCTTGGTTCCAGTAAGCGCAACAAGTCCCAGGAAGTCGACATCCTCGGCGAACATTTCAAGATCGAGCGTATCGGAACGGACGGCGACATGCCGAAATTCGCCCAGATGTTCCGGGATTTGGATGGCAAGGTCGACGCCCTGGGCGTCGGCGGCGCCGACATTTGGGTCGTCATCGACAAGAAGAAGTACGCCTTCCGGCAGATCGTCAAATTAGTATCGGGAGCTACTAAGACGCCGGTCGTCGACGGTAGCGGCTTGAAGCATACGTTGGAACGGGAAACGATCAAGACGCTGCAACGAGACGGCATCGTCGATTTCAAAAAGGAGACGACGCTGCTCGTATCGGCCGTCGATCGCTTCGGAATGGCTCAGGCTCTCGACGAGATCGGGGGCCAGGTTATCTACGGCGACCTCCTGTTCGGGATCGGCATTCCCATCGAGCTTCACACCTACGCGGCCGTGCGTCGGATCGGCAAGATCAGCCTGCCTCTCATCACGAAGCTTCCGTTCAAGTGGTTCTATCCGACCGGCGAGAAGCAGGACGAGCGGAAGCCCAAGTACGAAAAGGTCTGGAACAAGGCAACGCTGATCGCAGGCGACACGCTCTTCATTCGCCGTTACGCCGCGGATCGGCTGGATGGGAAAACGATTCTTACGCAAACCGTGCGCAAGGCCGATCTAGACTGGCTGAAAGATGCGGGCGTGCGGAGGGTGATCACGACGACGCCGGTCATGGGCGGGGAGACGTTTGCGACCAACGTGATGGAAGGCGTGATCGTCGCCTTGCTCGGCAAGAAGCCGAGCGAAATCACCGAGCAAGACTATCTCGACACTTTAAAGCGCCTCGACTGGAAACCGAATGTGATCGAACTCAACGGGTAAAGTTCAAACCTCCAAAGCCCATGCCCCGTAAGGGAATACGTTGACCAAATTTGCCTTCATCATCCATCCCCTCAACGCCCGCGACATCGCGCGGAAATTCTGGATCGCCAAATATCTCCCCGACAACCTGATCGAGAAATTTGCGCGAGGGAAGGATCCGGTCGTTCTCAGCGAGATTACAGGTATCGTCTCACCCACCGGCGCGACCACTTCCGGATGGTTCATCGGCCTGCCGCTGACGCCGAACATGATGGTGAAGACGCTGCCCATCGACGAGGTTTATGACAAGATCGCCAAATGCGGCGACATCGCCGCCGATCTTGGCGCCGATATTATCGGCCTAGGAGCCTTTACGAGCGTGGTCGGCGACGGGGGGATTTCCGTCGCGAAGCGGTCGAAGATCAAGGCCGTTACGACCGGGAACTCGTATACGGTGGCGACGGCGATCGAAGGCACCGTGAAGGCTTGCGAGCTTCTGGATATCGATTTGGCTCAAGCGACCCTGGCCGTCGTCGGCGCGACGGGATCGATCGGTCATACCTGCGCGACGATCCTCTCCCGCTCTTTCGGGAAGACGATCTTGATCGGTCGCGATCTTGACCGCACGCAAGCCGTGGCCGACGAACTCGGGAATGCGGAGGCCTCGATCGACGTGGCGGACGTCGGCAAGGCCGACGCGATCGTCGCGGTGAGTTCGGCGGCTAAGGAACTGATCTTGCCGGAGCATCTTCGCCCCGGCGCCGTCGTCTGCGACGTTGCCCGGCCGCGAGATGTGAGCGTCCGCGTCAGCAAAGAGCGGCCGGATGTTCTCGTCATCGAGGGTGGAGTCGTCAAGGTGCCGGGGAACGTACAATTCAACTTCCATTTCGGATTTCCCGACAAGACGGCGTACGCTTGCATGAGCGAGACGATGATGCTCGCCCTCGAAGGGAGAGCCGAGAACTTCACGCTCGGCAAGGACGTTACGGTCGCCCAAGTCGACGAGATTACGAAGCTGGCTCACAAGCATGGATTCGAGTTGGCCGGTTTCCGCTCTTTCGAGCGAGCCGTCGACGACGAGGCTATCCGGCGGGCAAAAGAAGCTCGGGCGACGGCGAAGACGAGTCCTGACCGCATCTCCGCCGCCGGTTAAACTCTCTGCATGACCGGGACCCCGACTCTGAGGCAAGCCCTTGCGACGATCGACGGCGTGCGATTCGTGACGCCCTCGGAACGGGAAGAGCAGGTGGTGACGGTTAGCTTCGAGGCGCATAGCGTCGAAGCCGACACGGTCGAAGGTTCGGAATTTCGGATTACCGAGGTTCCGGCCTTGGACCAAAGCAAATTCACCCATTTCCTCGACGGCGCCCAGCGCTCGTGGCAGATTCTCTATCACCGGCTTTCGCCGGTCTATGTCGCCCATACGTCGGCCGCTGTGCTCGAACGGGTGGACGGAGACCTATTACCTCCCTCGGAGAACGATTATCGGGGCGATCTAGAGGCCTTCGTTCCGGATAATCCGGCCCTTGCCGATGCTCTGCGGGTGCATATGAAGGTCGTCTCGGTGAAAGTAAGGGACACGCACCCGGGAGGACTCGACGAGGTCGTCCGGCAAGCCATTTCCGACCGGCGCGACGACTTGGAGAAGGACCTCGCTCAGCGGTTTTCGGCAGGAAAGCTGCTGATCGACGGCGGGCTGGGAAACGCGTTGCGGCATCAGGGCGAGCAGCCGTTCGTAATCGGGCTCGTCAAGAGCCATCGCAAGCAATATTTCCGGTCGGCGAAGCGAACCGACATGATTCTGGGCATGCGGACGGGCCAGCGTTCGTCGGTCTTCGTAAGGCCCGCCGATTCGCAGCAGGGCGAATCGGTCTACTCCTTCTATCTGCGGTTGCGGGAAGGGGATGCAGTGGGGCCCCTGTTCGGGCTCGTGCGGATCGAAATGCCCGCCGAGCCGGACTTCGTCGCCCGAGCCGACGAGATCGCCGGCTGGCTCCTTCATGAGCGAGCCCCTCTCAGCCTTCCCGATCCGCGCTTCGACAAGCTGCTGTATCCGATTCGCCTGGTCGAGCAGCATCTGAAGGCGAGGCAGCCGGGCACGGCGGCGATCATGGGCTTGATCGGCTAGGGTTTTCGCGCACAATGACGATGCACCCAT
This sequence comes from Fimbriimonadaceae bacterium, assembly GCA_035545155.1. GTDB lineage: Bacteria > Armatimonadota > Fimbriimonadia > Fimbriimonadales > Fimbriimonadaceae > JAEVZK01. The sequence continues at coordinate 58,723 of DASZYX010000012.1, read as the reverse complement.
GAGCGAGATCGGCAGAGTCATCGGCACCGAAAAGCGGCCCAACACGGCTTACACCTTCTACTTCTGGACCGCACCCGGCGGAAAGGTCGGCATCGGCTCGCTGGTGAAGGTTGTCGCCGGAGCCGAGACGGTTTACGGCGTGGTCGTCGAGGCCCAGGGATTCAACGATCTGGAAAGCCCTCTCCACGAGTTCCTGTCGGTCGGCGGGGAAGCGGGGAAGGAGCCGCCCACGAACCGGCCGGAGATGCGGGTCTTCCAGGCGGCGGTTCTTCGGCGCGAGCCGGAGGAGCCGATCGGGGCGGTCCCAATCGGAAGGGTCTTCTTGGCGGACGAGGCCGACGTACAGAAGGCGCTCCGCTTCGACGCCTACGCCGACGAGCACGGAATTCCGGCGGGCTGTTACGGCTCCAAGGATGAGCCGGTGGCGGTCCAGCTTCACGCTCAATTCCTGCTGGGTCCGGAGTCCGGGCATCTGAACATGACCGGCACAAGCGGCCTGGCCGCGAAGACGAGCTTCATTCTCTTCCTTCTGAAGTCGATCTTTACCCACGCGAAAGATGCGCCGGGGGCGAACGGGGCCAAGGGTGTGGCGGCCCTGCTTTTCAACACGAAGGGCGCGGACCTGCTATATATCGACCAGGAGCCTCAGCATCCCGTCGATTCGAAGCTGTACGACGCTTGCCGGGTCCCGGCGACTCCGTTCGAGCGTGTCCGCTATTTCGCTCCCTTCGACAAGGATGGTTCGAATCTGATGACGCTGAGGCGGAACAGCGAACTCGAAGCGATCAATCCGACCCGGCCTTTCAGTTTTGGGCTCAAGGATGTGATCAAGCATGCGGAGGTACTGCTGAATCGCGACGACCTCGACGCGAAGGCGGACGCCTACCTGCAATATCTCAACGACCGGTTTGTGGAGGGAGACGGCCACCCGGTCGGGGATGGCCCGAAGCGGAAGGCGACCTCGCTCCGCGAGCTCATTTCGATCATCCAGGACCAACTGAAGATGGCGGAGATGAAGAACGCGACCCAGATCGAGAGCCACAGCGCCCTGACGGCGCGGAAGATGTACAACCGCATCAACAATCTGGGTGGCCGGTTTGCCGGGGTTATCGCGGAGAACGGCCTGCCGACCGGCCCGTTCGACCAGGAGTTCGAGCCGAATACGGTCTACGTCGTCGACGTGGCCGGCTTGGACTCGGATAGCCAGGATTTGGTCTTCGCCGGATTTATCACGACCCTGCGCGAGCGGATGGAGAGCGGCGATCTCGGTGTGGGGCGGCTGGTCGTCATGGTGGACGAGCTGAACAAATACGCGCCAAGCGGCGGCACGGAGACGTATGTCGTGAAGTCGCTGCGGGAGATCGCGGCTCGGGGGCGGTATTTGGGGCTGACCCTTTTCGGCGCTCAGCAGTTTCGCAGCCGGGTCGATAAGGAGATCGTTGGGAACGCGGCGACCCACGTTTTCGGGCACGTCGAGGCGGAGGAGCTGGCGCAGCCGGGATACAGCTATTTCACGCCGGCCGTCAAGGAGAAGCTAGGCGCGCTCAAGCCGGGCGAAGTGCTGCTGAAGCATCCTCACTTCGCCCAGCCGGTGTTCTTGAACTTTCCGGTTCCGGCTTGCATGAAGGGGCAGGACGGACTAAGGCGATACCAGCAGTCGAAGGGGCTGACCCTCTACGAGCTGATCGTCAACGAGATATTGCGACTGCGGGGGGACGTGAACCGGGCGAAGGACGTGCTGGACGGCCTTAGCCAGAACCCGAAAGACATGCGGGAGGTCTTGCGTGCTCTTCGGAACGCTCGGGCCGGCGACGACCCGATCGAGGTTCTTCGCGGTGGTCGGAAGCAGCCGATGCGGGCGGAAGCGAAGGCGGTGGTCGACGATCACGATCCGTTCGCGGACCTCGTGTGATTCGAGCGGCCTTTCCACTTGTCGCGTCGCCGTCGAATAAGAAAGGCTGAAGCTGCGCTTCAGCAGTCCGAAGTTCGCTTCGCGACCGACTTTCCGGAACCTCGACCCCTTGCGCCTCCTCCTCCGGCGCACAATCACGGTCGCAAGAGGAGGGGATTTCGGATTCCTAGAATTCGAGGAGGGCGGTGACCGGATAGCCAAGCAGAGTCTCCCGCCCGTGGAGAAAGGTCAGCTCGATGAGGCAGCCAAAGCCGCAGACTTTGCCTTCGAGGCGCTCGACGAGGCGGGCGGCGGCGGCAGCGGTGCCACCGGTGGCAAGAAGGTCGTCCACGATGTAGGCGCGCTGGCCCGGCTTGATCGCGTCGACGTGCATCTCGACCGTGTTCGTGCCATATTCGAGGGCGTATTCCTCGGAAATCTTGTCGTAGGGGAGCTTGCCGAGCTTCCTCGCCATGGCGAAGGGAACGCCGAGGGCGAGGGCGACGGGCACGCCGAAGATGAAGCCGCGACTTTCGATGCCGACAACGACCTCGGCTCCTTTCGCTCTTGCATCGTCCGTTATCAAGTCCACAACCTCTTGCATCGCGTTCGGATGCTCGAGTACCGGGGTGATGTCCTTGAAGAGGATGCCGGGTTTGGGGAAGTCGGGGACGTCGCGGATAAGCCTCGCGGCCAGGAGTTCTGCCATACCGGACGGAGGATACCAGCCCAGGCCAATGGCCGGGCCGAGCGAAGCGGGCGGAGAAGCTATCAAAATGAAAGGGATGCTCGACCTCAGCCAACTTCTCGAAGCCTCGGGGGCCATTCTCCGCGGCCACTTCCTTCTCACGAGCGGCCGGCATAGCGACGTGTATTTTGAGAAGTTCCGGATTATCGAGCAGCCCCAGGTCTTGAGCACGCTCTGCGGGGAGATTGCCGCGCACTACGCGGATATGGGCGTGGAGTACGTGGCCGGGCCGACGACGGGGGGGATTATCATCGCCTTCGAAGTCGCGAGGCAGATGGGGATTCCGGCTGTTTACGTCGAAACGGAAAACGGAAAGAAGACGTTGCGAAGAGGGAAGACCCTCCCCACGGGGGCCAGGGTTCTGATCGTGGACGACGTTCTGACCACAGGGACGTCGCTTTTCGAAACCCGAGAGGCGATCGAGGCCGCGGGAGGCGCGCCGGTGGGCTACGGGGTCCTGATCGACCGGTCGGCGGAGGGAGCTTCGTTCGGACTGCCGCTTTACGCGGCTTACAAGGTCGAGGCGCAGAGCTACGCGCCAGACGAGGTCCCAGCTTGGCTTGCGGAGATTCCGATTACGAAGCCGGGAACCCGGGCGACGCCGGCCAGTTAGGAGCAAGAGGCGTGCGCCCCCTCACCCCTGTTCTCCTTCGCTACGCGACGGTTCACAGACCCTCTCCCCCGGAGGAAAGAGGGGCCGCGCGCCCCTCTCTCTTCTTCCCAGGTGATAATTTCCGGAGAGGAGCTTACGGCTATCGAAGCGGAACTGGGGCTAGCCGGTTTTCGGCGCGTGAGCGGTGAGCCATGTCTCGATCTGGGTTCGCTGGCCGTCGGTGAGCCGGGGGGCCGTCTTCAGCATCTTCATGAAGTGGGCGATCTCTTCGGGCTTGGCTGGATAACCGATGTTGCTGGACTTGTCGGGCTCGAGGTTCGAATCGGCGAGCACCTTGCCTTTCTCGTCGAGGATGACGGAGAAGGGAAGGCCTTCGCCTTTCCACTGCTTCATGAGGTCTTCGCCGCCGGCGTTTTCAAGGACCTTCTTATCACCCTGTTCCTGCACGTCGAGGTGAACGATGACGTAGTTGCCGGTCATCAGCTTGCCCATCGAGGGGTCGGCGAGGAATTCGTCGAGCTTCTTGCACCAGCCGCACCAGGAGGCGTGGAAGATGACGAGAACACGCTTGTGCTCGGACTGAGCCTGACCCTGCGCTTTGGCGAGCAGTTCGGCGGAGGTCGGTTCGGCGGCGAAGGCCGTGACGGCCATGGCGAAGAGGAGCGTGAGGAGGAGGCCAAGTCGCTTCATGACGACATTATATTGCCGAATGACTTGGTCGTGTCATCCGATTCTAGTACAGATAAATGACGCTAGATTAGTCGGAGTTCGACATGACACGATTTAGGCTGAAAAGGAGCCTGCGCACTTTCAGCGGAGAAAGACACTCTTGTAGTGGCCGTCAGCACTTAAAGCGTCACGCTTGCAATATATCGGCGGATGTGTTGCGGATTTCTCGCCGATAGTAATGAAGACTCCCGATCAGCACCGTCTAGAAGACGAGTGACGCGTCACGTTACCTCGCGTGCCAGAAATAGGCGTGCGACCTTTAATTGCCCCTTCGACATGAGTTGAAACGTGGCGCATGGAGTAATGATGAAAAGAGCATTTACCCTTATCGAGTTGCTGGTCGTGATCGCTATCATTGCGATCTTGGCTGCGATTCTCTTTCCTGTATTTGCGACGGCCAAGGATTCGGCCAAGAAAGCGACGAGTGTTTCAAATCTGAAACAAATCCAAATGTCCACGGTAATGTACCAGGGCGACTATGACGATACGGTGCCAATGGCCGTCTCTATCGACCCAAATCTCGGTTGGTACGTGTGGTCGCGATCCACCGCCTCCTACCGCAAGAACTGGCCGATTATGTACAGCCCATCGGGCGGCCCTCATGCAATCTCCTCCTGGATGTACATCTTTAGCGACCCCCGCTATAACTGGGAGGCCAACTGGCAATACTTCGTTCAATACGGATACAACGCGAGCTACATGAACCGGGCAGCCCCAGACTGCTCCAACATTCAGGTCAATGGCAATCAGTTCGGCCCGCCCGTCTCGACGTCGGTGATAGCGGCTCCGGCCGACACCGTCATGTACGCGGAGACGGGGCAGGACGCTCCGGAAGATAATGTCGGGACGGCTATCGTTTACGGCCCAGGCGGGTACTTGGCGGACGACGTCTGCACGTATGGCGACTGGGGGCCAACCGCCGACATGTGGTACAGCCTGGGCGGGAGCACGATGACGACTCAACTGGGCTTCTTCCGACCGCGGCACGCTAGCGGTGGCGTCGTCGCCTTCGTCGATGGGCATGCCAAGGTCATGAGAGCGGGCAACCTGGCCGCGGGAACGGATTGGTATTACAACCAGCCGTATGGCACCGCCAAGATCATTGACCGGACCAAATACATCTGGGACCTCCAATAAATGAGAACAATCCTCCTGATCGTCCTCTCCCTTGGCATGTGTTGGGGAATCGCGGGTTGCGGACCGAGTGCCGCGGATAAGGCACTCGACAAGGCCGCTCCGCCTCCCGGGCCGGACGCCGACCTGAATCCCCACATCGTTACCAACAAGAAGATTCCGAAACCTCCCTCGGCCGGCGGCCTAACCGGGGGTACGGAAGGCAAATGACACGCTAATCGGGCTCCCCCGAACAATGGATGCCGCGTCCGGATGGGTGCGGCATCTTCTCAATCGACGACGCCTCGACGGGGCTCCGGCCCTGAATCCAGGCACTTTCGGGAGGCATTCGGGGAAACCTCACGCCAGTATGCTTCGTTTATAAAACCGGTGACTCCGTTCAGAGTGTTCGCGTCGTTCGACGTCGAAAGAGACCAAGATTTATTGCAGAGGCTCGTCGCCGAAGGCAGATCGAAGAACTCCCCATTCATTGTCTTCGATCGATCCTGCAAGGAGGCGCCTGGCCAGGAGGCAGAGGAGAGATTGCGCGATCGCATCAGCAGGATCGACGCGGTCGTTGTGCTGTGCGGGGAATGGACGCATCGCGCCCCCAACGTCTCCGAGGAGTTGAGGCTGGCTCAGGAGCTCGGAAAGCGCTATTACCTCATCAAGGGACGGAGGATCGATTGCGCGCGGCCGGCAACGGCGCGGATCGACGACAAGATGTATCTGTGGAAGAACGGAGTGATCAGCGAGCTCGTGTTTCGCTTTCGTTAAGCCGTGTCACCGGTTTTCTTGACATAGGCTCGAAAGGGCCGCTGGTATGCTCCGCCTTGGCATGGCTTCCTCCATTACGATGACTCCGCAGGGCTTGAACATCCCTGACGATCCCATTCTTCCTTTCATCGAAGGCGACGGCACCGGGCCCGACATTTGGCGGGCGAGCGTGCGTGTCTTCGACGCGGCCGTCGAGAAGGCTTACGGCGGCAAGCGAAAGATCGAATGGCTGGAGGTTCTCGCCGGCCAGAAGGCTTACGACAAGACGGGCAGTTGGCTTCCCGACGAAACCTTGGCCGCCTTCAACAAGTATCTGATCGGCATCAAGGGGCCGTTGACGACTCCGGTGGGCGGCGGCATCCGTTCGCTCAACGTCGCCCTGCGGCAGATGCTCGATTTGTATGTCTGCCTGCGGCCGGTTCGCTGGTTCACGGGCGTTCCCTCGCCGGTGAAGGATCCTGGCGCGGTCGATATGGTGATCTTCCGGGAGAATACGGAGGACATCTACGCCGGCATCGAGTTTCCGGCAGGCAGCGAGGACTCGGCCAAGATTCTCGATTTTCTGCAGAGCGCCTTTCCGAAGAGCTTCGACAAGGTGCGCTTCGGAACGAAGGAAAAGGGCGACGGAGCGCCGGTCGAGGTTGGCATCGGCATCAAGCCGGTGAGCCGGCTCGGCTCCCAGCGGCTTATCCGCGCGGCGATCCAGTACGCGATCGACACGAAGCAGAAGAGCGTGACCTTGGTGCACAAGGGGAACATCATGAAGTTCACCGAGGGCTCGTTCCGAGACTGGGGCTACGAACTTGCGAAGAGCGAGTTTGGAGCGGTGGAGATCGACGGCGGCCCGTGGTGCAAGATTCCGGACGGCAAGCCGGGCGCAGGCATCGTAATCAAGGACGCAATCGCCGACATTACGCTTCAGCAAGTGCTGACCCGGCCGCGCGACTTCGACGTCATCGCGACGCTGAATTTGAACGGTGACTACCTGAGCGACGCCCTCGCGGCGCAGGTTGGGGGAATCGGGATCGCGCCGGGCGCGAACATCAACTACATCACGGGGCACGCGATCTTCGAGGCGACCCATGGCACGGCTCCGAAGTATGCGGACAAGGACGTGGTGAATCCATCGAGCGTGATCCTTAGCGGCGAAATGATGTTTCGCTACATGGGTTGGACCGAGGTCGCGGATTCGATCATTCGGGGCGTCGAAGGCGCGATCGCATCGGGGCGGGTGACCTACGACTTCGCGAGGTTGACGGAGGGCGCGACGGAGATCAAGTGCTCCGAGTTCGGGGACAACATCATCGCGCATATGTAGGGGATGCATGGGTTACAAACCCATGCCACCATTTACTTTGATGAAGAAGGCTTTTCTTCCCTTTCTCGCGATTACTTTATTCGGCTGCCATCACGGCCCGAGCCCGGCGTCGGTGAAGGTCGGGATGACGCGGGAGGAAGTCGTGGCGGCACTCGGGCCGGGCCTGACGACCGGAACGAAGATCGACGGAATTCATAACCATCATTGGGAGCGGCTGAGCTTCAAGTCGGGGACGGACGGCTTGGTCGTGGAACTGGACGACGACAAGGTCAGCAAGTCCTACATCGTTCCGAACAAGACACCGGAGATGGCGAAGAAGATCCACCAGGGGATGACGGATAGCGAGGTGATTTCCGCTCTTGGCGAGCCGATGGGCGGACGGAACAAGATGCAGCCGCAGGCGGCCCAGTTCTGGGTTTACGGAGACGCGGCCGCGCCGGTGCAGACGCTCATGGTTCACTTCGAGAACGGCAAGGTCACCCGGTTCGAGGTGACGGATAACGGAGCCTACAGCGGCGAGACGATCCCGTCGTCCGTACCAAACGGGTAGGCGAAGGTTCCGGAGAATCGAAGCCCGAGGCGGTCGTGGGGAGCCTCAAGGGCTGGAAACCGGCAATAGACGCTCGCTTACCAGCCAGAGGCCACGTTCTTAGGCCATTGAGCCAGTCTCCGAGATCGCCCCAGCCCTTGGGCCGCGGCGGCTCCGAGGCCGCGACCTTTGTCAGGGCGGAGGCATGCCGCTTCCTGTGGAGGTGTCAAGTCCACCCGAACCGAGCCCGCTGCTGATTGGAGACGACCGTAGTAAAGGCACAGGATGCTTGCATAAAGGCCCTCAGATGTTTACACTCGTGCGTATGACGCAGGATGAGTTCATGGCGCTGCAGTACCAAACGCTGCGCGAAGAAATCCGAGATACGAAGGCTAGGATTTACAAGTTGATCGGATTGGCGCTCCTGATCATGCCGGCAGCTCAATATCTTGTGGGCACATCCCATCTGCCCGTCCTCCTCCTAGGTTTGCCCTTGATCATCCTTATCATGGCGCTGCTGTATGTGTCTGAAAATCACTCGCTCATGCGTTGTGGGCGATACATTCGCACACATATCGAGAACAAGATCCACGGTGAAGGTTGGGAAGAGTGGCTTGAATCGAAGGATTCATGCGAGCCCAGAAACGTCGACAAGTTCGTCAACTACTGCTTCTACGGCTTATTCTTCCTGTACTACACGGTTGCAGTGTGCCTGGCCGTGCAATACACGGCCGACCACTACTCCCAACTGGCCACCGGAGCTATTATCGGCGCGTATAGCGCAGTCGGCGTTGTGTATGCTGCCTTCCTGCTGAAAGCGATTCGGCTGACGACTAGCACAAAGCTGGATCCGCCGCACCCGCACCCGAAGTCTATCCCTGCGGAGCCTGGCACCGTATTGCCCCAGGCTCAGGCTGTCATGCAGACCGAGCAGCAAGATAGAGTCTCGTAGCGAGCCGCTGCACTGGGGTCGCCCGCTAACAAGCCTTGACTCCGTGACCGCCAGCGGGTATCATCTGCAAGTTGCGTGGCAGAGCCACGCGCGAAAGCCGCTTCAAAGGCTAGTCGGACGGAGCGCCCCGATCCCTAAAGGGCAACGCCGAAAGAGTCCGACGCCGGGGGAAGCGAAGGAAGGTGAATGGATGCTTCAGGGAATCCTGGGCACGAAAGTTGGCATGACTCACCTCTTCACGGAAGAGGGCAAGATGGTTCCGGTGACGGTTATTCAGGCTGGGCCTGTCTACGTCACCCAGATCAAGACGACCGATAAGGACGGCTACAACGCCGTGCAGGTCGGCTACGGCGAGGCGAAGGAAAAGAAGCTGACCTTCCCCAAGTACGGCCACCTGAAGAAAGCGGGCGTCAACAAGAATTTGAAGACATTGCGCGAGTTCCGCGTCGACGCGGTCGATGGGATCGAGCTCGGGCAGGAAATCAAGGCCGATATCTTCGCCGAAGGCGACAAGATCACGGTTACGGGCACGAGCAAGGGCAAGGGCTTCCAGGGCGGCGTCAAGCGGTACCACTTCAAGGGCCAGCATATGACGCACGGCTATATGACCCACCGCCGGCCGCTTTCCAACGGCGCGACGGGACCGCAGAGGGTTTTCAAGGGCTCTCGGCGTCCGGGCCGGATGGGCGGAGACACGGTCACTCAGAAGGGCCTGAAGGTCGTTCGAGTGGACTCGGAAAGGAATTTGATTCTCGTCGACGGGAGCGTCGCCGGTCCGAACGGCGCGTTCGTTGTGATCAACAAGGCGGCGAGGTAAGACGACATGGCAAACACCATTGAAATCAAGGGTAAGGACGGCAAGGTCGTCGGGAAGCACAGCCTCAGCGAAAAGCTGACCGAGGCGACGGCTTCTCCCGCCACGCTGCACCGCACCGTCGTCGCCGAAGAGGCGAACAAGCGGCAGGGTACGCAAAAGACGAAGACGCGAAGCGAAGTTCGCGGTGGCGGACGCAAGCCCTATAAGCAGAAGAAGACGGGTAACGCCCGCCAGGGAACGATCCGGGCGCCGCACTACGCCCATGGCGGCATGGCGCTCGCGCTGGAGCCGCGGGATTATTCGAAGAAGGTCAACAAGAAGGAGCGACGAAACGCGATTCTCACCGCCTTTGCCGCCCACTTGGAGGCCGGCAACGTCACCGTCGCCGACTCGCTGACCTTCGCGGAGGCAAAAACCAAACAAGCCCATGATCTTCTCAAAGCTCATGGGCTTGATGATGTTAGGCGCGTCCTGGTCGTTCTTCCGGCCTACGACGAGGCCAGTTACAAGTCGTTCCGCAACATCAAGAACGTGACCGTTCGCACGGCGCCTGCCGCCTCTCAGGATGAGAAGCAGCAGGCGTTTTCCGCTCGGGACGTACTGGTCGCGCACAAGATTCTGATCGCGAAGGACGCCCTCGCGAAGATCGAGGAGGTATGGGCCAAGTGAGAGACCCCCACGAAATCATCGTGAGGCCGCGCATCACCGAGCGGTCGATGCATATGAGCTATGGCGATCAGCGAATTCTCGATGAGAGCAAGATCGTTCGCAAGTACACCTTCGAGGTGGCGACCCATGCGAACAAACTGGAGATCAAGGCCGCCGTCGAAGCAATCTACAACGCCGGCAAGAAGGTGGAAGACGCGATCTCGGTAACGAACGTGCGGACGATCAGGATTCTCGGCAAGAAGCGCCGCCGCACCCAGCGAACGAGCGGATATACGCCGGATCGAAAGAAGGCGATCGTCACCCTTGCCGCCGGCCAAATCCTGGAGGATTACGGAGTCTAAGATGCCGACAGTACAATACAAGCCGACGTCCCCGGGACGGCGTTTCCAGATTTCCTCGACTTACGAGGAAGTCACGAAGGGCAAGCCGGAAAAGTCGTTAACCAGCGCGAAGCCGAAGAGCGGCGGGCGCAACCACTACGGCCGCATCACCTCGTTCAACCGAGGCGGCGGCAACAAGACGCGCTACCGCATCATCGACTTCAAGCGGAAGAAGGATGGCATCGAGGCGAAGGTCGCGGCGATCGAATACGATCCGAACCGGACCTGCCGCATCGCGCTGCTCCACTACATGGACGGCGAGAAGGCCTATATTCTGGCTCCGAAGGGCCTGACGGTCGGAACGCGAGTTCAGAGCGGCGACGGCGCGGATATTCTTCCGGGCAACTGCCTGCCGTTGAAGAACATCCCCCTCGGTACGCTCGTTCATAACATCGAGCTTCAGCCGAACAAGGGCGGCCAGATGGTCCGCTCGGCGGGAGCTTCGGCTCAGGTGATGGCGAAGGAGGGCAACTATGTGACCCTTCGCCTGCCGAGCGGCGAAATGAGAATGGTCCACAACACCTGCCGGGCGACGGTGGGCGAGGTGGGCAACGCCGAGCATGAGAACGAATCGATCGGCAAAGCCGGTAAGAATCGCGGCCTCGGCAAGAAGCCGCACGTTCGCGGCGTCGTGAAGTCTCCTCGGGACCATCCCCATGGAGGCGGCGAAGCGAAGTCGCCCGTCGGACGCAAGAAGGGCCCGGTCGACCGGTGGGGCAACAAGTCTCTCGGAACGAAGACGCGGCACAACAAGCGGACGAACAAATACATTGTTCGGCGGAGGGCGACGAAGTAGGAGCAGTCAGGGTATTAGGGTGTTGAGGTATCGGGTATTCGTCCCCAATCTCAATACCCGATACCTTAACACCCAATACCTGTAACGAGAAGTGCACTGCCCCTCGGGAAAGCCGGGGAAGGTTAACACAGGAGGAATAGATTGCTGGATTGCTGGATTGCTGGATTGCTCGATGAAGGGCGATCAAGCAATCGGCAATCTAGCAGTCTAGCAATCGAACTATGGCTAGAAGCTTAAAAAAGGGGTTCTTTGTCGATGACCATCTTATGAAGAAGGTCAACGCACTGAACGCGCGCAACGAAAAGAAGTTGGTCAAGACGTGGAGCCGGAGATCAACGATCATTCCGGACATGATTGGGCATACGTTTGCCGTCCATGACGGGCGCAAGCACATCCCGGTCTTCGTGACGGAGAACATGATCGGCCACAAGCTCGGCGAATTCGCGCCGACGCGGACGTTTAGAGGCCACGCGGGGCAGTTGGCGGAGAGGGGGACGAAGATTCGGTGATGGCCTGAGGGGCTGAGAGGTTGATACCCTGACACCCCGATACCCAATACCTCTTCGAAGAAGACAATGGAAGTAAGAGCTATAGCCAAATATGTGCGAGTGCAGCCCCGCAAGGTGCGCATCATCGCCGACGAAGTGCGCGGCAAGAACGCCGAGCATGCCGCCGCGCTGCTTCGCTACCACACGAGCAAGAGCGCGAAGGCGCTGCACAAGGTTCTGATCAGCGCGATGGCGAACGCCGAGGAGAACAACAACCTCTCCCGGGAATCGCTCAAGATCGCCGCGATCACCGTAGACGAGGGGCCTCGCCTGAAGCGAATGCGCGCTCGGGCCATGGGTCGCGGATTTCGAATTTTGAAGAAGACGAGCCACATTACCGTCGTGGTCGAGGACGCGCCGATCGAGCGCGCCGTCAAGCCGCACGGTACGAAGGCAAAGCCGAGGCCGACTTTCGCCGCTCCGACGAAGGGCAAGAAGGGCGCCGCCAAGGCTGCCGCGAAGAAGGAAGAAGTCGTCGAGACGGTAGCCGAGGCTCCGGAAGAGACGACGCCGACAGCCGAAGTCGAGGCTCCAGAAGCGGAAGCGACCGTGGAGACGACGGCGGAAACCGAAGGCTCGGAAGAAAAGGAAGCAGGGCAAGAATAATGGGTCAGAAGATTCATCCGGTAGGTTTGCGCGTCGGAGTCATCCGTGGCTTCGACAGCCATTGGTATTACAGCAAGAAGGGCTACCCGGCTGCTCTGTTGCAGGATCACAAGATTCGCAACTTCATCAAGCGGCGGGTCGGCCTTGGCAACGTTTCGCGCGTCGAGATCGAGCGAGCCGCGAATCGCGTGAAGGTCAATATCTTCACCGCTCGCCCCGGCGCGATCATCGGTCGCGGCGGCAAAGGCATCGACGAGCTGACGGAAATCCTGAACCGGGAAGTCCGGAGGCAGGACCCGACGAACGTCGTCCAGGTCAACGTCACCGAGGTCCGGCAACCGGAGCTCGATGCTCAGCTCGTGGCGGAGAACATCTGCATGCAGCTTGAAAAGCGCATCAGCCATCGCCGAGCCATGCGGCAGGCGATGACCCGCGCGATGCGCATGAACGGGCGAGGGATCAAGATTCAGGTTTCCGGCCGTTTGGGCGGCGCGGAGATCGCGCGCCGGGAAGGAGACAAGGTCGGGAAGATTCCGCTCCACACCCTTCGCGCCGACATCGACTACGGCCAAGCGACGGCGAGCACGGTTTACGGATCGGTCGGTTGCAAAGTTTGGATTTACAAGGGCGAGGTCCTCCCCGAGCGCCGCGTCCACGAGCCGCAGACTCGCGGCGAGCGCGAGCGAGAAGCGCGGCGCCCGTCTCGAGGGGAGACGCCCGAAGCGTTCGGCGCGACTCAAGCTCCGGAAGCGGAAGCTACCCAGCCCGGAGGTGAAGCTTAATGTTAATGCCGAAACGTGTCAAGGAAGGCCGCCGCAAGATGCATCGCGGCCGCATGAAGGGCCAGGCGACGCAAGGGAACAAGATTTCCTTCGGCGATTACGGCCTGGTCGCTCTCGAACCGGCGTGGATCACCTCCCGCCAGATCGAAGCGGCTCGTATCGCCATGACCCGCCACATCAAGCGCGGCGGAAAGGTCTGGATTCGGATATTCCCGGACAAATCCTTTACGAAGAAGCCGCTCGAAACCCGTATGGGTAAGGGTAAGGCGCCGGTCGAAGGCTGGGTTGCGGTCGTGAAGCCGGGACGCGTTATGTTCGAAATGAACGGTGTACCGGTCGAAGTGGCGAAGGAAGCCATGCGGCTGGCGATGTTCAAGCTGCCGATCAAGTGCAAGTTCGCGACGAAAGCGGACTTCGAAGCGATCCACGCCCACACGCCATCCTCGGCGGAAGATGCGGCTTAACGGCCGTTAAGCGAACAAAAGGAGCCCAGGCCTCGTTGGCCTGGGCTCCTTTTCTATTGCGAAGCTGGATTTCGCCGGATCGGACCAAATGAACGTAGGCATTCGGCCTTCCCTCGCCAATCTATTAAGGCCTGGACCTGTTTCGGCCTACCATGGCCTCCTTACGCCGGGCCGGAGGCCGGCGGCAGAGTCGGCATAACCTGGCAGATCCATCCGATGAGCTGCATGCCCGACCACGCGAGAGAGCTTGCGGCCTGGGTGACGTGGAAGGGGCCGAACTGGTCGATATTGCCCAGTTGAGACCGGTCAGAGTCGGACCATTGGCCGCGAATCGAGAGATTCTTGATGATCAGCATCGCGGTTTGGACGGCAGAGAGTTTTCCTTTGCCCTGGGTTCCACCCGCGAACTCGCCGGCCTTCGTCGCCGGCACGTACCAGTTCCGATTTTGGATGTAGGGCAGGAAGAACCAAGGGCGGTCGAGAACGACGATCATGAAGTCGAAAGAGATCGTGAGAAAGGGCGTCGTCGAGTCGGCCTTCGGCGCGGTGTCGACGAGGGAGCTTCGCAGAAAGATGCGGTCTTCGATCGGGAGAACGTTGCCTTCTTTGAGCAACTGAGTGTGAAGCTGGAAAGGCTTGGCCTTTATGACCGGGCTATCGGGCTCGACCGAGAGGGCGGTCACGCTATGCGAGCCGATCGACGTATGAGGCTCGGCGGCCGTCAGCAGTTTCGTGCGGAGGCCTGACTGCGGCATCATGAGGACCTGCCTTCGGAGCGGCGATTCGAAGTCGGGCTTCTCGGGAAGCGGCTTTAGGTGCTCGATGATGTCCTCGTTCGAGGGCTTGAAGGAGAGCAGCGGGGGCGGAGGCGAGTGTCGGCCGATCGGAAACACAGGGTGGGGCGGCAAGTCTGGGAGTGTGTGAACGGGGGGAACGGGCTGCGTCGTCTGCGGAGGCCCAGGCGGTGCGGCCTCCTTTAACTCCTTCGAAAAGCTGACCCAAGCGGCCGTCTGCGTTGCGTCGAACCAGCGATCCGGCGAGGTCTGGCAGATGCGCAGCGTGGTAGGGGTGCCGTCCGCGGCAGCCATCTTGCTTGTTTCCAACCGCTTTTGGGTTTCTGCCTTCACGGCCGCGAACGTGTTTTCAAGGGACAGGACATCGTTCGGGCCGGTGTTGGGCGGCGTCCATGGCTCGGAAGGATCGACGACCTGGAATTCCAAGACGTCGTCGATCCGATCCATCATGAGCGTGGCGCGATTTGCGCCGTCGAATTGGCAACAATGGTTGTTCACTCGGGCAACCCAGTCCCTCGCCTTTGCCACGACGTAGGGACTGTTAGGATCGTTGCCGTCGAGCCGAAAATCGGCATCGAGGATCGGAAGAGCCGCCGTAGATAGGCTTACGAACATGCCGTCCGCAGAGCCGACGAGCTGTTTGAATCGCCCCATCAACTCGTCGTTCAAGGCTTCTTGCAGGCTATCCCATGTGATCGGCATGCTCTTCTCCTCCTTTTAGCCGTGGGTCGTCGTGGTTCCGGTCGTTGTCCCGCCGGCCGATACGACGGCCTGGCCGGATTCGGCCGCGAGCGTCGCCTCGTCGGTCTTCGGGCACTGCGGAACGACCTCGGAGATCCATCCCATGAGCTGGACGCCGTCCACGCAGAGGTATTCGCCGCTGCGGTAGGCGTTGAACGAGCTGGAGGAGCTGGAGTGATCGTAGTGTCCACCGACATGGAAGGGGCCCCAGCCGAACGAAACGTTGACCGACGTCGATTCTTGCATCGCGTCCCAGACCTGGTTCACGCCGTCCGTCTTGATCTTCAGCTTGCGGATGAGGAACATCTGCGTGGGGATCGCGGGGAGCCAGTTGGTTTCATCGTCCGGCGCGGACGCCTGGCTGGGCATCCCGTTGGAGATGCAGTTCTTGGGATGACCGGGAAGGAACCAGCGGCCGATATTGAAGAGGGCCGTTTCGAGCCACGGCCGCTGAATATCGACGACGGTGTATTCGAACTCGATCGAAAGGTTCTCGCTGGAGAAGTCGCGGTGCTGATGCGATTCGGAGTGACTCGATCCGCCGCCGAAACTCCAAAAGCCAACGGAAATGCCGAGCCCCCCTCCCCAGCTTGTGGAGTCCTGCGACTCGTGGGCCGACACGGTCGAACTGTCGAACGTGTAGCGGGTCCAACCGTCCGCCTCGATGTCGTACCACTTCGTCGGGTTGATGACCGTGTAGGGTGCGGTGAGGCCGGCCATTTCGGAAAGCGTGAGCTCGGCCATCGGCAGCCTTTTCTTGGCGCCGGCGATGATCTGGGCCGTCGGGTCGTGGCCCTGGGCGGCGAGGAGGTCGAGAGCGGCCTCGATCTCCTCCTTATGGCCGAGGGTCGTCCAGTCGCTGAAGGCGTCGTCGACGTCAGATGCAAAGGACCGGCCGACGATCGGCCACGTTTCGGCGCCGGAGACCGTCGCCATCGCGGCGGCGTATCCCATTGCGTAGTTTTGGATCGAGCGATTGTATTTCCGCTTCAGCTCCCGATAGCGCTGGTGCTTCGGAGTCAGATCGGCGGAATCCGGATCGTTGGGATCCTCGACATAGAGAAGCTTCTGGGCTTTCTCGATCGCCTGCGCGAGGACGGGATCGTTGACCGGCTTGGGCGGGAAGGCCGTCGCCCCTCCGATGATGATCTTCCACGTGTTCGAGATCGAGGTGGAACTTGGGACGGCTTGGCCGCTGCCGTCGAGCATCAGCTTGGCGTTGCACAGGTCGGCCGTCTTTTGGAGAGCCATCTGAGCGTTCTTGATCGCGGTGATCGTGGCCGGATCGGTTGGGATCGTCGACGTGCCGTTGTTGCCGAACGGGCGCCAAGGATTCTTGTAGTCTCCGGCCTCGATGGGCAGTCCGGTAGGACGAAACGAGACGACGAACCCCGTAAGTCCTCCCCCATCACGGTCGCTAATGCCAAGGGCGGCCCTTCGAATTCGATTCAATATCGTATAAACGTAACCTTCGCTTTGTGCCATGACGGACAGGATAGCACAAGATTGCGTACATTACAAAAGACAATAGCAAATTTAATGACGATGAGGATGAAGGCCCAAAACATCGAGAGACTCAAGACCTTGTTAGTTTAGGAGGTCGAGCGATTCGCGGCCTCACGTCCGTTCTCCTTCGGCATGCACCGCCGTGGGCAGATGGAAACTCGATGTTCGTCGCTTTGTCGGACGGGGGTGACCGCCTCGCGTACGGCGACCTCGCGGACGACCGAAAACTGCGGATTCGAACCCTCGCCCCACGATAGCCATGCGCTTCGGTATCGCCGCCTTGTAATCGGCTCTTGCCTGAGGTATCATTTCCAGGTTGCCAGGCTTGTCATGGCTGGCGCGAGGGTGAATTCCTCCATGCATGCCCGGAGGTCCCCAGAATCATGAAAGACTACAAAGCTGCAGATTTGAGAGAGAAGAGCGTGCCCGAGCTCGAAGAGATGGTGGCTCAGGAACGCGCGGCCCTTTACAAGGCCCGGCGCGATCTCGTGTTCCGGCAGATCACCGACACGGCCAGCCTGAAGGTTCGGCGACATAACATCGCGCGTCTGCTCGGGGTCATCACGGAGAAGAAGCGAGGAGCGACGAATGGCTGAGAAGGATACGACCAAGAAGGCTCCGGCCAAGCCGAAGGCGGCGTCCGCTCCGAAGGCGGCAGCAGCGGAGGCCAAGCCCAAGGCTCCGCGCGTCAAGAAGGCGAAGTCCGACGCCCCTTCGACGGCTCCGGCCCGGACGAGTACACGGAAATTGCGCGAAGGCTTCGTGGTTTCCAACAAGATGGAGAAAACGGTCGTCGTCGAGATCCAGCGGCGCACCCAACACCCGATCTACGGAAAGGTCGTTATTCGGTCCAACAAGTTCAAGGCGCACGACCTGATCGGGTGCGACATCGGCGACCGCGTCGAGATCATGGAGACTCGGCCGATCAGCCGCGACAAGCGCTGGCGCGTTACCCAGATTTTGGAGAAAGTTAAATAGCGGGTATTGGGTCTCGAGGTATTGAGGTCTTGGATGCCCTTGGCGCCGGACGCTCGACACCGAACACCCAACACGTCTTTATCGCTAAGCCTCCACCGCTAGCAAGCGGACTGGCCTCTGGCAAGAAGGAAACAAGAAGATGGTTCAGCAATTTACGCGGCTTAAAGTGGCCGACAATTCTGGAGCGCGCGAGGTGATGTGCATCCGCGTTCTCAAGGGATCGCAGCCCAGGTATGGCCGGGTCGGCGATGTCATCGTGGCGTCGGTCAAATCGGCGACGCCGAATATGCCGGTCAAGAAGGGGGACGTCGTCAAGGCGGTCATCGTGCGAACGAAGAAGCCGACGCGCCGGGGGGACGGTTCGACGCTGCGGTTCGACGACAACGCTTGCGTCGTGATCAACCCGCAGAATCTGGAGCCGCGCGGAACCCGCATTTTCGGTCCGGTCGCCCGCGAGCTCCGCGACCGCAACTTTATGAAGATCGTCTCGCTCGCGCCGGAGGTGCTGTAATGCCGACCAAAGCCGAACTGAAGCAACAAGCCAAGCATATCAAGCTGAAAATCCGGAAGGGCGACCAGGTCGTCATCATCGCCGGAAAGGACAAGGGGGAGATCGGCTACGTTTACGCCGTCTCGCCGAAGGAGCAAAAGGCGATCGTCCTCAAGACTAACGAGGACAACCCGGATCAGCCCCTGCCCCTCAATGCGGCGGTGAAGCACCGGAAGGCTCGGAGTCAGGCGGAGCGAAGCGTCCGCATGCGAATCCCGGTTCCGATCCATATCAGCAATTTGATGGTTCTCGACCCGAAGGACGGCCAACCGACCCGGGTCGGGCGAAAGAAGGAAGACGGCAAGATCGTCCGTTACGCCAAGAAGAGCGGGGAAGTTCTTCCCGAAGCTCCTTACGAGAAGGAGGAGCGCTAGAACTTCCGGTTTTAAGGTATTGGGGTGTTGGAGGTATTAGGCTCCGGTACCTGAACTCGTTAACACCGTTCACCCACTCGCCTGGTCGGAAATCAGGCAAACCAAGGAAACGAAATGGCACGAAAAGATAAAGAACAGAGCAAGGCCGAAGTGCAAGTCGGCGCCCAGCAATTGCCCAAGCCGCGCCTGCGCAAGCGGTATGCGGAGGAAGTCGCCCCCAAGCTAAAGGAGCAGTTTAGCTACACCTCCGCGATGCAGATTCCCCGCCTGGAAAAGATCGTGATTAATATGGGCACGGGTACCGGCGATAAGGACCCGAAGCACCTCGAGAACTCGATCCGGGATATGCAGCTCATCGCCGGCCAGAAGCCGATCGTTACGACGGCGAAGAAGGCCATTTCGAACTTCAAGCTCCGCGAGGGCATGAAGATCGGCTGCAAGGTGACCCTGCGCGGCGACCGGATGTATCACTTCTTCGACAAGCTCGCGACGGTGGTTCTGCCCCGTATCCGAGACTTCCAGGGCCTCTCGCCCAAGTCCTTCGACGGCCGTGGCAACTACGCGCTCGGCCTCAAGGAGCAGCTCGTCTTCCCGGAAATCCCGTACGACACCTTCGACCGGATTCGGGGCATGGACATCGTCGTCTGCACGACGGCGAGGACCGACGAGGAAGCGCGGGTCTTCCTGAAGATGATGGGCCTGCCGATTCGAGACAAGTAAAGCGGCTCATCGGCGTTCAACCGAAAGGGGGAGGCTACACCCTCCCCTATGATTCTACATCCTTAAGATTACGGAGGGATTTGCCTCCAGCTAAGCGAGTCGCCAATGGACTTCCTCGACGATTACTCGAAGGTGGACCAAGTTCGACAGGCGGTCAAAGACCATCTCGACAACGATTCCTTCTTTAGGTTGGACTATTGGTACAAGGCGCGCGGAGTTAGCACCCTTGAGGAGTACTACGAGAAGTGGCAGAACCTCGTGCTTACTGGTGACGCAGCGCCCGGTGAGCACCAATACAACGTCCCAGCTTTCCGGCTGCGAGAACGGCGCCGTATGATTTCCGGCTACTGAGTGCCCACCATGGGCTGCTGGACCTCCTGTCGACCCGAACTGATCATAAGTCCGCCTGGGCAGAGTAGCCATGGGTTGGCGAAAAGAGTCTCCGCCTCGGATAGCTCGGGACGTGGGCTGTAGATGATGGGATCGAGTGCCCCGGCCGCGGAGGCAGCGCGACATATCTGGAGCCATAATTACAACGACTCCCTTGGTGGCGGGCTCTGAAGTGATACGACGGGATGTATGCCGATCTTGGGTTAGCATCGCTGCTTTCTTAGCAGGTGTTGCTTTGATGACACAGGTTTCGGCTGCCGGCCGCCTGCCGTCCCCGATTACCCCTGGTGCGCACCGAATCCCAGCGCCGCTCAACAAGCTATCATTGCAGACCTCAAGAGTCGTGGGCTTGCACCGGATCGCTCCCAGCGCGTCCAGCTCTTCCTGACGTTCAAGTCGGGAGACCGGAATCAGGACGCTGCCGAGATCGCATGCCAGAATGGCTTTTCCGTCGAGGCAGACCAGAGCCTGGAGGCCGGTTGGGAGTGCTTCATCACAAAGAAGACACGACCTGATTCGCAGGCTTTCCTACAAGAACTCGAATACAATTTCGCCCTTGCTAGATTGGGTGATGGGGTTGTTGCCGGGTGGAGTTTTGAAGGGGAGTAGACACCTTGGTCTGCCCCGACTCGTGAAGACAATTTAAGGGTAACCCTTAACCTCCCGATCGACAGCCTCAATGGCTTGGCGCACCCTCTCTCCCTCCGAGCCTCGCACCGCGATGAACAGCTTCCTAGAGGCTGTCAGCTCCTCAAGAAACCGGGTGTGCGTCTCGCGACAAACTTCATCGTTCAAAACGTCCGTGAGTATATAGAGATCGTAGTGCCGAGAGGCTGCTAAGGCCTCCAGAGGGGCGTAGCGGACGCCGAGGTGGTGCTCGTGCCAGATGCAGGTGGAGAAGGGATTGCCATCGCAGATGAGGATGGGGCCGGTGGCTTCGTCTTCGCGGCGGGCCTGTTCTTGGGCGATGTGGAAAAATTCTTCGGAGGTCCAAGCATCCTCCTCGCCTCGCTCCATCTTATCGAGCCAATACTCTTGCAGGTAATCGGGAAGCCATTCGGCTTGATAGTGCTCGGCGAGGACCATCGCGAGGGTGGTCTTGCCGGTGACCCCGGCGCCGACGATGCAGATTCGCATGACAGGGTCGTTATGGCGAATCACGGAGCAAAGGATACATAAACGGGGACCTTCCCAGCTATGAACGGGGGGTCTTGCTGTAACATGACCAAGCGGTGACGATGCGGGGCAAGATCGGCGAATGGACGGATAGGGAGCGCGTCGAATTACTGCTCGAGGGCGCCCGGCAATTCGGGAACACGCTTGACGAACGGCGCATCTATCAATCTCTGCGCGAACTGGTGGCCGGCCACATGCCGCTCGACGGCCTCGTCGTCTCCTCGTTCGATCCGGATACCGAACGGATCAACTGCGAGTACGGGTGGGCGGATGGGAAGGAACTCGACGTTTCCACTTATCCTCCGATCGCCTGGGATCGCTCGGGCGGGGGGATGCAGAGCAGGGTGATCCTGTCCGGGAAGGCGGAAATCTTCAACGTCGCGCAAGAGGTGAAGGATGCCTCGACGCCGTACGTCGAAGCCGGGCCGAATGGGGAGCCCAAGCCGGTGAGCAGTCAGCCGGCGGCGAAGTCGGCGATGATGGCGCCGATGATCCTCGAAGGGAAAGTGACCGGCGTCGTTCAAGCGATGAGCGACACGCCGGACGCTTATTCGGAAGACGACCTCGATGTTCTTGTGGCGCTGGCGACGCAGATGTCGGCGGCTTGGCATCATTCCCGTCTCTACAGGCAAGCCGAGGAGCGTGGGCGGATGATCGACCGGATCGTCGGAACCTCGCCCGACATGATCTACATCTTCGACCTACGGACGGGGCAATCGACGTTCAGCAACGGGCGGCTGGCCCGCATGCTCGGCTACACCGAGGCGGAGCTTAAAGAGATCAGCCTGGCGGAGCTTGTGCATCCGGACGACTTTGCTCGGCTGCCAGATTGGTGGGCGGGCTTCCAGACGGTAGACGACGGCGAGATTCTCGAGCACGAATACCGCGTCCGCAGCAACACCGGGGAATGGCGGTGGTTTCTCAACCGGGACACGCCGTTCGAACGAGATGCCGAAGGGAAGGTCATTCGCATCCTCGGGCTGGGCCGCGACATCACCGCGCGCAAGGAGCAGGAAGAGCTTCTCGAAAGGATGGTGGCGCAGCGGACGGGGGAGCTTGAGGCGGCGGTCAAGGAGCTCGAAGGCTTTACGTATAGCGTTTCCCACGACCTAAGGGGCCCCCTTCGGGCGATAAGCGGGGCGAGCATGATTCTCCGGGAGGACTTTTCGGAAGCCCTTCCTGATGAGGCACGGCACCTTCTCAGCCGGCAAGCGGACGCGGCGAAGCGCATGGGGGCGCTGATCGACGACTTGCTCAAACTTTCGAGGCTGGGGCGGCAGGAGCTGAATCCAGAGTGGTTCGATTTCTCCGCGATGGCTTCGGAAGTCGCCTTGGAGCTTCGATCCATCGATCGCGTGACGATCCAGGAGGATATGGAGGCGTTCGGCGATCCGAGGCTTGTGAAGTTCGTGCTTCTCAACCTGATGGAGAACGCGGTGAAGTTTTCTCCCGACGGAGGCCCGGTGCGGATTCTGGCGGAGGGGGAGACGTTCTCGGTCGCCGACGAAGGCATCGGCTTCGACATGGAGTATGCGCCAAAGATTTTCCGCCCCTTCGAGCGGCTCGTGCATGACGACCAATATCCGGGCACGGGTATCGGCCTTGCCAATGCGCATCGTATCGTGCAGCGGCATGGCGGGAAGATATGGGCGGAGTCGGAACCGGGCAAGGGATCGACGTTCTATTTCACGCTGCCGGCGGGCAAGCGTTCCGACGACTAAGGGGTAAGGCGCGGCCCCCAATATGCTCGATAGTCAGCAATAGCCCTTGCATCCGCGTCGGCGATGAAACCGACATTCTTCTTTGTACGCTGCGAGCCCTGCGGTCATATTCCCAACGCCAACCCATGGATTTGTTGGCGGTTCCAGTCGTACTTCAAGGAGCGCTTTCCCAATGAATCTGCTGAGTCGAATCAAGCTGAGGGCCAAGTTAGCAATCGCGTTCGGTTTCTCCACTCTCTTCCTCGCCGGCGTCGTTATGACGGCCTTAGTCGGCATGTCTTCGATGCATCGTTCGAGCCGCGTGGTTGCGGAGGAGAGCCTGGCCGGATATGAGAGCCTCTATCGAATTGCCAGCGACTTCAAGCAAATTAGAATCAAGCAGTACCGCTATATTACGTGCCCTCCGAACGAGCGGGCCGATTCGGAAAAGCAGCTCGGCGAAGCATACGACAAAGTGGACAAGGACCTGGCGGTTTACGAGAAGGTTCGAACATCGGTTGGGCGCGAACACTTTAACGCCTTTCTGGATATCTATAAGTCGTTTTCGGAGACCAACGCGAAGGTTCTCGATTTGGGCCATCAGGGCAAGTTCGAAGATGCCCGGCAGATCGTGATGGGCGTGATGTGGAACCAGAATTCTTCGGCGAGCAAGGAACTCGACAAGGTTGGCAAGGAGGCCGACGCGGCGGCGAAACGGCAGGTCAATAACGCTTACGGAGCCTATTATGAGGCTCGGCTATTGCTGATCGCCTGCTGCATCCTCGCGGCCGTCATGTTCGGCGCGATGCTCTTCTTTATCTCGAAGCATATCGATCGCAACGTCAAGGTTCTGAGGGATCGAATGAAGGTCGTTCAAGAAAACATTCTCAGCGATCTTAAGGTTGGTATGCAAACGATGGCTCGCGGCGACCTCACCTATCAGATTACGGCGAGCGTCGATAAGATCGAAGTTCGCGGACGGGACGAGTTCTCGGAGCTTGCCGCAACGTTCAACAAGGTTCTGGCCGACACTCAGGAAGCCGCTGAAGCTTATCGGGCATGCCAGCAGATTCTCGCGGCAATCATGTCGCAGATCAATGAGGCAAGCCGAAAGGTGTTCACGGCGTCTAATGAGTTGGCGACGACGGCTCAAGGGGTCGAGGCCTCGGTCGCCGACGTCGGCGCATCGATGCGGGAAATCGCGAAGGCTTCCGAACAGGCTGCCTCCGGAACGGCAGAGGTTGCGACGGGGACGTCGGTTCAGGCAACCGCCCTCTCCTCGTGCTCACAGGGTATGAAGACGCTTGTCGCTCGAGTCAAGGAAGTGGCGGGCAATGCGGAAGGCGCCGCCGAGGCAGCGGCCACTGCCGGAGAGGCGGCTTCGGCGGGCACGACGGTCATCGAGACATCCATGACCGGGATGCGGGCCCTCCGAGATACGGTCAGCCAGTCGGCCAAGGTCATCAACGTTCTCGGCGAGTCCTCTCAAAAGATCGGCATGATCGTTCAAACGATCAACGACATCGCCGAGCAAACGAATCTTCTCGCCCTGAATGCGGCTATCGAAGCGGCTCGGGCGGGAGACGCCGGGCGCGGCTTTGCGGTGGTCGCCGACGAGGTTCGAAAGCTCGCCGAGCGGTCCGGATCGGCTACGAGAGAGATCGCATCGCTCATCGGCGATATTCAGCAACAGACGCAGGCGGCGGTTACGGCCATGGAGGCCGGAACACAGGAAGTCGAAGCGCAGGCCGAGGTGGCGGGAAGCGCCCAAGCCACCTTCACCAAGATTCGGGACGTGTTCAACGCCGTTAATTCTCGGGTGGCCCAAATCCAAGGAGCCACGCAGGGCATGTCGGTCGCGGCCGAATCGGTTAGCAAGTCGATTACGGAAGTGGCGGCGGTTGTCGAAGAATCCAGCGCAGCGGCGGAAGAGCTTTCCGCGTCCGCTGGGGATATTTCTTCTTCGGTCGGTTCCGTAGCCAGGGCCGCCGAACAGCAATCGTCAGTCGCGAAGAGCCTCGTCGTCGCTTCTGACGGGTTGAAGCTCCTCGCTCAGGACTTGAGCGAGGCTATCTCGATCTTCCGGCTTGGTGCGAGCGATGGACGAACCGATCTGCGGAAGGCGGCCTAGAGCCGCCTAATAGCCGTAGTCGCCGTTGTGGGCGTCCTCGATGTATCGGGCGAGCAGATCGACGCTCGCCTGAACGTCGTCTCGATGAACCGTTTCGTTGACCGTGTGGATGTACCGGCACGGGACGGAAAGCGTGAAGGCGGGGATGCCGCCGTGCAGCCGCTGAACACCGCCGGCGTCGGTGCCTCCCATCGGGAGAACTTCGATCTGGTGGTTGATCTTGTTGGCTTCCGCCAGCTTGCGGAAGTGGCCGACGACCTTCGGATGGCAGAGCAGGGAAGAGTCCATCAGCTTGATCGCGGTTCCGGAGCCGAGACGCGTAATCTGGTCCTGCTCGGGAACGCCCGGGATATCCATCGCGAGGGTCACGTCAATGGCGACGACGATGTCGGGGGCGATCGCCGACCCGGCGGCGGCAGCTCCCCGAAGGCCGATCTCTTCCTGGACGGTGGCCACCGCGTGAACTTCGACGTCGTTGGACTTGGCCTGCTTGAGCGCCTCGATCATGACGTAGACGGCGACGCGGTCATCCATGCATTTGCAGGTCATGAGGGGTCCTTCCTCTTGGAAGGTCCGGTCCATCGTGACCATGTCGCCCAGGCGAACCTTCGCTTTCGCCTCCTCGCCGGTCATGCCCATGTCGACGAAGAAGTTATCGATCTCCGGCTTCTTGCTCGCCTCGGCGTCGGTGAGCAGGTGCTTCGGCTTGGTGGCATAGTTGAGGAGGCCGTTGACCATGCCGCTCTCGGTGTGGACTTTGACGCGCTGGGAGAACATTTGCCTCGGGTCCCAGCCGCCGAGCGGCTGGATGCGGGCGAAGCCCTTGTCGTCCACGTGCTTGACGATGAAGCCGATCTCGTCCATGTGGGCGGCAATCATCAGCTTCTTCGGCTGGGAGCCTTTGCCCTTCTTGACGCAGTGGAGATTGCCCATGCGGTCGGCGCTGATCTCGCAGATTCCCTTAAGCTCTTTTCGGACGATTTCGCGGATCAGGTCCTCTTGGCCGGGTACGCCATGGGCTTCGGTCAGGCGTCGAAGAAGGTCGGTGTTCATCCACCGGGTTTTACCCTTAGCCGTACGTCGCTATACCGACTTTTGGGCCATATAGAAGCCCGGTTCATTCTCGTATCCGAGCCAGGTATTGATCGCCAACATCGGCGCGTTCCTCGAATCGTTGCTCGTGCGGATGTAGGGCGCGCCGGATTCCTTCGCAAATTTCGCCGCGACCAGCTTGAGGGTCTTGGCGATTCCCTTGCCTCGATAGGCTCGGCGCACGCCGGTGAAGAGATTGTAGAGGCTGCCCTTGTAGATTTCGCCGACGGCGCACAGACCGACCCATTCGTCGCCTAACGACGCGATGAATTGCCCCTCAGGATCGAACCAGGAAGCCTCGATAACGCTGGTTTGAAACTGCTCGAAGGCTGGACGATGGTTCGGGTCGTTATGAGGTTCGTCGCGGCTTGTCTCGACGTTCACATCCCACAGCTTGCGGCGCGCCTCCTCGTCCATGGCGGTTTCGGAGAATGGGAAGATGCGAAGGCCAGGGATCGCCGGAGCCGGAAAGGCCTCGGGATCGAAGTCGGTCAAGCTTAGGATGGACTCATAGCAATGGGCGACGAGGCGATACCCCCTCGCTTCGAGAAAGGCGAGGCCGGTTCGACCGCGATCGGAGGTAAGGGCTTCGAGGCAGGTCGCTCCATCGGAGACGGCGGCTTGTTCGAGGCGGTTCAGGAGCGCCGATCCATAACCTTTGCGTTGGCGGGCTGGATCCACACGCGCGACGATCTGATATTTGCCGGGCTCGTACCAGAGCGTGCGATATGCCGAGCCGGCCGCGACGATGTGGCCCTTCATCTCGCCGACCAGGCTTATGAAGAAGTCTTCCGGTCTTCGCTCGACGTCGCGTTGGCGCAACTGCTCAGCCGTGACTTGTTCCGCTTCGAACAAGTTGCGCAACTCGGCCACCCGGGGGTAATCCCGGCCTGGATCGAGCGTCCGAATCGAGAGCCCAGCAGATTGCATGGCTTTGGTTGTCAGTATGGAGGCTGACGAGCATGCCAAACTAGGACGATCCGATGAGCGACATCGTCGTGCGCCCTTATGAGCCCAAAGACCAGGACCAGACCTGGCACGTGCGGGCGATGACTTACAACTCCGGCCGGCCCATCCCAGTGGAGCAGCAGGTTTATCGGACGGCTACGCCCTATGTCGGCGAGGTCGATGGAAGGATCGTCGGCACGTTCGTGGTCATGGATATGACGTGCACGCGCGGATCGCTCGCGGCCTGGAAGACGGGAGGCATCGCGGGAGTCGCCGTGCTGCCCGAGGCGAGGCAAACCGGGGTTGGCGGCGCCATGATGCGCTGGGCGTTGCGGCACATGCGCGAAAACGGCTATGTGCTTGCGGCGCTCTACGCATTTCGCGAGAGCTACTATCGCAAATTCGGATATGAGGTCTGCGGCCTCCGGCACAAGATCACTTGTCCGGGTCCGCGGTTGCCGAAGTTTCGGGCCGAACTCCCGATACGTCGCATTCCTTTGGAGGATGCGCGAGAAATCTATCCCTGCTACGAGGGCTTCGCACGTTCACGCTCAGGAATGAACTTGAGAACGGAGATGCACTGGGGCCGGGTGCTTGGGGAAGCGAAGACGATCTATGCGGCGGGCGATCCGGTCGAGGCTTACACGATCGTCGAGCACGATTGGGAGTTTTGGAAGGAGCAGCCGATCGTCGAGTTCGGATGGACGACCTCGGCGGGCTATCGCTCCATGCTTTCCTTCTTCGGATCGCTGAGTATCAACAAGAGCGCGGTGGCCTGGCATGAGCCATCGGACGGCCCCTTCCTCGCTCATTATCTCGACCAGGGCGTCAAGATCGAGTCGGAGAAGCCGATCATGTTCCGGCTCCTCAACTTTCCGGCCGCGCTCGAGCAGCTTTCCTCGCCGGAGACGGGCGCCTTCTCGATCATGCTTCACGACCAGGATCTACCGGAAAACTCGGGACCGTGGAGCGTCTCCTTGTCCGGCGGAACGACCCATGTGAGCAAGGCCGACGGCGTCTCGCCGTCGATGGACGTGCGCATGGCGGTTCAGGCGCTATTGGGGCAGCCAAGCTTGGACGATCTCGTCCGTAACGGCTTCGTCGATGACATCGAGGCGGCGCGACGGCTCCTGCCGCCTTCCCCGACCTATTGTATCGACCACTTCTAGTCTTCTTGAATCCGGGCGATGACGACGAGGTCGTTCAGATTGGTTTGCGTAGGTCCCGTCGTGATCAGAGCATCGGCGGCTTCGAGGGCGTGGTAGCAGTCGTTTTCGGTCAGCGCGCGGCGAAGGTTCGTGCGGCCGGCGGTATCGCCGTCGATCAGACCGCCGGCGGCTTCGGTCGGGCCGTCCGTTCCATCCGTTCCAGCCGCGAGCAGGGCGATGTCGGATATCCCATCGAGGGCGAGGGCGGCCGCGCAGGCGAGTTCTTGGTTCCGGCCGCCGAGGCCTTGGCCCCGAACGGTTACCGTCGTCTCTCCGGCGGCAAGGACGCAATCGTAGCGGCCGATCTCCTTGTACAGGGTCAGGGCTTCGGCGGCCATGCGCGCGCCGACGTCGCGCGCCTCGCCGGAAAAGGGCCGCCCGTAGACTTTGGGTTTCAAGCCCAGCCCTTCGGCGGCTTTCTGAGCGGCTTCGAGGAGAGTGAAGATATCTCCAAGGACCAGATGCTCTGGATAGGCGGGATCGAGGGAGGGAACGCGTCCCAGCGCCTCCGAGATTGATTCCTGTACGGGAACGCGGCGCTTGCGCAAAACCTCCGATGCCTTTTCCCCGGAAGGGGGAGCGCCCCAGCATGGGCCAGAACCCACGACTTCCCGGGCGTTGCCGATGACGTCGGAGAGCAGCAGGCAGACGAGACGCGGACTTCCGCATGCCCGTGCCAGGCCCCCCGCCTTCAACCGCGAAAGGCAGGATCGGACGGCGTTTAACTGCTGGATATTCGCGCCCGACTTCAAGAGCGATTCGGTAATGAGCTGGAGATCGCGCAGGCAGACGCCGTCGGCCAGCGACTCCATCAGCGAGGAAGCGCCGCCCGAGAGGAGCACGATGACGAGATCCTGTCCGGTCGCCGCCCGGGCAAGAGCCATCATTCGCTCGCCGGCGATCAGAGAATTGTCGTCCGGAATCGGATGTCCAGCTTCCATCACTTCCACCCAGCGAGTCGGCTGTGAGTGGCCGTACTTCGTAACGACGAGGCCCTCGACCGGGATTCCGTCGAGGAGCGCCTCGATTCCCTGGGCCATGGCCGCGCTCGCCTTTCCGGCTCCCAAGATCAGGACGCGCCCGCGGTCGGGAAGAGGATATTCGGAGCCCGCGAGGTAGAGACTTCGACCGTCTCTCCAGCAAGTCGCGCCGACGAGGGCGTCGGCTCGCACGGTCCGAATCGTTTCCTGGAAAATCCTGACGACCGCTTCCTGAGCTTTCGTGCGGATGATGGTCATGGTCTCCCGCCCGGCTATTTGAGGAAGCGATTTAGGGCGATTCGGATTTCCTCCCGCCTCTCTTCGGGGCTCATCTGCTTGCAGTGCTCCTCTTCCTGCGAACCGTACACGCACGTTTCGAGGTGCTGGGAGAGCATTAGCAGTCCGAATTGATCGAGTGCGGCGCGCAAGGCCGAAACCTGGGTGAGGATATCGACGCAGTAGCGTCCCTCATCGACCATCTTTTCGAGGCCGGCAACCTGTCCGGAGATTCGGGCCAGCCTTCGCCTCGCATCGTCATGGATTCTGTCCTTCATAAGCTGCCGGGTTTTCTACGTCTCAGTATGGACGCACATAAGCGAAGATGAGAGGCCCGACAAAGAGAAAGGCCGCCTGCAACGTCGCAGAACGGCCAGATAAAAATCGGCAGACAGGAACGCGTTAGCCCATTTTGCCCCGGGCTTCTCGAATGGCTTCGGTGAGAAGCCCCCAAGCGCCGACGACCGATGCTAGTGCGAGAATAATCACAACAATCGTATACATAGCTGCCAAAGAGTTATTTGGCGATTCCGAACATACGCGTCCCGGCTGAGATGCCAGGGTGTTGCAAATTACCGCACGGTTGCGGGGTTCCGTGGAACGGGAACTGCGCCTGCGGGAACCATCGCCGCTTGCCGTGGTGTTCGGATAGACTAGCCATGATGTTCCGCCCCCTCGCTTCTGCCGCGCTTCTGCTTGCCCTCGGAGGCTCGGTCATTGCCCAAAAGCCGCCGACGGCTCCTGCGACTTCGACCGGGGCAATCCCTCAATCGGCCTTGGCCCAACTTCCGCCGCCCGCCTATGACGACACGTTGCACATGGAGTCGCACGTGGCGAGTTTCAAGATCGTACCGAAGGGTGACGCGATCCCGAGCGGACGGCTCGAGTTCTCGTTCGAGGGGACGGTGCTCGTGAACGGATTGACGGATGGCAGCTTCCTGCAAACGACGGGCAACGTTCGCAAGGAATATGAGAACAAGGAGCATGGGCGGCAAGTTTTCTTCGGCCGGGGCAAGATTCTGATCGTCGGCAAGTTCAGGGCCTGCCAATGGTTTGGCCGGGACCTCGATTTCACCTTCAAGGGGTCCGGCATCGTCCGCGTCATCGCCGAATTCGACCAGAAGCTCGATACGGGAACCTTCTGGTTCGATCCGGCCAAAAAGAACGCTTTACAGGTGAACTTGATCCCGATCATCGTTCCTCATCCGCGCGATACTCCCGAACCGGCGATCACTCGCGAAGAGTTCAACAAGATGAAGAAGCAAAAGGGCGGCTAGTCCTTGCTTCGGCGCACCTTCATCCATGTGCCCGGCATCGGCCGGACGACGGAGAAGGCGCTGTGGAAGCAGGGCTGCGCGACTTGGGACGATTATCTCCAGTCCGGCTCGCGCTTCTCGACCGGCCACGCCGACCGAGGGGCGGTTCGCGACTATCTCGAGCGTTCGCGATGTTCCCTGGAGTCCGGCGACCACCAATTCTTTATGCGCTCGCTGGGCTTGCGGGAATCCTGGCGCGCCTATAACGACTTCAAGCACTCCTGCGTCTATCTCGACATCGAGACCGATGGGCGTTCAATCACCACGATCGGCCTATACGACGGCTCGCGCTTCGTGGCGCTGGTGAAGGGCGAGAACCTGGAGAATTTCCGCGACGAGATATCGCGCTACTCGATGATCGTAACGTTTTGCGGATCGTCGTTCGACCTTCCGGCCTTGGAGCGAAGCTTCGCGGGCGTGACGCTCGACCAGATCCATGTCGATCTTTGTCCGATTATGAGGAAGCTTGGCTATCGGGGCGGACTGAAGCGCATCGAGAAGGAATTCGGAATCCAACGCCCGCCGGAGATCGACGGGCTTTCCGGATTCGACGCCGTGATCTTGTGGCGTCGCTTTTACGGGCTGCACGACGAGCAGGCGCTGGAAAGGCTCATTGCCTATAACCGGGAGGATTGCGTCAATTTGGAGCGGCTTGCGGAGGCGGCGGCGTCCAGGATGCAAGCCCTGACTTTCGACATGTGAAGGATCCCGATCGTGAAGGTCCGGACCCTTTGTCTGTCGTGACGAACCACGCGGGAGAGAGTGGGCAGCTAATTGGGTTGGCCGGCGTAAGAGTCGGCGATGCCCCTGATCGCTTCGATGGCCCGATCGAGCATAGCGTCGTCGATGTCGGCATGGAGAACGAATCGCATGCGGTTGGCGGCGGTTGGCAAGGCCAGGACGCTGCGCTCCCGGAGTTCTTCCTGCCAGAGCATAGCGGGCTGCTCGAATTCTGCGATGACCATATTGGTCTGCACCGTGTCGAGGTCGACATGGACTCCCGGCAGCTTCGTGACCTCCTGCGCGAGCCGTTTGGCCCGCGCGTGGTCGTCGGCGAGGCGGTCGACCATTTTCGTCAAGCTGACGAGGCCGCAGGCGGCGAGAATTCCCGCTTGCCGCATGCCCCCGCCGAGGCGCTTGCGCCAATGCCGGGCCTCGCGGATAAAGCCGGCATGTCCACAAAGGAGCGATCCGACGGGCGAACGCAGCCCCTTGCTCAGGCAGAAATTGACGCTATCGACGTGCTGGGCGATCTCTTTGACGGGCACTCCCAAGGCGACGGCGGCGTTAAAGACGCGGGCCCCGTCGAGGTGGATGTTCATGCCGTGACGAGTGGCGATTTCGCGGTATCGCGCCATCTTGTCGAGCGGAATGACGGTGCCGCCGGCGCGGTTATGCGTATTTTCGAGGCAGAGAAGCGTCGTGCCGGGTGTGTGAAGGTTCTGCCGGAGGACTCGCGATTCGATCACATCCGGGTCCATCACCCCAGCGTCGGAGGGGAGCGTCCAACTGACGACGCCGGCGATCATGGCGGGTCCGCCTACCTCGTAATAAAGGATGTGCGCTTCCTGCTCGATTAGGATGGCATCACCCGGGTTGCAGTGGGAAGCGAGCGCGATCTGATTGCCCATCGTCCCGCTCGGAACGAACAGGGCTTCCTCCATGCCGGTTATTTCGGCGGCGAGCTCTTCGAGGCGCATAACCGTGGGGTCGTCGCCTAGAACATCATCTCCCAAGGGCGCCGCGTGCATGGCCTCGAACATCGATTCCGTCGGCCGAGTTACGGTATCGCTACGAAGATCGATGAGGTTTTGCGTCGCGTTAGGAAATGAATTCTTGGAGGTCATTGCGAATAAGAGCGGTTACGCGCGCAAGAAAATTCTCTTGTCGCCCATTGTTACATAGATCTATCGCCTTACGCTCGATTAAACGGAGGGTACAACCGCTGAAATGTCGCTTCGCGCGTTGATTGTCGGCGCCGGTTCCATGGGCCGGGCCTGGGCGAGGATCCTAACTGCGAATGATCGGGTGGATTTAGTCGGCTGGTCCGACCGGAGTATCGATATTGTCGATGCGGCTTGCGCCGAGACCGGCATCGACGTTCCCGGACGGTACGACCGCTTCGATTCTGCGTTGGCATGCCGTCCGGACTTCGTGGTCGATGTCACAGTGCCCGAATCTCATTGCGAGGTGACGCTCCAAGCTCTGGAGGCCGGGCTGCCCGTCCTTGGCGAGAAGCCCATGGCCTCGACGATGGCGGAGGCGCGGAGGATGGTGGAGGCTTCGGAGCGAGCGGGCAAGCTCTACATGGTCAGTCAGAGCCGCCGCTATAACGCAGGCCTTTGCGCGCTACGCCGGGCGAGCCGGGATCGGCTTGGCGATCTCGGCATCTTGAACGCGGACTTCTACCTCGGACCTCATTTCGGCGGATTTCGCGATGAGATGGGGAGCCCACTCTTGCTCGACATGGCGATTCATACCTTCGACGCGGCCCGCTTTCTCTCCGGGGCCGATCCCATTTCGGTCTACTCGGAGGAATTCAATCCTTCTTGGAGCTGGTACCGGGGCAACGCGTGCGCGACCGCGATCTTCGAGATGACGGGAGGGCTTCGCTTTACGTATCGGGGAAGCTGGTGCGCAGAGGGTCTGATGACAAGTTGGGAATCCGAATGGCGGCTGACCGGATCGAAGGGAACGGCAACCTGGAACGGAACGAGCGCGCCGAGGATGGAAGTGGTTTCCGGGCCGGACGGGTTCTTTTCGAAGACGGCTCCGGTCGAAGTCGAGGTCGACCCTGTCGCGGAGGGAATCGCCGGCTCGCTGAACGAGTTCTTATGGGCGCTGGAGACTGGCGAAACTCCGAACGGGGCATGCCAAGACAATATCAAGAGCCTGGCGATGGTCTTCGGCGCGATCGAATCGGCGCGGCAAGGGCGGCGCATCTCAATACGTGAGATCTTGGAGGGGTAGGCGCCCGTTGGTCGGACCTTCGCTCAGGCGAGCCGGGCGTTTGGGCTCCCACTCATCGCGCCCACAAGATGGGTTAGTGAGAAACGACGGGAGAGCAGAGCTCGCCGTCAAGGAGCTGAGTTCGATTTTCAGGGCGCCATTTTCGAGTTCGCTTGGGGCGTTCTCTACTGAGCTATTGGCCGCGACGGGGCAATCTGTGACATTGCCAGGGTCGTCGGCTACTCCTTCTTGATCGGTTCCCGGAATGGGATCGCATCCGGGAGTGCAACTCCTTTGGGCTCGAAGTGGCCCGGGTAGAGCAGGAAGGCATCGAACGCCATGTCCGCGCTGGTTCCGTTGACGCGAAGCGTAACCTTGGTCTGGACGCCGCCGAGCTTCGTCGTTCCCAGCCGGTACCAGGCAAATCCTTGGCCGTAGGGGCAGATCGGATCGGACTGGATCGTGTAAGTGTCGCCGGCCACGGTCAGGGACACGTTCGGGCGCTGCTCGGCCGGAATGCGAGCGGCCATCCAGATTTCGACCTCTTCTCCGGTTCGGACCGGCGCCGTGTATTCTGCGTGATAGCCGTCCGCGGGGCTGGCGATTTCGGTTCGAAGCATGAGCATTCCGCCGCCGCTGCATCCGGCCGATGGGAGAGCTTGGCTGAAATTGTGGTTGCGCGTGTTCTCCGCCTCGATCCAGTCGTAGCGGGCAAGCCGCATCGACACGCGGTCATATTGCTGCCTCATGGCGGCGAAGCTCCCGCCAGGATTCTTGTCAAAGCCGGCGAGGGCATCCTTGAACAGGAAGCGCGATTCGGTGACGTCGAGGAGAAGGTTGTCGGCGGTGGCGAAAAGCTGATCCATCCGCACGAGCGTTTCCGCGTATGCCGGCTCGGGGACGGGAATCTCTTCCGTGTTGCCTATGATGAGGGGTACCGAGCCGAGCGTCACCTGGACGCCGTCCTTGGAGAACTTCGGATCGACTGCGGAACCATCGACGGCGTTGAACGTCGCCGCTTTCGGCTGGATCATCTTCAGCTTGACCCGGCTAAGAGGCAAGTCGGTCCAAAGGGCGGTAAAGGAGCCTCCGCGGATGTCCTGGTAACGGTATGCGAAAAAGTGGCTGCCAAGATCGAGCCGGTTGCCGTTGGCGGGGGAGGGAAGCCACCACTTGCCGCCCGGTATCCGCTGCGGCACTGCCGGATTGAAAGCGTTTTCCGGGAAGAAAAGCGCGGTCGGAGAGTATTCGGCGAGGCTGGCGTCGCCGCTGCGGGCAAGCTGCCCGGCCATGGCTTTGACGACGTCCGGACTGGAGGAATGAAGGAACCAGCCCCGCGAGCCAAGCGAGGAGAGATCGTCGAGGACGTTCACGAGTTCTTGGGCCGCGTCCTTGCCAGAGCCAGGATCGATGTCGGAGGCGAGGAGCCAACCCGGCTTCTGCCAGCGGAGGATGCTGCTGGTCGCACGGCTTCCGGAGTTGAGCAATTCGGACGGAGACGTGCCGGAGGCCCGCATGCCGATACCGTCGATCGGCGGATTGGCCGTCTCGTACATCGGCATCCAACCGGCCCATTCTTGGAGAACCGGAACGTCCGCGATCGACTGCAGCGACCGAATAAACCGGTCGTGGCGGCGGCCGGCGGTATCGGCAATGGCGTCCTGAATGTCGCTCCAGACGGCGGACTTATTCGAATTGCAGTTGTAAAGCTTATCGGTGTCGGTATCCCAAAGCTGGGGGATTCCTCGGGTCGGACCCGACCACAAGGGGGCAAGCCTTGCGAGGCGGTCGAAGGAATCGATGTCGGAAGCCGTCATCGACCACATCTTCATGGCCGTTTCGACGCTGCGGTATCGCTGCTTCAGGAAGGCGGCGAATTCGTAGCGGAAATAAGGGCTCGTCGGGACGAAGTGAGGAAAGGTGGACGTCCAAGTCGCCAGATGGCCCATCGGGTTCAGGAGACCACGGAAGCCGGGACCCGGCTCGTGGTTGCGCAGGGTGGCGAGAAGGCGGTCGCGATGCTCGTCGAGGGCCTCCCACAGATCGGGCTGCTCGAGGCTCCGCATGTGCGGGTAAATGAGGAGAATCTGTTCGAGGTCGGCATACGGCTTGACGTCGATCGTCATTACCCCATCCATGACGGGGAGGCGCTGTACGGACGCGACGCTCGAATCGCGCTGGTTGACGACGACGGCGAGGGCACTGGTCGCGCCGGGGAGCTTCACGTTGAGCTTTTCCGCTTTGGTGATGCCGGTGATGCGGTATCCCGCGGGCTCGATCGCAACCCCGTCGGCCATCGGGGCAAGGGAATTAATGGAGATCAGATAGCGCATGCCCGAGGATTCGAGCAGCTTGATGGCGTCGTCCCACCCGGTTCCTCCGGCCGGGAGATCGACGATCACATCTTTGAAACCGGCCGCTTTGGCTCGCTGAATCTCCTCCGGAGTGCCGTCGATCCGAAGCCCGACGGGAAGGTAAGGAGCGCCGTTCCAGATCAGCGTGTGGTTGGCGTTGATTGCCCAAGGCTGCGGTTGCCCGCCCTTCGGTGCATAAGCGCCTCGGCCGGTTTGCGCGAACGAAACGGCGACCAAAGCGGAGACGAGGCTGATGAGGAGCGCGCGCACGAAGCCGAGACTACCCAAGGGCTCGGAAAGGTTCAACTCCGGGCGGATAAAGATCGCCGATTCGGCTGTTTCTTGACGGCGATCAGCGGTTTCGAAAAGGGCGAGGGATATTTGCTTTCGAGAAGCGCGCACAAGTTTGCGAAGGATCGAACGGCCGCTTGTCCGGGCTTGCCGGTGACCGGGCTGACCCGTCCGCCGGAAATCTGGAGGGGAAGGAGCTGGGCGCGGGCAAGGGCGCCGTCCATATAGATGAGCTTGACCGCGCCTGCCGCACTTCCTTTGGAAGAGATCAGATTGCCCATCGAGTAGAGGATCGGCTTCCCGCGATAGATTTCAGCGCCTTGCAAGACGTGGGGGTGGTTTCCCCACACGATGTCGGCTCCTGCGTCGATGCAGGCTCGGCCGAGGGCGACCTGGTAGGAAGTGGGGAGCGTCTTTCGCTCGACGCCCCAGTGGAGCCCGACGATGAGGACGTCACAGCCCGCTTTCGCGGCCGCGAACATCGCCTCAAGCTCGCTTCGAGCCCGTTTATCGATGACTCCGCCAAAGTTGAGAGTGGCGATTCCCGGCTTGTTCGAGCGGGCCGGCGTGCAGTGGCCGAGGGCTCGCCCACCGACGAAGGCGAGGGCCGAGATGAGGCCGATCCTCCGGCCATCGGCGGCGACGCAAACGGCGGGGGCGAGGGCTGCTTCGCGGGTTTCGCCGGCTCCGGCAAATAGGATGCGGCTCTTTATTAGCGCTCCTTCCATCTGCCTTAATCCCTCGGCGCGATAATCCATGCAATGGTTATTGCCGAGGCTAACGAGATCGATGCCGGCCTTGGCGATGGCCGGGGCAAGCGCGGGATCGGCTTTGAGGATGAACTGATTTCTCTTTCGCACGTCCTCTTCGCTTTTGTTCGGCGTGCGTTTCTCCGCGGTCGTCAAAGGGATTTCGAGATTGGCGAGCACGGCTCCGGCGGACCGGAAAATAGTCCCAATCTTTTCCAGAGGCTTTTGCTTAACGGAAATTCCGTTCAACATAATGTCGCCGGCCAAAACAATGGTCTGGACGCGATTTGAATAAAGCGCGAAGCCGAGAAGGAGTGAAACCACTTCCGTTAAGGACGGTCGATCTCCCCATTTAGAACGTCACAGCCTGGAATCCGAACATGGGTGTCCCTATGAATAAGAAAGTATTTATCTTCGCCGGAATCATCATCGCTTCTCTTGCCGCCGCTGCCCAGCAGGGCGTCACCTTAAGGCGAGAGCTAAAGGAAGATGCGACCGACGTGTACAAAGTCCAATTCGATATGAAGTCGAACGGCAACGCAGCCGGCAACGACTTCGATCTCAGCATCGACGCGAACCTGAAGCTAACCGTTAAAGCGGGCAAGAAGGACGGCGCGGACGGGCCGCTCAATCTCGATGCCGTCGCCTCGGATATCCAGGCGAAAGTCGACGGCTCGGCAGCCACCTTTGTCGAGCCGATGATCGACGGCCTGCCCAAGGAGATCAAGGCGAGCGGCAAGCTGGATGCGCGGAACCATCTGACGATGAAGGACGAGAAGTTCTCGATGGCGGCGATGATGAGTCACTCGAGCCCGAGCCAACTCCTTATCAACTACGTCGAGTTTCCCGAGAAGAGCGTTAACGTCGGCGACACGTGGCCGATCCTGATCGAGAACAACCCGTTCTACGGCAAGAAGACGCAGACGCTAACCGCGAAGCTGGTCGGCGAAAAGGACCTCGACGGAGCCAAGGTTTGGGTCGTGTCGGTTACCGGCACGCTTCATATCGATGCCGATATGGGGGCCATCGGCGGAGACGAAGCACAGCAGTCCGGCATTGCGGGAACCATGAAGGGCACCTCCGAGATGAACGGCGAGGCTCTCATCGATAAGACGACCGGCAAGATCCTCGTTTGCACCGTTACCTCGAAGGATGACACGACGATGGACGGCGGTCAAGTCACGGTCGAATCGAAGGGAACGATGAAAACGGTGACGACGCTCCAAAAGTAAACCGCCTTATTCGAAAGGCAGGTTGACCGGAGGCACGGGTTTCGAGGGCTTGGAAGCTCCGCCCGTGCCTCCGAGGTTTTGCGGGCCTTTAGCGACCATGCTCACATCGGCGACGCCGACGAGCCAAGTCGCGATGGAGAGCCCGAGCGGGAAGTAGGCGATGGTCGGCAGCGAGTGGTGCCCGGTCCGCAGCTTCGTTGCCAAGACGACGAAGAGAACCGTCGAAACCAACCAGATCAGCAGGATCGCAATTCCTTTCTTGGAATAGCCGAGAACGAGCTGTCCCGAACCGGGGAAGAAGACGCTAAGGATGACGGCGACCTTGGGACTGGCAACGGCATCGCTCTGCTGGATCAAGGGAGAGTCGAACGAACCCATCCGAAGCTGATCCTCGATCGAGAGGTTGGCAAATCCCTTCATCGAGAGCTGGGCCAGTTTTCGCTCGATATTCGGATTCTCCGGATCGGCGCGATGAGCGGTGCGATAGGCTTCCTGGGCAGCGCCAAACTGCTTTCTCTCCATCAGATCGTCGCCGAGCGCTTCGAGCGCCATGGCCGAACCGGGCGCGACTTCGAGGGCCTTCTTGAGAAGGTCGCCTGCCATGGAATTGTTGCCTCGCCGCCTTTCAAGGGCGGATCGCCGGATAAGCTGGTCGGCTTCCTCCAACTGAGCGGGCGTCGGCTTTGGGAGGGGTTCGAACTCCTCCTCGATGGCTTTTTCGACTTCGGACGGCAGCTCCTCGGGCTGCCCATGTCGGAGTCTGGCAACCTTCAACCCAAGCTTCGAGACTTGGAGGTTATGGGCCTCGCGGATGTCCTCGTCTTCCGCCTTGTCGGCCTTGCGCTGGTGCTCCGTGATGAGCGCCTGTAGCTCCTGAATTCGGGCTTTGGTCTCCGGGGGGATTGGATTGGGCTGCTCGGAGGGCGTGCTCATACTAGGTCCAGATTAGGGACGGATGCCAGCCCGGATTATGATCCCGATTTGCTCGAAAGCGCGGGCTACTCGGCGACGTCGTCGCTGATCAGCATGCGATCCCAGAGTTCGGACATCGTCACATCGATGCTCTCGAGGATGCGCTCGTACGACTTGTGGCGATCGTCGATCGGATCGATCGTGAGCGTGGCCAAATCGTACGGATTTTCCTGAATTCCCAGCGGCGCCTTGGGCGATTCCCCGAGCATGCCTTCGACGTCCAACTCGCCTTTGATCCATTCGCGCCGCTGGTCGAGGAGGCGCATAAAGAGGGCGATGGACTCTCGGTCAGCGGCTTTTGCCTGACTGACGAGCCGTTGGACGTTATCCCGCAACTTGACGATCATATCGTCGTTATCGTCGGGATCGTTGCAGA
This sequence comes from Fimbriimonadaceae bacterium, assembly GCA_035545155.1. GTDB lineage: Bacteria > Armatimonadota > Fimbriimonadia > Fimbriimonadales > Fimbriimonadaceae > JAEVZK01. The sequence goes on along the minus strand of DASZYX010000012.1, from coordinate 19,188 downwards.
ACGTCGTCCCGATTGGTGGTCCACCGAAGAACGGCGGACGTCCGCCGGCCGGCTTTGGAAGGGGTGCTTCGAGTACCACGCCGATATCTCCTGCGAGCAGCCCATAAGCACAACTTGTGGATTGGGCTGCCTATTATGATACAACAGGTTGTAGCTGAGTCACCAGCAATTTTCTCAAGAGGTTCATCTGTTTTGCGGCTAATATGGCGTCTTTTATAGCCCCATTTCGTATCGTATTCGGATTGATCCTCAGAGGAGGTCTGGGCTGCGCTGCATCGACTTCCAGAGAGCCTCCAGATCGAAGAATTGTCTCTGCTCTTCCCGCATCACGTTGAAGACGACGTCGCCGTAGTCTTGAAGAACCCAGCCGCTCCGCTCACCCTCGGTTCGGACGGGCTTCGAGCGAAGCTCTGCCATCTTCTCGGCAACCCGGTCCGCGATGGATTCGACGTGGCGGTCGCTGGTTCCGCTACAGACGACGAAGAAGTCCGCGACCGAAGTTTTTTCCTTCACGTCGATCACTTCGATTCGCTCAGCTTTGATTTCCTCGGCAAACTCTTTTATTTTTTCAACTTTCTCAGCGGATGTCATTCAACTCCCATACAGATGATTCTGCTTAATGTACTGTAAAACGGCAGGCGATAGGAAGGGCGCAACCGGCTGCGTGCCCTTCGCGAGCCGGTCGCGCACTTCGGTCGCGGAGACGTCGACCTGCTTCATAGGAATGAGGTCGACTCGTTTTTGAAGTTCCGGGTCGAGGCGGCCGACCGTTTCGCTCTCGATCGCGGGCGGACGCAGAACGACTCCAAGACGACATAGCTTGATTATCTTGTCAGGATTCTTCCAGCGATCGAAGCCTTTTAGCGCATCCGAACCGAGAAGCAGCCAATAGTCCCCGGGCTTCACCATCTGGAGCTCCATGAGAGTCTCGACCATGTAGCTGGGGCCGCCTCGGGAAATCTCGATGTCGCTGACCGACATCTTGGCCTCGCCGGCCACCATCCGCCGCACCATTTCGAGGCGCTGTTTCGCGGGCGCGCTCCGGTCGCGCTTGAGCGGGTTCCGGTGAGCGGGCAGGAACATCACTTCGTCGAGCTGTAATTGGTCGAGGGCCGCCCGGGCAAGTTCCAGGTGCCCGATGTGGGGAGGGTCAAAGGTGCCGCCGAGGATGCCGATTCTCATAGCTCTTCGTTAAATTCGAATTCGTTTCTGCCCACTCGCACGTTGTCTCCTTCTTGGGCGCCGAGCTTTCGCAGCTTGTCGATGACTCCGATGCGCTGAAGCCGGCGGTGGAGATAGCGTACGGCGTCCTCGTTGTCGAGGTCGGTCATTTCGACCATCCGCTCGATGCGGCTCCCGGTGACGACGAAGCCGTTTTCCGACCGGACGACGTCCCAACTTTGATCAGGCGCTGCATGGAGGGCGGGCATGAGGACCGGAATCTCTTCTTGCGGCTGGATATTCTCCAGCGCCTCTAGGATCGTGTTCAGGAGCGTCTCGATTCCTTCGCCGGTGACCGCGGAAATGGGGACGAGCGGCTTTTCGAACCGCTCGAAACGTTCCCTCAGAGCGCCGAACTCGCCGTGAGGAACGACGTCGATTTTGTTCAAGGCGATAATTCGCGGCCTTGACCATATCGATTCGGAGTATAGCTTCAACTCTCGTTCGATGAGGTCGTAGTTCGCGACGGGATCGGAACCGTCGATGGGGTAGGCGTCTACGACATGGACGAGGACGCGGTTCCGCTCGACGTGGCGGAGAAACTGATGGCCGAGGCCGACTCCTTCGCTCGCCCCTTCGATGAGCCCGGGCATGTCGGCGACGACGAAGGTCGTATCTCGAACGCTGACGACGCCGAGACTTGGCACGATGGTGGTGAAAGGATAGTCGGCGATCTTGGGGCGAGCGGCGCTGATCCGGGAGATCAGCGTGCTCTTGCCGGCGTTGGGGAGCCCGACGAGTCCAACGTCGGCGATCAGCTTGAGCTCAAGCTTTGCGCGAACGGTATCGCTGGGGGCTCCTTTCTGTGCGAAATTGGGAGTTTGCCGGACGCTGCTGGCGTAGTGCTGGTTGCCTCGGCCGCCCTTCCCGCCCCGGCAGATCACGTATTTCATGCCGTTCGCGTTCAGGTCGATGAGCATGTCGCCGGTGTCGAGATCGGTGACGATCGTGCCTACAGGAACTTTGATCTCGATGCCCTTGCCGTCGCGGCCCCGCTTGTTGCCTTGGCCATGCTCTCCGTTCTGAGCTTCGAATCGATCGTGAAGCTTGAAGTCGTAAAGGGTGCGCTTGTTTCGGTCGGCGATGAGGACGACATCGCCGCCTCGTCCCCCGTCGGCGCCATTTGGGCCGCCTCGGGGCACGAACTTCTCTCGGTGAAAGCTGACCGCTCCGGAACCGCCGCGGCCGGAGACAAACGTGACCTCGGCCTCGTCCAGAAACATTCCACAGAGTCTACCGGTTTGGCTCGCCGCGGTCCTTTTGCGGCGTGGTCGCGGTGAGTATCATTTGGGGCGTGGTTCTGACTTTCAACGACGAAGAGAAGACATTCCTTGCCGATGTAGAGCGATTTGTAGAGGAGTGCGTCGCTCCGAACACGAGGGAGTGGGAAAAGAGCACGTTTCCGGACGATATTTGGACACGGACGGCGAAGCTGGGCATCACGAGCTGCGTCTTGCCTAAGCAATTCGGGGGTCGAGGCTTCTCCTGCGCGACCTATGTCGAGCTTGTCCGGCTGATCGCCAAAGGAGATCCGGCTCTGGCGATGAACGTCGCCGCCATCAACGGGTTATGCGTCGCCCATTTCGAGCTGTTCGCGAACGACGAGCAGCGGGCGAAATGGCTGCCCGGCGTTCTCAGCGGAGAGATCCCGATGGGGTGGGGCTTGACCGAGCCGGACGCCGGTTCGGACGCACGCCGGGTGAAGACCTTCGCGACACCGATCCCGGATCGACCTGGATATTACAAGTTGAACGGCACAAAGATGTTCATAACGAACGGCGGCTTCGCGAAGCTGTTCGTGATTATCGCCCGCGTCAGCGAGACGGACCTGACGGCCTTCTTCGTCGAAAGAGACCAACCTGGAATTCAGAATCTTATACGAATCCCGACGACGAGCGTCTCCGCATCCTGGACTTCACAATTTGACATGGTGGATGCGGTCGGTTGGCATACGCCGGGCACGTTCGAGCAAGTTATTTCGCTGCTTTACCGCGGCCGGATCGGCATTGGTGCGATGGCGGTCGGGATCGCGGAGAAGGCGCTCGAAGAGGGGGTCGCGTACTCGAAACAGCGCAGCCAGTTCAACCGGCGGCTCGCCGACATGCAATCTGTTCAGAACATGATCGCGGAGAGCGCGGTTCAGGTCGAAGCGGCCAAGCTGCTCGTCCACAAGGCGGCATGGATGTATGACCAGGGCATGCCGGTTGCGAAGGAGGCCAGTTTCGCGAAGCTGTTCGGCTCGGAGACGGCGCGGGACGTCACGAACAAGATGCTCCAGATCCACGGCGGACGCGGCCTTACCTATGACTACCTGATCGAGAAACTATGGCGGGACGCCAAGCTGACGGAGATCGGGGAAGGGGCGAGCGAAATTCAGAAGCTCGTCATCTCGAAGGCCGTTATCGGGAAGTAAGCCGGTCGACGAGGTCGAGCCATCGGTAGAGATGGTCGTCGGTCAACTCGCCCATGTTGGCGACCTGGAACCAGCGTTCTTTCAGGTCGCCCTTCGTTCCGTAGATCATGAAGCCGCCGTCGAGATTGGCCCGAAACCACTCTTCGGCCGCCCAACCCTCGGGAATGGAGGCCATGGTCAGGGTGCAGGACATCTCGTTTTCGGGCATCGCGAAGGCAAAGCCCCTTTTTCTGAGCCCTTCTCGCAAAAGGCCTGCTCGTCGCCTATACTCGTCGCCGCGAGCTTTGGCTCCGCCCTCGCCCATCTCGATCAGAGCCTGCCGGAGCGCGGTGAGGATGGGTACCGGAGGCGTCAAGGGCGGGGAATCGCCCTCGTAGAAGGGGAGGCTCAAATAGACGGTCCGCGGCGGGTAGAACGGCATTTCCTCGGCAAGCCGGTCGCGGACAAGGACGAAGCTGAGGCCGGGAAGGCCGTGCAGGCACTTGTTCGCCGAGCAGGCAAGGGCTTCGACATGGGTGAAGTCGATATCGTCTGCGCCGAAGCTACTCATGCCATCGACGAGGAGCTTCACGTTCTCTTGGTCGCAGATTTCGCCAAGAGCCGCCAGGTCGTGAAGGCGCCCGGTCGAGGTTTCGTGATGAGTCGTGACGATGGCCTCGTATTGCTTTTTCGCCAGAGCTTTCTGGGCGACTTCCCGCGTCAGGCGATCTCCCAGGCGATGGATCGAAAGGACGTCGTAAGGGATTTCATGGGCGTCCAGCTTCGCCCGCATGCGGCCACTATAATATCCGCTGTCGACGACAAGCACCGGCCCGGTCTTGACGCAAGAAGTGATCATGGCCTCGACGGCGGCTGTGCCGGAGCCTCCGATGAGATAGGGCCGGAATCCCATCCCTCGGTTTCGCGGCGCGGGACCGGCGGCGGTGCTCGCTACCGGTGGAAACTGAGGGATGGGGGAGGAAGTGGGAGGTTCGCAGAGCCCCGGGTAGACGCCTAACAATCTCTCCTTCGTCTCTCGCAGCATTTCGATGAACGCCGGGTCGCGATGGTTCATGTCCGGCATCGCGGCGGCCTGGCGAACCGTCTCGCTCGTCATGCAGGGGCCTGGCGTCAGGAGGATCATCGGGTAGCGGCCTTCAGCTCACGAATCAGCTCCACGATCCGGCCTCGGCCTGCGCCTCCCTTCCATTCGCGATGAAGGAGGTCGACCAGCCAACTGCCGATCACGGCGCCGTCGGCTACCTCGCACACCATGCGGACGTGTTCGGGCTTCGAGATGCCGAAGCCGACGCAGACGGGGAGCGCCGTGCGGGCCTTGATTCGCGTAACGAGATCGCGAGCCTCAGGCGGAACGCAGACGTTGGCGTCGGTTACTCCCATCCGCGATACCGCGTAGACGAATCCGCTGGACCGGCGGCAGACCTCGTCGAGGCGGGCATCAGTCGAGGTCGGTGCGGCGAGGAAGATCGTGTCGAGGCCGGCTTGGCGGGAAGCCTCCTTCCAGTCGCCCGATTCCTCGGGCGTCAGATCGCTAACGATCGTTCCGGAGAAGCCGGCTCTGGCAAGAGTCTCGGCTGCGGCCCCAAGACCGAGGCGAAGGACCGCGTTGTAGTAACCCATGGCGACGAGGGGGACACTGGCCCGATTGGCGGCAAGAAGCTCGTAGATCGCAGAAGGGGTCACACCTTGGTCGAGGGCGCGCTGGCTGGAGGCCTGGATGGTCGGACCGTCCGCGATTGGATCGCTGAATGGAATGCCGACCTCGACCAGGTCCGCGCCGCCTTCCTCGAGCGTCGAGAGAATCGCGGGCAAGTCCTCCAATCGAGGGTCGCCGGCGGTAACAAAGAGGACAAGGGCTTTCTCGCCGCGGGCTTTGAGGTCGGCGAACTTCGCGGCGATGGAGGTCACGCCGTCTATTTTGACGAATCCTCGTCTTCAGCGTTCTTCGCATGCTCGAGGCAGAAGCCGAGAATCCGGTCAGAGTCGGTCCGGCTCAAGTGTTTCGCAATCGCGATCAGTCGGTCATAATCGCGACTCATCTTCGCCAGCGCTTTCTTGGCGTCGCCGTACTTGAAGAACTCGGCGTTGTCCTTGTCCGCGTGCATTGCCTCGATTTCGCGGCCGATTTTGGCGAGCTCTTTCCTGACATCGGAAACGACGCGCGACTTGGGCTTCGGACCCTTGCCGGTGACCAGCGCGTAGAGCGCGTCCTCCGTCACGCCGCCGACCGAAGCCCACATCATGTTGTACATCGTTCCACCGCCGGCTTCGGCATAGGCGATGTCCACGGAAGAACTCGCGAGATCGCTCATCAGCTTCCTCAAGTCGAGAATCGTTTTGGCTCGCTTTCGATCCCTCATCGACTTGATCAGGCGATCGTTTCGGCGTTGGGCCACATCTCCGTAGAAGCCGGCCGCTTCGGTCATGCTCGCGGTCGAAGTTCCTTCCTTAGAGGTGTAGAAATCGATCCACTTGTCCATTCCCATTTGGAGGATTTGGGCTTCGCTCTTGCCGTGGGTATCGACGGCATCTTGCGCTCCGGCAAGGCACGTGAAGAGAGCGAACAACAGGAGTAAGGCGGCGCGCATGGCCGTAGTATGCCGGAACCGGACATTTAGGGGCGAAGGTATATTGCCCTGGATAATTCTGTCTTTGTGGAGACTGAAAAGACTATGCTCCGGGCTCGCTTACTTTTCCTCTTCGTCCTCGCCGTTTCGGCTCCTGCCTTCGCGCAAAACGCATCTAAGAAGCCGTTGGACGCCGCCACTTACGATATTTGGAAGTCGGTCCGCAACCTGACGCTTTCCAACAACGGCAAGTGGGCGATGTACACGTTGGCTCTTCAGGACGGCGACGCAACCGTTGAGATCAAGGCGACGGATGGCTCGAAGAGCTATACGATCGAGCGGGCCAGTCCGGCCGTGTTCAGCGAGGATTCAAGGTTCGTCGTCGCGACCATCGTGCCCAAGAGCGAGGATGTCAAGAAGGCCAAGCGCGCGAAGACGAAGCCAGAGGACATGCCCAAGAACGGCCTAACGATCCTCAATCTGGAGACCGGACAACGAACCGACATGGAGCGAATCGCCTCCTTCGGCATAGCCCCGCACGACTGCGGCTGGATCGTTTACAAACCGGAGCCGCCGAAGGCTGCCCCTAAGAGCGAGGCAAAGCCAGAGGAAAGGAAGCCGGAAGAGAAGAAGCCGGGGGTCAAACCGGACCACAAGGCAGGCGATCTTTATGTTCTCCGCAATCTCGCGAGCGGGAAAGAGGAGAAGCTGGAAAGCGTCGCGGCGACGATTTGGAGCAAGGATGGAACGGTGCTTGCTTACTCGGTGTCGACCGCGAATGGGGCAGGCGACGGCGTGGTCGTCGAGGACGTGAAAAGGGGTACGAGGCGGCCCGTCGTCACCGCGATAGGCAAGTATTCCAAGCTGACGATATGCGACACGACGAAGGACCTCGCCTTTGCGACGGATAAAGACGACTATCAGGCCAAGAAGCCGGCGATCTCCATCTACGTGTATCGGTCCGTCGATGGGAAGCTAACGAAGGTCGATACCTCCACGCTGACGGCGGGCTTCGTACCGAGCGAGAATGGACGTCTCCAGTTTAGCGAAAAGGGAACGAGGCTCATCTTCGGGGTCGCGCCCAAGCCGGTAGAAGAAAAGAAGGACGACACGCCGGACGACGAGAAGGTCAGCGTCGACGTCTGGAACTGGCAGGATCCGCAGATGATGCCGCAGCAGCTCCTGCAAGCCGCTTCCGAACGCAACCGCACCTACGACGCGATTTACGACACCAGCACCGGTACGGTCGTGCAGATCGAAAACCCGCACTTGCGGACCGTCACGATCGGAGCGAAGGGCGATGGCGATACGGCGCTGGGATCGAGCAACGAGCCTTACATGAAGGAATCTTCATGGGGCGACGGGCGCTTCGACTACTACACCGTGGACCTGCTCAATGGCAAAGCGACGCCGATTCTCAAGGCTTTCGCCGGCTCGGTGAGCCTATCGCCGGCGGGGAGATATGCGTACGGATATGACCTGGTAGCCAAGGATTTCCTCTGCATCGATCTCCACACAGGCAAGCGCGTCAGCTTGAGTAAAGGCATTCCGGAGCCCGTTTACGACGAGGAGAACGACGTACCCGCTTTGGCGGACGCTTATGGGGCTGCTGGATGGACGGCGAACGACGCCGGGGTCCTGATCTATGACCGGTACGACGTGTGGCTCGTCGATCCGACGGGGACGGCAAAGCCCGTAAATCTGACGCGCGGCATCGGACGGGCTACTTCGACGGACTTGCGCTTGGAGCGCCTCGACCGCGAGGAGGAGTCTGTCGATCTGTCGAAGCCGGTACTGTTCGGCGCATTCAACGAGCGCAGCAAGCAAGCCGGGTTCTACAAGCTGAGCAAGGGCGAACTCACGAAGCTGTTCATGGTAGACAAAGGCTTCGGACCGGGACCGGCCCTCACGCCGATTCCCGCTATCGTCAAGGCGCGAGACGCGGAGGAATACGCCTATCAGCAGATGGACGTCAAGGTCTACGCGGATGCTTGGCTCGCCGACGCCGACCTGAAGAATCCGCGGAAGATCAGCGACGCGAATCCTCAGCAGAAGGACTACAACTGGTGCACGGCGGAATTGGTGAGCTGGACCGGCAACGACGGGCAGCCGCTCCAGGGGATTCTCTACAAGCCGGAGAACTTCGACTCATCCAAGAAGTATCCGATGATCACCTACTATTACGAGAAGCTGTCGGACTCCCTGCACCAATACTATTCGCCCGCGCCCAGCGCCTCCACGATCAACATTTCGATGTATTGCAGCAACGGCTACATCGTGTTCGTGCCGGATATCCCTTACAAGGTTGGCTATCCGGGCGAGAGCGCGATGTCCGCGATTATGCCGGGGGTTCAGTCGATTCTCGCTCGCGGCTATATCGATCCGAAGCGTCTTGGATTGCAGGGCCAGAGCTGGGGCGGCTATCAGACGGGTTACCTCGTCACGCAGACGAACATGTTCGCGGCTGCCTGTGCGGGCGCGCCGGTGTCGGACATGATCAGCGCTTACGGCGGAATTCGCTGGGGCTCCGGCGTTTCTCGCGAAGGGCAATATGAGCACGGCCAGAGCCGGATCGGCGGCTCGCTCTGGGCGGATCCGCTCAAGTACATCGAGAATTCGCCGATCTTTTACGTCGACAAGATTCACACACCGCTGCTCATCATGAGCAACGACAAGGACGGCGCGGTGCCGTGGTATCAGGGCATCGAATATTTCTCCGCGCTGCGGCGCTTGAGCAAGCCGGCCTGGCTCGTCAGCTACAACGACGAGGACCACAACATCGTCCAGCGCAAGAACCGGAAGGACTGGTCGATCCGCATGCAGCAGTTCTTCGACCACTATCTGAAGGGCGCGCCGATGCCGGTTTGGATGGCGGAAGGCATCCCGGCCACCATGAAAGGAAAGACGTACGGTTTCGATCTGGTGCCTGGAACGGAGAAGAAGTAAGGCTAGTCCACTGCCTGCGTATAAACCGCCTTCAGGACCTCGTCGGGCGTCGTCCAGCCGGCCATGGCTTTCGCCTTGCCGTCGTCGAGCATCGTGCGGTAGCCCTGGCGTCGTGCCGCCTCGGCAAGCTGGATGTAATCCTGCTTGCGGGCGATGGCGGCTTTGAATTCGGGGGTGCCGAGGACGAGTTCGAAGACGCCGATACGGCCCTTGTAGCCGGTGCCTCGGCATTCGGCGCAGCCCTTGCCCTTGGCGAAGGTGCCTTTCTCGACTTCCTCGGCCGTTAGGCCGAGCATGTCGATCTCGTCCTGGGTCGGCTTGTAGTGGTGCCGGCACTTGGGGCAGTTGAGGCGGACGAGGCGCTGGGCGAGGATTGCGACGATAACGCCCGCGATCAGATACTCCTCCGCGCTCATATCGACCATACGGCCGATCGTTTCGACGGCATTGTTCGTGTGGAGGGTGGAGAGCACAAGGTGGCCGGTCAGGCCGGCCTGGATGCCGATGGCGAGCGACTCGGGGTCGCGCATTTCACCGACGAGCATGACGTCCGGGTCCTGGCGGAGGAAGGTTCGCATGACCTTCGGGAAGCCCATTTTCTCCGTGACCTGCACCTGGGCGATATTGCTCTCGTATTCGTATTCGATCGGGTCTTCGACCGTCACGATGTTGCGCCGCTTCGCGTCGAGCTGGTGAAGGGAAGCGTAGAGGGTCGACGTCTTACCGGAACCGGTCGGGCCGGTGACGAGGATGAGGCCGTAGGGGACCTGGATGGCGCGCTGCCACTTGACGAGCACGTCCTCCGGCATGCCGAGCTTGGTGAGATCGACGCGCATCGCGTTCGGGTCGAGAAGACGCATGACGAACTTCTCGCCGTTGAGGCACGGGATACAGGAAGCACGGGCGGAGAGCTTGCGGCCCATGTACTCCATGTCGATACGGCCGTCCTGGGGCTCGCGATTCTCGTCGATGCGCATGCCGGCGGCGAGCTTCAGACGAGCGACCACGTTGGCAGCCTGCTCGGGCGGAAGCTGGCCGTTGTCCATGAGCTGCCCGTCCTGGCGGTAGCGGATGCGAAGCTGCTCGCGCTCGGGCTGGAGGTGGATGTCGGACGTCCCCGTTTCGAGGGCATTCATGAAGATGTTGTCGACGATGCCGACGGCGAGCGACATATCTTCGCCGCCCATCTCGCGGATGTTGCCTTGCTCGCGCAATACCAATCGGAAGCGCTTGGCGGCGCCCCAGTTCGTCTGTGAATGATCGCTGGTCATCGACATCGTTCGTAGTTTCCCTTAACCCCTCTATCCTAGCGTACGACGGGTCGTCTTGGTGGATTTGTTGGTTGTAAACGAGACGACGCCCGCGCAAAAATTTACGCAGGCGTCGCCTCGAACGGCAGGGAGGTCTCAGGCTTTGCCGCTGCTTCGCCTTCGACGCAGAAGCGCGAGTCCGCCGATTGCCAGGGCGGCCATCGAAGCGGGTTCCGGCACTGGAATCGTCGCCCCGTTGACTTGGAAGTTCGTGACGTTCATCTGCTGGATGCCGCCAGTTTGGGACCAGCCGCCATCGAGGTCGAGCGATACGTATTGCACGGTCCAGGAGCCCAGGATGGAAAACATGTGGGCGGCATTGTCGCCGTACTGGCCTCCGAAGGAGGAGAAGGAGGAGGTATCGAACCGATTGTCGGGTGAGGCAAGCAAGTTGCCCGTGTTCTGCCACCCGGCGCCCGGGTTGTCCGTGTAGCTTGGGCCGGTCCCCCAGTACACCCAGGCTTCATGCGAAACCGATCCGTTGGTTAGGCCAAGGGAGAAGCGCGGCGCTCCACCGCCGAAAGTTCCTTGCAGCCAACTGAAGTCGCTGGAAACGGTCGTGAGGTCGTTAAGGGTTGTGCCGGCATTGGGCACGTAGTAGACGCCGCCCCATGCCGTCGATAGGGAATTGTCGCTGGTGATCTGATAGGCGGTCCCGTTTGGCCCATCGTTCACGAGATTGACGTTGCCGTACTGCCCGAAGTAATCCGCTTGGCTAAGAGCGCATGCGGCGATTAGGGCAACCGAGAAGGCAAAACGCTTGTACATTTCAATGCTCCGTCGATGTGGAATCCATAGAGCTATCGAAACGGATGGCGCTTTGTGTGACAGGCAAATGGCCGGACGCTACTTGTGCTCCATCGAAAACTTGGCGGTCGTGATCGCCACGCCCTTGATGGAGGGCAGATTTTTCGCGGTTCCTTCGAAGGAGAGAAGGCGGCAGGTCGCCGCGTGGACCGTGGCGACGCCCTCCAGATGCATGGGCTTGTCGGCGCCCTCGGTAAAGCTGTCGACGACGATTTCCAGCTTCGCACGGCCATCATCTAGGCTGAGGAGCTTCACCGTGCCCTTGAGGTGGTTGTTCGGGTTCTTTTCGTCAATCTGCTCGATCGCGCTCGTCTCGCCGACCTTTAGCTCTTTGTCGCCGAAGAAGGTGCCAAACCGTGTGAAGCTCATCCCGAGCGATTGGCCTTCGGCTGTGACCGGCATCCCGAACCGGTTATAGCGGCTGGTAGAAGGTTGTGGGTCTTTCCAGGAAAGTGGCTGGCCGCCGATGGAGAGCTTCAGGTTGGTGATCTTCGTCTCGATGTCGGCATCGCCGTCGCCGTACACCTGCTTGACGGTCCGGCTCGTATCGGAAGTGATTCCGATTTCTCCGGTCGAAGCGGATGCATCCACCTTGACGACGTAGGCGTCGGAGTCGCCGGCCGCATAGGCGTGAACAGGCTTGAAGCTCTGCCCGGAAGCGACGACGACAACGCCAACGGCAGCCAGGACGAGAGCGGCTCGGATAGTCATTGTAAGTAAAACGAACAGGACTTGCTCAAGGATACGAACAATTCCCGTCCCGAGATATGCTGGACGGCGATGATTGCCCTCGTTGCCGCGCTCGCCTTCGCTCTCGACCCGTTCCGGCTTTGGACCGGGGATGCTCCGGGAGCCCTCGGCAGCGCGGACAAAGATATTCCGACTCTGACGCCCTACATTCCCGCTCACCCTTGCGGCTCCGCCATGATCGTCTGTCCTGGTGGCGGCTACGTGAACCTGGCCGATCATGAGGGAAGCGCCTATGCTCTTTTTCTGAACCGTCTTGGCGTTACGGCCTTCGTGCTGAAATACAGGCTCGGCTCGAACGGATACCGCTATCCGGTCGAGTTGGAAGACGTGCAACGGGCGATCCGGATGGTCCGGTTTGACGCGAAGAAGTGGAAGATCGATCCGAAGAGAATCGGGGTGATGGGCTCCTCGGCGGGCGGGCATCTGACGTCGATGGCGGTGACTCGGTTCGATGACGGAGACCGCGACGCCAAGGACCCGGTCGACCGGGTCAGCTCGCGGCCCGACTTTGGGATTCTCTGCTACGCGGTGATCAGTATGGGGCCGATCGGGCATGCCGGATCGCGCGAGGCGCTCCTCGGCGATAATCCTTCGCAGGCCCTCGTCGATGAGACTTCCAGCGAGAAGCAAGTCAAAGTGGATACGCCACCCTGCTTCCTATGGCATACGAAGGACGACCCGGTCGTGCCGGTTGCCAATAGCGAGGCTTTCGCGACGGCGCTTCAGGAGAAGAACGTGCCTTACGAACTTTATATCTATCCCCACGGCCCGCACGGCATGGGGCTCGGAGGGCCTCCGACGTCGAACTCCCTCTTGCCTTGGACGCAGGAACTGGCTCGCTGGATGACCAAGCACAGGTGGGCGCACAAACTCGACGACGTGTCAAACTAGCGTATGGGTCATCAGACGGTTCTGGTCGTCGACTTCGGCGGCCAGTACACTCAGCTTATCGTGCGCCGGGTCCGGGAACTTGGCGTGTATTCCGAGATGGTCGCTTGGACGGCGGCCGAAGCCAAGATCCGCGAAACCGAGCCGACAGCCGTGATCCTCTCCGGTGGGCCGAGAAGCGTCCTCGAGACTGGAGCCCCGACCATCGATTTCGAAGTCCTGCGAGGACTTCCCGCGCTCGGCATCTGCTATGGCCAGCAGTTGATGGCCAAGAACCTCGGCGGGAAGGTCGAGACCTCGGAGCATAAGGAATATGGGCACCGCGTGATCCAGCTTGCGGCGCCCGGCGCGTACGGAGCCGTTCCGGACGAGGAGCACCTCGATACGGCGGAACATGTCCGGTTGACCTCGGCGGCGATCGCCTCGGCCGTTCAAGAGAAGCCTGCGCTGGTCGGGTCGCTGACGGCGCCGACCGTGTGGATGTCGCACGGCGACCAAGTCTTGGAGCCGCCGCCTGGGTTCGTGGTGACGGCCTTTACCGATACTTGTCCGGTCGCGGCGATGGACAACCCGGAGAGCTGCCAGTTCGGAGTGCAGTTCCATCCCGAGGTTTCCCACACGCCGGGCGGGCGGGCCTTGCTCGACGAATTCCTGACGCGGGCCGGATTGGTTCGCGATTGGTCGGCGGAGAACTTTATCGACGAGGAGATCGAGAAGATCCGGCAGACCGTTGGTGAGACGGGAAAAGTGCTTTGCGCGGTTTCCGGCGGCGTCGATTCGAGCGTGATGGCGGCCTTGCTGATCCGGGCGATCGGGGAACGGGCGGTATGCGTCTTTGTCGATCACGGTCTCTTGCGGAAGGGCGAGGCCCAGCAGGTCGTGGATACCTTCGCCGGATTCTTCAAGGCCAACCTCAAGGCTTTTCACGAGCACGACCGCTTCTTCGGAGCCCTGAAGGGGGCGACCGATCCGGAGCGAAAGCGCAAGATTATCGGTGAGCAGTTCGTCCGGGTCTTCGAGGACCACGCCAACGAGTTGCAGGGCTGCGACTTCCTGGCCCAGGGCACGCTCTACCCGGACGTCATCGAATCCGGCTCTCCAACCGCGGCGAAGATCAAGACTCACCACAACGTGGGCGGTCTGCCGGACTGGATGCGAATGAAGCTGATCGAGCCACTTCGCTGGCTGTTCAAAGACGAGGTCAGGGAAGTTGGGAGGAAACTCGGTTTGCCCACCGAAATGGTTGAGCGGGAGCCGTTTCCCGGGCCAGGCCTAGGCGTGCGGATTCTCGGCGAGGTCACGCCGGATCGCGTGCGGATGGTGCAGGAGGCGGATTGGATTTTCCGCTCGACGCTCCGCGAGAACGGCCTCCATCGCGGCATTTGGCAGAGCTACGCGGCCTTGCTCGACGTAAAGAGCGTGGGCGTCATGGGCGACGAGCGTACCTACGAGCAACCGATCGTTCTCCGGGCTGTGGAATCGGAGGATGCGATGACGGCACGGGCCGTCCACATTCCATTTGAGATCCTGGAGCATATCGCCACGCGGATCGTGAACGAGGTCCAAGGCGTGAATCGGGTCTTCTATGATCTGACGAGCAAGCCGCCTGCTACGATCGAGCTGGAGTAGGGGACCGGTGGGGTTCCCGATAAGTTCCGAACACCGGACCGAACGTAGACATATTGCATTTCCGTCACTTGTTCTGAATCTTGCAAACCTGGTTGATTTGACTGGCCGACGAACATGTCGTGCGTGTGAGGAATATGAAAAAGCTTCTCTCTCTTGGCCTTCTTGGCGTTTGTGGTGTCGGTTTTGCGCAAACGAGGTATCTGTCCGTCGACTTGGGCACGCTCGGCGGAAATTCTGCTTCCGCACTGGCACTAAACGACCATGGCGACGTGGTTGGTTCGGCCTATACCGCAGCGGGCCAACCCCATGCCTTTCTCTACTCCGGCGGGGTTATGCACGATCTTGGCACGCTCCCCGGCGACACGATATCGAACGCGACGGGAATCAATAACCTCGGACAGGTCGTTGGCGTGTCATCCCATCAGAACGGCGACGGAAGCTACACCTACCACGCTTTCCTGTACGCGGACGGGGTGATGCAAAACCTTGGTACGCTCGCGGGATTCTCGGACTCCAAATGTGGTTCGATCAACGATTCAGGGGTTGTCGTTGGCTGGAGTATCCAGTCGGCTGGACCACAATATCACGCTTTCACCTATGATGGCGGCAGCCTCCGAGATGTAAGCGGGGGACTCACCTCGATAGCCCTTGCGATCAACTCTTCCGGGCAAGCCGCCGGCCAAGTCCGATTCAGCGACTTTGGCGATTGGCACGCGGCGCTTTTCAGTGGAGGAGTTGTCCAGGACTTGGGCGTTTTGCCTGGCTTCTCCTTTTCTCAAGCAGACGCGTTAAACAGCATCGGGCAGGTGGTCGGTATTTGTCAGGGACCGGGAGTGACGGATGGCTTCCTCTACTCGGCCGGAACGATGACCGACCTCGGAGGGCTGGGAGGTCTTGGGGCGTGGCCCACCGGGATTAATGACGCGGGCTACGTTGTCGGCAGCTCTCTTGTCCGGCTTTCGAACGGCCATCAAGTCAACCATGGGTTCGTCTACGTTGCGGGACATATGAGGGACCTCAATTCGTTGATTTTTCCAAGGCGGGTTGGGCCGATCTTTAGCTTGGCTTATGGCATCAACAGTCACGGCCTGATTTGTGGCCAGACGATGATCGACGGAAATCACAGCCACGCGACCCTTCTGGTGCCTTACATGCCGATTTCGATTCATCCCTGATCTGACCCGAGATTGGGCGTGATTGAGCGCCAAACCGTCATCGGCTCTGGGGCTTTCCGCGACGCCTTTCGCCGACTTGGAGTCATAATGAGAAGTGCCCGTGCATTCGGGCATTTTTTATGTCTCAAAGTACAACTCCCCAGGGCTTTCGCGCTCTGGCTCTTTCGCCCAAGCTGCACGACCTTCTCGACAAGCTCGCGTACATTACTCCCACACCCATCCAGGCAAGGGCAATTCCGATCGCTCTTCAGGGTCGCGACATTGTCGGCATCGCCCAAACGGGAACCGGCAAGACCCTCGCTTTCGGGCTCCCGATCATCCATCGATTGAAAGATTTGAACGGGCCGGCCCTCGTGCTTGTCCCGACCAGAGAGCTTGCCCTTCAGGTCGAAGAAGTGTTTCGCAAGATCGGCGGCCACTTCGGCATGAAGACCGCCGTATTGATCGGAGGGGCGCCGATGAGCCGCCAGATCGGCCAACTCCGGGCTCGGCCGGCGGTGATTATCGCCACACCGGGCCGGCTCCTCGATCACCTGGAGCAGCGCACCATCGACCTCGGCCGGGTTACGATCGTCGTGCTCGACGAGGCCGACCGGATGCTCGATATGGGCTTTGCGCCCGCGATTCGCAAGATTCTCGCCCAGACGCCTGCCAACCGCCAGACGATGCTATTCTCCGCGACGATGCCCGCCGAGATCGCTTCGATTGCCTCGGACTACCTCCGGAATCCGGAACGGGTCGAAGTGGAGCGGCCAGGCACGGCAATCGATCTCGTCAGCCAGGAACTCTACGTTGTCCAACATCTCAACAAGGGCGACCTCTTGAAGCGGCTGCTCGGGGAGCATTCCGGCAGCGTTCTGGTCTTCGCACGGACCCGGCATGGGGCACGCAAGGTCGCCCGCCACGTCCGCGCGATGGGGCATTCGGCGGCGGAGATCCATTCGGATCGAACGCTGGCCCAGCGCCGCAGCGCGCTCCATGGCTTCAAGACCGGCGAATATCGCATCTTGGTCGCCACCGATATCGCGGCTCGCGGCATCGACGTGAAAGGCATTTCGGTCGTGATCAACTACGACCTTCCCGACAACCCCGAGGACTATGTCCATCGCATCGGCCGCACGGGCCGAGCCGGGGAAACCGGGCATGCGATCACGCTCGCGACCCCGGAGCAAAGCAAGGACGTCTTCGATATCGAAAAAAGCATTCGCTCGGAGATTCCCCTATCGGATCGCTCTCCCCTCCCTCTGAGCCGACATCGCGCCCTGCCGCAGTCGCCGAAGCAAGCGGCTTCGCCCCAGCGTTTTCGCGGCCACGCCCCGATCCCGTCGAGGTCTCGCTTCGGGCCTGCCAGGCGCCGCAGGGGGTAGGGAAACGTTTGGCGCCGACGCTTGGTGGCGGACTTGCCACCAAGTGCTCGAATGTCGTGGCTCTGCTCGGACAGAGTCAGACGTTCGTCAATAATCGAACTGTGGATCGGATGACCGTGATTGGGAACGGAGGGGCAGGGAAGACGACCCTGAGTCGGCGCCTTGCCCATGAATTCGATCTGCCGCTCCACCACATGGACCGGATCATCTGGCAGCCGAATTGGGGGCGGACGCCGGACGAGGCGATTCGGACGGAAATCGAGCGAATTATCGCCCAGCCGCGCTGGCTGATCGATGGGCTCGGTCCGCTTTGGTCGATCGAGATGCGGCTCCCTCACGCGGATCGGATCATCCTCCTCGACTATCCGCTGGAACACTGCAAGGCGTGGGCGATGCAGCGGGTCGAGGAGCACCGTGACAAGGAGCGGCCGGATGCGCCGGAAGGCTGCTCCTTCAACGGCCTCGAGCAAACGCTGCTCGACCTTTTGGACCGGGTGGACCGGGAGTTCATGCCTCGCATTCGGGAGCTTGTCGGCGGAGAGGAATTTCGGCCCAAGACGCTCTGGCTGACCTCGCCCGACGAACTCGGCGGGCTCTATACTTTGCTGCATGAGTCAGCTTCTAACCGCTGAGCAGCAGAAGCAGGTCGCGCGGCTTCGCTTTCCGGGAGAGCTCGAAGCCGATTTCTGGCTCGATTGGGCGGAAAAGATCCGGAGACCAGCGGGAACGATCTGCAAGGCGGGCATCGTGCTTTGCGCGACCTTCCTGACCGCCAGCTACTTCCTGCTCGGAGCGGACGGGTGGGGGGCCAATCTGCGAAGCGTCGCCGCCGTATTCCCGATTCTGATCCTCACCCTCGTTCTTGCCCGGACGAGCCAGATATGGGTGAAGGTCAACGCGCTGCTCCTGTGGATGGCGATCGCGTCGATGGCGATCGTCAACGGCTATGCGATGCTCGCGCGGGAGGAAACCATCTACGAGCGGGCTGTGATCTCGAACTGGCTTTTCTTCGCGGTCGTCGTGATCGGAAGCGGCCTCGCCCTCGTGCGGAGTTCCGGCGTCTCCGTCTTGATCCTCTTAGGGACCTACTATTGGTTCACGGTCTGGCTCCGTCCCCTCGGCGAGCCGGCCCGCACGAGCAATTGGATGATCCTGATGCAAACCGCGTTTTTCGCGCTGGCGGCGGCCTATGTGGCGGAGGTCCGGGCTCGGCGCGAGTTCCTGCTCGGCCATCTGCTGGAGGAGGAGCGGCGCAAGTCCGACGACCTGCTCCTCAACGTTCTGCCCGAGGAGATTGCCCGCCGGCTCAAGGCACGGCCGGGCGTTCTGGCGGAGCGGCACGACGACGCGAGCGTCCTGTTCGCCGACATCGTCGATTTCACGCCGTTTGCCTCGTCGCGAGATGCGGACGAGGTCGTCGGGTTTCTCGACGAAGTTTTCACCCGGTTCGACGATCTCGTCCAGCGGCGGGGACTCGAAAAGATCAAGACGGTCGGAGATGCGTACATGGTGGCGGGAGGCGTGATCGACAGCCGGCCGGATCATTTGGAATCGATGGCCGATTTGGCCCTCGAATTCCAGGAAGCGGCGAGGCGTTCGGGAGTCCAGATGCGCATCGGCATCCATTGCGGCCCCCTCGTGGCCGGGGTCATCGGGCGGCGGAAATTCCTGTACGACCTTTGGGGCGAGACCGTCAATACGGCGAGCCGGATGGAGAGCCACGGGTTGCCGGACCGAATCCAAGTGACGCGGGCGATCGCCGACCGGCTGGCCGACAAGTTCCATTGCGAGCATCGAGGTGAAGTCGAGGTTAAAGGCGTCGGACGCATCGAGACCTGTTTCGTTGTCGGAGCGTTGCCTCGACCGGCATCGAAACGTCAACTGGTTCCCGAGCCGACGGCTTGAAAGAGCCCTGGAAGGGAGATTTCATAAGAACAGGCCGTCAGGCATCCCCACAAACCTTCGGGCACGGACTACAATAGAGCGTCCTAGCGGTTGCGGTGCTTGTTCAGGTAGCATCCGATGCACCCTTCAGCCGAGGAGAGGAAGAACAACCGCATGCCGCCTTTGAAAGTTTTGGTTTGTGACGATGAGCGCCATATCGTTCGCCTGATC
>DASZYX010000011.1:0-24604 GCA_035545155.1 Fimbriimonadaceae bacterium | reverse complement strand
CCGGATTCCCCTCCTCTTGCGCCGATGATTGTGCGGCGGAGGAGGAGGGGATTAAGGGGTGGAGGTTCCGGAAACCTACAAACGCCCCGCTCTTGTCATCCGGCTCGGACGCCATGCGTTTCTTCCTCACTTTCGGCCGCCCGAGGCCGGCGGGCTCGGGATGATATGTCGCGCTTGGGAAGGCGCGACCTCGTGCGACGAATGCGATCCCGTCGTCTGTCTACCCTCCGGCCAGTTTTTTTGCCGGTTCTGCCGCGAAGGCGTCACATTGGATCGGATTGCGATCAGATAGCTTCTCAGATGCCGAGTTTCGGCATGTCCAGGAGCAACACATGAGGTCATCCCGATATTTCTTTCTTGCATTCTTCGCTGTCTGCGCAGCGGCGGCTTCGGCGCAGGTCGTCGACCGAGGTCTTCCCGATACCAATTTGAATAACGCTGCCGGCGCGAACCGCAGCAACGTCGCGTGGGCGTACGATTACGGCAACACCGGCATCGAGGGCGACAGCTTCGATATGCCCACCCTCGGCAGCGGAAGCTGGGTCATCAACACCGTCCGCACCTGGGTCGTCGTCGGAGGCCAGCCGCAGAGCGGCCAGAACGGCCCCGGAGACGAGTTCAGCGACGTCAAGCTCTACATGGGACCCAACGCGGGCACCCTCTCCGTCGCCAGCAGCGGTAACTTCACCAACAGCACGGCGACCGACAACGCCAACATCACGGTCTCCCAGGTCCAGTACAACAACGGCACGGAGCACGACTATCAGGGTTCGTCCGGCAACTATCTGCCGATGTACGAGATCGATTTCAACAACCTGAACATCGCGGCGACGTCCGGCCAGTCGTTCTCCTTCGGCGTGATCGGCACCGCCATCTCGAACAGCTACGCCTGGTTCAACCATGCGTCCAACGCGGCCCTTGGCGGCGTCCCCGCCGATGGAGCGGACGGCATGATCCAGGAATTCGACTTCTCCGGCAACTATCTCGACAGCTACAGCACGAACGGAAGCGGCTGGGATAAGGCGAGCGACATCAACGTCCAGGTGTACGCGACCGCCGTCCCCGAGCCGGCCAGCCTCCTCGTCCTCGCCGGCGCGGCTGGGCTCGCCCTGATTCGCCGACGCAAGGCCCGCTAGGCCTCGCCCGGCAAAATCCGCCCTTCCTGGCCGCGATCCTCCGGCAGGAAGGGCCTTCTTGCGTTTTGGCCCGACTCGATGTACCTTGAAGCAAGTAACGACGAGCCTTCTCTTCCCCCCGGAATCTGTCGTATGGCTGAATGGGAGGGGGCGCGGTCCCTCTACCCTCTGGGGGAGAGGGTCCGTGAGCCGTCGCGTAGCGAAGGAGAACAGAGGGGGGCAGACCGGCGCCCACTTACTCCCACGCTGCGGTTTTGCCGACAGGGATTGGCTCCCGTTCCGATGCCTCACGTCATCCCCAAAACGGCCGGAATCATTCGGATGGTAAAGCTGCCCGGATACGTCTGGCGCGATCCGATTCTGTGGCGTCGCGATGAGTCTGGTCCCTACAGAATCGTATCTCCGCGGCCCTAAGCGGTAAACTCCCGGCTCCCACGTTTCCGTGGGTCGGTAGCTCAGTCGGTAGAGCATCGGCCTTTTAAGCCGCTGGTCCCGGGTTCGAGTCCCGGCCGACCCACCATCCTCCGCCCGCTCTTGTATCCTGTTCTGGCGTGATTCTCGTCTTCGGAACGATCTGCCTCGATCGGGTGCGGCGCTTGCCTCATTTGCCGCCTCTCGGCGGCTACGTCGAGGTTGTCTCCGAGCAGTACATGCTGGGTGGCGAAGCCGCCAACACCGCCTGCGCGCTAAGGGCCTGGGGAGCGGACTATCTGTTGGCCGGCAACGGTCTCGGCTCCGGTCCGCTCGCGGATCTCCTCTCTCATGAATTGGCGGACAAGGGCCTGCAGCCGGTTCGGGAACACCTGATCGGAGGCGAGGCGACGCCGGTTTGCGACGTCTTCGTGACCGACGACGGGGAGCGGACGATGATCGGGCTTGGGTTCTCCTCGATGGGCGTCGGCGTCGACGTGGACAGGCTGCCCTACCGAAAAGGGGCTTGGTTTACGGCCGAACCGAATATGCGCGAAGCCGCCTACGCCGCGACGCGACTCGCCCACAAGCGCGGCATGCGCCTCTACACGATGGACTTCGTCGACGACGACGCACCGCTCTTTCCGGGATCGTTCTGGCAATCCAGCACGGACTGGGCGGGGACGCGCGGCGACATTGCCGCGAACCTGGAGTTCGTCCGATCGTGGGTCGACCGGTACGGCTGCTTCGCCATCCTCACCGACGGTTCGCAAGGCCTCGTATTTGGCTCGCCGGAAACGCCCGCGACGTATCTGCCCGCTTATCCGAACGACAACGTCGTCGATCCGACCGGATCGGGCGACATCTTCCGAGCCGGGATGCTCTACGGGCTCGACTCAGGCTGGGAGATCGAGCGTTGTCTGCAATTCGCCTCGGCGGCCGGTTCGCTAGCCTGCCGCTCCCTCGGCGCGACCGGTACGATTCCCGCATTGACGGAGATCGAGGCGCTCATATCTTCCTAGCCCAACGGGGCTCCCAATGAGCATTTGCCGCTACGACGGGGTCTTTGAGGCGACGGCGCGGGTCAGAAGGTTGCACCACTCGTCCATGCCCCTCATGGTCCTGGCGGAGGTTTCGAGGAGGGTGGCTTGGGGGGCGACGTTGGCGACGTTTCTTAGCGCCAGGTCACGGTCGAGTCCGACAGCTTCGGCAAGGTCGCATTTAGAGAGGATGACGACCTGGGAGGTCTTGAAGATCGTCGGGTACTTGAGGGGCTTGTCTTCGCCTTCGGTGACCGAGAAGAGGACGACGCGCAAGTCTTCGCCGAGGTCGTGGGTAGAGGGGCAGACGAGGTTGCCGACGTTCTCGATGATCAGCAGCTTGACCTGGTCGATGCCCAACTCGTCGACGGCGGCGCGGATCATGTTGGCTTCGAGATGGCAGTAACCGTCGGTGTTGACTTGAAGGACCTTCGCGCCCTTGCCGGAGAGGCGCTGGGCGTCGTGGTCGGTGGCGAGATCGCCGACGATAACGGCGGTTGGAATTTGGCCCGCGATCCGTTCGAGGGTCTTGGCAAGCCACTCGGTTTTGCCGGAGCCGGGCGAGGAGACGACGTTGAGGACGAAGACGCCGCGGGCGGCGAAGTCTTGGCGAAGGCGGTCGGCAAGCCCCTGATTCTTCGCCAGGATCGCCTGGCCGATGTCGAGAACGCGACTCACTCTTCTAGTATTTGCCGCCCGGACGTCCCGATAGAGGGGCCAGAACCCTTATTGCCGAAGGATCGGCACTCTCGCGCAATGTCGCGATCGAAACGAGGCGTCGTTTGCCCCTCCCCCCTGTTCGCCTTTACTACGCGACGGTTCACCGGCACTCTCCCACGGGGAACTCCCAGAGACCCGGCTGGCGCCGGAACGCGTCGTTGAACGGCAAGGCATATGGCTGAAGCAGAGCTTCAGCCTTATTCCGGCTTTGCCAATGATCACCGAGCCAAGATGGCTCGGTCACACTCCGCCTGCTCGCCAGTGCCGCGGAGCCACGTGCTGACGCGAACGATTCAGGCTAGCCCATGGCGGGATCGGTGATCGACCAAGTTCCCGCCTCAACGCGACCCGCATAGCGACAGGCCATCGCGTCAGCTCCAAAACCCTTACGTCCTCCCGGCAGGCTCATCCGGCAAGAGCAAGGGGTTCGCGACTACCTGGGCGCAGATCCGTTTATTTCACGCCGCTGGCGGCGAGGACTTGATCGATGATCTTGTCCGTCAGCTTGTCGGCGTCGTCAAGCGGGAAGCCTTGCCAGCGCACGATCCCGTCCGGCGAGATGAGGATGCAATGCGGGATGCCTTGGACGCCGAGCACGCTTGCCATCTTCTTCGTCGTGTCGATGCCGACGTTGTAGTTCATGGACGTCTTTTTCATGAATTCGGCGACGGTGCTGGCAGGCTCGTCGCTGATGCCGATGACGACGACCTTTCCCTCGTACTTCTTGGCGTAGCCGTTCAGCTCGGGGATGAGGGCGCGGCAGGGCGGGCACCAGGTGGCCCAGAAGTCGATAAGAACGACTTTGCCTTTCGTATCGACCTTGCCGGACGTGAGCCACTTCTGGACGTAAAGCGCGGGGGCCGGCTTTCCGCGGAGGTCGTTCTTGGCGTAGAGCGTTTTGTCCGTCACGTACGGAGGGTAGGTCGCTTGCTGGAAGGCGACCGCGCTCATGGCGATGAGGGCGAGCGGCAATACGAATCGGGCTTTCATGGCTTCACTATACGCCCTTTCCCTTACAGCCCGTCGCCATTGGTTTGGACGACGTCGCGATACCAATAATACGAGTCCTTGGGGATGCGACGCTGAGTTGGGTAATCGACGTAGACGAGGCCGAACCGCTCCCGATAGCCCTCGGCCCACTCGTAGTTATCCATGAGCGACCACTGGAAATAGCCATCGATCGGGATACCCTCCTCGGCGCCTCGCTTGAGCTCGCGCAGGTGGCGGTGGAGGTAGTCGATGCGCTGGGGATCGTGGACTTTGCCGTCGAGCATGATCCAGTCCTGGTTGGCGAGGCCGCTTTCCGTAACGACGATCGGCAGGCCGTAGCGCTCGTGATAGAAGCGGGCGCCCCAATAGAGGCAATCCGGCTCGACCGGCCACTTCATCGACGTCACGCCCGCGCCAACGGGCCGTCCAACCGGGACCGCTTTGCCATCCGGCCCGGCTTTGACCCGATTGCCGTAATAGACGTTCATGCCGAAGAAGTCGAGGGGCTGACGGATCGTCCGCAGATCTTCGGCGGTGACCTTCGGCATGGCCTCCCCGTAGAGGGCCACCCCCTCTTCCGGGTAAGCGCCGAGGAGCGGAGGATCGAGCCACCAGGCGAGGTGCCAGGCGGATTCGGAAGTGACTTCGAAGGTTTGTCGGCGAGCGGCTTCGATGTCCGCGGCGCTGTCCGTGGCAGGGAGAGCGAGGCTGGAGGCCGGGGCCATGCCGACTTTCACCGGCTTCGCGGCGTTCGCCCGAATCGCCTGGACGGAGAGGCCATGGGCGAGCATCGAGTGATGCATGGCAAGGAGCACCTCCGCCCAGCGCAGCTTGTCCCCGGGAGCGTGCAAACCCGCGTGGAGGCCGGAGCCAACGTAGCATTGGGGCTCGTTTTGGGTCATCCAATGGGTCACGCGGTCGGACAGCGCCATGACGACGACCTCCGAATAGTCCGCGAACCACTTGGGCGAATCCGGATTGAGCCATCCGCCGCGATGATAGAGATCGAGCGGGTAGTCCCAGTGGAAGAGGGTCAGCCAGGGCTGGATGCCGGCGGCGAGAAGCTCGTCCACGAGGCGGTCGTAGAAGTCCAGCCCTCTCGGGTTCACTGCGCCGGTCCCGTCCGGGAGGATGCGGGGCCAGGCGACGCTGAAGCGGTACGCACCCACCCCAAGCTCTTTCATGAGGGCGACATCCTCTCGGTAGCGATGATAATGGTCGCAGGCAACGTCTCCGGTGTGGCCCTCGAAGGTCGTGCCCGGCTTGCGGGAGAACATATCCCAAACGGAAAGGCCGCGTCCGTCTTCGAACGCGGCCCCTTCGATCTGATAGGAGGCGGTGGAGACGCCCCACACGAAGTCTTTCTTGAATCCCATTGATATCTCTATTTGGAGGTTTTGCGAAGCCAGAGGATGGCGTCGCCAGGCTTCAAGTCTATTCGGCTCGCCACCTGCCCATGCTGAAATCGAAGAGTTATGTTTTCACGATCTCCGGTCGAGAGGTCGGTCAGGACGCGTCGGTAATCGCCATCGGTTAGAATGTGGCTGTGAAGAAGCTGATCCCGCTCCTCGTCGCGCTTTCGCTCGCGGCAATGTCCTTTGCCCAAGAGCAGGCTGCCGCCAAAGACATCTATCCCGCCCCGGAGGCGGCCAAGGCCGAGATCAAGGAGGCACTTGGGCAGGCGGCGAAGCAGCACAAGCGGATCATCCTCGACTTCGGCGGCAACTGGTGCGGCGACTGCCGGGCGCTCGACAAGTATTTTCATGAGGAGCCGAACGCGGCTCTGCTCAAGGACAACTTCATTCTCGTCGATGTGAACATCGGCCAGTTCGACAAGAACAAGGACATCGCCGAGACGTACGGCGTCCCGCTGGAAAAGGGCGTTCCCGCCCTCGCCGTCCTCGACTCCGACGGCAAGGTTCTGTTCAGCCAGAAGAAAGGCGAGTTCGAATCGATGCGCCGCATGGAATCCAGCGCGGTTACCGAGTTCCTGAACCATTGGAAGCCGTGAGGCCGCAGGCCCCGAGGTGATCTGTCATGATCTCGGCCGGGCCCTTCTTTCCCACACGAAAGCCCACCTCGCCGGGCGGGCGGCGCTTATGGGATATGCCAGCCTTGGACGAATGTCTGCGTTCAATTGAAGCAGGCGTTCTCGGACGTGGCCGTCCAAGCCGCGACAACGCCCGCTTTAGCTTTGATGGGCCGGCGTCGCCTTGGTGCGGTTCCAGGGACAACGGGAGATCAGGCCCTCCATGGGGCAGACGCTGGTGAATCCGGCGAAAACGAGGCCGAAGCCGATAAACGTCGTCATGAACAGCCAGGCGATGTTGACGAAGTAAGCCAGAGCGACGCTGGTCAGGACGAGAATCCCGACGGTGAGGCGGACCTGCCGCTCGACGGTCCATACGGATTTGCGCATTCTGATCCAGAGAGGCGGCTATTTCGCCAAAGGATTCAAATCGTGCCGCACAATCCGGAATCGAGGGATTCGCGAATCCGGGAGCGGGCGCGGTGGAGTCGAGATTTCAGGTTTCGGATGTTGATGCCCAGCTTTTTCGCCGCCTCTTCCGCAGACAGGCCCTCCAGATCGCGGAGGACGTAGGCCTCCCGGTAGTTCTCGGGCAAAAGCTTGAGGGCTTTGACGACGCAATCGCGCATACGACCCTCTTCGATGATCTCCTCGAAGTTCGGAGTGACCGACGGCTCGATTTCGTCGGCGAGTTGGAGGATCGGAGCGAGAGCCTCCTTCGACTTCATGCGCCGGCAGATGCGCCGGCCGATCGTGGCGAGCCAGCCGCGCATCGCCTCGGGATCGCGCACCTGGTCCATGGCGCGATAAGCGGCGAGGAAGGTCTCGACGAGCACATCCTCGGTGTCGTCGTAGTTGCCGCAGACGCGGGCGATCTGGCGGTACACGGCATCCTTGTGCCGCGCCACCATCCGGTCGTAGGCCTGTTCTCGGGGCTCAGAAGCGAGTGCGATGACTTCAATATGACACGTCCTTGGAGTGCCGAGACCTGCGCCCTTCCGCTCCGGATTCAACGCGGAGGAACGGAGGAGCGGAGACTCCCAAGGCTCAGTTTCTCCGTTTCTCCGTGTTAAAGATCGGATTTTCGCTACATGGCGACCCGGCGCGCTACGCGTCGCCGTTGCGACGGCTACAGCCCTGCCGGGGCTACCGGCTTCGCCGGGTCATGGGCTGGGAGCTCATGCTGCGTCGCCTCTTATGCCGCCTGCTCCGGCGACGTCTCTCCGTGCCTTGTGACCGCCCCTTTCCGCTGCGACATGAAGTACAGCACGGGCACGGCGAAGCGGGAGAGAAGGGTCGAGGCGATCTCGCCCGCCATCAGGGAGATGGCGAGGCCCTGGAAGATCGGATCGAAGAGGATCACGAAGGAGCCGACGATAACGGCGGCCGCGGTGAGGAGCATCGGGCGGAAGCGGGTTGCGCCGGCGTCGATGACCGCCTGCTCCAGGCTGAGGCCCTGGCGGCGGCGTAGCTCGACGAAGTCGACGAGAATGATCGAGTTGCGGACGATAATGCCCGCGCCCGCGATGAAGCCGATAATCGAGGTCGCGGTGACGTAGGCGCCGAGAAGCGCATGGCCGGGCAGGATGCCGATGAGGGTCAGCGGGATCGGGGCCATGATGACGATCGGCGTCTTGAAATCCTGGAACCAGGCGACGACGAGGATGTAGATCAGCACGATGACGGCGGCAAAGGCGATGCCGAGATCGCGGAAGACCTCGTACGTGATGTGCCACTCCCCGTCCCACTTCATTGCGGGCGCGTTGGTGTTGTCGGGCAGATGGGTCGAGAGGACGTTCAGCTTCGTGTCCCCCGGCAGCTTGAGCTGGTCGAGGGCATGATTCATCTGGAGAATCGCATAGACCGGGCTCTCCTGCCGTCCGACCACGTCGCCGGTGATATAGACCACCGGGAGCAGGTTCTTGTGATAAATGCTCTTGTCGGTCGGAATCTCGACCGGCTTGACGAGCTCGGTCAAGGGCACAAGCGAGCCGTTCGTGGATTGGACGGACAAGCCCTCCAACTGCTCGAGCCCGCTCCGCTCGCTTCGAGGAAGGCGGACGGTGACTGGGATGTCCTCCCTCGCGCCTTCGTCGTGGAGGAGGCCGACTTTGGCCCCGCTGAGCGAGGTCGTCAGCGTCCGGTTGATGGACGCGACGTCGACTCCGGCAAGGGCGGCCTTGGTCGTGTCCACGTCGAAGCGGTAGGTGGCCTGGTCGTCGTCGACGTACCAGTCGATGTCGGCCACGCCCTCGGTCGTCTGGAAAATGTTCTTGACCTTGCGCGCCACGTCCATGCGAGTGTCCTGGTCGGGACCGTAGACCTCGGCGACGAGGGTTTCCAGGACAGGCGGGCCGGGCGGGATTTCCGCGATCTTGATTCGCGCGCCAAACTTCTTCGCAAGGTCGGTCAAACCGGCACGGATGCGCTTGACGATGTCGTGGCTTTGGGCCTTTCGCTCGCCTTTCGGGGATAGATTGACTTGGATGTCGGCCTGGTAGCTCGCCGAGCGATTGAAGTAGTGGCGGACGAGGCCGTTGAAGTTATACGGACTTGAGGTGCCGATGTAAATCTCGTAGTTCGTAACCTCGGGGACCTTCGCGCCGTAGTCGGCGAGCTGCCGCGCCACCGCCGCCGTCTGCTCAAGACTCGTTCCCGTCGGCATGTCGACGATGACCTGGAACTCGTTCTTGTTGTCGAACGGAAGCATCTTCACGATGACTGCCTTGGTGGCGATGAGAGAGAAGGAGGCGAGGAGAAGGAGGCCGATGAGGCCGAAAAAGCTCCAGCGGACCTTTTTAGA
Source organism: Fimbriimonadaceae bacterium (assembly GCA_035545155.1). Classification (GTDB taxonomy): domain Bacteria; phylum Armatimonadota; class Fimbriimonadia; order Fimbriimonadales; family Fimbriimonadaceae; genus JAEVZK01. Next base: position 15,475 of record DASZYX010000011.1, on the reverse strand, counting down.
TCGGAGCAGCGGAGTCATCACCCGCCGATATAGATTGGTCAGGAAGTCTTCCTTGTCGCCTTCCGGAACTTCCTTGTGCTTGTGGCTTCCGCCGTTCTTGAGCAGCCGCACGGCCGCCCAGGGCGTGACGACGAAGGCGATGAGCAGCGAGAAGATCATCGCCGCGCTCGCGCCGACCGGGATCGGGCGCATGTAGGGCCCCATGAGCCCGCCGACAAAGGCGAGCGGGAGAATCGCCGCGATGACGGTGAACGTGGCGAGGATCGTCGGATTGCCGACCTCGTCGACGGCGAGTACCGCCGTCTTGAGGGTGCCCTCCCGCTTCGCCTCGGGCAGGCGCAAGTGCCTCACGATGTTCTCGACTACGACGATCGCGTCGTCCACGAGGATGCCGATCGAAAAGATGAGGGCGAAGAGGGTAATCCGGTTCAGCGTATAGCCGTACAGGTAGAAAACGAGGAGGGTCAGGCCGAGGGTGACGGGAATCGCAGTGAGGACGACGAGCGATTCCTTCCGGCCCAGAGCCAGGGCGATCAGGATCGTGACCGAGATCACCGCGATCATCATGTGAAGCAGCAGCTCGTTCGACTTCTCGCTCGCAGTCTCGCCGTAGTTACGAGTTACCGTGATGCTGACCGTGCTCGGGACGATCGTTCCCTTGAGGGTTTCGACCTTCGCGAGCACCTTGTTGGCGATGTCGATGGCATTCGTGCCTTGCCGCTTGGCGACGCTGATCGTGACGGCCGGTTCCAAGGTCGTCGTCTTGCCCTGCTCCTTGCTCGCCGGACCGTAGCCGAAAAGGACGTAGTTGGTCGCCTCCTCCGGGCCGTCGGCGATGGTCGCCACGTCGCCCACGTAGATCGGCTTGCCGTCCTTGCTGCCGACGAGCACGCCGGCGACATCTTTGGCCGAGCGGAAGAATTCGCCGGTCTTGACGACGATCTCCTCGTTCTTGCTCGCGAAAGCGCCGGCCTGGGAGCGTTCGTTGGCACCCGCGAGAGCCTGGGTCACGGCGTCGGTCGAAAGCCCTCGGGAGGCGAGCTTCGCCTTGTCGAGCGTTATTCTCAGCTCGCGGTGAGGCCCGCCGATCACGTCGGTCTCGCTCACATCGGGCACGGACTTGATCGCCTCTTCCACCCTCGTCGCGACCTGGCGCAGGGTGAATCCGTCGACTTCGCGGCTATGCAGGGTGAGGGCGAGGATCGGGACGTCGTCGATCGAGCGGGGCTTGATGATCGGCTGGGAAGCGCCGGGCGGAATGATGTCGAAGTGAGATTGGAGCTTCTCGCGTAGCCGCACGAAGGCCCGTTCCTGGTCCTGGCCGACCTGGAACCGGACGATGACCATCGACTGGCCGGCGCTGCTCGTGGAGTAGACATACTCCACGCCGGGAATCTCCCAAACCAGCTTCTCCATCGGGGTCGTCACCCGGCGCTCGACGTCTTTGGCGGTTGCGCCGGGGAAGGAGACGACCACGTCGGCCATCGGGACGATGATCTGAGGCTCCTCCTCCCGCGGCGTCTTCAGGACGGCGAAGAGGCCGAGGAGGAGGGACGCGACGATCAGGAGCGGGGTCAGCTTCGTGTTGACGAACGCCGAGGCGAGCTTCCCGGCGATGCCGACTCTCACTTGGAGACCACCTTGACGCCGTCGACGACCTTGCTGCGGTCGCCGGTGACGATCCGCTCGCCGGCGGAGAGGCCGGAGAGAACGACAACCTTGGAGCCGTCGCTATCGCCGAGGGTGACGATTCGGAGACGGGCGACGCCCTCGCGGTTGACCGCGAAGACGTAATGCAGCCCTTCCCGCTCCCACGCGCTGCCGGCCGGAACTTCGATCCGGCTCTCCTTTCCAGTCAAAAAGGCGGCGCGGCCGAACATTCCCGACTTGACGCCGGGAGTTCTCGGCAAAGTCAGCTTCACGACGAAGCTGTGGGTGCTCATGTCGCCCTGGGGCACGATCTCCGCAACGGCAGCCTTGCACACCATGTTTCCAAGCGCGTCCAGCTTGACATCGACCTGATCGCCGAGCCTCACGTGAGGCAGCACCGACTCCGGCACGACGGCTTCCAGCCGCAGCTCGCCTCCCTCGATGGTCAAGAGGGGCGAACCGGCTGTCGCCATCGCGCCGGGATCGACCGCGCGCTGGGTGATCCAACCGTCGAACGGGGCCTGGATCGAGGCGTAGCCGAGGGAGACCTCGGAAGAGCGGAGAGCAGCCGCGGATTGATCGACCTGAGCCTGAGCCGCGCGGATTTCTTCGGCACGGACCCGAGATTGGAGAGCGGCGGCTTTCGCCTGGGCCAGGTTGGATTCGGCTTGCTTGACGGCGGCCTGAGCCTGGGCGACTCCTTCGCGCGCGGCCCGGATGTCCTCGGACCGCGAGCCCTCTTGGGCCATCTTCTCGGCTTGGACGGCCGTATCGCGCTGGGCGAGGGCGACGTCGTAGGCGTTCTGCGCGACGTCGAGGTTCTTCTGCGGCATCGCGCCCTGCGAAACGAGATTGGAGATGCGGTCGAGCTGGACCTTCGCCAGCTTCAGGCTGGATTCGGCTTGCTCGACGGCGAGGTGGGCTTGAGTCTTCTCCTGGATGCGCGGACCGGCGAGGGCGAGATCGAGCCGGGATTGGGCCGCGCTCAAGGCGGCCCGGCTCTGGGCCACCGCCGCCTGCGCTTGGGAGATCCGTGCCGCGCTCGTTTTGACCTCCATATCGTGGGCGGTTCGAGCGTTGTCGACGCCGACGTTCGAGGCGCTGAGATTGGCTCGCGCCACTTCGACGGCGGCGGAAAGCTCCCGCGAGTCCAGAATCACAAGGGTCTGGCCCGCTTTCACTTGATCGCCTTCGCGAACGGAGACGCCTGAGACGCGGGCCATCACTTTCGAAGAAAGAATCGCGTTCAGCCGAGCCTTAACGGTCCCCGTCGCTTCGAAATAAACGGGCGCCTCGATGGGCTGCACGGTCTGGATTGAAGCCGGGACGACCTCGCCGGACGATGTTTCGGCGGTCTTGGATTCGTTCGAGCCGCATCCGGCGAGGAGGATCGGAACGGCGATTAGGGAGAGAAACCTACGCATAAGCCTTGATGGGCGCTCTCGGAACGGGCCCGCTCATGAGAGGCGCGATCAGGCGGCAAGGATTCAGTTTCGGTGTTTCCTGTGAACAACCGGGCAATTCCCGCGTCCGAGTGGCTCGTCGTGGCTTGGACCGCTGGAACCGAGCCTCCGACGTGGTCAGATCAGTCTTGCCCGAGCTTCGGGAATCCGCGCAGATTCCCGAAGCAGCGACTCCTCCTCGACCAGGAGGTCGAAAGGAAGACTGCGGACGTCGGTACAGCCGCAAAGACCCATCGTCTGGCTGAGCTCCTTTGAAATGATGTCGATCGCCTTCGAAACGCCGTCGCGGCCGTTCGCGGCGAGGCCATACATATACGCGCGGCCGATCAGACACGCATCCGCGCCGCGAGCCATCATTTTGAGTACGTCGATGCCCGTCCGGATGCCGCTGTCGACAAGCACCGCGCCCGCACCGTTTACGGCATCCGCCACTTGGGGCAAAATGGCGCACGTGGAAACAGCCCCATCCACTTGCCGTCCCCCATGGTTGGAGACGATAACTCCATCGGCGCCGTGAGCAATACATTGCCTGGCGTCCTCGGGATGGAGAACGCCCTTGACCATGAGCGTTCCCGGCCATACCTTGCGCGCCCATTCGACGTCACGCAGAGACACGGTGGGATCGAATTCCCGCTCCAGCCATTCGGTGATCTCGGGGACGCTTCGAGCATCCTTCACCAGACCGATCAGGTTGCCGAACGTATGCCGGCGGCTCTTCAGCATCGGCAGGAGCCATCGGGGATGAGTCAAGGCGTCCCAAAGATTTCGAAAGTCGATTTTCGGGGGCGCGTAGAGATCGTGCTTCTGCTCTTCATGCCGTTGGCTTCGCACGTGCAAGTCCAGGCTCATGACAAGCATGGAGCAACCGGCGTCTCTTGCCCGATAGACGAGAGCTTCCGTCACCCGGCGATCCCGGGTGACGTATAGCTGAAACCAGAAAGGCTCCTGGATCGCTTCAGCGACGTCCTCAAGCGTGCAGATCGAAAGGGTGCTGAGGCAAAAGGGAATGCCGTGCGCCTTCGCCGCCTTGGCAGCCTCCACTTCCCCGTTAGGATAGGCCAGGCCGCATGCGCCAACCGGTCCGAGGACGAGAGGCAGTGCCAGCTTTTGCCCCGCGATTTGCACCGCCATGTTCCGGTGCGTCACGTCATGGAGAACTCGGGGCACCAAAGCGAAGCGCCGAAGGTCTTCGCGGTTGCGGCGAAGCGTTTCCTCCTCATACCCGCCGCCTTCAAGGTACGTATACACGACTGCGGGCAGACGCCGTTGCGCTTGCGCCTTGAGATCGGAGATATCGGTAACGTTCATTGGGTTCTCTCCGGTTTCAGGGCCCATGAGACCAGCCGGAATGCGCCATACAGGCACGCGCCGACCAAGACGGCCGTCCTCACGTCGTCTTCGAGCGTGCGCCGAGGAGTCAGATAGCGTTTTTCAGGATAGGGCCGCGGCTGCGCCGCTTCTCCCTCGTCGATCGCCATCTTGATGACCTGTGAGAGGTGCAGAGGCGTGCGATCGGTCTCTTGGGTCACCTGCTCCCGGCAGGAGAAGCCGTCGGCGACGATCAAGCCATCCGAAGGCGCGGAACGCACTTCGGGAAGGAGGACGCGCTCTCCGCATTTGATCGAGACGTCGTAATGCTCACCCGCCTCGAAGCCGAATGCCCCTGCCATGCCGCAGCATCCGCTTTGCGGCTCGTCGATTTCCATTCCCATCTTGGCGAGAAGCTCCTTCTCGTCATCCATCGACATGAGCGCCTTATGGTGGCAATGGCCGTGAACCAGGGCCCGCCCGTTCAGCTTGGGCGGCCGATAACCCGGGGCCTGGCAGTTCAGGAACTCGCTTAGGAGGAAGACCTGCTGGGAGAGGCGCTTCGCGTCCTCGTCACCGGGAAACAGATTGACCAACTCGTCGCGGAAGACCGAGCAACAACTTGGCTCCAACACCACAACCTTGTCGCCGCGCCGGATCTCGGCTCGAAGAGAGTCGAGTATCTTTCGCAGGTAGACCTTCGCTTGGCGGAGGAAGCCGTAGTCGTAGAGCGGCCGGCCGCAGCATAGATGCGCCTTGGGAACCTCGACCTGGAAGCCCGCATGCTCGAGGACTTCGACGGCGGCTTGCGCCGTCGTCGGATGGAAATGATTGTTGAAGGTATCGGCCCATAGGATGACGCGCGGCTTGCCCGCGTTCCGCTTGGACCGCCTTGCCCACCATGAGCGGAAGGTGTAGGGCGCAAAGCGCGGCATCCTCCGTTGGGGGGCCATTCCCGCCACGCGCATCGCGGCCGCGCCCAAGCCAGGGGTATGGGCGACGAGGTTGACGAAGCCGGGAGCCAGCGAAGCCAATCTGGCCCACACTTGGATGAAGCCGAAAGCGTAGGCGTGGCGCGGCCGGCGACGCCCCTCGTAGTAGTGGGCGAGGAATTCCGACTTGTAGGTCGCCATATCGACCTGCACCGGGCAGTCGCCCTTGCATCCCTTGCAGGCGAGGCACAGATCGAGGGCATCCTTGACCTCCTCGCTCTTCCAGCCACCTTCGATCGGGTTCCCGGCGAGCATTTCAAAGAGAAGCCGGGCTCGTCCTCTGGTGCTGTTCTTCTCTTCGCGCGTGACCATGAAGCTCGGGCACATCGTCCCACCCTCCGTTCGGCGGCACACTCCTGCCCCGACACATCGTCGGATGGCGAAGGCGAAGCTATGCCGGTCGTCCGGATATTGAAAATGGGTCTGGATTTGGGGCGGATCGTAATCCGTCCCCAGGCGAAGGTTCTCGTCGATCCGGTAAGGCGCAACGACCTTACCGGGGTTCATCTTCCCGTCGGGGTCCCAAATCCGCTTGAACTCGGCAAACGCTTCGATGAGCTCGGGGCCGTACATCTTCTCCAGCATTTCCGCCTTCGCCTGCCCGTCGCCGTGCTCGCCGCTGAGGGAGCCTCCATAGGAGACGACGAGACTGGCGGCTTCCTCGACAAACCGGCGGTAATGGTCGATTCCCGGCCGGGTTTCCAAATCGAAACTAAGGCGGACATGCACGCACCCGTCCCCGAAGTGTCCGTAAAGGGCTCCGTGATATTCGAACTGCTTCAGAAGCTTTTGAAAGTCGCGTAAATAGTCGCCGAGCCTTTCCGGAGGAACGGCCGCATCCTCCCAACCTTCATGGTTCACCTCTTCGCCGGGAATGAACGCGGTTGCTCCTAGCCCTTCTTCCCGTAGCTTCCAGAGGGCCTTCTCGAACTCCGGATGATCGAGAAGGCGATGACTCGGTCCCTGATCGCGGCTCGCCACCGCTTGGACCAGCCTGCGCGCTTGGCTGTCGGCCTCCTCCTTGTCCTCTCCTCCGAACTCGACGAGGAGCCAAGCCCTACCCTCGGGCAGGAGATCGGCATGCTTCGGATGCATCTTCTTCTTGCGCATGTCGGCAAGGAACTTGTGATCCAGCGCCTCGCATCCGATCGGACCGTACTCCAGGGCTTCGGAAGCGAACGATCCAGCCGCGATGATGTCGGGAAAGCCCAGGATAAGGAGCGATTTAGCCGTAATTCGCGGCATCAGCCGGCATGTTGCTTCGAGGACGGCAACACAGGTTCCTTCCGTGCCAACCAGAGCCCGCGCGACATGAAAGCCCTTCTCAGGCAGCAGCTCGTCGAGGTTGAATCCGGACACGCGGCGTGGAATCTTCGGGTAACGCTCGCGGATCAGGCCGGCATATCGGTCGCGCAGGTCGCGCAGTCTTGCGTAAATCTCTCCCTCTCGGCCTCCCCGATTGATCGCCCGGTGGAGCTGCGCGGCAGTCATCGCGCCAACCTGCATGCGGGTTCCGTCATAGAGGAGAATCCCGAGGCCCTCGATATTGTCGGCAGTCCGCCCTGCCCGCACCGAGTGGATCCCGCAGGAGTTATTGCCGATCATTCCGCCGAGGGTATTGCGGCTATGGGTGGCTGGATCGGGGCCGAATGCGAGGCCGTACGGTTTGGCCTTTTCTTGCAGATGGTCGAGGATGCAACCGGGCTCGACAATGGCGATCCGGCGTTCAGGATCGATCCCGACGACTTCGTGCAGGTATTTCGAGAAGTCGATCATAAGGGCAACATTGACGCCTTGGCCGGGGATGGCAGTGCCTCCTCCGCGCGAAATCACCGGAGCGCCGAAACGCCTTGCCGCGGCGATGGCGGCCACCACATCTGCCTGGCTCCTCGGGATAACGACGCCGATGGGGGGCATTCGGTAGTTCGACGCGTCGTGCGCATACATCGCGCGTGTGCCCGAATCGAAGCGAACTTCGCCTTCAACCGTCTGCTCGAGCTCTCTCTTCAGATCGTCGACGTCCACGTTTAGGGATTTGGCGGTCCCGACTTGTCCGTCATGAGAGTGCCGGATGGGGATCGTTCGGAGCCGAACTTGCATCTTGACGCCTCCTTAAACCAACTCGCTGAGCTTGTCGCGGAACAGAGTCAGGGCGATCTTTCCGCGATTCGGTTCTCCTTTGACGAGGGCCTCCGCGAAATGCTCGGCCTGCCTGAGCGAGACGCTCGACGGCATCGGAGGCTCGCAGGGATCGACTTCGACTTCGACGATGCAGGGCCGGCGGCTCTCCAAAGCTGTGCGAAGGGCGGCGCGCACATCTCCAGGTTCCTTGACGGCAAGGCCTATGCCGCCGCACGCTTCCGCGAACTTCGCGAAGTCGATCGGCTGAAGGTCCACGCCGTATTCCGGGTTCCCGAGAAACACGATCTGCTCCCACTTGATTTGCCCGAGAGTGTTGTTCTTGACGATAACGACGGTGATCGGCAGGTCGTATTTGACGGCCGTGGCGAACTCGCCCATCAGCATCGTGAAACCGCCGTCCCCGACGAAGGCGATCGACTGCCGTTCGGGATAGGCGACAGCCGCGGCGATCGCATAGGGCAAACCCGGCGCCATCGTGGCAAGGTTCCCGGAGCAGGAGAACATCCGACTGCCGTGAATATCGAACTGACGAGCCGCCCAGGTCGTAATCGTGCCCGAGTCCGTGCTAAGAATCGCGTCGTCGGAGGCGAGCTCGTTCAGGTCGCGGGCAATCTGCTGCGGCTTAATTGGCGTCTCGTGCCTGGCCCGCGTCTCCATGACCTCGCGCCAATCCTTCATGTGACTCTGCATCTGTTCGAGGAACGAGCGGTCCGCCTTTCTCGCCAGTAGCGGAATGAGGGCTCGCAGGGTCATCCTTGCGTCGCCTACGAGGCCGACGTCGACGGCGAAGCGGAGGCCGATGCGATCCGCCTTGTCGTCGATCTGGATTCCGATCGCTTGCTCGTGCTTCGGCAAGAATTCCATGTAGGGAAAGCTCGTGCCGATCATGAGGATGGCGTCGCAATTCTCCATGGCGATCTGCGAAGGCGTCGTTCCAAGCAGGCCCAACCCGCCGAGACAGTTCGGATGAGTGTCCGGTAAGACGGCCTTGCCGAGGAGGGCCTTCACGACGGGGGCGGCCAGCGTCTCCGCCACTTCGGCGACCTCCATGCCCGCCCGCAACGCGCCCGAGCCGACGAGCAGGACCGGAGCCTTCGCCATATTGAGCAGTTCTGCGGCCCGCTTCAGCTCATGCTCGCGAGGAATTGCCAGAGATGGCGTCCATCGGCTGTCCGTCGCATGCCTGACTTTATGCATGGAGCCGTTCGAGCTCGGCTCCTCTTCCTGATAATCGACGGGAAAGCTGATGTGAGCCACGCCGCGGTCGTTCAGCGCATGCCGGCAAGCCTCGTCCGCGAGCATCTCGATCTGGCCGGGATTAATGACCTCCTGGTTGTAGACGGTCACGTCCTCGTAGAGGGAAAGCGTGTTCACTTCCTGCTGGAAGTTGCTTCCCTTCAAATCGGAAAAAGTCTGGCCGGTAATCGCCAGAACGGGAGCCTGATCCATTTTCGCGTCGTAGAGACCGTTCAGAAGATGGATCGCTCCCGGCCCCGACGTTGCGAGGCAGCAACCCAGGCGGCCCGTGTATTTGGCGTAACCGCAAGCCATGAAGGCGGCCGCTTCCTCATGGCGAGTCTGGACGAAGCGGATTTTGTCCTTCCGGGTTCGCAGGGCCTCCATGATGCCGTTGATCCCGTCGCCGGGGAGGCCAAAGACGACATCGACTCCCCAGTCGATGATGCTGTCGATCAAAATATCGGATGCGTTACGAGCCATAAAGTCCTTTCCTGCGCACGCTTTTTCGGCGAGGGACGCGACCTAGGCTCGCTACCCCTAAACCGAGCGGCTATAAATTTCATGGAAACCGGGTCTTCTGACCCTCCGCCGGCTCTTGCGGTTCCATCGCGCCACGCATGCCTCATTTGAATTGGCTCGCCGCCTAACCTTCAGACATGCATCGCAATACCTGACGCCGTGATTGCGCGTTAGCGGAGCATAGTACGTGCGCAAGCCGGTTATCGTCGCCTTTCAGGCCGACGTCGGTTCGGGCGAGCAGCGGCTATTCGGCGACCTTCGACGTCGAGATGATCCTCCGGCTGGGCAGGGGTTGGGGATCGCGGATGGGGCGTCCAAGCCACGGCGGAGACTCGGCTAAGATAAATCATGCCTGTTGCCTCCGCTCCTTCCGTTGAAGCCGTCCGAGCCTGGTTTCCTTCGCTTGCCGGAGGATTTGCATTCATGGATAACGCGGGGGGATCGCAGATGCCTGGGTGCGTCGCCAACGCCGTTCACGACTACATGCTGACGAGCTTCGTCCAGGTCGGCGCTTCCTACCCCGCCTCCCGAAGAGCCACCCAGATCGTCGCCGACGCCCATCAATTCGTCGAGACCCTGTTCGGGGGCGAAGGGCTCGGAAAGGTGATCCTGGGCGCTTCCTCGTCCGCGCTATGCCGGATGCTGAGCGATTGCTACGCGGAAGTCCTCGGGCCAGGCGACGAAGTGGTCGTCGCCGAATCCGGCCATGAGGCGAACGTCTTCCCCTGGGTAGTCCTAGGGAACCGAGGCGTGACGGTGAAGATGTGGGAGGCCGATCCGCAAACCGGGGAGAGCCACATCGAGACGCTGGCCTCCCTGCTCTCTCAGAAGACTCGGATCGTCGCCTTCCCCCACGTCTCGAACCTCCTCGGCGCCGTCGAAAACGTAAAGGAGGCCGTCGAACGGGCCCACAAGGTTGGCGCGCGGGTCGTCCTCGATTCGGTTGCCTACGCCCCGCATCACGCCCTCGACGTCGCCAAGTGGGGCGTCGACTTCTGCGTCTTCTCTTGCTACAAAGTCTTCGGCCCCCACATGGCCGCGCTTTGGGGCTCGAACGAGGCCCTCGCCGACGTGACTGGCCGCAACCACCCGTTCATTCCCCGCGACCAGATCCCCGGCAAGTTCGAGCTCGGAGGCGTCCTCCACGAAGGCTGCGCGGGCCTCCTTGCCTTAAAGTCCTACTTCGCTTTCCTCGCCGGACGTCCGGAAGCCGAATTCGATCGAGGCATTCTTCTCGATGCCTTTAAGAATGCCTCGGAGCTCGAAGAGCCTCTGACCCGAAAGCTGATCGACTTCCTCAACTCCAAGTCGAGGGTAGGGATCGTCGGCCCCGCCACATCCGGCCCGGAACGGGTTGCCACCGTCTCCTTCCTCCATGACGCCCTCAAGCCGGCCGAGATCGCGGCCGAGGCCGAACGCCACGATATCGGCATGCGGAACGGCAACTTCTACTCGGTGCGACTCTTGGAGCGGCTCGGGATTCCTTCGTCGCAGGGCGTCGCCCGCGTCAGCTTCGCCCACTACAATTCGCCCGCCGAAGTCGAAAGCCTGATCCGCGCCCTCGACCCCATCTTATGACCCATCGCGCTTCGCCGAATTCGACTTAGAATAGCGGACAGATGCAAACCCTCCGACTGAGCCTAGCGGGTGCGTTCGGCGCCCAGATCGGCGGCCCAACGCCCGTCCGCGACGCCGACGAGATCCGGCTAGGGCAGTGCGTCATGACCTTCCGCTCCCGAGCCGTCACTCGGCATCCGGGGAGAGGAAAGCGGCCCTAGCGAGTTTCTCATGAGAGGACTCTCAACCGGGAATGAAACGGTGTTCGGTGTTCGGTGTTCGGACGGGAGCGGGCGGGCTAGCCGGGATGGGAGTTTCAGACTAGGGGAGCAGGTGAGGGGCCGCCTGCGGAACAGTTTGTTTGTGAGACACGGCATTAGGTTACGATTACATCGATGCTTTCGCTCGTTGCCGCCTTTGCTTTGACGCTTCAGCCAACCCTCAAATACCGTTGGGTCTACGTCGGCACGAACCTCCAGGTCGAGGAGAACGTGAACAAGGTGATCGCCCTCATGAAGCGGGCGAAGGGTGACGGCTATAACGGGATCGTCCTCGCCGATACGAAGCTGCAGCGCCTTGCGACCGTGCCGGATCGGTATTTCAAGAATGCGGCCAGGCTCCTCGACGCCTGCAAGCAGGAGTATATGGACTTGATCCCGGCCGTCTTCCCGGTCGGCTACGCGGAAGGAATGCTGAGCAACGATCCCAATCTGGTCGAAGGCCAGCCGGTGAAGAATGCGACGTTTGTCGTCCACGGCGGGGAAGCCCAGCTCCAGCCCTCGCCCGACGAGACCTACAAGAACGGCGGCATCGAGGAGGCGAATGGGGACCGCCTCGCCGGCATGGGCTTCCAGGATGGCATCGGCACGACCACCTTCGTCGATACCCAGGTGAAGCGCTCCGGGAAGCAGTCGCTCCGCATGACCGATCCGAAGGGCAACGGGCGGATCGTGCAGGAGATCAAGGTCACGGCGCATCGGCAATACCACGTCAGCGCTTGGATCAAAACCCAAGACTTCGATCGGCCGGGCAACTTCGCGATCCGGGTCTTCGACCCGCAAATGAAGAACCTGACGACCCAAGAAGTGCAAATCCAGCCGACGCAGGACTGGAAGCAGGTCGACGTGACCTTCAACAGCGCCGACTCCTCGGTGGCGAGAATCTATATGGGGGTCTGGGACGGCAATAAGGGCTCGCTCTGGATCGACGACGTGAAGCTGGAGGAGGTCGGCCTCCTGAACGTCATCCGGCGCGACTCATGCCCCGTTCGCGTCCGCTCGCAGGATGGAACGCTCTACAAGGAAGGCGTCGATTACGCGCCGATCAGCGACCCGAGAATGGGCACGGTCCCCTGGCCAGGCGCGTTCGAGGTCTATCATCCCGCGCCGCCGATCAAGATTCTGCCGGGCTCGAAGATCAAGGAGGGTCAAACCCTGCTCGTCGACTTCGACCATGCGCTGATCACCGTCGATCACCAGGTCGCGATCTGCATGAGCGATCCCAAGACCTACGCCGTCGAGCAGGACGAGGCGAAGCGGGTCGAAGCCCTCTTCCATCCCAGAGGCTTCTTCATGTCGCACGACGAAATCCGGGCCGGGAACTGGGACGACGCCTGCCAAGCCCACGGCCTCGATGCGGGCCCCCTTCTGGCCGAGAATGCCTCGAAGTCGGTCCAGGCGATCGAAAAGGCCCATCCCGGCGCGGAGGTTTACGTCTGGAGCGACATGTTCGATCCGTTCCACAACGCCCACAAGGACTACTACAACGTCCGCGGCGACCTTGCCGGCTCTTGGAAGGGGCTGCCGAAGAGCACGATCATCGTGGACTGGTATTACGACGCCCGCATGAAGGATATGCCCTTCTTCGCCGATCTCGGCCACCAACAAATCCTCGCCGGCTACTACGACCACGACCCGACCGAGATTCGGAAGTGGCTGGACGACGCGAAGGGGATCAAGGGCGTCGTCGGCGTGATGTACACGACCTGGCAGAACAACTACAGCGACTTGGAGAAGTTCGCGGGAGCGGCGTGGGGGGATTAGGGTGTTAGAGTATTAGGGTATTGAGGTATTAGGGTATCTTATCGAACTCCCTCCTCTTGCGCCGATGATTGTGCGGCGGAGGGGGAGGGGACAAAGGGGTGGAGGTTCCGGATACTCCCGAGCGACGTTGTTATTCCCTTCCTTGACTCGAACGCGGCGCCCGGCGGCCTCCATGCCTGGATTCTCGGACACTTGTGAGTGCCTGTCATCCCGAGCCAAGCCGAGGGACCCGACACCGGAGACGCCTGCTCATGAGCGAGCGACGCGCAGCAAGGCCGCTCCTCGGAAGGACAACCAAACCACGCCCACGCAATACCCCAATACCCCAACACCCTAATACCGTCCCAGCCTGGCTACAATAAACCCATGCCGTACGCATGGATCGTCGAGCCGGGCTCGAAGGTGAAGCTGAGCGACTACGACCCGGATCACATCGAGGGGTTGGACAAGGAGCAGGGGCGGGCGAAGCTGGCGAAGCTGGCCACCGAGATCGAGGAATTGCAGGAGTTGATGTACGCGGCGAAGCAAACCGCGCTCCTCTGCGTCTTCCAGGGCCGGGACACGGCCGGGAAGGACGGCGCGATCAACAAGGTGCTCAGCTACACGAACGTGCAGGGTTGCCGCGTCAACTATTTCAAGGTCCCGACCCCGGAAGAGGCCTCGCACGACTTCCTATGGCGCGTCCACAAGCTGACGCCCGGGGTCGGCGGGATCACCCTCTTTAACCGATCGCATTACGAAGACGTGGTCGTCGTTCGCGTTCACGATCTCGCGCCGAAAGAGGTTTGGAAGGACCGGTACGACGAGATCAACTCGTTCGAGGCCCTCCTCGCCCGCTCGAACACGGTGATCCTCAAGTTCTATCTCCATATCGGCAAGGACGAGCAGCGGGAGCGGCTGCTGGACCGGGAAAAGGACGACACGAAGGCGTGGAAGCTGTCGGTCGGGGACTGGAAGGAGCGGGAACTGTGGGACGACTATACGGAGGCCTACGAGGATGCTTTGACGAAATGCAGCACCGAGCATGCGCCATGGCGGATCGTGCCGGCAAACCACAAGTGGTTCCGCGACCTCGCGGTCGCCGAGGCGATCCGGGACGCGCTCAAACCGCATCGCAAGGAATGGATGAAGCACCTCGAAGAGATCGGCAGGAACGCGAAGGCCGAACTGGCGGCTTATCGGAAGGGGAGCGAGTTGTAGTTCGGATCCCCCCTCTTGCGCCGATGATCGTGCGACGAAGGAGGTTCCGGTGCTCATGGAGGGCAGCGATTGTAAGTTCCGGAACCTCCATCCCCAACCCCTTGCCTCCTCCCGGCACAAACCATCCGGCAGGAGGAAGGGGCTTTCTCTCCCCCTCTCTTGCGGCGATGATTGTGCGGCGGAGAAAGCTATGGATGGTGTCAAGTCATGGCTTCGGATTGAGTCGTGGTCTGCTCGTACATCATCCTCGGAGTTGGGGTAGCAGATTTTCTCGCTTGAAGGCGGCTTCGGGCTTGGTAGCGATCGCAAAGGCAACCCGCAAGAGTTTCCTTGCGACAATGGTGTTGACTTGGGTCGGCGCGTACTTTTTCGCCTCGTGATGTTCGAACAGAGGCCTCAGGGTCTGGATCTTCCTGAGGGAGTTGGCTCCGTTGAAGAGAAACGTTCTCACAAAGGCAGGTCCGCGCTTGGTGAGCTTGGATTGTCCGACCCACTTGCCGGACTGCCGGACCGAGACGTCCAGGCCGACGTAGGCCACCGCTTGATCGGAGTCCCGGAACTCGTGAGCGTCAAAGAGCCAGGTCAGGGCGGCGGCCGACATCGGACCGACCCCGTCGATGGTGAGGAGCCGCTTGTAGAGCGGGCTCTGCCTGGCGATCTCCTTGATGCGCTGGTCGATTTCTCGAACGGCGCCGGCGAAGGCCTTTTCCAGTTCTGCTTGGCTCTGGAGCTTAAAGGCTGCTCGGAATGCGACTGGCGCAGCGCCACTCGCTTTTCCATGACGGTCTCCCGATAGGAGAGCAGGTCTTTGAGTTCCTGGATGGCGGCGGTGGGCATCTTGTACGCTACGAGCATATCGCGCTCTCGATCAAGGTAGCGCGCGATCATGACCGCGTCGGAGCGGTCGGTCTTGACGCTGGGCCTGAGCGCCCGGATGTAGCGTGAGACGTGCAGCGGGTTGAGCAGATAGCACTCGATGCCGGCGGCGGCCAGGGCGGCCAAGGCGGCCCGGTGAAGGCGGCCGGTGGCCTCGATGCCGACTACCGTGTCCGGTTCAAGACTCTTGCTCCAGGCCTCGAGCTCACTGGGGCTGTTCCTAAGCTGGGCTTTGCCCCCTTCTAGGCTCAAGGCGAGCAGCTCCTTACTTGGATCGATGCCGACAACTGTCATTGAGGATGCTCCTTGGACTGGCCGGGTCTTGTCCAAGGCGCGCTTCCTTGCCGTAAGGATTGGCGGTCCCAATGCCGCTCAAAGCCGATCGGCGATCACCCCGGACATGAGATCTCTCCCGCGAAGGCCGACTTGCGGATCGGAGGAAACAGGTCTCAGTGCCAGAACACCCTAACCATACAAGGAGGAGGGG
>DASZYX010000010.1:0-12195 GCA_035545155.1 Fimbriimonadaceae bacterium | reverse complement strand
GCGGCAATTCTCGATTGCTTGGATCCGGACGAAGAAATCTCTTATCGCATCGTTGCCCGAATCCTATGCACGACGCATCCCGACTGGATTGAAAAGCAGGATCAACCAAGACCTGGCCTGCCCCCCGGCCCCACGCGGGTCTGCCCTGACGGTCCCCTCGTCGATCGCATTCGAGCTCATCTTGCAAAGGCCCGAACTCCGTACGAGAAATCGAAGGTGCTGGAGCTCATGGTTCGCTGGCATATCAAGGGAAGCATCAAGCCCTACATGATGGCTCTACGGCAACTCTTGCGCGATCCCCATGCCTACTCCGAGGAAGAGGACCGGCAATACCTATGGGGTTTGATTCGGGACATCGGGGCGCAGGCCGTGGAGTTCGATGGCTTCTATCAGGAATTGGAAGACGACGCGATTAACGATCTGCTCGGCGCATCGAATCCGGTCCTTGCGATCTATTGGATGGATCATTGCGGCCAAATTCCGAATAGCGAGCAGATGGCTCGATTTGCGACGCTTTTGAATTGGGATAACAAGGACGTGCAATACAAGGTAGCCGAGTCCCTAGCCAACTGGCTGCACGAACCCACCCATGCGCCTAAACTTTATGGCTCGGTGGGAGATCATGAAATCCCTTACCCCGACCTCACTGAGGCCGTTGCTTACTGGAAGAAACGCTTTGGGATCGATGAAGCCCGATTGTTCGCCGCCTGCCCCGCCGTCCCGGGTGATATCGATATCGCTGGGAATTCTCTGCCCTCATCCAGAGGTAGAAGTCATCCATGCGATCCTGTTGCCGCTTTCTCCTCCTTGCTGTCTGCCTCCCGTACTTAGCCGCGGCCGACAAGGTCGACGAACTGATGAAGGTCGAGATGCGGCGGCAGAACATCCCCGGCGCCGTCGTGCTGATCACCAAGGATGACAAGCAGGTCAAGAAGGCGGCCTACGGCCTCGCCGACCTCGAGCTCGGCGTCAAAACGAAGGCCGACATGGTCTTCGAAAGCGGATCGATAGGGAAGACCTTTACCGCTACCGTGATCATGCAGCTTTGGGAGCAGGGCAAGATAAAACTCGACGATCCGCTGTCCAAATACGTCGATGGCATGCCGGACACCTGGAAGGAGATTACGATCACCAACCTGCTCAGCCACACATCCGGCTTGCCCGACTACGCCCTGGTGCCCGGGCTCGGATTGATCGAGCAATGGACCCTGCAAGACTGGATGGCGAAGATGACGAAGCTGCCGCTCGACTTCCCGACCGGCAAGGGCTTCGGCTACAGCAACAGCAACTATCTCCTGCTCGGCGTCATCGCGGAGAAGATCACCGGGAAGACGATCATCGACCTTCGGGGAGCGGGGATCTTCAAGCCGCTGGGGATGGATCACACCTATACCGCAGACGACCAGATCGTGCCGGAGCGGGCGCGAGGCTACTGGCCGGGCGAGCACGGACTCGTCAACGGCCCTGCCATCGTCGGTCTATGGGGCGATGGCGGCGAGATGAATACATGCGAAGACCTCGCCAAGTTCGAGAAAGGCTTCCGCGAGGCAAAGCTCCTCAAGCCGGCAACCGTCGCGATGATGCAGACCTCCTGCAAGCTGCCGAACGGCCGCAAGACCCATTACGGTTTCGGGTGGTTTGACCGGACCGTAAACGGTCACGAGTTCATTAGCCATGGAGGCAATACGGGAGGCTTCGGCTGCAGCATGACACGAATTCCCGAAAAACATCTCACCATCATCGTGATGACGAATCAGGCTATGGTCAGCGGGGATTCCCTCGCCCAGAAGATCGCCTTCGCCTACGATCCCGACCTCGGTCCAAAACCGCTCGTCGAATCCGCTGATCCCGACCCCGAACTTTCCGCCAAGCTGAAAGCGGCTCTCATCGGGCTGGCGAATGGCGACACGAAGCAAGAGATCCTCGATCCCGAGTACGTCGCGAGCCTCGCAACCGGCCGAGGTCAGATGATGCTTCCCCAGTTTGCGCAGCTGAAGCAAATCGCAAGCTTCTCTTACTGCCAGACCGAAACCGACGACCCGGACCGGATCATCCGGTATCGAGCGAAGACGAAGGATCACACCTATATCGCAGGATTCCTCGTCACCAAGGAAGGGAAGGTCTTCGCCGTCTCGGTGCGGCTGGAAAAATAGCTCTCGTCGGAGCGCGGGCTTTAGCCCGCATCCTGTTGGCCGACTTTAGTCGGTCGTACGGCGAGCAGGAGCGGAAGCTCGGGCACGGGCTCTTCTGCGCACGTGACTCGCAGCCCGAGAAACCTGACCGCCTGGGAGGTATGTAACGTCACGTGTTTGTCGATCCAATCCTGCCGGTCGAGCAAGACGACTTGGGCGGGTCGTGATCCATGTTGCTTTGGGCGTGGGGTTGCCTACTGCCCAGGCGGGGCGTGTTTGAGGATCTGGTTCCGGTCGGCGGGATCGCGGTAGCCGCCTGCAGTCTCGTCGTACAGCTCGAACGGCATGTCGTAGGTTTTGCCGTCGATCGGCGAAGTCATGCGCTCGTAGCCCATCGTGGTTTCGCGTTGGGTTTGGTCGATGTGATCTTGTGACCGGCGTCTCGTCTCCCACGACTCCATGATCGCGGAGTCGTCCAGCGGATGGTTGCTGACCGGGATGAGGTCCCGTTGATAGGCGACTTTGGAGGCGTCGATGGCATTGACGCTCCCGGCGACGACGGGAAGCCATGTCTTGTCCTTGTCGAAGCTGCCCGCTGGAGTGGAGAAGCCTTGAATCAGGGCGTCGTAGCTCCGCCCGTACACGCCGCAGATGCCGCAAGTGTAATCGGCATGCCGCGCCTGGCCTGAGCCGTCCGTATAGGTGATCTCGAACTCCTGGATCGTCCAAGGGAATCCTGGCATTCCCGAAGGCTGAGACGGAAGGTTTTGCGAGCTGATCTGCCGGATATCCCGCATGCCGGCCTGGGCCAGCACCATATTCGTGAAAGTCCATGGGTCCGTTTGCCCACGGCTTCCTTTGAGGAGGGCCGCGCTGGCGGTGAGCGACCGATCCGGTGAGCTCAAATCGACCCCGTTGGGGCTTTCCGTCGCCGTCCAGCCGGCCGGAGCGAGCCACTTGAAGTACTGTCCCGATTGGCGCTCGAGCAGCGGACGGCCGAATTTGGATGCGTCGGGAGGGCTGCTTTGGCTTGCTTCCATCGGCGAGGCGGTCGCAACGGGGTCATCGGACTTACCCTCGCCGCATCCGATGAGCATCCAAATCGCGAGGCAGATGCCACTACACCAAAAGCCGGTCGCCAGCCGCATGATAGGACTATTCCACGTCGAGGCTTAGGTCGTGAAGATCCGCACTCGCGACATGACCTCTCGATCCCTGGCCGCGAATTTGATCAGGACGTCCGAAGCATCCTACTCACGTATTTGCTCCAGGGTTGGATGGCCCGCTTCTCACCCCAGACTGTCGCCCCCCGCTGCTACACTCCTCGAAATGACCATCGAGTTCAGCGGCGAAGTATGGTTCTGGAAGGGCCCGGCGCTTTTCTACTTCGTGACCGTGCCGGAGAAGGAGTCGCGCGAGCTCCAGCAAATCCTGACCGCTGTGACCTACGGCTGGGGCATGATACCGGTCAATGTGCGGGTCGGGGAGATGGAGTGGTACACGGCCCTGTGGCCGAAAGATGGCCGCTGGATCCTGCCCCTCAAGGATGCGGTGCGGCGGGCGGAGAAGATCGACGAGGGCGACGTATTAACGGCGAAGCTCGAGGTCACGAAGGGGCGCAATTCCCGGTAATCCACGCCATCGGTTATCACCAGGCGCGTCCATAATGTCAGTCATGCGTTCCCGGCCCATCTTGCTCGCCCTTGCCGTTGCTCCTTTCGTCCTTGCGGCCGCTCGACAAGAGAGCGCGCCTCAGGAGCCGACCTGTGAGCAGGTCTTCAAGAACATCCAGGTCTTCAAAGGCGTTCCTGCCTCAGATCTGATTCCCTCCATGGAGTTCATGTCGGGAGCCCTCAAGTTCGAATGCTCCGATTGCCACGACGAGAAGGATTTCTCGAAGGACACGCGGGCCAAGGGAGTCGCCCGGAAAATGATCCTGATGCAGCGGGATATCAACGAGAAGAACTTCGGAGGGCGGACCCAGGTGACGTGCATGACCTGCCACCGCGGGAGCGAAAACCCCGTCGGGGTCCCCCTCCCCGACGGAATCGTTCTGCGTCATCCGAGGACGGAGGGCGTACCAAAGCCGGAGGAGCTGTTCACGAAGGCCGTCCAGGCAGCGGGGAAGCCCGATGGCACGCTCGTCAGGACGGGCACGCTGACGGCCCCGAACGACATGACCCACAAGGTGGAGACGGCGCCGGTGACGTTCACCCAAGAGCCCGGCGGCAAATTCAGCGTCGTCGCCTCCAGCCGCCAGATCGTCTCCGATGGCTCGAAGGTCACCTACGACGGCCAAGCCTTGGGCGGAGAGCCCGCGTTCGTGTTCGAGCGTTTGGGAAGGACCTGGAGGGGCGATGACGCCTATGCGGGATTGGATCAGGCCGTAGCCGCCGGAAAAGACAAGATCGGCAAGGCGGACGTCTGGATCGTCCGCGCCGCGAGGCCCGCGACGACGTCCAGCGAAGAACTGTCCTTCGACGCGAAATCGAATCTCCTCTTGCGGCTCGTCAACATGCGCCGATCCTCCCTTGGAACCGTCGTGTCTGCGATCGACTATGCGAACTACGCCAAGGTCGGCGGAGCTCGAGTTCCGATGAAGGTCATCATGTCCTTCGCGGGCGGACAGCAGTGGATTTTCGACTTTAAGTCGGTCAGCATCAAGAAATAGCGGCTTGTCCGCGTAGGCTTGAGCGGCAAATGCGTTAGACAACCGCGAAAGGGCTTGATCGATGGCATGTGCAGGCGGTGTAATGCCAAAGGAGGGACTTCGTATGTATAAAAAGCTTTGCTTGTTGGTGGCTACGGGATCGATTTGCATCGGGTGTGGAGGCGTGTTCGGCGGCTCCAGCTTTGGCACGCGGGGCGTGCTCTTCTATAGAGCGGACGGCAACAATTGGCTTTACCGGATCAGCACGAACGGAGGCGGCACCTCCAACGTAGCCGGCACCATCAATGCGTTCGAGGCGAGTATGGATCAGGACTTCAACGTCTACACGAGCTTCTTGGATAACAATATCACCCGGGTCACCAACGGGACGAGCATCGAGCTGACGAGCTCGGGCAACGACTTCCGGCCCTGCGTCACTCCGGACGGGACGCGCATTGCCTTCGTCTCTCACCGGGACGGCAACGACGAGGTCTACACCATGAACGGCGATGGCTCGAGCCAGACGAACGTCAGCAACGACGCCGGTATCGACACATTCGCCGCGATCAGCCGGGACGGCTCGAAGGTCGTGTTCACCTCGAACCGGGATGGCAACGACGAAATCTATATCGTCGACTTCGACGGCTCGAACCTCACGCGCCTGACGAACAATGCCGCCGACGATGCGACGCCCGCCTTTACTCCGGATGGAACCCACGTCATCTTTAGCTCCAATCGAAGCGGAACCTATCAGATCTATTCGATGGACACGACGGGCGGCAACGTCACCCAGCTCACGACGTCGGCCGAGGACAAGTTCCATCCGTCGTTCAAGGTCGACGGAACCGTCATCGTGTACTACACGGCGACCGGCGGGGCGACGCGGCAGCTCTGGCGATGCAATGCCGATGGAACCGGCGAAGTGCAATTGACCACCGATGTGCACGGCGCCGACAAAATGGCGAGTTGGGTCTACTAGGAGGCCTCGGTTAGCCTTGCTCGAAGTTGGATTGGCCGCCTGCCGTTATCATCTGCATTAAGTGAAAAGTCCCGCCTTTCGCGTCCTCGACCGCCTGGGAATGGCGGCCGTCGACACGGACGAGAACGGCATGCGGCGCCTTTACCGCGAGTGGTGCATCAAAGTCCCGTTCGATAACATCCGGAAATTGATTGCCCACCTGGAAGGCGGTGCGGAGCCTCTGCCGGGCACGGATGCGGACGATTTCCTCGAAAGCTGGCTCGAGCATGGAACCGGCGGCACATGCTGGCCGGCGAGCAACGGCCTTTACGAAGTTGCCCGAGCCGCCGGCTTCGAGGGATTCCGAGCGACGGCGTCGATGTGGGATCGCGGAGTCCCAACCCACGGGACGGTCATCGTCCGGGTTGACGGCAAGGATTGGGTCATCGATTCCTCGATCCTCACGATGAATCCGTTTCCCCTCCAGAAGGATTCGGTCTACGTCCACCCAGGACCGATGCACCCCGTCGAGGTCGAGTGGGATGAGGGCTCGTTCGTCTTCTGGTTCGAGGCAGCCAATTTCGCGACCCAATTTCCTTGGAGGCTTCTGAAGCGGCACGTGGAGCATGGCGTCTATGCGGAGCGATACGAAGTTTCGCGGACCACGGGGCCGTTCAAAACGAGCGATTGTTCGTCCGCCGGAATTTCCCTGACCGCCTCGTGATGCTGGTCGGCAACAAGAAGTGGGAACGGACGCTGGGCGGGCAGACGGAAAAGCTCCTTTCGGAGCAAGAACTCGTCGAAGAACTGACGAGCAGGCATGGCTATAGCCGGGATGTGGTCGACCTCTGGATCGCGGCCGGCGGTCTGGCCGCCGCAATGAAGCAGCCCGAGCCGCAAGAGGCGCCGCCCCTCGCTCGCGTCGCGCCCTCCAAACGGACTTCCTAAACCTCCCCTGGTTGTTCGCCGTACGATTGCTTGTGGCTGTCAATTGGATATGCGACCGGTGCGGCGAAATCGCGGAGGGCGACATTTGCACGCATTGTGGCCGTCAGTGGCCGCCGATGCTCCTGGAAAACAGCAAGCCTGGCTCCTACCTCTGGACTTACGGTTACCGAAACCCCGCCGTCTACAAGGTTCTTGGATGGCCGTTCCTGTCGATCATCTTCATCTGCGGCGCCGGCCTCTTGCTTCAAAACGTCTATCTGCTAGCCACGGGCGTCGTGTCGGCTTTGGTCGGCCTGTTTGTTCCAATCGGTCTCTTCGCCGCGAAGCTGGCGAGGCGGGCGGTCCTGCCGCTGCTTGTCTGCGTCTCGATCGTTTTGTTGCTTCATCGGGCATTGAAGCCTGATCTGTGGTGGGGGGTTATGACCGCGGCCAGCATTGCCGTGCTGCTGGGGATTTTCGGCTTCTGCGTACTCATTACGTCGGGCGCAGGACGAGGCGGGCTTCGTCGGCGAAGATAAAAGTTATTCGGCCTTCGGCTCGAACCGTCGGTCGGGAATGAGCCACATCAACGCCACGAGGAGATAAAGCCCGCAAGAAACCGCGGGCAAGAGCACGGCCAAGCCGATGGCAGCCGCATAGATGACCACGGAAATCTTTCCCTTGAAATCCTTGCCGAGCGCCTTCGCGATTTCCGACTGCTTGCCGTTCGCCCCGATCAGCGTCAGCGTGAGGATGTAGTACGCGATCGCCGCCCCGATCAGAACGACGCCGTAGGCGCCGGCCGGAACGGCCGAAAGCTCATTCTCTCCGAGCCAAGCCGTCGTAAAGGGGATCAGCGACAGCCAGAATAGAAGGTGCATATTCGCCCATAGCACGGCTCCGCTCACATGCTTCGCCGCTTGCAGCATGTGATGATGGTTGTTCCAGTAAATCGCGAGATTGATGAAGCTGAGGGCGTAGCTGCAGAAGATCGGGATGAGGGTCTTGAGCGACTGAAGCGTGACGCTGTGTGGCGGACGCAGCTCCAAGACCATAATGGTCAGGATAATCGCGATGACCGCGTCGCTAAACGCCTCCAGCCTTCCCTTATGCATCTATCGATTACAGATAGCACAAAGGAAGGATGCGAAGCTTGCGGTTACGCCTTGCGGCGAAGCCGGATCAACGCCAAAGCCCCGAGGCCGAGAACCGCAAGGGACGCCGGCTCCGGAACCGGAGCGAAGTCGTAGCCGACCGCGTCGAGCAGCGTCGTCTCGGAAGGCCCCATATCGATGGTGCGGCCGGTGGAACCTGCCCAATCCTGAACTTGAGCCGGATTGTGAACGATCCAGTCGCCCCAGTCGCCGCCGTTGCTTCGGTTGAACTGGTTGTATTCGACGATGTTGCTAGTGCCGTTCAGGGAGAAGTAGGCGTGGTGGTTGGTGGCCGTCGTGTAGGTGCGGTTGCCAAATTCGTCGTACCGGAACATGTCCGCCGACCAGGGCGTGCCCGCGTTGAAGGAAAGTCCGGACGGCGTGCCAAGGCATTCGTCCATCTCGTGGCAGGCCACCGCGTATAGGTCGTACTTGCCCGAAACCGGCGAGGTGTGGTTCAAGAAGCAGAGCGAGGTGTTCAGGTTGATCACGTCGTCCACCGTCGCATCCGCGGTGAGGCCGAGCGCCCGCGCGTTGGGCTTGGTGAGCACGACGTCGGAAGAGCCGTCGACCGGGTTGTTGGTCTGGTTCGGCAGGGAGGCGACGGCGATCGCGTCGTTCGCCGTCGTCGCGTCGGCGGCGAGGGCCGTTCGAAACGTCGTGTAGGGAATCGTGATCTTGGCCGGGTTGTTCGATCCAAGGCCGCTCGTCGCGTTATGGAATGTCACGTTGACCGTGATCGAATCGGTGAACGTGGCGTTGTAGAAGGCGCAGACCTGGTTAAGACAAGCCTCGATCGCCGCCGAGTTCGGATCGCCCGTGATCGACGAATCGAAAGTCGGATTGATCGTCAGATTCGCTTGAGCGGTGGTCAGGCCAAGAACCATGGAGACGGCGAGAACGGAGACGCCGCGAACGCGGGCGGAAATAAAGCAGGAACGTTTCATGAGCACATTAATTCATTCGAGACAATTGGCCTCGACCAAATCTGATCATATCAGGAAACGATGTATGTGCATGTTAACGGGCTTAAGACTGGCGTTTTTGCCGGTCACGCATCGCGAGCATCCATAATCGCCTAGTACCGATGTGGCACAACCTCAGCTACCCCGCGAAAACGACCATGGCCCTGGCCCAACGGATCGCCCTCTATACCGGCCGATCCGATCTCGAGGCCGTGCACGTCGTCATTGGCGCCCTCGAAGTCGCCGGGAACGCTTGGAAAGTCGTGGTCGCCCAATCGGCAGAGAGCGACATCCGCAGGGTTCTCGGTGAGCATCTGGCCGCATCCCGCAGTCCGATCGCGGCCGACGTCGAATCCAGTCTGGCCGAAAGCGCTCGGCTCGCGATCGATGCCGCCCATGCGGCCAAGCGGAAGGAAAGCTTGGGCTCGTTTCTCGTCCGCCCGGCCAGTTGGGGCACGATCTCGACGGACCAACTGGTGCTCGGCTGCCTTCGCACCGATCCGGCGTCTCGCGAGTTACTGGAACAGGCCGGATTGGGGGAACAAGCGTTCGCGGAGGCCGTGAAAAGCTTGCCTTCCGAATCGCGCCGGGCTGAGCCGACTCTGAACGGCCTCCTCGTCCTCGAGCCCGAGGACTGGCTATTCCGAACGGACTGACCTACTTCTTTGCCTTATTGGACTTCTGCAGATCCTCCAACTGCTGAGCGGCCCCGTCCATCTGCTTCACGAAAATGGATGGATCGTCGGCGTTGTAGTTAAGGACCTTCAAGTCCTCCTTGTCGCCGATCAGCGTCATCGAGCCGTTCGGCACGATGATCGCCTTGGGACCCAGGCAGAGGAGGATTCGGGCGTTCTTTCCCGCCTCCCACACATAGGCGGAAGCTTGTTTGCCGACCGCCTTGCGAGTCGGCTCGCCGATTTGCGAAATCGTCTTCGACGGTTCGTCGGATGCAGACCCTCCGGTCACGGCGATGGCGCAGACCTTCCCGTTCTGAAGTGCGACTTCGAATGCCTGGTCCTTCAAGCCCCACGTCCAACCCTGTTTGTTCAAGATCGCAAAAGCCATCGACTTATCGAATGTGGTCGCGCCTGCCGGGGGAGGGAAGGCCTTCTTCGCCGCATCGAGCGAGTCGCCGATCCCGACGCTTCCGCCGGGACCGACGATCGTGAGGGACTTGGCCGAAGCGCCCGATGAAGACGACGAATTGGCGCTGTTTCCGCCTTGACCGCATCCCGCGAGCAGGGGAATCAGGAGCCAAAGGCAGACGAGCTTGGACATTCTTCTATTGTGTCCCTAACGGAGTGCGTAGAGCAGTAGCGGATGACCCAAAGGAGCGTCGCGGCCACGATGATCCGCTCCGTGACGCCCCCGTAGAGCGTCATCTTGCCCTGGCTCCCCGCGACCAGCACGGTTTGGATCGCCGTCGCAACGCCCGCCGCCCCGATCAACCTCAGGTCGGCAAGATGTCTCTTCGAGTTCAGGGCCATCGCGACGAGCCCTGCGGACATCGCGATGTAGAGGCATCCCTGATGCACGGCGCCATGAAGCGTGGGCCATCCCTGGGGATGGACGGGCAAATTCGGGTCGGTGTCGAAGAAAGCCATCGCCAACAGGCCGGTCGCGCAGAGGCCGAACAGGATTTTCGATGCCTTGCCGATGGATAGAAAGGCCGCCGAAGCCGCTGCCGTCGAGAGCGCGACAAAGGCGAGGCGCATCATCGAGCGACCCGCCGGCGACATGCTCAAGACATACTCGCTGAGCCAATGATGCTCGAAGGGCTGGAGGGCTCTCCCGTGGTCGACGAAGTGCTCCGCGGCCAGGAGGGCAAGGGCGAGCAGGGAAGCCAGAACTCCCGTCCGACGCCATATATGAAACACACCGAACCTCATTCCTACTCTGGAAACTACGCGGCAGACGGAGCTTGGAAGGGTGCGGTCGGAGGAAAGTCAGCCGTCGTCAGAAACAATGTCATGGGATTCCTAGACAAAGAATCCACGGCTTGGAGACGCGGCCAAGGAGGCCCAGCATGAAACTACCATGCACTCTTCGCACCAGCTTCCTACGCCCCAAGATCATGCGAACGCCCTCCCGACGCTCGGGCTCGCTTGGGCTCACTTCGCTATCGCGCTGATTCTCGGCGTCGCCGCGTTCACGGCCGCGATTCCTCCTATGCTCGGGATCCTAGGAATGGGCCTCTTTGCCGGTATCGCCATGATCTTCGCGCTGCTGACCCTCACTCGCTGACCCCGGCATTTGCCGAGAAACGCGCCCATATTCGGCACGAAGCGGCCATCGTAGCGGCGTCATAATCCAGCCATCATGGAGATCGACGATCTACTGGATGCGTGGAAGGCAAACTGCGCCATCAACTACGAGCTGCTCGACGTCTGCACGGATGAAGACCTTGAGCTGAAGCCAGGCAAAGGCAAGACGATCCGCTCCAACTTCGTGCATATCATCGGCATCCGAAAGGCGGTTATCGAGGAGAGGCTGAAGGTCCGATCGGCTGCGATCCCATCGCTCGATTGGAAAACGGCCTCTCGCGAGGAGCTAAGGCAGGGCCTGAGAATCACCGACGAGCTGATGGCGGACGCGTTCCGGAAGCAGGAGGAAACGAAAAAGCCGGCGCGCTGGACGACGGCGATGAACTTCGCTTACAACATCGCCCACGAGGCTCACCATCGCTCCCAAATCGAAATCAGCCTTCGTCTTAACGGGCGAGAGCCGGACGTCGCTTTCCTCTACGGCCTCTGGGATTGGCCGAAAAAAGGTCGTTGAATATTCCCGGCAGTTTTATAGGGCCTTAACGGCTTTCGATTGTAAGATCGTCGTATGCCTACAGACACCTTTGACGAACAAGCAATCAACAATGGCCGAACCTTCGTTTGGCACGAGGTCTATGCTCCGAATGTCGAGAAGAGCGTCTCCTTCTACACCGAAGCCCTCGGCTTCGGAAGCGAGGCGATGGAGATGGGCGAGATGGGAACCTATCACATGCTCACCCGAAACGGCAAAGCCGTATGCGGCGTCGTGAGCACGGATATGCCGCAGATGCAAGGCGTGCCGCCCCATTGGGCGACCTACCTCTCCGTCGACGACGTCGACGCGCGCTTGGCGAAGTGCCAGGAACTCGGCGCGACCGTCGTCGTCCCCGCCATGGACGTCCCGACGATCGGCCGCATGGCCCTCATCGCCGATCCGCAAGGCGCCCACATCTGGATCTTCAAAGGCGCTCCGAGCGAGTAAGCACCGACCCCCTCTCCCCTCCGTGTCAAGTGACAACAGATTCTTGACACCTATGACAAGACATCCTTTACACCCTGAAGTCGTTAAGGGGAGCGAGAATGAAGTTCCCCCAGACGAGGTTGAGGGTGCCATGCTCATCCTCTAGTAGTCCGACGGGAAGGTT
>DASZYX010000009.1:0-140338 GCA_035545155.1 Fimbriimonadaceae bacterium | reverse complement strand
CTCCGCCGCACAATCATCGGCGCAAGAGGAGGGGAATCCGGAAGCCCCTTCCTCTTGCCGGATGGTTTGTGCCGGGAGGAGGAAGGGGGTAGGGGGATGGAGGTTCCGGGAACTTATGGAGGTTGCCCAGCCAGGTCCGTACCTTGAACCTAAATCACAAGGTGTTTCTTGAGAGGGAGCGGCTCCGGCTGGGCAGCCCTATCGAGCCCAGGCCAGTCACAAGAAAACGCATCACGAATCACGAATCGCGAACTCAGCCAGGGATTCGCCGGTTAGGCGGCAGACCCGCCAGTCGGGCATGATATCGGCTCCGAGCCCCTCGTAGAAGTCGATCGCGTTCCGGTTCCAGTCGAGCACCGACCATTCCAGCCGGCCGCAACCTTGCCGCACGGCCTCAGCCGCCAGCGAGCGAAGGAGGGCCTTGCCGATGCCCAACCCCCGCTCCGCAGGCGTCACATAGAGATCCTCCAGCTATAGCCCCGGCTTCCCGAGAAACGTCGAGAAGGTGCGGAAGGAGACCGAGTAGCCGACGAGGCCGCCGCCGATCTCCGCGACCTCGGCGGCGGCGGCGGGAGAACCTCCGAAAAGCCACTTTCGAAGATCGTCGGCGGTGCTGACGAAGAGGTGGTCGAGCTTCTCGAAACGGGCCAATTCCCGCATCAGATCGATCAGCTTTTCCGCATCGCCCGGCTGGGCACGTCGGATAGAAAACTCGGGCACGGAGGCAGTGTATCGCACGCGAAAAACGCCCTTCGACTCATCGAGCCGGAATCCTAAGGCTAAACTGAACTAAGGGTTTTGGACACATATCTGCATCGTATTGCCCGGCTTTTCGAGCCCCGGTGGGAGACTGCTCTCGCCTGGCTGGACATTCTGGTGGTCGCCTTCATCATCTTTCGTCTGTTTCTGCTCGTACGCGGTCCCCGGGCATGGCGAATCGTGGTGGCGGTGTTTATGTTCGTCCTTCTCCTCATCGTTAGCCACAGCATCCAGTTTTACGAGCTCCACTGGATCCTCGATAAGGCCGCGCTTCTCGGCCCCGTCGCCCTCGTGATTCTCTTGCTTCCCGAGCTTAGGCAAGGCTTGGAAGGGCTGGGCAAACTCGGCGTCGATACGTTTCAACCGCTTCAAAAGCTGGGCCGCACCCAGGCCGAATCGCGAACCGATCTCCGGACGATCGAAGAGATCGTGGCGGCCGTCGCCGAGCTTGCCGCCGGCAACATCGGCGCTCTGATCGTCGTCGAGCGCGCCTTCAACCTCGACGAAATTGCCTCCAACGGCGTGAAGCTGAACGCGGAGGTGAGCAGCCCGACTCTCGTGTCGATCTTCTTCGAGGGCAATCCGCTGCACGATGGCGCGGTCGTGATCCGGAAGGAGAAAATTCTCGCCGCCGCGTGTCGGCTGCCCCTTAGCGAGTCCTCGCGGCTTGCCCAGAACGTCCACATGCGCCATCGGGCCGCCGTCGGAATCAGCGAAGCGACGGATGCGTTGGCGATTATTGTGAGCGAGGAGCGGGGCACGATCAGCTACGCGCTCGATGGGAGCTTACGCCGGTTGGGCGCGGCGGTCGAGCTGCGCGACCTTCTCAACCGCGAAGTTCGCGGCGAGGAAGTCATGCGACGTCGCCGCACTCGTGAGAAGGAGCGGGAAGAGAAGAAGGTGATGCCGGCATGAATACGATCGCCCGGATCCCGCTTGTCATCATCTCCTTCCTGCTCTCGGTCGCCCTGTGGCTGTACGTCCAGGTGACCGAATTTCCCGACAAGCCTCCACAAACCAGCTATACGGTGCCGGTCCAGGTCTTCGGCCTCCCGGACAAGATGCAAATCGTCGTGCCTCCCGATCCGGTCAAGATCTTCCCGGTCGGCTCTCCCGACGATTGGGACCGGGTGACGGAAGACGACATTACGGCGAGAGTGAACCTGCGGAACGCGCAGACCGGCGAGCAGAACTATCCGGTCCAGATCTCCATCGCCGGCGATCACCCCGGGATTCGATGGGAGCCCAAATGGCCGGACCTTACAGTTCGCATCGTCGTCGACAATCGGACGCATAAAGAGATCCCCGTCCGCGTCCAGGTCAGCCACGAGCTGCCGCCGAATCTCGGCTACTGGTACCTGCCCGATTCGACCTTTACCGAGCCGGCGACGATCACGATCTCGGGCCCGGAGGCCGACGTGAAGCGCGTCAAGTATGCGCGCACGGTTCTCGATCTGGAGCAGGTCACGCCCGGCGGGGCCTATACGCGCACCCTGGAACTCCTGGAGGACGGCGACCGGCCCGCACCGTCGACGGTCACCTACAGTCCGAAGACCGTTCTCGTCCGGCCCGCCCTCGCCGTCGGCTCCGAGGTCCGCGACGTCTTGGTTCAGCCTCACTATAAGGGCCAGCCGGCGCCGGGATACATGGTCAAGAGCTTCGAAGTGAATCCCAACATGGTCGAGGTGCGGGGGAGGCCGGAAGCCCTCGCCGCGTTCTCGATCTTGCCGACCAAGGAGATCGATCTGGGCGGCCTCAAGGCGACGGAGTCGTTTCTGCTCACGCCGGAGCTGCCGCAGGATGTCGTTCTAGCCTCTCCCCAGCCGATCACGGTCAAGGTCGTCGTGGAGGCCGTCGCGCCTCCGGCCGCCACGAAGCCGCCTCCGACGCCGGTCGAGCCGCCCAAGAGGAAACCAAGGCGACGGAAGTCCTGATGACCGAGATTCGTCCGATCCAGGAGCATGAGGCGGAGCCTTTTCTCGGGCTCTTGTGCCAGGTCTTCGACCTGGACTATGGCCGGGCTCATTCCATCTTCTTCACGGAGCCGCTTTTCGATCTCGAGCGAAAGTGGGCTCTGTTCGAAAACGGCAAGCCGGTCTCGATCCTGACGACGGTTCCCCTCGAATTCGGCTGGGGGCATGCGATCGGCATCGCCGGAGTCGCGACCGAGAAGGAGCGGCAGGGACGCGGCCTCGCGGGCAAGCTGCTGATGGAAGTGATCGCGGAAAGCCGGCGCGCGGGCGAGGGCGCGGTGCTTCTCTTCGCAAAGGATACGCGGCTCTACGAACGCCTCGGCTTCCGGATCGTGGATCGCGTCGTTCGGGGCGAGATCGAGAGCGCTCCGGAGGAGGAAATCCCGTTCAGCCTCGACTTCGAGCAGATCCGGCAGATGTACGACGGCTGGGCCGCAGCCGATCCCAACCGGCTCCGCCGCAACGCCCTGCGATGGAAATACTGGAAGTGGAACCTACGGGTCTGCACGCCCTTCGGCGACGGCTACCTTTGCTTCGAGGCCGGCATTATCCGGGAGATCGTGACGAACGCCCCGCCCGCCGATTGGGTTCTCCCGGCCGAGGCGGAATGGCTTGGCCTCGAATCCATGGCGCGCCGTCTCGGGACGGAGTTGAAGACGATGACGCCGGAGCTGAGTCTGATGGCTTACGACGTCCCCGGCACGCCGCAGTTCTTCATGACCGACCAATTCTAGAGATGTGGTTTGTGGTTTGTGGTTTGAGGTTTGAACCTAATGTCGGAGCGTGAGGCGAGAGTCTGTTGGATGGGGCGGGTCTCCTATCGGGACGCCTACCAGGTTCAACTTCGGGTGGCGGCACGGGTCAAAGAGGGAGGGGAGGACACTTTGCTGTTCGTCGAGCACGACCCGGTGCTGACCCTCGGCGCGAACTTCCACGAGGACAACCTTCTTCTGCCCGTCGAGGACTACGCGGCAGCGGGCGTCGACGTGGTCGACACCGATCGCGGCGGCGACGTGACCTACCACGGCCCGAACCAGCTCGTGATCTACCCGATCTTCTCCCTCTACGGCCGCGGGAAGGACCTGCATAAGTGGCTGCGCGACCTCGAAGAGACGATCATTCGGGTCTGCGCGGAGTTTGGCCTGGAGGCCGAGCGGTTCCCGCCCTATACGGGAGTCTGGGTGAACGGCCGCAAGGTTGCGGCGATCGGGATTAAGGTTTCGCGATGGGTTTCCATCCATGGGATCGCGCTCAATTGCGATAACGACCTCGCTCCCTTCGATTCGATCATTCCTTGCGGAATTCACGATTTTGGAGTGACATCCCTGAGCAATGAAGCGGGCCGAAGGATTACGATAGAAGAGGCCAGGCCCGTCGTCGCCCGCGCCTTCGAGCGCGCCTTCGGCATCACGCTGCGGCCGATTTCGCTCGCTGAGCTTTTGGATGAAGCCGACCAAGCCGATTCGACTTAAGCATTACCCGGACGCCGCCGGCCTCGATGAGGCTGGGCGCGGGCCGTTGGCGGGTCCGGTCGTCGCCGCGGCTGTGATTCTCCCCAGGGGTTTCCGCTACGCGGGGATCGACGACTCGAAGAAGCTCGACCCGCGTCGGCGGCAAGAGCTGGAAATCAAGATCAAGGCGAAGGCGATCTACGCGGTCGAAGTCGCCGACGTCGAGGAGATCGACCGCATCAACATCCTGTGGGCGAGCATGGCGGCCATGAAGCGCGCTTACGAGCGGCTCGGCCGTCCCGCCGCGATCTACGTGGACGGGCACATCATGCCCCCCGGCCTCAGCGGAACCGCGGTAATCGACGGCGACGCGAAGATCGCCTGCATCGCGGCGGCCTCGATCCTCGCCAAGACGGAGCGGGACCGGATCATGACCGCCTACGCCGCGCAATTCCCCGAATACGGCTTCGAGCGGCATTTCGGCTACTCGACTCCCGAGCACTTCAAGGCCCTCGAAAAGTTCGGGCCTTGCCCGATTCATCGCCGCTCGTTCGGCCCGTGCAAGATCGACCTCCAAGCATGCTTAACCTTCGACGAATAGGCGCGGAAGCCGAGGACCGCGCCGCGGATTACCTCGTGGACCGAGGCTACACGATCGTGACCCGCCGCTGGTCCACGCGCGGCGGCGAGCTCGATCTCGTCGCGCTCGACGGCGACGTGCTCGTTTTCATCGAGGTGAAGGCGCGGAGCGGACGCCGCCTCCTACCCGAAGAGGCGATCACCGATCAGAAGATTCAACGGTTCCTCGCCGCGGTCCAAGCCTATTGCGTCGAAACCGATCAGCTCGACCGCCCGGTCCGGTACGACGTCGTCGCCATCGACCGCGAGGGCGTCCGTCACTACCGGGACGCGTTTCGAGCCTGAGCGCCCTCCTCCGCGATAATCGGATCCTCGACCGGCTCGTCCGCGATCAGGCGGCCGTCGCGAAATCGCACGATGCGCTTGGCATGGCGCGCGATGTCGGCTTCATGGGTGACCATGATGATCGTCTTGCCCTCGCGATTGAGCTTTTGCAGGATCGCCATGATCTCCTCGCCGGTGCGGGTGTCGAGGGCGCCCGTCGGCTCGTCGGCCAGGATGAGGACGGGATCGTTCACCAGCGCGCGGGCGATGGCGACGCGCTGCTGTTGGCCGCCGGACAGGGCGCTCGGCGTATGGCTCATCCGGTCGGCGAGCCCGACCTCGCGGAGACGCTTCTCCGCCATCTCCCGCCGTTCCTTGCCGAGGCTTCGCCAGTTGTAATAGAGGGGAAGTTCGACGTTGAAAAGCGCGGATGTGCGAGGAAGAAGGTTGAACGTCTGGAAGACGTAGCCGATCATCGCGCTCCGAACCGCCGCCAGATCGTCCTCGGAGAGGCTCGAAACCTCCTCGCCGTCCAGAAAATAGGAGCCGCTCGTAGGCGTGTCGAGGCATCCGAGCAGGTTCATGAACGTCGACTTGCCCGATCCGGAGGGCCCCATGATCGCGACGAACTCGCCCTGATCGACGGTCAGATCGACTTCGCTGAGGGCGGGGACCTCGATGGCCCCGCTCAGGTAGGTTTTGCCGAGCTCTTTGACGACGATGAGCGGGTGCGGGCTACTCATAGCGAAGAGCCTCGATGGGGCGCAGGTTCGCCGCCCGATACGCCGGATAGAAGCCGAAGAAGACGCCGACGAACACGGAGAAGCTGAACGCGATGATCACCGTGGAAGGTTGGACGCTCACCAGCCAGCCGTTCGCCTTTCCGACCAGACTCGATCCGACCATGCCGAGAATCACGCCGAGGATTCCCCCGGCGGCCGAGATGAAGAGGGCTTCGAAGAGGAATTGGCGGAGGATGTCGTTCCGCCTCGCCCCGATCGCCTTGCGGACTCCGATTTCGCGCGTGCGCTCGGTGACCGAGACGAACATGATGTTCATGATGCCGATGCCGCCAACGCCCAAAGAGACGACGGCGAGCCAGGTGATCAGGGACGAGAACGTGTCCTGTTGCGCGTTTTGCGCGGCCATCAGGTCGGCCTGATTGAAGATCATGAAATCGGCCGTCCCCGTCGCCGGGATGCCGTGCCGCTTGCGGAGGACCTTGTCGATCTCCGCTTCCGCCTCCGTCATCATGTCCGGCGAGGTTGCCTGGCAGGTGATGTTCTGGACGTTCTGCAGGCCGAACAGCCTGCGCATCGCCGTAGTGACGGGAATGTAGACGCCGTCGTCCGGATTGCGGAAGCCTTGGCCGCCCTTCTCCTGAAGCACGCCGACCACGTTAAAGCTCTGTCCGGCGACCCGAATCCGCTGGTTCAGCGGAGATTGAGTCCCGAACAGGGTCGTCGCCGCGCTCGATCCGAGCACGGCCACGCGCTTGTAAGCGGCGGTTTCCGCCGCACTGAAGAAGCGGCCGACCGCGATCAGGTGGTTGTTGATCGGGCCG
Source organism: Fimbriimonadaceae bacterium (assembly GCA_035545155.1). Lineage (GTDB taxonomy): Bacteria > Armatimonadota > Fimbriimonadia > Fimbriimonadales > Fimbriimonadaceae > JAEVZK01. The sequence goes on along the minus strand of DASZYX010000009.1, from coordinate 133,688 downwards.
TAATCCTGGTTGACGCCGTTGACCGACGTGTTGAAGTTCTGGTTGCCTGCCTTGACCTGGGCGTTGCCGTTGACCTGGGGGCAGACGCGCTGGACGGCGGGGCATTGCTTGAGGACCGCGTCAGCGTCCTCCAGCTTCAGCGTATTCTGCGATCCCATGCCCAGGTTGATGTTGCCGGTTCGCTGCTGGCCTGGCCGCACGGTGAGCACGTTGGTGCCGAGCCTCTGGATGCTTTGGGCGACCGCCTCGCGCGAGCCGGCTCCGATGCCGATGGCGATGATCACGGCGCCGACCCCGATGATGACGCCGAGCATTGTCAGCAGTGAGCGCAGCTTGTTCGCGTTGAGGCCGCGTCCCGCCATGTAGATGCTGACCCAAATCGACGTGAGGACGAAGCGCGAAGGAGGCGGCGCTTTCCAAGCGGCGCGACGCTCGGGAGCCATGTCAGCGGCCTCTGGGCGGACCACCCATTCCGCCTCCGATCGCTCCGCGGGCCTGCGAATTGGAGTTCGTCGTCGTCGCCGCGATGGTCTGGACGACGATGCGCTCGCCTTCCTGCAAGCCGGAGACGATCTCGGTTCGGTCGTCTCCCTCGAACCCGGCCACGACGGCGCGCCGTTCCGACTTCACGTCGGTCAACGTCTGCTCGCCGGCGCTTCCGCGCGCTCGCTTGCTCTGGCCTCCGGCCGGGGCGATCGCAGGCGGGGAGACGACGACCTGGACGTATGAGCCGGCAGCGTCGGACTGGATGGCGTCGCTCGGCACCGAAAGGGCTCCTTCTTTCTCCTCGACCACGAACTCGCAGGTGGCGTTCATGTTCGGCTTGAGATTCTTGAAGCCCGGCTCGGAGTTGTCGATTTCCACTCGGACGGCAACGCTGGTGACGTTCTGCGAGACTTGGGCCTCGGGATTGACGCGGGAGACTTTCCCCTTGAAGGCGATCTGGGGATAGGCGTCCATCGAAATATTCACCTTCTGACCCACCGTCACGCTCGCGATGTCCGTCTCGTCGACGAGCACGCTGACGTACATTCTCGAAATGTCGCCAAGCTGGACGATGGAGGTGCCGGTCGAGTTGAGGGAGAGGCCGGAGGTGATGATCGTGCCCTGCTCGACGTACTTCGTCAGCACGACGCCTTCCGACGGTGCGCGCACCACCGTTTGGTCGAGGGTCGTCTTCGCATTCACGAGAGCCGCGGTGGCTCGGGCCGTGCTGGCGTGAGCGCTCGCAATGTCCAGGGCCTTGATCCGGTCGTTGGCCTGGTCGGCGATGGCGGCTTGCAGGGCGGCTTCGAGCTGCCCGACTTGGGCGGCGGCCTGCTTGTAAGCCGCTTCCGCCTCGGCGAGCGCGTTCCGGCGGGTCTGGACGTCCACCTGCGCCTTGGCCGTGTTTAATTCCGCCAGAGCTTGCCGCACTTTGGCGTCGGTGTTGTCGAGGACGGCTTTTTGCTCGGCGGCGATCGTGTCGAGCTTGGTCTTGGCGGAGGCGACGGACGCCGCCGTCACGCCTGCTGCGGCCTGCGCCTGCTCGACCGCCTGCTTGGAGGCGAAGCCCTGGGCATAGAGCGCCTTCTGGCGTTCGAACGCGGCTTGCGCGCTTTGGTCGTTCGCGACGGCCTGATCGTAGGCGGCCTTCGCGGTGGCCCGATCCTGAGCCTGGGTCGCGGTGAGCTGCTCGCGCTGCTGTACGGCGGCGTCGTAGTTCGCTTTCGATTCGGCGATGGCGAGAGCCGTCTGGCGAGGCTGGGCGGAGTCTTGGTCGCGCGCGGTTTGGAGGCGGGCCGCGGCGGCGTCGCGATTCGCGATCCCTGACTTGAGCTGGGCTCTTGCCTCGGCGATCGAGGATCGCGACTGTTTCACCTGCAAATCGAACGTCGCGCCGCTCTGGGACTCCTTGGCGCGGGCGGCGTCGGTGTCGGCTTTCGATTGACTGTACGTGAGCTGAGAATCGGTCGGGTCGATCTTGGCGATGATTTGCCCGGCCTTCACCTGGTCGCCGACGTCCACGGCCAGCAGGTCGATGCGCCCGCCCGCCTTCGACTTGATGTCGACGGTGGTCCAAGGCTGAAGGGTGCCGGTCGCGGACACGGTCTTTCGCAGCATGCCACGCGTGACCGTCGCCACGCGGTACTGCGTTTTGCCGGCGGCCTCAGACGACTTCCACCGATAAAGGAAGAAGGCGCCAACGGCCAGCACGCCAAGAATGGCAACGATTTGTGCGCTTCTTCTCAAGGTCCGCCTCCACGACCGCTTCTACGAACATTGTTTGCCAGGCGGCGTCGAGCGGCGTAGTCCTAGTTTCGAGTCCGGAGATCAGACGACGGACCGTTCGATGAATTTAATTAGATTCTCAGAAGGGGATGCATCGCCGGTTACGCGGGGGCCAGCCAGCCGCCCTGGAAACCGGCTCTACGCAGTCCTCCGGCCAGATGCGGGTTGGCGCGCATCAGCTCCCACAAGAGCCCGGACCGGTAGTTCTCGATCATGAGAACGATCGGTCCCTGGTTGACTCCGAAATGCCATGGCGATACCCAGCCGTTGGGATTGTGCGATGTATCCGGGTGGGTCGGGTTGAAGGTTGCTGTGAAGCCGTAGCCATTACTCGTCTTGAGCTTCGCGTCGAAGAGGAAATGCTCGATGGCGGGCAATACGATTTCGGGAGCGAAGGGCAACGAGGCCACCACGGCCCAGGGCGCGATCGTGCCGTCGTCCGGTCCGTCCGGTACGCCGCGGGCCAGATAACCGAAGAACTCGCGCCTGCGGCCGTCGATCTCGATGACGTCCGGACCGGGGCCGTCGCTCGCGGTGATGCCCCAGCAATTCCTGCCATACGCCTTGAATTCGAGAGGATTGTCGATCGCGTATCGCCGCTGCACGTAAGTCGCCCGGCGGCTGTTCTCGAAGTAATCCGAGCCCTTGGCCCGCATCGTCTCGTCTTGGATGCCCCGAAAGTCGACCCACAAATGAGAGATTTGGTGGGTGAAGAGCGGTCCCGAATGGAGAACTTCCCAGTCGTAGATTTTTCTCCATCGATAGCTGGAGGTCCATTCTCGGAAGCTCTCCGGGGGCAGAGGGTGGGTTGGCGATCCGAGGCCGAGGAGATACAGAATCAGAGCCTCGTCGTACCCGTCCCAGCGATAGGGCAGAAAACCGCACTCGGGCTTCCAGCCGAGAGAGACCGCCAGGCCGCCGTTCTGCGCCCATTGCCAATCCGCCCGCTCATAGAGCTCGGCGGCGAGGTCGCGGATCTCCTGCTCGCCGGGGCCGTTCGCCGCAAAGTAAGCGGCGGCCGTGAGGGCTCCCGCGAGCAGGATCGCGGTATCGATCGTGGACAGCTCGGAGTTCCAGGCGCGTCGGCCCGTCTCCATGTCGAGGAAGTGATAGTAGAACCCCTTGTAGCCGGTCGCGTTTGCGTCTTCGCTCTGAAGGCTTCGGTGGAAGAAGCGCAAGGTGGCGAGGGTGCGGGCGACGGCATCCACCCTGCCGACGAATCCGCGCTCCACGCCTACCGGATAAGAGGCCAGGGCCAAGCCGACGGCGGCGATGCTCGACGGCGTTCCCGGAGCCGTCTTGTCGACGACGAGGCCGTTGGCGGGATTGGCTTCGTGCAGGAAGTACCCGAACGTTTCCCGCTGCAGGCGATCCAGCTCTCGGGTTTCGTTCACGCCCGGATTACGCCTCCAGCTCGACGGTTACCGCGACGACGGCGTGCGCGGGAACGTCCAGCTCGACGCGCAACACGCCGTCCGTGAGCGTCCAGGCCGTCGGCTCGCGGATGATCTCCGAGGCGACGCCCAACTGCTCCACTTCGCGAGGAGTCGGCATCGGCGGCCGGCCCATCTCGATCCAGAGCCGCTTGGCGTTCGCATGCTCTTCGTCGATCCGCTCGACGTAAACGTGCCGTAGCCCCGTGATCCCCGACAGCACGATCTCGACCGATTCGGCCTCGATCGGATGGCGGGGCAAGGCATGGTTCGTGATCAATGCCGTCACCGCATGTCCGTCGCGAGCCATCCAGACATCGACGGTTTCGTGGCTTCCCTCGACGGGCAGCTCTTCGTCGCCGAGGCGATGCAATAGCTCGAAGGCGCGGTAGGAAGGTTTGGCGACGCCTTGAAGGGTCAGAAGCCCGAAACCGCCCTGGAACGCGTTTGCGGGCATGTAGTTTTCTTCGAAGATGTCGGTGAACGTCCAGAAGCTGTAGCCTTGGACGAGGCCCCGCGCTTCCATCATCGTCTTCACGACGACGGCCGCGGTATAGGGCTCGTCGTGAAGAGGATCGCGCGGATTGGAGGAGGAATTCCACTCGGTGTAGTAGAGAGGCTTGCCTCGCGCCTTGCGGTGGCTCTCCTGCGCCCACTTCCGGAGGATGCTCCGCTCGCTCTGGGCGAGCTGGCTTTCCGTGTCCTCGCCGACGGTTCCGAGCGCGTCGGTAGGGTAGTGGTGGGTGCTGACGAAATCGACGGGAACCGCGTTCTCTTCGCAGAAATCGAGGAATTCGGGAATCCACGCGTTGCTCGCCGTGGCGGGCCCGCCGACCCGGAGCCGGCTGTCCACTTCCTTGATCGCCTCCGCCGTGACCCGGTAGAGATGGAAATAGTCGGCCTGGGTCCCCGTCCAGAAGGCCTTGAGATTGGGCTCATTCCAGACCTCGAAGAACCAGGTGGCGACCTCCTCGATTCCGTACCGCTCGACCCAGTGTCCGACGAGCTTGCGGATGAGGGTGGCCCACGCGCCGTAGTCCTCCGGCGGCGTCACGTTGGCGTCGTAGTGGAAAACGGTGTCGCCGCCCGAGGAAAGGGTGGAGGGCATGAAGCTCAGCTCGACGAACGGCTTCATCCCGATCGACAAATGGAAATCCCAAATCTGATCGGAGTTGAAGAACGAGTAGAGCAGCTTGTCCTTCTCGCACATCAAAGTTCCCATCTCGTCGCATAGCAGTCCGTGGAAACGCGTGTGGCGGAATCCAAGCTCCTCGTGGCAGCGTTTGAGCTGGGCCTGCCAGTCCGCTCGAAGGGCAAGCGGCGCGTGACCGCTGCCCACCGTATGCTCCCAGAAGTGGGGTAGGGGCTTCGCCTCGCCGGCGAGGCTGCAACGGAACGTGGCTTGCTTGGCGGTGGTCGTTGTGGTCATCGGTGATTCACCCGGACGAGCGTCCAATGGGTTAGGCGATGCACGCACGCGGGTTGTTTCTGAGGGGCTGATGGGCTGCGTCGTTGCGTCGGGGGGTTCTTGTTACCCCTGCGCGCCCGAAGGGTGAAAGGGCCCTTCCGGCCCGCAACCGTGAAGGTTGCGACTACAGATGCTCCGCATCTATCCCAAAGGGATTACGTAGCGCAGCCCAGGGTGCGAAGCGACCCTGGGTACGGCGTTCCGTCCCGTTTCCAACCCCGAAGGGAGTTGCGTATCCGGACGACGCCGGTCGGAATGAAGAACGCAACCCTTTCAGGGTTGGGGAATCGGCAATCGCGCCAGCCAGGGTCGCTTCGCACCCTGGGCTTTGCTACGAAAACCCTTCGGGGTTGCGGAACCTGGCGGTAATCTCAAGCAGACTTTCTCCGGCCTGGAGACCCAAGTCACGACGAGCCGCATCTTAGCCAGCCCATTCGCGCGCGTAAAATAGGTCGTCATGCCTTCCACCCTCTTCGACAAGGTTTGGGACTCCCATGTCGTCGCAGACCTTCCCGGCGGCGGCGCGCTGCTATACATCGACCGGCACCTCGTCCACGAGGTCACGTCGCCCCAGGCCTTCGACGGCCTCCGCGAGCATGGCCGGCAGGTTCGGCGGCCCGACCTGACCTTCGCCACCGCCGACCACAACGTGCCGACCGACGGGCGTCCCATCGCTCCCGAGACGCAGAGCGGGAAGCAGCTCGGCGCTCTCGCCGTCAACGCGCGCGAGTTCGGCGTGCCGCTCTTCGGCTACCGCGACGAGAGGCAAGGCATCGTCCACGTCATCGGTCCCCAACTTGGGATCACGCTTCCCGGCCTGACCATCGTCTGCGGCGACAGCCACACCTCGACCCACGGCGCGTTCGGGGCCCTCGCCTTTGGCATCGGCACCAGCGAGGTTGAGCACGTCCTCGCGACCCAAACGCTCCGCGCGAACGCTAAGCCGAAGACGCTCGGCATCGAGATCGCCGGGAAGATGCCGGAGGGCGTCACCGCCAAGGACGTCATCCTCGCCATCATCCGGCGGATCGGGGCGGGAGGAGGAACCGGCTACGTCGTCGAATACTTCGGCGAGGCGATTCGCGCGCTGCCGATGAGCGGGCGAATGACGATCTGCAATATGTCGATCGAGATGGGCGCGCGGGCCGGCATGATCGCCCCCGACGAGGTCACGCTCGATTACATCCGCGCAGAGGATCGGCCATACGCGCCAAAGGGCGAGGAACTGGATCGTCAGGCCGCCTATTGGACGACCCTGAAGACCGACGATCCCGCCGCCTTCACCCGGCACGAGCGGATCGACGTCGGCTCGCTCAAGCCCCAAGTCACGTGGGGCACGACGCCGGCGATGACGGTCGATATCGACCAGCCGATCCCCGAGCCCCGCGACGCGGGCGAGGCGCGGGCACTGAAGTATATGGGCCTGCGGGCCGGCGAGCGCCTCGCCGAGACGGCCGTCAACACCGTCTTCATCGGCTCTTGCACCAACTCGCGGATCGAGGACCTGCGAGAAGCGGCGCGGGTCGTGCACGGGCATCGGGTGGCGAGCGGCGTCCGCGCCCTCGTCGTTCCCGGCAGCGAAGCCGTGAAGCGGCTGGCCGAGACGGAAGGCCTCGACCGGGTCTTCAAGGAGGCCGGATTCGAGTGGCACTACGCGGGCTGCTCGATGTGCCTCGGCATGAACGGCGACATCCTCCACCCGACCGAACGCAGCGCCTCGACCTCCAACCGCCCCTACGAAGGGCGGCAAGGCCCAGGTTCTCGCACCCACCTCGTGTCGCCCGCCACGGCCGCCGCAACCGCGATCCGCGGCAAATTCACGGATTCGCGAGAGCTTGTGGGCTGAAGGTATAGGTTCTTCTCGGGTCATGGAGGCCCAAGCGACGGCAAGCGCGCCCTCTCGTCAGCAATCGATTCCGGTTCCCGTCTAGAATAGGGCATGCCCGTCGGGCGCTTTCTCCTCTGCCTCCACTCCCACATGCCGTACGTCTTGAGCCACGGCAAGTCGCCGCATGGCACCGACTGGCTGCACGAGTCGGCGGCGGAGTGCTACCTGCCCATCCTCCATGCCTTGGATCGGCTGCACCGCGAGCACATCAAGCCGCGCTGGACGATCAATGTCACCCCGATCCTCGCCGAGCAGCTTGCCGATCCCAGCTTCGCGGCCGGCTTCGAAGACTATTGCCAGAGCAAGATCGACTATTCCATCGAGGATCAGAAGCGCTTCGAGCTGGAGGGCCCGCTTTGGATGCAGGGTCTCGCGGGGATGTGGCAACGCTACTACACGCGGGCGCTCGTCCAGTTCAAGCATCAGTGGGGACGGAACATCCTCGACGGATTCAAGTTCTTCCAGGATCAGGGCCTGATCGAGCTGATTACCTGTGGCGCGACTCACGGCTATTTTCCGCTGCTCGGCACCGACGAATCGATCGAGGCGCAAGTGAAGCTCGCCGTCGAAACCCACGAGCGGCACTTCGGCCGCAAACCGCGCGGGATTTGGCTTCCCGAATGCGCGTATCGCCCGCGCTACAACTGGAAAGCCCCCGTCGGCCAGGCCGAGGTCCCGTGGCCCCGCAAGGGCGTCGAGGAAATCTTGAAGGAAAACGGGATCGAGTATTTCTTCGTCGATTCCCACATGATCCGGGGTGGACAGCCGCTCGGCACCTACGCCGCCAAGTTCCCTCAGCTCGCCGAGATGTTCGCGCGGAGCAGCAAGTACTTCACCCCGCCCGAGGAGTTCCGCAGCGAATATGAGCATTACATCCTGCCCAACGGCGTGACCGTCATGGCGCGCGACCCGGAGACGACGGTCAAGGTCTGGTCGGGCGACACCGGCTACCCCGGCGACGAGTTCTATCTGGAGTTTCACAAGCAGCTCTATCCCGGCCGCCTGCGTTACTGGCGGATCAGCCAGCAAAAGAGCGATCTCGGGCAAAAGCAGCCATACGATCCGTATGGCGCCTTCGAGCGGATCGGCCAGCACGCGCAGGATTTGGTGCAGGTTTTAAAGGGGACTCTTGCCCATTACCGCGGGCTCGCCGACCGCACCGGCACCCTCGTCGCGATGTATGACACCGAGCTCTTCGGCCATTGGTGGTGGGAAGGCCCGGAATTCCTCTACGAACTGGCGAAGGCGCTACACGCCGACGGCCAGATCGAAACGGTCAGCGGCGGAGAGCTGATCGATGAAGAGCCGGCCCGGCACATGATCACCATGCCGGAGGGCTCCTGGGGCGAGGGCGGCTACCACTACGTTTGGATCAACGACGGCAACCTCTGGACCTGGGAGAAGCTGTATCCCGCCGAGCGGAAGCTGCGCCAGATGGCCCGCGACTACGACGGCGGCCCCGCCACCGAGATCGTCACCCAGGCCGCGCGGGAGCTGCTACTGGCCGAGGCCTCCGACTGGCAATTCCTCATCTCGACCTTTTCCGCGCGCGACTACGCCGAAGTCCGCTTCCAAGACCACATCGACCGCTTCAACCTCCTCGCCGACCTCGCCGACCGGGTCCATGGGGGCGGCCAGACGTCGGAGGAGGAGCAGCGCTTCCTTCGCGACTGCCAGGAGAAAGACGCCCCGTTCCAGCACCTCGATCTCAGCCTGTGGAAGCCGGAGGAGGAGGACGTGACGGCGTGACGTCATCCCTCCGAGCCGCGCAGTCGAAGGACCCCCGCGTCGAGCGCATCGTTTAAGCGGAGATCCTTCGATTTCAGAACTGCGCCGGAGGCTCGTTCTTTCGCTCAGTATGACGCGGCTCCCGAGTGATCCACGAACCTCGATCCTGTACAATCCTATCTTGTGAAGCAAAAAGCTCTTCTCCTCGCCGGCCTTATGGGCTTGGCCTGCGTAGCGGCGCCCCAACAGAAGTCGGCGGACTGGGTGCAGGTCGCGGCCGATCCGGTGGTCATCGCAAAGCGAGCCCAGGATATGTATAAGAATTTCGTCGGCGTGCATCCGGGGAAAGGCGTTTTCGGCAAGGCGAAGCTGAACGGAAAGACCCCTTCCGCCGCCGATCCGCTCGGTTACGGTTACCTTTCCAACCAGCCCCTCAACGTCTACTTCTGGAGTCCCAAGAAGTTCCAGATCAGCTACCTGGTCTACGGCAAAATTCCTTCGCAGGAGTTCATCTGGTCGGACGGGGCCGGCAAGATGATGCGCCTCGGCCCGTTCGTCGGCGAAAAGAACAAGATTTTTAGCATAAAGCAGCATTTATTCGACGTAAAGTCCGACGAGGAACTCGTCGAGAAGTGGCCGATCGACTTCACGAAGTACCTCTACTCGCCCTTCTTCTCGGGCAACGCGACGCTTACGCGCTATGTGGCCGCGCTCAAGCGTGGGGTGGGCGGATACAAGGTCACGGTCTGGACCCGTGGAAACCCTGACGAGTATCGGATCTTCGCGACTCGGGAGAAGAGTGGCAAGCGTCCGGCTTCGACGGTCGAGATGATCTTCATGGATGCCAAGCCGTATCTGCCGGTCATCATCCATACGACTTACGGCCAACTATACGACCTGATCTGGCGCATGGGTTGGTACAACGATTGGCCGCTACCGGCGAGCCCTTCCACTATCAAAGACTAAACGCGCTGCGGCTGTCCGGTTTCGAGCGACCGGACGACCGCGCCCATCACGTCGATGCTCGTCAGTCCTTCTTCGAGGTCGGGCAAGTTCGGCTCGCCGGAGATCAGCTTCGAGGCGAAATAATCGACGTAGTTGCAGAACTCGCCGTAGTGCATGCCCTTCAGCTCGTGCCGGAAATAGTAGCCGGACATCGCATGGTGGAAGTCCTCCTCGATCTCGACGCCCCGCGCGTCGTGATGGGTGAACCGCAGGTCGGGATAGCGGGCGAGAGATGAGCCCTCCGAGCCCATCAGGAAGCACTCGATCAGAGCCCGCGCCTTCGGGAGCTCGTGGAAACCGTAGTTGCCCAGGACTCGTCCGACGCGTCCGGATTCGGCCACGAGGTTGACGCAAATCGCGTCCGGCGTCTTCATACCGTAACCCGCGCCGAGCGAGGTGACGGTGCCGACGGCGTGAACCTCGCGGATCGGGCCGAGATACCAGCGGACGAGATCGACGGGATGGCTGAGGCCGAGGTAGGCCCAGTGGGTTTCGCTCACCGTCCAGGGCGACTTCTCGTAATACCAGTCCATCCGGTGGTTGTAGTGGGCGTCCACGACCTCGATCTCGCCGAGGCTTCCTTTTTCGAACTCCTCCCGTTGACGCTGAAAGGGCTCGTAGAAGCGGGTGCTCTGGCCCACCTGGAGGCGCCGGCCGGTCTCTTTGGCGGCTTGCCGCAGCTTCTCCGCCTCGCCGGGGTCGTTGATGAGCGGCTTCGTGCAGATCACGTGCTTGCCGGCGCGGAAGGCGCGTTCAATGTGCTCGGCGTGGAATTTGTCCGGCGTGTAGATGGCGACGATGTCGATCTCCGGATCGGCGAGCATCGCCTCGTAATCCTCATGGACGGAGATATGAGGCGCCGCCTCCTTTGCATAGGCCCGCTTCTCCTCGCTCACGTCGCACCCGGCGACGGCCCGACACATGCCGCTGGCGCGCAACGCCACGAGCATCGTGTGGCCTTCGTGGAGGCCGATCACGCCGACGCCGAACTTCTGGTCGTCGGGAAGAGAGCCATAGCGGCGTCGCTCGCCGACGGTCGGCTTGCCGGTGGGTAGGAAATCGGGATGGGGCACGGATGAGGTGTACCCGGGATGGCGATTTACGATTTACGATTGATGATTGGCGATCTATTTAGTGCCGTCGCGACTACTTGTCCACACTTGTCGCAAAGCGACCATCGGAGTGCTGAAGCGGAGCTTCCGCCCTTTCCAGCTTCGATCATGACGCACTAAGGCTGAAGCTTCGCTTCAGCACTCTGAAGGTCGCTGCGCGATAGGCGCGCCTCCGCTCCTGTTTTCGATGGCGATGCAAGTTCATGCAAGTCGGGATGAGGGGCCGCAAGCCACAAACCGCTGACCACATCGCCAATGGACTGCCATAATTCACTTCGATGGAAATCGTCGTCCCTGACGAATTCAAATACCTTTACGCTCGAAACGAAGAGCGGCCGGTCGTGAAGATCCCGGACCCCGTCTTGCGCCAGGTCGCGGGCGAGGTGACGAGGCTGGGCAAGAAGCAGCTTCTGCTGATCGACGACATGATCCGCATCATGAAGAAGGCGAACGGCGTCGGGCTCGCCGCGCCTCAGGTTGGGATTCTTCAGCGGATCATCGTGATCGCGCCGGACGGCATGCGGCCGATGCCGCTTATCAACCCGAGGGTCGTCAAGGCGGAAGGAGAGTATATCGGCCAGGAGGGATGCCTCTCGATTCCCGGCCTCTACGGCGACGTGAAGCGGCCCGAGTTCGTCGAGGTCGAGGCGCTCGACCGGCGAGGGCGCGAGATTACGATCGAGATGGAGGGGATGCCCGCCAAGGTCGTCCAGCACGAGATCGACCATTTGGACGGCGTTCTCTTCGTCGATAAAGTCGATATCTCCACCCTTCACTGGGCGCACCCCAACTCGGTCGATCACGACACCAACGAATGAGGATCGTCTATTTCGGCACCGCTTCCTTCGCCGTGCCGGCTCTCAGGGCGGTCGCGCCGCACGTCGTCCTCGTCGTCTCCCAGCCCGACCGGCCCGGGCGGCGCGGCATGCAGCTTCAGGCTTCGCCGGTGAAGCAGGCGGCCCTCGATCTCGGCTTGCCCGTCGAGACGCCGGAGAAGAGCCGGGTCCCCGAATTCGTCGAGCGGCTCCGCTCGCTCGACGCGGACGTCCTCCTCGTCGCCGCTTACGGTCAAATCCTCTCGACGGCCGTGCTGGAAAGCGCCAAGAAGGGCGGCATCAACCTGCATGGATCGATCCTGCCAAAGTATCGAGGGGCCGCGCCGATCCAGCGCTGCATCCTCGCCGGCGACGCGGAGACCGGCGTAACTTTGATGCAGATGGACAAGGGGATGGATACCGGCAACATGATCGCGATCGAGCGTACGCCGATCGGCCCGGACGAGACGTATGGCGAAGTGCAGGACCGTCTCGCCGAAATCGCCGCCGGCATGGCGCGGGCATGGATGCCGCGCGTCGTGGCCGGCGACTATCCCCGGACGTCTCAGAACCACGACGAAGCGACTGTCGCTCCCAAGGTCGAGAAGGCGGAGGCCGAGCTGAGCTTCGAGCGCCCGGCGGGGGAAGAGTACAACCGCTTTCGCGCCTTTACGCCGTCGCCGGGCGCTTTCATTCGAACCCGGTTCGGCCTCGTCAAGCTGAGCCGGGCGCGTTTGGGCACGGAAGAAGGGGCTCCCGGCGTTGTAATGTCTACTGCGGAATCCTGCCAAGTCGGCTTTGGGGAAGGGAGCCTTCACCTGCTCGAATTGCAGCCGGAAGGTAAAAAACGAATGACTGGCAAAGATTTCGCGAATGGATTACGATTGCGCGTCGGCGACAGTCTGCTTTAGCTCATGCAAACCATACATCCCAAGATCACTCAGAAGCTCTTGCTTCGCTCCGCCATCGGAATCTTAGTTCTCGCCGGCCTCGTGATGGCCTTCCGGTGGTACAAGGGCCAGGAGAGCGATCCTCAGGGAAACCGCACGCTGAATACGGCCGGCTGGATCGCGGCGACGGAGACGGTGGGCGATGGGAGGCATGTGATCGCCTTCAAGCCGGACGGAACGATCGTGCGGCAGCCCGGCATCTCGCCGACCACGGTGGATAACGATCTCGCCTGGCGGCCGGACGGCAATTACATCTTCTTCGGCAGCAACCGGGAGAAACAGAAGTTCACGATATTCCGCTGGTTTCCGGATGGATCGGCGGCGCCCGAAATGCGCAGCCTCCTCGGGCGGCCCCAAAGCTCGCCGTATTTCTTGAACGGCGACGCGAGCCTCGGCTGGGACGCGGTCGGCCTGGTAACCGCCGGCGGCATCGTCATGCGCTACGAGCCGAAGCGCCCGGCTCTTCACCAGGAATTGCCGCCTCCCGATCCGAAGCGGCGAATCGCCGAGGATCAGGAGGGCGGGTCCGTCAGCCCGTTCGAGGAGCAGTACGAACGCCTCGGCACCAGCTTCCGGATCGCCAAGTGGACGCCGGACCGCAAAGCGGTTTTCGCGGTGATGCGCCGCGATACCGGGGAGATCCTGATCTATCAGAAGCTCGACTTCTCAACGCCGCAAGAGGGATTGCCGCGGCCGGTGATTGCGGGCGACCGGATCGATTTCGACGTGGACCAGCATTCCGGGAAGGTCTACTTCGCCGTCCAAAACTTCCAGTGGCCCGATCCGAATTCCGTGCCGCCCGAGTTCGTCAAGGATGGGAAGGTGACCGTGCCGTTCCGGCACGCGGTCGGCGTGGTCGACCCGGCGAACATGGACCAGCCGGCCTGGCTGGCAAAGAGTACGACCGACAAGGAGTGCTTCGGCGCTCCGGCCGTCGACCTCGCGGGCGACCGACTGGCCTTCATCCGCGGCGCCTACGCTGGAAACGGCAACCTCACACCCGACTCCGTCGTCGCGATTATCCTCGCCGGAGACCAGCGGGGCAAGGGCGGCGTGGTCGCGCAGGGCGCGGTTTTCGAGCCGGCCTGGTCGCCCGACGGCCAAAAGCTCGCCTTCGCCCGCCGAGAATCCCCGACGAGCCGCCCGATCTACGTCCTCGACGAGCTCGGCGCAACACCCCGCCGCCTGTCGCCGGATACCGGCGTCTTCGGCAACCCCGCCTTCAGCCCGCAGTCTTCGAGCGCGTCGGGCTCATAGAATTTGGAGCGCGGACTTCAGGCGGCCACGTCGGAGCCGAGCTAAAGCTCGGGAAACGGGATGCGGACTGAAGTCCGCGCTCCCAGAAATCCTAGTGGCAGCCGCAGCTACCGCAGCCGCCGCCGTTGCTCAGGCCTTCCATGCCCTCCTCGTCGGTCGAGAAGGAGGAGCCGCAGCCGCAGGAGCGAACCGCATTCGGGTTCTCGATTTTGAACCCGCCGCCGAGCGAATCGTCGACATAGTCGACGACGGAGCCGGTCATGTACTTCAGGCTCATTTCGTCGACGAAGATCTTGACGCCCTGGTCGTTCAGCACCACGTCGCCCTGCTCGGGATCGGCGTCGTCCAACGCCATGCCGTACTGCAGGCCGGAGCAGCCGCCTCCCGCAACCCAAACGCGAAGAGCCGCGCCCGACTTGTTGTTCTCTTCGATGAGAGACTTCAGCTCGGTTGCCGCCCGCTCGCTTAGCGTGATCTGAGAGGTTGAGGTGATATCGTCGCGTAGTGCCATTTGAATGTCCTTTCTTATTTTACGTTGCCGGGCAGGATAAGTTCAGGTTTTGCCTAAGTCTTGCGAAATCTCTCCTGTCCGAGCGATAGGCCGTCTTCCGTAATCTTCGCTTCGGGAAGAGGCGTCTTGAGGGCTTTCCCCTCTGCCTCCCCCGATTTTGCTGAAAAAACGATGGTATCGCCGACGCGCCGGTACGTCCCGCTCACGTCCGCCGGACTGGTCCGCTCGCCATACATGATGCGAAAGGTCCCATCCGCGTTGAGAATCATCTGCCGAAGGCTTCCTTGCGCGTGGTAGGTTCCCGCGATCCCGCCTCCGCCGGAGCAGCCGGCGATGAGGAGGCAGAGGCAAAGGAACAGGCTACGCATCGGTATAGGGCTCGTCGAGCTCCGGGCAGAGGACGACGCTCTCCTGCTCGTTCGGATCGGTCCGGGCGAGAACCGCTTTGGCCGTCGCCGTAAAGGGATTGTACGGCAGATGCGGCACCCCGGCCGGGATATAGACGAAGTCACCGGCGCAGACTCGCGATTTGAACTGGAGGGCGTCGCCGTAAAGCATCTCGACCTCGCCTTCCAGCATGAAGATCGCCGTCTCGTGATCGGCGTGATAGTGGGCCTTCGCCCGCGTGCCGGGCGGCATCTCCAGGAGGTGCATGCAGATGCCGGTCGAGCCGGCGGTCTCTGCCGCGATTCCCGAAAAGTAGCTCAGGCCCTGCTTGCCTTCGAAGGCCTCCCCGTTATGGATAACTCTGCATTCTCCCATGTCACTTCTTCGTCGCCGTATTATGATCGAGCATCTCCTCGATGCCGCGATAAGTGATCGGTTCCGGGTAGTAGCCGTCGATCAGGATATAGACCGAAGGAGTCGAATGGAGGTCGAGCTTCTCCGTCACCTTGGCGTCCCTATCGAGGGCCAGCGCCGCCGGATCGTTCTGATCCTTCATACGCTTCCGAACCGTCGCGGAGTCCAGCCCGACGCCCTGGGCGAGCTTGATCAGGTCGTCCACCGTATCCGGATAGTTGGCATAGCAGGCGGTCGCAAAGTCCCAAAACCGACCCTTTTCCGCCGCCATCTCGCTTATCAGGGCCGCCGGCCGGGCGAGAGGATGGAACGGCAGCGGAAGCTGCCTAAAGGCAAATCGGAAGTCGTGCCGTCGGGTCATGAGATCGGTTACGTTCTGATAGGCCTCGCGGCAAACCGGGCAGGTGAGGTCGCCGAACATGACGACCGTCGCGTGGGCGCTCTGCGGCCCCCGCACGTGCGCGTCGGCGGGCAAAAGCTCCTCCTCGTTCAGCTCGACGAGCGTTTCCCTCTTCGGAATCGACGTGGCTTCCGCCGTCTTCAGGTCGGACGCGCCGCTCATGAGCCCTGCCATCACCGCGCAGGCGAGTACGACGACCCAGACTCCGTCGAGCGGGGAACGGGCGATCGCCTCGTTCGGGTCCCGTATCGAGGCCAGGGAATGGGAGACGAAGAGGAGACTCATCGTCACCGCCGAGCCGATGCACCACGTGCAGAGCGCGTGGATGCTCCGGATCGAAAAGAGGGTGAGGCCGATGCTGACGAAAAGCCCGATCAGGCTGAGCGCGTAGCCCGCCGCGTGGAGCTCGCGGCGGCGAAAGGTCGGCGCGAAGAGGCGGACGAGGCAGACCGCCGCGATGACCGCATAGCCGAAGAGGCCGTAATAGGCGAAGGGAATGCCCAGAAGCTGGGAGCGCGGGTCTTGGGTGACCAGATCGCAGCCGTTGCCCAACCCGCACGGCAATTCGATCCCCATGAAGTGCGAAAGGCTGAGCATCGAGGCGATAAACAGCCCGACGAAGGAGAGGACGACGTTGAAGCGCGCGTAGGCTCCGCTGGTCATGAGAGGATTGTAAGCTGGATTCTCAGTAGCGCGCCATCTCGTCGTCGACGTAGCAATAAAGCCAACGTTCGCCCGGCTCGGCCGACGCGATAACCGGGTGCCCGGACTCGTGGGCGTGCTTGCTCGCGTGTTTGTTCGGCGAGGAGTCGCAGCATAGGGTTACGCCGCAGGTCTGACAGGTGCGGAGGTGGACCCACTTCGAGCCGGTCTTGACGCATTCTTCGCAAACGTGAGCCTTCGGCAGCTTCAATTCGGTCACGTCGGCGAGATGGGAGCACACTTCGGAAGCCATAGACTCATTCTACGAGGGCCGGCTGGCGTAGAATCCCGATATGCAATTCGCTTGCGCCGCCCTCGCTTTTATTCTCCAGTCCGAGATCGACCCGAACCGCCTGCCGATCGGGCAGAAGGGCGAGGCCACCGTTCCCGTCGGCCAGATTTTCGACCTGAACCGGCAGCGGCGCGCGACCGTGCAGGACATCGTCGACGCGGCGCGAGGGAAGCGGTTCGTCTATCTCGGCGAGAACCACGGCACGACCCCGGACCAGCAGATGGAGGCGGAGGTGATCGCGGCTCTCGTCGGCGCGGGACGGCATGTCGTCGTCGGGATGGAGATGTACCAGCGGCCGAAGCAAAGCTGGCTCGACCAATGGTCGGCGGGCACGATTTCCGAAGAGGACTTTCTCGAAAAGAGCGATTGGAAAGGGCAGTGGGGCTTCGACTTCGCCTACTACCGCCCGGTTTTCCAGGTTGTGCGGGACAACGGCCTTCCTCTTATCGGGCTCAACGTGCCGCGAGCCTGGGTCCACGCGGTCGCGACCGGCGGCTTCGACGGCCTGACGCCGGATGCGAAGAGCGACCTCCCAGCCAATATGGACCTCGGAAACAAGGATCACCGCGAAGTCTGGAATGCCCTCATCGGCGGCAGCGGCCACCCGATGACCGGCCCGAGCATGGACAACATGTACGCGGCCCAGGTCCTGTGGGACGAGGCGATGTCGGATACGGCGATCAAGTATCTCGAAAAAGCGCCGAAGGACTCGAAAACGGTCTTCGTCGTCATCGCCGGCTCCGGCCACTTGATGTACAAGGAAGGAATCAACTGGCGGGTTGCGAAGCGCCATGCGGGCGACGGGATCACGCTGGTCATGGTCCAGTCCGACGAACCGGCGACCGTCTCGCGGGGGCTCGGCGACTTCGTTTACGTCACGCCGGTCCAGAAGAAAGAATCGAAGTAGCCGATGGTCGAGCCGGATCTGCCCGCCTTGGTCCTCGCTCCGATGGAGGGGATCACGGATGCCCCGATGCGAGCGCTGCTGGGTGGCCTCGGAGCCTTTACGTTTGCGGTTTCCGAGTTCCTTCGGGTCAGCCAGGAGTCCATCCCGGCCAAGGTCTTTCTTCGGGATATTCCCGAGCTTCGCATGGGCGGGCGGACGCCGACCGGCCTGCCGGTGCAGATCCAGATCCTCGGCGGCCATCCGGAGCGCATGGCGCTCTCGGCCGTCACCGCATGCGAGGCCGGGGCCGAGGCCATCGACATCAACTTCGGCTGCCCGGCCCCGACCGTAAACCGGCACGACGGCGGCGCGAGCCTCCTCAACCATCCGAGCCGGATTCGCGACATCGTCGCGGCGGTGCGGGCGGCCGTGCCGGCAGAGATTCCCGTCTCCGCGAAGCTGCGCCTCGGCTGGGACTGCATCGACGCCGTCGATGAGAATTGCGCGATGGCCGCCGAAGGCGGGGCAAGCTGGCTGACGATCCACGCCCGAACTCGCACCCAGGGCTACATGCCGCCGGTCTACTGGGAGCCGATCGGCCGAGTGCGCCGCGCCCTCGGGCTGCCCGTCGTGGCGAACGGCGACATCTGGACGCTCGACGACTTTCGTCGCTGCCGGGACGAAACCGGCTGCATCCACTTCATGCTCGGCCGCTGCGCCCTCGCCGACCCCATCCTGCCCCGCCGGATCGCGGTGGAGCTTGGGATCGCCGAGGGCGGAGGCGAAGCCGAGGCCGACTGGCCGGCCCTCCTCCACGGCCTCGCCCACTACACGGAATGCTACGAGGGCAAGGTCGGCAAGCATACGGTGCAGCGCTTCAAGCAGTGGCTGAAGATCGCCACCAAGCACGGCCGATTCCCCTACTTCGACGTCCTGAAGCACGCCGAGACCGTCGACGATTTCTTCGCCTCGCTGCGCCTGGCGATGCGCGCGGCGTAGCGAGGCGAAGAAACCGGTCCAAGTTATCTGGACGCCAAATATGTTATCGACCGGGGCGCTTAGGTTTCTATTTCACCCGACGTCGCCATGTAGAGGGCGCGAGACTGAAGGCCGCGGAAAAACGCGCGAACCCGTACCGCGGATTTTCCGTTCTTATCGTACATTACATGGCAGCGAATATGACCCCGACGCGATGGCGCCTGCTTTCTCTCCTCTTGCTCCTCTTCGTCATCGTTCCGGCCGATGGTCAGGTCGTTCGCGATAGCGGTCGGGCTCTCGGCAGGGAGAGACGTCACAGCGAAGCGGAGGCGGATCGGCTCGGGGTCTCGGATTGGCCGGCGGTCAATGACGGCGAGGAGGGCACCCAGGTTCATGTCGAGGCGGATTATCGGGAAGCCGACATCCTGCTTCTCTCCGCGCCTGCGATCTCGCGCGAAGCCCTGCTGGCGGAAAGCCGCCGTATCGCCAAAGCCATCGGATGCCCGAACGCGGACTATATCGTTCCTCGCGGGACTCAGAAGCCGATGTACTCGGGCGTCGATATCGAGCTGAACAAATACGTGGCGGGAAGCGGCCGGAACCGCTCGATCCGGATCGACCTCTCGAAGCTGGCCACCGCCCTGCAGGAAAGCAAGGTGCTCGGCAAACCGATCCTTATTTTCATCGACGGGGAAGATAGCGATCGCACCGCTCTCTCGACCGGTAGCGGTTCGGGCCAGACGCTGCCCGCTTCCACCTTCTACCGGCTCAAGGATGTCCCGCTCGGCGCATCCGTTTCCTTTGGCTCCTCGATTTATTGGTACTCGTATCTCTTCTGGGTGCTCCAGATTGGCCTGTTCGGCTCCATCCTGGGCATGGTCGTCCTCATGCCGTGGTCCGCGGATCGTGCCCGCAGGAAACCGGCGGCGCCGCCCGACGCGGAGGCGATCCAGCGGAACTACGACCGCAGGCGATGGCGTATCTCGCCCGTTATCCTATTGGGCTTCGCCTTCATCATCTCGGTGACGCTTTGGAAGAAGCCGTTCGAGTCGTCGTTTCGACTCTATCCCCACGCGATCAACGACTTTGATCCTCGGCTCATGTTCCTCATGCCGATTGTCGTCATGGGCATCCCCGTCGGTCTCTCTCTCCTGATGCTTCGGATCTATCGGAAGCTGCGGCCGAGCCACGATCCGCCGATGGAAACGCCTCACCCTACCCGGGCCGGCTCAATGAAGTACCTGTGGGTCATCATGTTGCCGTTACCGGCCATGATCCTCGTCTCCTTTCTCCCGGCGCTGGCGAGTCTCGATCCCTTTTGGCGTCGCGTCATCCTCTTTGCTCCGATGGCCGTTTGCTTCCCGCTCGGCATCATCATGTCGATGCGGGCGAGCCGGCAGGAGCGTGTGGAGCTGAAGCGCGGCGAGGCCTGGTGCGAGGCGGTCCACGATCTCGCACGTCAGGCGAACGTGCCGGTGAAGCGGGTGGTGCTGGTGAAGTCCGAAACTTGCAACGCCTTTGCCACCCTGAACGGCACGGTCGGTATGACTCGGGGCCTGCTCGATAAGCTGGAGCCTGACGAGATTCGAGGGATCATCGCCCATGAACTGGGTCATATCAAGGCCAAGCACCTTCGTCGAACCCTTCCGGTCGCGTTCGGGACCCTCGCCTTGCTCTTCTGGGCACAGTTTTGGCTGGGCGGATACTTGGAGCGCAAGGGCTATACAGAGGCTAGCCATCTCGTCTACAGTCCGATCATGATCTTTGCGATCTCCCCGATCCTCGGGATCCTCGTCGGCCGGCTCTATCGGCGCAACGAGCGGGAAGCCGACCGCTTCGCGGTCGAACTGACGGGAGACGCCGAAACCTACATCCGGGCCCTGGAGAAGATACACCTTTTCAACGCCATGCCGGGACGGCTCAACACCTATGACGAAGCCCGCAGCTCCCACCCATCCCTCGACAACCGCATCAAGGCGCTGAAGGGATAGAGGGGCATTGGCTTCCCGACGCCGCGCGATCCAGCACAAGTAGGCCCCTCCACCCTGAAAGGGTTGCGTTCTTCCACCGCACGTCATCGACCGGATACGCAACTCCCTTTGGGATAGATGCGAAGCATCTGTAGTCGCAACCTTTACGGTTGCGGGCCCGAAGGGCCCTTTCGCCCTACGGGCGCGCCGGGGTAAACCCGGCGACTACAGCCTTCGGCTTCCTCGATTCGGAGTTTGGAATCGGGATATCCCCACGCCGAAGGATTTTCGCAGGGAGACAGATCCCACCCCGAAGGGGCTTTGCTAAGGGACCCCTTCGGAATAATCTGGAATGGGCCGATCCATCGGGCGTGGGGGGCCAATCGGCGATTCGATGAGGGTGTCGGCCTACTCCCTGGGCTCCAGGGCTCCATGCAAGAAGGTAACCTCCGCGCATGCCCAAGCGACCCATCAAGGCCGAGGATTTGCTGCGCTTCGTCTTCGTCGGAGACCCCCAGATCAGCCCGGACGGCAGCCGGATTCTCTTTAGCCGCAAGCACATCAACGACAAGAACAAGTACATCACGAACCTGTACACCGTCGATATGGAGGGCAACGTCGTCCAGTGGACGCAGGGCGAGAATGGGGCGAGCGGCGGGCGGTGGTCGCCGGATGGGCATACGATCGCCTTCGTGAGCGGGCGCGACAAGCCGGGATCGCAAATCTATCTCCTCCCCACGACGGGCGGCGAGGCTCAAAAGCTGACCAGCCTGCCCGAGGGCTCGCTGGGCGACTTCAAATGGTCGCCGGACGGCTCGAAAATCGCCTTCACCTTCCGCGAGATGGAAGCCGGCCGCACCGAGAAGGGCAAGAAGGAGCGGGAGGAAAAGGGCCTCAGCACGCCGCCGTGGGAGATCGACACGGTCTGGTACCGGCTGGACGGGGACGGCTACTTCGGCAATCAGCGGTACGAGCTGTACGTCTTCGACATTGCGACGAAGGCCATTCTCTGCCGCTACAACGCGGCCGCCGACGGCGCATACTCGTTCGACTGGAATCCGAATTCGAAGGAGCTCGCGGTCATCCACACGGCTTCGAAGCGCCCGTTCGCCGATCCGCCCAACGCCCAAATCTATCGGGTGACGTGCGACGGCCAGGCCTGGCAGCTTCCAGGCCTTCCCAAAGGGGACAAGTCGGAGCCCCGCTGGTCGCCGGACGGCAAGTGGATCGCCTACGCGGGCGACGTGGACGAGGAGGACCCCTGGGGAACCCGGAACACGAAGGTTTACGTCGTCAAGGCGGATGGAGGCGAGCCGAGGGACCTGACCGGCCACGAAGACTACGACATGGCGACGGCGACTCTTAGCGACTCCAAGGAAGCCGGCTTCGGCGCGATCCTCGAATGGGCGCCCGATTCGAGCGGCCTCTACGCGCAGATCGGCTGGCAAGGCGAAACCCAGCTCGGCTTTATCGACCTCGAGAAGGGCGGCACGAAGGTGCTCACCGAGGGTAACCATGCGATGTCGGTCGGCAACGTGTCGAGCGACGGCCAGCGCATCGCCGCATGCTGGGGCCATCCGACCAAGCTGCCGGAAATCGCGAGGATCGAAGCGGAGCTGGCGACGGGCCGGCTCGTCCCGCGCGTCCTTACCAACTTCAATCAGGCTTTCCACGACGAGGTTCAGCTCAGCGAGCCGGAAGAAGTCTGGCTGGACTCGACGGACGGAACGAAAGTGCAAACGTGGGTGATGAAGCCGATCGGCTACAAGGAGCCGAAGCGCTATCCGGCCGTCCTCGAAATCCACGGCGGCCCCCACGCGCAATACGGCTGGGCTTTCTTCCACGAGTTTCAACTGCTCGCGGCCGAGGGCTACGTCGTCGTCTTCTCCAACCCGCGCGGCTCGAAGGGCTACGGCGAAGCCTTCTGCGCGGCGATCCGGGGCAACTGGGGGAACAAGGACTGGGAAGACGTCCAGGCCGTCACTCACTGGATGCAGCATCAACCCTACATCCATCCCGGCCAGATGGGCGTGATGGGCGGCTCCTACGGCGGCTATATGACGAACTGGGTCATCGGCCACTGCAAGGACTACAAGGCCGCGATCACCGATCGCTGCGTCTCGAACATGGTCTCGATGGCGGGCAGCAGCGATTTTCCGTTCAACAAGGACGGCTACTTCAAGGGCGTGGCCTGGGGCGACCTCGAGGCAATCAAGGAGCTATGGCGTCAATCCCCGATCGCCTATTTTGAGGGCGTCACGACGCCGACCCTCATCATCCACAGCGAAGGCGACCTCCGCTGCAACATCGAGCAGGCCGAGCAGGTCTTCACCGCGCTCCAACAGCAAGGCGTCGACTCGCGCTTCGTGCGCTATCCCTCGAACACGTCGCACGGCATGTCCCGAGGCGGCCCGCCGGATATGCGGCTGCACCGCCTGGCGGAGATCACCGGCTGGTGGGCGAAGCATCTGAAGTAGGAGTGGGAGTGTTGAGTGTTGAGTGTTGAGTGTTGAGCTTCCGGACGCCGAGCGCCGAACGCCCAACGCCGAACGCCCAACGCCAAATCCTCAACACTCAACACTCAACACCAAACACTCAACACTCCCAAAAAAGGTAGACATTCGTTAACATAATCGGTGGTATAGTGCTCTTCGAGGTTTTACAACGATGAGATTTCAGGATTACATCAGCGATTCGATTCAGAAGGCCACCGACGAGGCTTTCAAGGCTGCGAAGGCGGTTCCCGAGGACAAGCTGGCTTGGTCGCCGCTGGATAACGGCCGCTCCGTGCTCGATCAGCTTCAGGAGCTGGCCCAGGCGCCGGACTACGTGGTTGGCATGCTTTCGGGGGACAAGTCGGAGCCGAGCCCGGATCATTGGGAGAAGCTGGTCGCCGAGCGGAAGTCGTGGACGACGGTCGCCGACTGCGAGCGCGAGGCGAAGGTCCGCATCGACAAGCTTGTCGATGCGATCAAGAGCTGCCCGGACGAGAAGCTTTCGAACACGGTCTGGCTACCGTACGACGGCGGCCGCGATTTCACCTTCGCGGAGATCATGGAGTATCCGCGCTGGAACGCGAACTACCACCTCGGCCAGATCAACTACATCCAGACGCTTTACGGCGACAAGGAAATGCACTAAGCTTCCTCGAACAAGCCGCCGGCTTCCGGCGGCTTCCGGGGCGGCGCGAGTCCCAGGTGCTTGTAGGCGCTGTCGGTGACGACGCGGCCACGAGGCGTGCGTTGGAGGAGGCCCTGCTGAAGCAGGTAAGGCTCGTAGACGTCCTCGATGGTGGTCGCGTCCTCGCCGGTCGAGGCGGCGAGCGTATCCAGGCCGACCGGGCCACCCCGGTACTTGTCGATCATCACGCGCAGGATGGTGCGGTCGATCCGGTCGAGGCCGAGCTCGTCCACTTCCAAAGCGGCGGCCGCCTTGTCGACGATTGGCTTATGGATGGCATCGAGGCCGTCGACCTGGGCGAAATCGCGGACCCGCCGGAGAAGGCGGTTGGCGATGCGGGGCGTGCCCCTTGCGCGTCGGGCGATCTCCTCGGCGCCATCCTTCTCGATCGGGTAGCCGAGGATTCCCGCCGAGCGGGAAATGATCTCGTAGAGGGCCTGGGGATCGTAAAACCGGAAGTGGGAGACGATGCCGAAGCGGTCGCGTAGGGGGCCGGTGAGAAGGCCCTGGCGGGTCGTCGCGCCGACGACCGTGAACGGCTGCACTTCGAGCCGGATCGATCGCGCGCCGGGACCCTTGCCGATCATCACGTCGACCTTGTGGTCTTCCATCGCCGGATAGAGGATTTCCTCGACCGGCCGGCTGAGGCGGTGGATCTCGTCGATGAAGAGCACCGCGCCGGCTTCCAGATTCGTGAGGATGCCGACGAGATCGCCCGGGCGCTCGATGGCGGGACCGCTGGTAACGTGGATCGTCGCGCCCATCTCGATCGCCACGATGTGGGCGAGCGTCGTCTTGCCGAGGCCCGGCGGGCCATAGAGGAGCAGATGGTCGAGCGGCTCGCTCCGCTGCTGAGCGGCCTTGAGGAAGACGCTGAGGTTGGATTTGAGCTGCTCTTGCCCGATGAATTCCGCGAGGCGCTTCGGGCGGAGGGAAAGCTCGTTCCAGCCGTCTTCGGGAAGGCGCTCCGGGCTCAGGTCGTCGTGATGCCTCATCGCTGGAGCGACCTCAGCGCGATCTTAAGCTGATCCGGCACGGCCTCGGCGGCGTCGCGGGCTCCGGCGGCGGCGACGTCGGCCTCCTTGCGCGTGTAGCCGAGGGCCATCAGGGCCTCGACCAGCTCGTCGGCCGGGGCTTGCCTCGGCCTGGCGGCGGGGATCGCGGCCTCGATCTTTCGCATCGCCGCTTCCTCCTGCATCTTGTCCTTCAGCTCCAGCACGATGCGTTCGGCCAGCTTCGGCCCAACCCCGCTCGCCCGCGTCAGCGCCTTCGGGTCCTGGACCAGGATCGCGCTCGCCACCGCTTCCTCGCCAACCTGCCCGAGCAGGGACAGCGCCACCTTCGGCCCGCAAGCCTTGACTGTGAGAAGAAGATCGAAGAGGCGACGCTGGAAGGGCTGGAGGAAGCCGTAAAGGAAGACGCCGTCCTCGCGGAAGATTTGCCGCGTGAGAATATCGACCCGCTCGCCCGGCGGGGGAAGCTGCACGAGCACCGCCTCGGGCAAGGCGACCTCGTAGCCGACTCCGCCGCAATCGATCACGGCGAAGCTCCCTTCGACTTCGATGAGCTCTCCGCGCAGGCGTCCAATCATTGAGTCTATGGTATCAGATGTCTACTAGTGAAAGCGACAGGACGGTCCCTAGGCGGCAGACGCAGGAGGGATCGGCACGATGATTCGATCTCGGAGCCTATAATAATAGACCAGCGCCTGAGCGTAGCCAGTCGCCGAGGAAACCAGGCTGACATATCGATAGCTTAGATCACCACTTTGAAGCGCACCCGTTTCCCACGGATGAAATCGCAACACATGTAAGCGCGGGTCGTTATCCGGGACGACCTTCCATTGTAGTAGGCTCAATTGATCTTGCGGTTCAATCCTAGATTCCGCATCCATAACCCGACGAACCGCTTCCAATGGCCCAACTTCGTGATAGTCGGTGAATCCGACAAGAAGATAAGCCTCGTCCTCATCGGTCCCAGCCCACCAAGCGACGGCCGACAAATGGACGTGCGCCTCGGCTACCAGGCGGTCGGCTAACCGGAGTCCCTTTCGAATATCGAGCGGTGTCACCATTTGGATTGAAGCCATTGCAGTACTCCTTCACTTGGGTCGCCAACCGCCCTTATCATATCCCGAGCCTCGGCTTGGGTCCAATTCTTATATCTGGCTTGTTCAGTCCATCCAAGAATCGCTTGCCAGTTTTCCTGAAGTTTCGGAATCTGACGTGTTAGGTCTGAGTCCAGACCGCTTAGGCGTAACAGCTTGACCAGATCATGCGTGTAAATGTCGGCCACGAACTTGTTGTCAGGGAGCTCGTCGGCGGCAAACCTCTTGCAAAGAATCGCCTTTAGAGCGCATTCGACCGCATATCCGGACAAGTAGAAGGCTCCGTCGAAGAAGCCCTTCTGTTCCAGTTCGGCGGCTTCCCGAATTCGCACCAGGCCAGCTTCTCGAAGTCGTTCTTCGGTGTTGGCATGATGAAGGGCCTACCGCTTCCAGTCCGCGACGAAAATGTTGGTCTCGTGAGGTTGGGTGCCGAAGCGGTTGGAGCAGAAGACGAGCTTCTTGCCGTCCCGCGTGAACATCGGGAAGCCGTCGAACTCCTTCGTGTAGGTGATCCGCTCCAGGTGGGTGCCGTCGACGTCGATCATGTAGATGTCGAACTCGCGCCCTTGCGGATCGCCGTAGTTCGAGCTGAAGAGGATGTGCTTATTGTCAGGCGCGAGGAAGGGGGCGAAGGAGGCGCAACCTAGGTGCGTCACCTGGCGCTTGTGAGAGCCGTCGGCGTCCATGATCCAGATTTCGAGCTTGCCGGGCCGGATCAGGTGCTCCTTCAGAAGTTTCTTGTAGTCCTGAATCTCCTCCGGCTTCGAGAAGGAATCGCGGCGGTAGACGACGTGCTTGGAGTCCCAGCTCACGAAGGGGCCCCCGTCGTAGCCGACCTTGTCGGTGAGACGCTTGATATGGCCGCCTTTCAGATCGGAGCGGTAGATTTCGAGGTCGCCCTGGAAGTCGCTCGTCCAATACATCCACTTTCCGTTCGGGGCGATCGTCGTTTCGGCGACGTACGCGCCCGGCTTCTTCACGATCGGCTTGAAAAAGCCTTCCTCGCGCCGGGCCATGCCCTCGTAGCGGGCGGGGATGCGGTACATGACGTAGTTCGGGTTGACCTCCCATACGTAGCCTTTGCTCATGTCCACCGGCGGTTGGCCCTCCGGTTCAGTGGCGTGGGTGGAGGAGAAGTAGAGCCATTTGCCGTCCGGCGAGAAGTAGCTGCACGTGCAGCGGCCCTTCCCGGTGCTCTCGAGGCGCTTGTCGGAGCCGTCGGCGCGCATCGTGAAAATCTGCTCGTCGGGATACTTGTGATCCGGCGAGGAGGCCTGGAAGGAGAGGTATTTGCCATCGACGCTCCAGTAGGCCTCGGCGTTCTGGCCGCCGAAAGTGAGCTGGCGCAGATTCCGGAAATGTTTTTCTCGGGGATCGGGCTGGCGGGGCTGGGAGTCGCGTTGGACGAGCGCAAGGGTAACGAGCGCGGCGAGCATAAGGCCTAGTATGCCCTAACGCCAGGAAAGTCCAATTACACGCGGATATCGATGTTTTGCCCTTTTCCCTCGGTTTGCTGCATGACGGCTTCGGTTTCGGCCTGCTGCATTTCGAGGCTTTTCTTGAGGAGCAGCATCTGGAGCTGGGCTCGCTTGTCGGCGGGCGGCGTTGCCTGGATTTGCGCGTTCGTATTGCCGACCCCGGAGATGTTCATATCCAGAGTAGGTATCGGTGATTTTGCCGGGGTCTTTAGGGGCAGAGTCGATATGGGAGACGGGCCGACAAGCGGCTTTCTCGGTGTGGGCGGACGCCGGAGGCGGCCAAGTAGCGCAGGCTTCCAGCCTGCTTCCAGAGGGCGTTGGGCGTTGGGCGTTCGGATCAAACCTCACCGATCACTGGCTCAGCTCGCGCAGGGCTCGCCGCCGCTCGTCTCGCCTCTCCAGCTTCTGCAACTCCCCTTTCAGCTTGACGACAAGCTCCGCCGCCAGATTGACCGGGCGGTCTCCGTGCGGCGGGCGCTCGACGACGGTGCAAATCGCCCCGCTCGGGCCGTGGCAGGTCAGATCGGCCTCGTAGTAGATTTCCGCGTAGCCGTTGCAGACGACATTGCCCGCGACCAGGATGTCGCAGTTGGCCCAGCCGGGTGTCGAGTCTGCCGGGAGGAGCGTCACCTCGCCCGCGTCTTCGGCCAGGAAATGCTCTTTGAGCAGGTTTGCGAACGCCGCGTGCGGCTGATCTTGGGAGATCGCGAGGGCGATCCGCAGACCCTCCAGCGGCCGATCCGGAACCGGATCGGGGAGCGCGGCAGGCGTCGGCGCCGGCCTGTCCACGCTTCGCAATTGCTCTTCGAGCCGGCGAACCCTCGCCGCCAACGCGGCCGACAGGGCCAGGCTCGCCAGAGCGAGGACGTTTGCGACGATTTCGAACATGTGACGATGTCACCCTACCCGGTTGCCACGAGTCGAGGAACCGAACCGGAGTCGGCGCTTGCTTATGAGGCAGGCCCCTAAATAATGTCTTCCTTGTCGATGATCAGCTTCTCCATCTCCTTCGATAGCCTGTGAGGCTTCTCCGGCGGAGGCGGGATGGGGGTGCCGATAAAGATGACGCCGGATTGCTCCTGCGCCTTGAAAATCGCGAGCATGAGGTTGTTGCGGAGCCCGGCTTCCTCCCCGAACGTCGCGGCCTCGAAGAAGCACTGCACAAGTACGCCGACCGACAGCTCCGTCATCTCGTAAACCTCGACGATGGTCCGGTCGGGCACGACCGCCGGCACCTTTCCCAGATAGCCGCGAATCAGCTCGATGAAGCGGGCGAGGTTGGCCGCGTTGTTCGCATAGCTGACGCGGACCAGGAAGCGCTGCCGGCGGTAGCGCCGCGCGCCGTAGTTCTCGACGGCCGCCTTGATGAGGTTCGAGTTGGGCAGCGTGATGATCGAGTCCTCGAAGGTGCGGATGCGCGTGCTCCGCAGGTTGATTTCCTCGATGATTCCCTCGTACTTGTCGATCTTCACCCAGTCGCCGATCGAGAACGGCATGTCGAAGAGGATCGTCAGCGAACCGAAAACGTTTTCGACGCTGTCTTTCGCGGCAAGAGCCACGACGAGGCCGCCGAGACCGACGCCGGCGAGAAGTCCCGTGATGTTGACCCCAAAGACGCCGAGTGCGGCGAGGAGGCCGGCGAGGAGGATCACGAAGCGGACAAGTTTGCGGGTCACCGGGATCAGGAGCCGCTCGGCATGGGCGACCCCGCTCGCGCGGTGGCCGATCGCGTCGCAAACGGTATCCCAAACGCCGTAGGCCGCAAGCACGACGCCAAGGATGGTCAGGGCCTGGACGATCAGGCGAATCCGGCTATCGGCGTCCGCGCTGAGCCCGGCGATATCGAGAAAGAGATACCACGGAAGAACGAAACCGAGGATGCCCACGCCCCGGCGCAGGGTCCGCTCTCCGGTCTCCGCCTTCTTGCCGGTCAGGCTCTCGCGGAGCCGGAAAATCCGGCGGGCGACGATCCTGACGGTCCAGTGCAGCAGCACTCCTAGCACGGTAATGCCGAGCAGGCAAATCCATTGCCAGGCGAGCAAGCCGAGGAAGCGCCCGGGAATCCGCTCGGTAATCGTGTCGGCCCAGTCCGGCGGGGCGGCGACGACGAACGTGGCGAGGGCCACGGCCATCAGCGCGACGCCCAGCTTCTTCATATCTTCACCTTAGCATTCTCGATTCTCTTAAAAGCCACGGCGACGGCTGGCGCGAGGAAGAGCGCGGGCAGGTAATTGGCGGTGTGCAGGTCCTTCAGGCCGATCAGGCCGATTCCGATGCCGAGAAGGATGGCTCCGCCGGAGGCGCTCAGCTCGTCGAGGAGCATAGGATTCTGGGCGAGCGGCTTAAGCGGGCGGGCCAGGAGAGTCAACCCTCCCTGGAAGAGCAGGATGAGACCGGCGGTAACGAGCACGCCCGCGCCGAAAGCCGCAGCCAGAAAGACGGCCCCGATCCCGTCCATGGTCGACTTGAGGGCCAACAGCTCGATGTCCCCTTCGAGCCCGTCCTTGATGCAGCCGAGCAGGGTCATCGGGCCGATGCAGAAAAGGACGAAGCTGGTGATCAGTCCCTCGTTGAACCGGCCGGCTTCCCCGCCCAGGTGATTTCGCGCCCACTCGCTGAACGCGTCGATCCCCGCATGGATGCCGAGCGCGAGGCCGACGATCCCGCCGATGGCGACGGAGATCGCCGCGACGAGCGCGTTATGCGATTTGAGGAACATCTTGACGCCAAGCCCGCAGGTGACGAGCCCGAGGCCGCTGAGGGCGACATCCTTGTACTCGCCGGGGATCAGCTTGCCGGCGAGGAGCCCGAGAGTCGCGCCGACCGCGACCGTCGCGGTGTTGAGCAGCGTGCCTCTCATGGCAGGGAATGCTACCTCTATCGTGACTCGTGGCTCGTGGTGTCGGGTTCCTCGGCTAGGCTCGAGCGTAGCGCTCGATGAGCGCCGGCCAAGTCCCCCGCTCGATCGCTTCCCGGATCTCGCGCATCAGCCGCGCGTAGAAGGCCAGGTTGTGGAGCGTGCAGAGCCGCGCGCCGAGGGGTTCGCCGGCTCGCATGAGGTGGCGCAGATAGGCGGCGGAATACCGCTCCGTCTGAGGAAAGACCGATTCCTCGTCGACGGGCCCGGCGAATTCCTCCCACTTCTTATTGAGGATGTTGACTCGCCCCTGGAGCGTGTACAGCGCGTGGTGCCGGGCCATGCGGGTCGGAAGGACGCAGTCGAACATGTCGATGCCGCAGGAAACCGCGTGGAGGATGTCCCGCGGATGCCCAACCCCCATCAGATAGCGCGGTTTATCGGCCGGCAGGAGCGGCGCCGTGAGGCGAACCACCGGGTATTGCAGCTCGGTCGGCTCACCCACGCTCACCCCGCCGATGGCGAAGCCGTCGAAGGGCATCGCGGTGATCGTCGCCGCCGACTCCCGCCGCAGGTCCTCATGGATGCCGCCCTGGACGATGCCGAAGATCGCCTGCTCGCCCCCCTCCTCGTTTTCCTGGTGGCCCAGGATTTCCGGGCCCCCCTCCTCGTTTTCCTCGTGGCGCGGGACTCCTCGGTTCGTCCCGCTTCCATCGCGGGAAAATGAGGAGGGGGGTTGGGGGGTGGAGTGCCTCGCCGCCAGGTTGCGCGGCGCCCACAAATGGGTTCGCCTCATCGCCTCGGCGGCCTCGTCCCGCGTGCAGGGGTAGGGCGGACAGACGTCCAGGGCCATGGAGATGTCCACCCCAAGCTGGGCCTGAATCTCGATCGAGCGCTCCGGCGAGATGAAATGCTCGGAGCCGTCGAGGTGGGACTTGAAGGTGACGCCCTCGTCGGTCAGCTTCCTCGAATTCGAAAGGGACATCACCTGATAGCCGCCCGAATCGGTGAGGATCGCACCCTTCCAACTCATGAACCGGTGAAGTCCGCCGAAGCGCCCGATCAGCTCCGATCCCGGGCGAAGCGAGAGGTGATAGGTATTGGAGAGAATGAGCTCGAAGCCGAGGGATTCGAGGTCCTCGCTGCCGACCGTCTTGACCGTGCCTTGCGTGCCGACCGGCATGAAGCAGGGCGTCTCCACCGTGCCGTGGGGCGTGTGCAGCCGCCCCCGGCGGGCGCCGGTATGCGGACAAATCGAGAGAAGTTCGTAACGAACAGGCGGCACCGCTCTATTCTCCCCTTTCCGCTCGCCTACTATTCGCAGGCCCCGATCATGTCGCTGAAAGCAGGTACGAAGCGTGACGTCGGTTGGTGGCTAGATTTCTTGACTTAGACTGACCGGTCTGGCAGAACTCTCTCGGCCGCCTCGGAGCCCCGCCCGAAGAAAACCCAAAAGAGCCCCCAGGCGATCGCGCTGCACGACGCGAAGATGATCTTCGCCGCGACCGGCACGCGAGGATTGAAGCTGAAAAAGCCTTCGATGGGCGCGGCCATGAACATCATCAGCACGGAAACGGTCAGGAGGACGAGGGCATCTTTGCCGGCCGCCTTCAAGGCATCTCCGCGCTTCCGGCGTCCGGGGTTGATGAGCGCGTAACCCATGACGAGCCCGGCCGCGCCGGAGAGGATCAGGCCGCTGATCTCCGTCACGCCGTGCGGCGCGATGGAGACGAAGAGGTGGCCCATGAGCCCGTTCGGCCGCAGTTCGTGAGCGAGGCTGCCGATCAAAGCGCCGTTCTCATACAGAACTCCCGCCGTTCCGAGGCCGAACGTCGAAGCAGCGATCGCGCCTCCGACGACCGCTTGGCGCGGGTTATTGAACATGTAGAAGCCGGTCATCAGCGTCGACTCACCCGTCGTCCGCTCGTCGAACTTGCCGGTCTTCCACTGGGCGAAGGCCTCGTCGAACTCCGGCGGGACGAAGACGGAACGGGTCTGCGGCTGCCAGTCGAGCATGAAGAAGGCGAAGAAGGCCGACCCGACGAAGAGGAGGACGCTCGTGAGAACGAACCAGCGGCAGCGCCGGACGGTTTGGGCGGCCAACTCTAGGGCGTCCATGATCGAGCGTCCGAACGATCGGCGCGGCGAGCGGTAGAGGATGCCGTAGGCCCGCGCGACCACGTCGTTCAGGAAATTGATAAGCTGGATGTTGTTGGAGCGGGTGCGGGCGACCGCCAGGTCCGCCGAGACGCGGCGATAGAGACGGATGAACTCATGAAACTCATCGGCCCTCAATTTGGACGGCGAGACGTCGGCCGCATCGCACAGATGCGTCAGCCGCTGCCAATCCGATTCCCGCTTCTTCACAAAGGCGACTTCGTTCATCGCTCGGTGGTCATTGTACTGCTGCTCGCCCTTGTGGCTCTCGGATTCGCCGCGGGATCGACGGAAATCGTCGAGGGAAGGATCGTCACCGTCACCGATCGGGGTTACGTCCTCGGCGACGGAAACCGGGAGATCGAGGTCGTTGCGAGCGTCAAGGCGCGTTATTGGCGCAACCGCGCCCCGTCGGACTTTACGGCTTTTCATGAGGGAGACCGCGTGATGGCCCGGATCGCCAAGTCCAAAAAGGGAGCCCGGCTGGCGGAGATCGCCGATCCGGAGACTTGGAAATGGCTGGCCGATATTGGCGCCCATCCGCAAGCGGGCGTCGTCGTCGAAGTCGGCCCGAAGTCCCTCGAATTGGAATTCACGGACAGGACCCGGTTCACTTATCGCGCGACCGCCAAGAGCAAGGTTTCCCTGACCGGCCGTCTGGGAGCCGTTCTGACCGACTTGAAGCCGGGCGACTCAGTCTATGCAAAGGGCCGAGGTTCGGCCGATGGCGATATCTTGCTCGTCGAGGTCGCCGATACGCCGCTGCCCGACCCCCATCGGAAGCCCGCCAAGCCCGCGCCGCCTCCGCGCGGAACGCCGGATGGGACGCTTGGCGGCAAGATCGCGGCATGCTGGCCGCAATACCGGATGTTCGACTTGGCGCAGGGCGACAAGATCGCTCACATCTCCTATAACCGCCAGACCAAGTTCACCTTGGATGACCGGCCGGCGTCGGCGAAATCGTTACGTTCGCAATTACATGCCGTCGTTTCTTATCGAACGGACAAATCCGGTAAAATTGTAGCTTCGAGGGTCGAACTTTCCACTCATTTGGGGCGTATGGTTCGAACAGGGGTCGGGAAACGCGCGTCTGCATCTTCGGAGGAACTTTTTCCGTAGGATTGGCACGGGAATTGCAACGGTTGCTTCGGGGGAGAAAAATCGTTGCGTCCTGCACCGTCGCAGGGACTGCCCATGGCCATGAGTGCACAACCGCATCCGTCTGATCATGATGAGGGGATACCGAGCTATCTCGGCCGTCTCACGCAAGCACCGCTCCTCACTGCCGAGGAAGAGGTCATTCTTACGCGCGCCATTCAGCGCGGGGACAAGCACGCCAAACAGCGGCTCATCGAGTCGAACATGCGTCTCGTGATCAACATCGCGAAGACCTACCGCAACCGCTCGATCCCGCTCGAAGACTTGATCCAGGAAGGCGCCATCGGCCTCATGCAGGCCGCCGAGCGCTTCGATCCGGAAAAGGGTTTCCGTTTCTCGACCTACGCGACCCACTGGATCAAGCAGGCCATCGGCCGCGCTATCGACAATAAGTCGAAAGCGATCCGCCTTCCCGCCCACGTTTCGCAATCGCTGCGGAAGATCGAAAAGGAGCGCCTCCGTCTCGCCCGGGAGCTTGGCCAGGACCCGACCCCCGAACAACTCGCCACCTGCATGGGCATCAGCGCCAAGAAGCTCCTCGCCCTCCTCCAATCCTCCCAAGATTTACTTTCCCTCGACATGACCGTCGGCGATTCCGGCGGCATGACCCTCGGCGGCCTCATCCGCGACACCGCGAACAGCGACCCCGAAAGCCTGATGCTCAGCCAGGAGATGGTGCAAGAGCTCCAGCGCATCCTCCTCGAACTGAACGAACGCGAACAGCGCGTCATGCGCCTCCGCTTCCGCCTCGACGGCCAAGAAACGCCTCAGCAGGATGAGATCGCCCGCGAAATGAAGCTCTCCCGCGAGCGCATCCGCCAGATCGAGGTCCAGGCGATCAAAAAGCTCCGCGCCCTCGCCCAGCGCCGCCGCCTGCGCGACATGCTCTCGAAGTAATTTGGAGTGCGACGACCTGGCGTCGCTTTGTCCTGCGCGGCCTGCCGCGCTGCCAAGTCGCTCCGGATTCAACGCGGAGAAGCGGAAAAGCGGAGCCCCCAGAGGAAACTCCGTTCCTCCGTTTCTCCGCGTTGAAGATCAGAGCGGCCGTCGCTGTTGCGACGGCTACAGGTGCTGCGCACCTACCTCGACTCCAAGCTTGGAATCGAGGCAGCCGAAGGCTGTAGTCGCCGGGTTCATCCCGGCGCGCCCGAAGGGCGAACCTGCCCCGACTTGTCTCCCTGGTGGACAAAACTCCTTACGATTTCTTGACCGCCTGCCGAGACCGGCGCCCGCAATGTATGGCACTCTCAAGAAAAGAGCGTGGCGCAAGAACGACCCGATCCGGATGAGCTGCTGCGGCGCGTGCAGGGCGAGGAGGAGAAAAAGACGCGGGGGAGGCTGAAGGTCTTCCTTGGCGCTTCCGCGGGCGTGGGCAAGACGTACGCGATGCTCTCCGAGGCTCACGAGCAGATGGCGCGGGGCGTGGACGTGGTCGTCGGCTACGTCGAGACCCACCGCCGCAAGGAGACGGATGCGCTGCT
The DNA here is from genome assembly GCA_035545155.1 of Fimbriimonadaceae bacterium. Classification (GTDB taxonomy): domain Bacteria; phylum Armatimonadota; class Fimbriimonadia; order Fimbriimonadales; family Fimbriimonadaceae; genus JAEVZK01. The sequence goes on along the minus strand of DASZYX010000009.1, from coordinate 98,803 downwards.
GGAGGGGCTCGAGGTCCTGCCGCCCCGCGAAATCGAGCATCGCGGCGTCAAGCTGCATGAGTTCGATATCGACCGCGTGCTCGAACGGCGGCCGCAGCTCATCCTCGTCGACGAGCTGGCCCACACGAATGCGCCCGGCTCGCGCCATCCCAAGCGCTACCAGGACATCGAGGAACTGCTCCAGGCAGGCATCGGCGTCCTTACGACGGTCAATATCCAGCATCTCGAAAGCCTGAACGACGTCGTCGGCCAGATTACGGGCGTGGTCGTTCGTGAGACCGTCCCCGATGCCTTCATCGAGCGGGCCGACGATCTGGAGTTGATCGATATCCCGCCCGAGGAGCTCCGGCAGCGCCTTCGAGAAGGCAAGGTTTACCAGCCGGACAGCGTCGCCCACGCCCTCGACGGCTTCTTCCAAACCGGCAACCTGATCGCTCTGCGGGAGATGGCTCTCCGGAGGATGGCCGACCGGGTCGACGCCCAGATGCAGGTCTATCGCGCCGAGCAGAACGTCGGCGGCCTCTGGCCCGCGAAGGAGCGCGTTCTCGTCTGCATCGCGCCGAACAAGCTCGGGCCCCGCGTCGTGCGCGCCGCCGCGAGGATCGGGGCCGCTTCGCACGCCGAGATGATCGCAATGAGCGTCGAAAGCGACCGGCAAACGGATCGCAGCACCGAAGACCTTCGCCAAGCCCAAGAAGCCTTGCGGCTTGCGGAGCGACTCGGCATGCAGGCCGTGACCGCCTCGGGGCACGACATCGTCGGCGTGATCCTGCGCGTCGCCCAAGAGCGAAATGCCACCTTGATCGTCGTCGGCAAGCCGCTTAAGCCCAGATGGCGGGAAATATTGCACGGCTCCGTCGTGGACGAGCTTGTGCGCCGGAGCGGCGACATCGACGTCCACGTCATCACCGCCGAGGAAGAACCGGAGAAGGGCCGGTCGCGGGCGGCCCGGCGGACTTCCGATTCCTGGCACGGCTACGTGGAAACCGCGATCGTCTCCGCGCTGACGACCGGCCTCTGCTTCCTTCTTCGCCCGTTTCTTGCGCCGGAAAACCTGATCATGATCTACTTGGTCGGTGTGGCCATCGTCGCCACTCGAAATCGGCCGCGCGAAGCCGTGCTCGCCTCCGTGCTCAGTGTCCTCGCCTTCGATTTCTTCTTCGTGCCGCCCTACTACACGTTCCGAGTCAGCGACACCCAATACCTCCTTACCTTCGCGATCATGTTGCTCGTGGCGCTCCTCATCAGCAGCCTCGCCCTCCGACTGCGCAGCCAGGCGGCGTCCGCCCAGGCAAGGGAGAAGCGCACCGCCGCACTTTACGAGCTGAGCCGCGACCTCGCCCGGACGCGGAGCCGGCGAGAGATCGCGGTGATCGGAGCGCGGGAAATCGGCAACGTCTTCGGCACGGAGGTCGCGGTGATGCTCGTCGGCGAATCGGGCGAAGTCGAGCCGGCCGTCCATTCGCGTTCCCGCTTCGAGGAGGAGCAGACCGAGCGAGCCGTCGCCCACTGGGTTGCGCAGAAAGCGGAGTTGGCGGGAGCCGGCACCGATACTCTGCCGAACGCCGCCGCGCTCTACTTCCCCCTCATCGCCGTGCGGGGCGTCGTCGGCGTGGTGGGAATCAGGATCCATGAGCGGATGGACCCGCAACAGGAGAGCCTCCTCCAGACGTTCGCCAACGCGCTCGCTCTCGCCATCGAGCGCACCTTGCTTGCCAAGGAATCGCACGTGGCCAGGCTCTCCGCCGAGGCGGAAAAAATGCGGAATATCCTGCTCAACTCGGTCTCCCACGACCTCCGCACGCCTCTGACCGTGATCGCCGGCTCGGCGAGCGCGCTCGCGGAAGGGAAGGGGGACGGAAAAGAGCTCGCGAAGACGATCGTCGAGCAGGCCGACCGGCTGAATCGGCATGTCCAGAACCTGCTCGACATGACCCGCCTCGAGGCGAGTACGATCAATCCGCAGTTCGAATGGCATTCGATCGAGGAGTTGTTGGGATCGGCGCTCGCCCATACGGAGCGCCTACTGGCCGGGCGAGAAATAACGACTTTCGTGCCGCCGGGGCTGGCGCTCGTCCGGGTCGACGGCATGCTGGTGGAGAAAGCGCTCGTGAATCTCCTGGAAAACGTGGCTTCGCACACCGGCGAGGGGACGCCGGTGACGATCCGGGTCAGCACGCCGGGGGGCAAGGTGCGCATCGTCGTCGAGGATCGCGGGCCGGGAATCCCGCCCGGCGACGAGCAGCGGATTTTCGAGAAGTTCTACCAACCGGACGCGACGCGCGGGGATACGGGCTTCGGTCTCGGCCTTGCGATCTGCCGCTCCGTGGCGGAGGCCCACAGCGGCCGGGCTTGGGCGGAGAACCGGCCGGGCGGCGGCGCCCGCTTCTATCTGGAGCTTTCGACCGCCGGCGAGGCGCCGGGGGTGCCTTTTGAGTAAGACGACCCTCCTCGTGATCGACGACGAGCTCGCAATCCGCCGCTTCCTACGGGCGAGCTTGGACGAGGATCAATTCAAGGTGATCGAGGCCGCCGACGGCCGGGAGGGGCTGCGATTGGCGGCGACCGAAAAGCCGGACGTGATCCTCCTCGATCTCGGCCTTCCCGACGTGGACGGGATTTCGGTGGCGAAGGGCATCCGCGAGTGGAGCTCGACGCCGATCATCGTGCTTTCCGCCCGCGAGCAGGAGCGGGACAAGATCAATGCGCTGGACGCGGGAGCCGACGACTATCTCACCAAGCCGTTCGGAGTCGGCGAATTGCTGGCCCGAATTCGGGTGGCTTTGCGGCATTCGAAGAAGTCGCCGGAGGAGCCGGTCTTCCGGGCCGGAGACCTGGAGATCGACTTCGCCGCTCACATCGTACGGAAAGGCGGCGTCGAGGTCCACCTAACCCCAAACGAGTACGGCCTGCTCGCAGTTCTCGCGCGCCACGCCGGAAAGGTCGTGACCCATAAACATCTTCTCGCCGAGGTTTGGGGCGGGGCTTACTCGGAGGAAAGCCACTACCTGCGCGTCTACATGGGCCAGCTTCGCCACAAGCTCGAGGACGACCCGACCCGGCCGAAGCTCCTGACCACCGAGGCGGGAGTCGGCTACCGGCTGAAGACGGAGTAGCCGTAGGTGCCGAATATTCCGAAATCCGTCGCGAAGCGACCTTCGGAGTGCTCGAAGCGAAGCTTCAGCCCAGGCCGGGCGTCGTCGTTAAGCAAGGAAAGGCTGAAGCTGCGCTTCAGCACTCTGAAGGTCGCTTCGCGACTCAAGCCCGAATCGTCGTCGACCGGCCTACATGAAGGCTTACTTCGCCGTCAAGGCGAGGAGGACTACGCCGTGAGGTGGGACGGGTGGTAACGTCAATGCATGCGAAGTCTCTTGATCGGCGCGCTGCTTGCGACCGCCGGTGTCGCCGTCGCGAACGGATCGGCCCTCGTGCTTCAGGATGCGAAAGGCGCCCTCACCGTGACCGCCATCGCCCCGGATTTGGTGCGGATCGCCTATGAGCCGAACGGCATGACCGGGCGGCCGACGGAGATGCTCGATCCGAAGGGGCTGCGGAGTGCGAAGCCAGTGGGCAAGGTCAACGGAGGCGTTCTAGAGACTGCCTCGATTCGAGTCGGGAGCACCGACGACGCGATCGTCGTCACTTCGCTGGACAACGGCACGACGGTTCGAATCGATCGCGCCGGGCTCGCGGATGGCGTCCTCCGGCTTCGTCACGGCGCTCTCGAAAACCTCTACGGCATGCGTGGCTATCCGATCGGCTCCCAGACGAACGACCCGAGGCTGGCCCGCTCGAACGGCTTGACCCGCAATCTCGGCGCTCCCGTCTCTGCCAGCGCCCAGGGCGACGGCGGCGCGCCGCTGGCTTACAGCACCCATTGGGGCTTGCTGGTCGACTCGGTCGATGGCGACTTCTCCAACTCCGGCGACGCTCTCACCTTCAGCCACGGATCGCGCAAGGACGTCGAGGCCTACGTCGTCCTCGGCCCGCCCGAGCGCACGATCGAGATGGCGACCGAGCTCACCGGCCCGGTCCCGATGCCGCCGAAATGGGCGATGGGCTTCATGAACAGCCAATGGAAGACCGACGAAAACGAGATCAAATCGATCATCTCAACCTATCGCCAGAAGCAAATCCCCATCGACTCGTTCATCATGGACTTTGACTTCAAGGCCTGGGGCGAAGACGATTTCGGAGAATTCCGCTGGAACAGCACGAACAACCCCGGCAACTTCGAGCCCAATAAATTCCCGGATGGGCAGAGCGGCCTTTTCGGCAAGCAGATGGCCGACCAGGGCATCCACCTCGTTGGGATCATGAAGCCGCGCGTGCTCGTCGAGAACGTGGATCACAAGCCGACGAAGCAGGCTATCGAGGCGAACGCGAAGGGCTGGTGGCTGCATAAGAAGCCCTACACCGATTACTTCTCCCACCGCCTCGCCAACGACTTCGATTTCTCGAAGCCGGAGGTCCGCAAGTTCTATTGGGACCACGCGAAGAACCTCTTCGACACGGGCATTTCCGGATGGTGGAACGACGAGGCCGACGACAACTTCGACAGCCTCGGCTTCTTCCACATGCAGGAATCCCTCTACGAGGGTCAGCGCAGCGTCTCGAACCGGCGCGTTTGGTCCCTGAATCGGAACTTCTATCTCGGAGCCCAGCGATTCGCCTTCGGCACCTGGTCGGGCGACATCGGAACCGGCTTCGACTGGATGCGCGACCAATCGCCCCGCATGCTCGCCCTGATCGACCTCGGCCAGGCGATGTGGAGCATGGATACCGGCGGCTTCGGCGGCCATCCCTCGCCCGAGAATTACGCCCGGTGGATGGAGTTTGCCTCCGTCGTCCCGATTATGCGCGTCCACAACACCTACGGCGAGCACCGCCAGCCGTGGGTGTACGGCCCCGTCGCGGAGGCGGCCGCGAAGAAGGCGATCGAGCTCCGCTACGCGATGTTCCCCTCGCTCTACTCCTGGCAGCACGAAGCCCTGCGAACCGGCGTCGGCATCGTCCGCCCCCTCTTTTGGGAGTTCCCGGACGATAACTCGGTCGCCAATATCACCGACGAGTGGATGCTGGGCGATCAGCTCCTCGCCGCTCCCGTCATGGTCGAGGGGCAGCGGGCCAAAGAAGTCACTCTCCCCGCCGGCAAATGGTATTCCTACCCTGGCGACCAGCCTTCGGAGGGTGGAAAGGTTACGATTCCCGTCGATGCCGACAAGTGGTCCGACCTCCCGCTCTTCGTCCGCGCCGGCTCGATCTTCGCGACCCAGCCTGTTCTCCAATTCGCGGCGGAGAAGCCGATCGAGGAGATCACCCTCCACGTCTGGCCCGACCCGGCGCACGAAGGGCGCTTTACGGTTTACGACGACGACGGCGAGACCTATGCCTACGAGCGCGGCGCTTCCTTCTCGCAAGAGGTCACGGCGACGCAATCGGGGAGCACGGTGACGATCGGCTTCGCGAAGCCGAAAGGCTCCTACCGGACGTCCATTCGGCGCTACCGGATCGATCTTCATCCCGGCGCTTCGTCCGCGAAGTGGAATGGCAAGACGGTCGATACGTCGGATATCGTCGTTCCCGCGGGGCAAGCCGGCGCCCTGAAGATCGAGGAGGGGTCCCAGCGGAGCGTCAGGCAGAAAGTTTCGGACTGATTGCCGCAAGCGGCAGGTGGTACGCAGTTCGCGCCTTTGATCGGCAAGGACTGCAAGTCGCCAACCCAGATCCCGAGCGTTCGGTCCGAAAATAGAGCGTTGACGCTCTACCAGATCGTTCGATCCCGACCAAACACCGAACGCTCAACACTAAACACTCAACACTCAACTCCGAACACCGTTTCATCCCCGGTTGAGAGGTAACCGCCCACGTCGCGAAGCGACCTTCGGAGTGCTGAAGCGCAGCTTCAGCCTTACGTCTCGTCGTTCTGTAGTAGTTCTATAGGGCAGAGTTGCCACTCGTTGCGAAAGGCTGAAGCTGCGCTTCAGCCTTCCGAAGGTCGCTTCGCGACGGCCGGGGACTAGCTAGCGGGGATGGGAATTTCAGGTCAGGCTTTCTCTCTTGGTATCACGCTGATCGAGCCATCCACTTCGAGGACGGCCATCTTCACTTGCTGCGGGCTTTGCAGCCCGTGCTGGCGGATGGCCGCGAGAAGCTCGTCGCGCGTCACGCGTTCTCGGCGCATCCGGTGGCGCAGGACTTTGCCCCGATTGACGATCACCGTCGGCATGCCGATCATCAACCGCTCGGCGCGGCGGGAGCGGACGAAGAGACGTCCCAACGCGTAGCTGATGAGGAGCAGGGTGCCGGAGGAGACGATGCCGACGCTGAGATCGCCCTTGCCCGCCGTCATCGCGTTCTGCACGGCGTTGGCCAGGGCCATGATCGTGGCGAGATCGTAGATGTTGAGCTGGCCGATCTGACGCTTCCCCAGCAACCGGAAAGCGAGAAAGAGCAGGATGAGGACGATCGCCGACTTGGCGGCGAGGACGGAGAGGTCGAGCAGCATCTACGGCAACCTCAGCGCCTTGAAGTGACGGCGGGTCCGGAAGGTCGCGGAATCGGACGGGACGACGCTGATGGAGCCGTCGATCTCGAGGACGCACATGTGAGCCTGGTCGGGCCGGGTCAGGCCGTGCTCGCGCAGCGCGGCGAGAAGCTGGTCGTGGGAAATGCCCTCGTGGGTCAGAGCGGCCTCGATGGGCACGCCGTCGTTCAGAATCAGCACAGGCTGCCCGACCATGGCTCGCTCCAGCTTCTTGGAGCGGCGAAGCACGATATTGAAGAGCCGGTTGACGATGAGCAGGGTCGCGGCCGCGATCAATCCTCCGACGAGCGTGTTGTCGTTGTTCATCATCGCGTTCTGCACGGCGTTGCCGAGGATGACGATGAGGACGAGGTCGTAAACGTTCATCTGGCCGAGCTCGCGCTTACCGATGAGACGCAGGCCCAAGATCAGGAAAAAGTAGACGATGAGCGTCTTACCGGCGATAATGAGCGCGCCGATCCAGTCCGGATGATCGAACACTTTCGCGAGCCAGAACTCCACTCCCGCATTGTGGCATCAGGCCGCCAGCCCAATTTTTGCTAACTTTTCGCAATAAACCAGTACATACGCCTGTGTGCTTGCGAATGGCGCGCTCCGATGCTTCTCGTAGGCATGATCATTCGAACATCTAAGAGAGGCTTCACTCTGATGGAGCTCCTGATCGTCATCATCGTTATCGCCGTCCTCGCGGCGATCGCGCTGCCCCGGTTCATTAACTCCGGGCTCAGGAGCAAGGAATCCTCGCTGAAGGCCGACCTCAAGCTCTATCGCAACGCCATTCAGACGTTCTCGAACGATACCGGCGCTTATCCGGCGAGCCTATCCGACCTGGCCGTTACGACCGCTCCCGCCTCCGGACTCGACTCGACCGGTTCGAGCAAGTCGATCGTTTCGTCCAACTGGAAGGGCCCCTACATCGACCAGATCCAGGGCGATCCGGTTTCGGGCAACGCCTTTACCTATGGCGTCGCCTCGCCGAACGTGGGCAAAGTCACTTCGTCGGCGTCGGGCAATGCGACGGACGGCACCAGCTATTCGAGCTGGTAGGCCTGATCTAGAGTAAGGGAAGTCCTCTGACCGGGCGGCGCGGCGCCGTCCGGGCCTTTTGCCGTCAGTCCGGCCGGGCTTCGTTCCACAGCTTCGCGACGAGATCGGCGGCCGCCGGCAAGTCCGCGATTTTGGCGCAGCCGGTTCCCGCGTAGAGACACATTTCGCCGATGGAGCCTTCCATGCCGACCCTCGGCGCGGTGTCTTCATAGCGGAGAATCGGCTCGACGCCCGAGCGAGCCACTTCATCCCCTTCGCCCGGCCGCTTGCCGGGAGGTGGACAGCCGGCGGATTCCCACCCGTCGATCGTTTCGTTCCGCAAGACGCGGTGCTGGGCGTGGGGCCAGCCGCCGTCGAAGCAAAGCGTGAGGGCAGTCGTTCCGCTCTCGACGAGGCGCTGCTTGTAGATTTCATGAGCACGGCTTTCTCGCGTCGCGACGAAGCGCGTGCCCAGCATCGCCGCGCTCGCGCCTGCCGCCAGCACGCGAGCCACGTCCCGCCCGTCGGCGAGCCCGCCCGCCGCGACGACCGGCGTCTCTTTCGCCTCGTCGAGGATTTCCGGAAGGAGGTCGAAGAGGGGCGTCGAGGACTGGACGTGCCCGCCGGCCTCCACGCCCTGGCAGATCAGGAAATCCGCGCCGAGATCGATGGCTCTGCGAGCGGCCTCGCGGGTGACGACCTGCACGCCGAACTTCGCGCCGAAGGAGCGGACGAGCCCGACGTAGGCGTCCGGCATCCCCCACGAAAAGGTGATCACCGGCGCGCCTTCTTCGAGAACGGCGACGAGCGCCTTCGGCTCGAAGTGAAGCACGAAGTTCACCTGAAAACTCCGCAAAGCTCCCTCTCCCGTGTGGTTCGTCATGGGAGAGGGGGTTGGGGGTGAGGGTCCGAGCCTAACAAACACTTCCCGCACGAACGAGCGGGCCGTCTCCGGCTCGGTCCAGGTCAGCCCCATGGCCCCCATCCCGCCCGCTGCCGCCACCGCCCCGCAAAGCTCCGGCCCGGCAATGGAGCCGGTCGGGGCTTGGAGGATAGGCAGCCGGGAGAGGCTCCACATTAGCGCTTCATCAGGCGAAAGGCCATGTCTCGGCCGTGGCCCTCCTTGAGCGCCATAGAAATCCAGAGCCAGGCGAAGGCTTCCAGGTACCGGGCTTGGACGAGCGGACCGGCGTCCACCGGATCGAAGCCGATGTCGGCCGCGAGTCGGGAAGCCGTCGCCTTCGCCTCGACGTCGTCGCCGCAGTAGAGCATCGTGGCCGGCTGGCCGTCGAAGTCGGGGTTCGCCATGATGTTGTAGCCGACCGTGTTGAAAATCTTGACCACGCGCGCCTCCGGCGCGACCGTCGCGATCCGCTCGGAGACGGAGTCCGTCCGCTTCAGCTCGAGGCCGGTGAAGTCGGTGTTGATCGCGTTCACGCAATCCAAGACGATCTTGCCGGCCACGCCGATGTCGCGAACCACGTCGAGCGTGACCTGCCAGGGCGTGGCGAGCACGACGACTTCGCTGTACTCCGCCGCTTCGAGGGGCGAGCCCCAGAAAACGTCCGGCCCGAAGAGATCGGCATACTTGCCGCTCCCCGCGTCGCGGACGCCGTAGCGAATCGAATGGCCGGCTTCGAGCCATCGCGAGCCCAACGTCCGGCCGACGTTGCCCGCGCCGATGATTCCGATCTTCATATCTGGTTCTACGAGGGAGGAGTAGTTTTGAGTGTTAGGGGAGGCGCTAGGCGTTTGGCGTTGGGCGTTCGGTTGGGCGGCTTGGCGTTGTGCAAAGCCGCTACGGTGTCGAGCGCGAACCTCGAGACGACAAAACGCAACGCCCGAACGCCCAACGCCCAACGCCTCCCCTAGAGACACCAAATGCAGGTGGTCACTCGATCGAAAGGGAGGGGCGGACCTTCGTATTCGTCGAAGGCGATAGCGCTGTCCGGGATCGACTTGACGATCCACGACCAGGCCACCTCGCGCTCGTCTCGCCGCACCGGCGATTCGATTGTGTTGTACATGCCCGCCGGCAGCAGGATGCGTTCGAAGCCCGGCCGGGGGGATTCGTTCGGCTCCAGCTCATAGGCGAGATGCGCCCTCATGCGGCCGGCCTGCGGATGGGTCCAGGCCTTGTCGTGATAGATCGTGAAGAAGCGCCGGCTCTCCAGGCCCTCGATCCGTTCGGTCTGACCCTCCCACAGCTCGCGCAGGCATCCGTAGCTGCCGAAGACTTCGCGGCCGGCGATCCACACGGGATTTCTCGGACGGCGCACGATCGGAAAGGACAGGCTCAGGCGCGGGACGTCGTCGCTCTCCGGGAGCCAAACCGGATTCCAATGGAGGTCTTCCGGGCTCGGCAGCTTCCAGTCGCCGGAGCCTTCGCGGAATTGGGTCGGACTGACGCAGTACGCCTTCAAAAATGCGCGAGCGAACGCGGAAGCATTGAGGTAGCCGCACCGTTGGCCGATTCCATCGACGGAGTCCGCGCCGCCGCCCAAAAGGAAGCCGGCCATTTCGAGCCGGATCCGCTGCACGAACTCCGAGGCGGACTCGCCGACCTTCGCGGCAAAGCGTCTCGAAAAGTGGGCTCGCGAATACCCGCTGCGCCGCGCCATCTCCTCTACCGAATGAGGTCCCGGGGGATCGCGGAGGATCGCCTCGACCAGCGCGGCCATCCACAATTGTTCTTCCCGATCTCTTTCGCTGTTCATCGCGATGCGCGGCGACGCCTCCTCAGTAGGAACGCGGCGCCGGCCAGGATCGGTACCAGGCCGGCCGGCTCGGGCACGACTTGGAGGGTGACGGGCGACCCGAGGCCGCCGGCGAAGACGCCTTCGAAAGCGCCGTTCGAAGCGGCATACTTCAACACCGAGCCGTTCCGCCAACTTGCGACATAGAGGTCGTTGCCGACGACCGCCATCCCGGCCGCGCCGTTCAAGCCTCCGGAGCCGGCGCTCACGAGGATGCTCTCGAAGGCTCCGGTCGCCGCGTTGTACTCGTTGACCAGGTTGCCGTTCTCGCTGCTGACGAGGAGATGGGAATTCCAGAAGGTCAACCCGCGCGGGTGGCCGATTCCAGTCACGAAGTCGCCGAGGTAAGCACCGGTCGCCGCGTCGAACTTCAAGACCTTGTTCGAGCCCCAGCTTGCCACATACAGGTTGTGATCCGGGCCGTAGACCATGCCGATATCCGGGCCGTTCAAGCCTCCCGAGCCGGCGGGGACGAAGTCCGTCTCGTAGGTTCCGGCGCTGGAGAAGCGGACGACGTTGTTCGTGGTGAAGTTGTCGACCAAGGCCTTGCCGTCCGGGGTGAAGAGAATCCCGGTCGGGTTGTTCATGTGGGTATTTGCGAACGTGCCCAATGCCGTGCCCGTTTGATCGAACTTCAGAACCGAATTGCCGGTTTCGCTGCAAACGTAGACCTTTCCATCCGGCCCCATGGTCATGCCGAGCGGCTTCGCGACGGTCATCGAGCCGAGGGTCGCGCCGGAGAGATCGAGGCGGGAAACGGTGTCTTCGAAATATCTGCCGACCCATATTTCGTCGGCGGATGCGGAGACGGAGACGGCGGCGAAGGCGAGGAGGGCATATCGAGTCATGCCCTCAGTGTCTTGCGCCTACGCGCCGCCCATCGTGCAGGTTGTGCTCTTTTGGCGAAGGTTTGCCGGAAACTTCAGTCAAGCAGGCTAGTACAGGATCGGGTTCTTGTGCCAGTCCTTGTCCTTGTCCCAGCCCATCTGCTCGACTCTCGGCCGGCGCTCGCGCAGGCGCACCGATTCGAGGCCGCAATAGTAGCCGTGCGAAGCCTGGTTCTTGCCGACGCACTCCAGGTGCAGCACGTACTTGCCCGGCTCCGGCCAGAAGTCCATCAGGTGGAACTCATGGTTGTCGACGTCCTGCGAATAGAAGTCGAGCGGGCCGCCGAGCTTCACCCTCGTGTCGTTCAGGCCGATCGGGCCGGTCAGGTAGGCCTGGTACGTGCCGAAGTCGTAGGAGGTCGTCATGCTCAGGAGCAGGCGCAACGGCTCCTTCCGCGAAACAGTGAACGGAATGTCGATCCAGGCTGGGGAGGCGTTGGGCGTTGGGCGTTGGGCATTGGGAGCAAAGGCTTCGTCCAGCGCGTCCTTCGGGGGCATATACAGCAACTGAGGCGCATCGTAGATGTCGAGCTGCTGCTTCTCGGTCTTGCCCTCGCCGTGGGAATCCAGATTGTCCCGGCCGTAGGCGATGACGCGGTCGAGGTTTGGCAGCCTCCGGTTTTCGGGCGCGCGCTCGGCGAAGGTCGATTGCCCGGTCTGGTACCAGAAGGCGACGCTCGAATAATCGTCCTCGCGCTCGTTCCAACTGTTCTCGACGTGCTTCGGATTTTCGTCGACCGACATCCAGCCGAAGTGCTCGATCGTCACCCGGATGCCCTTATCGAAGACGATCGGGTCGTTGATGTGCCATCGGAAGGCGCTCGTATGCCCGCCGACGATCCCCCACTGGTCGAAGTAGGGCACGCCGAAGTAGGGCGACATCGTCTTCTTCAGCCCCCATGCGGCGAGGAAGTAGTCCTCGGTACCGGTTCCCTGGATGGAGGGGTGCTCCTCGCCGTCGATGTAGATCCTCTCGTCGCCTTCTCCGAACCATTCGGGAGAGCGGGTGCGCACGGCGAGCACGGTGCCGACGTAGTGGCCCTTGCCCTTCGTATCGAGGATCAGATAATCCTTGCCGTGCTGAGCCGGATATTCCTGGCGATACTGGGCATAGAAGTAGGGCGTGTCCTTCGGCAGCGAATCCTTCTTGATCCAGTCGATGTTGTAGTAGAGCAAATTGATCGACTTGTCGCTCTGGTTGACGATCTCGACCCGCGCCGACTTGCGGAACGGCATGTTCCAAAAGCAGTTGTAGGAGTCGCCGTCGTCCACGACGACGGGCAGGCTCACAACCGGATCGCGCCGCCCGAAGCAGTTGGCGAAGAAGTCGCCGACCGGGGCCTCGATCGCCGGCTTGGGGTTGTCGTCCCAATAGATGCGGAGGAGCATGTCCTGATGGTTGGCCGAGCCTTTCGGCGCCCAGTTCTGGATCTCGGGCCCGAGGAAGGTGATCCACATGTGGGTAATGACCCCCGGGCCCTTCACGTCCATCAGCACGTGAGTCTGGCCGGGGAGGACGCGGAAATTGTCCCAGTTGCTTTTCTCCTCCAGGTCGCTCTTCGGCCAGGCGCGGGAGTCATACTTCCCATCCTTGCCCTCGCGGAAAGAGGACGTCGCCCGCATGCTCCGCCCGTCCTGGGGCTTCGCGAGGTCGGACATCGGGCCCTGAGGGGGCGATGTGGGCGAGAGGCCGAGGAGCGGCAACAATAAGGCAGTAACCAGCATTCCATTAGCCTATCATGCTGCGGGCCAAGCGGAGGATCAGTTCGGCCTGAGCGGGGTTGATCTTGAGGATCGCGGCTTCGGGGCCGAACCAGGCACAGCGGTCGACCTCGGGGACGGTGAGAGTCTTTCCCGCCCACCTCACCTCGACGGTGTTGCTGCGTACCTGATCCGGGTCGGCGTCGCCTTCGCACGCCCAGGCATGGACGACCTTCCCGCTCTTCAGGCGGACCGAGCCGAGCTCGACGAACGGGCCCTTTAATCGAATCCCCGTCTCTTCGTCAAATTCGCGGATCGCGGCGGCCAGCTTGTCTTCGCCGTCTTCGATCAGGCCTTTTGGAATCGTCCAGGCCCCGTCGTCCTTCCCAGCCCAAAACGGGCCGCCCGGGTGGGCGAGAAAGACTTCGAATTCGTCGTCGGGCAGCTCCCTTTCGGCTCCGGGGCGGGCGCTCGCGCGTCGGTAGAGCAGGATGCCTGCGCTTTCGCTCGCCATCTAACGCCTCGTCAGGTACGCCGCGAGGGCGGCGAGAGCCGGGAGGGAAAACAGGGCGATCGTGAAGGCGTAGCCAAGCTTGTAAAGGAACGGAGCCCAGTGCCGGCCGGGCCTTTGTCGAGCCAAATACTTCTCCGCAACGTAGCCGATTCGATAGGCGGTACCGGCCACGATGGGCAGGATGACGAAGCCAAAGAACAGGCCGATTGGCTCGACGGCGTCTTCTCCTTCCTTAAGCACGCCGGGCAGCGCGGTGCAGCCGAGGAACGCCGCGCAACCGATGACGGCGATGCTCATCGTGAAGACCAGGTAGCCCATCCGCCTCTTTTCCCACCACTCGAGATTTGGCGCGGCGACGGCTTCGCTCATCAGTCCTCCCTCAAATAGTCTCGGATTTGCTCGGCCAGACGCCGGGTCATCGTCGGCACCGCCGCCAGGTCTTCGACCGACGCGCGGCGAATCCCGTTAATCGAGCCGAACGTGCGGAGGAGAAGCCGCCGGCGGCGCGGCCCGACTCCGGGGACCTCCTCCAGGGCAGAGCCGGTCGTGCGCTTGTCGCGCAGCTTGCGGTGGTAGGTGAGGGCGAAGCGGTGCGCTTCGTCGCGCAGCTTGCGTAGCAGCATCAGGCCGGGCGAGCTCATGGGAAGCTCGACGTCGTCGTAGGCGTATTCCTTGGGGGCTTGCCGCGAGTAGCTGTAGTCCGGGTCCTTGATCCTGAGGGTAGGGTCGTCGATGCCCTTTTGCCGCGACTTTCTCGGCGCGGGCGCTTCCACGGGCTGAAAACCCGTGCCACTCATGGCTTGCAAAGCCATGCCACCTTTCTCCTTCGGGACGACGATCAGCTCCAGGCGCTTCGCGAGGCCGACCATCGGCACCGTCAGACCGAGCTCGTCCCGCGCCTTCAGGGCGGCTGCGAGCTGGCCCCGCCCGCCGTCGATCATGATCAGGTCGGGGAGCTTGGCGAACTTCTCGTCGCCCTCGATGTAGGCGCGCAACCGCCGGGTCAGCACCTCGTGCATCATCGCGAAGTCGTTGGGGCTCTCCGGGTGGTAGCGGACCTTGAAACGGCGGTACTCGGCCTTGGCGGCTTCGCCGTTCTCGACCACGACCATGGAGCCGACCGGCGAGGTCCCCTGGATGTTCGAGATGTCGTAGCCCTCGATCCGGATCGGAGGCTCGGAGAGGCCGAGGGCTTCCTGCAATTGGGCCATCGCGTCGGCCGCCCAGGCTTCCTTGGTCGCCAGCTCCTCGGAGAAGGTGGAAAGGGCATGTTCCGCGTTGGTCGCCGCCATCTCGACCAGCCGCAGCTTCTCCCCGCCCTGCGGCACTTCGACCGTCACGGCGGCGCCGCGCCGCTGCCGCAGCCAGGACTGCACGATGTTCCGCTCCTCGATCTCGACCGGCAGCAAAACTTCGCGCGGGACCTCCGGGGCTTCCGCGTAATACTGCTTCACGAACTGATCGACGGCTTCGCTCGGCGAGGCCTCCGACGCGCCGTCGAGCATGAACTGGCGCTGGCCGATCAGCTTTCCGGCCCGGATGTAGAGCATCTGGATGGCGGCCCCGCGGTCATCTTTGACGACCGCGATAACGTCCTGGTCGGTGCGGTCGGTGGAGAGCACCTTCTGCCGCTCCATAAGCTGCTCGATCGCCGCGATCTGATCGCGCACCTTGGCCGCCTTCTCGAAATCCAGCGCCTCGGCGGCGGCGGCCATTTCCTTCTTCAGGTCTTTGACGATCCCTTCTTCCTTGCCATCGAGGAACCGGGCGACCTTGTCGATCACCGCCTTGTACTCCTCGGGATCGGCGATGCCCGCGCACGGGGCCAGGCACCGGCCGAGGTGATAGTAGAGGCAGGGCGATTGCTCTCGGTTGCCGGACCAGGACTTGCCGCAGGGAATGAGGGGGAAGATCTTATGGAGAAGCTGCAGGGTGTCCCGGACGCCGAACGCGCTCGTGTACGGCCCGAAGTATTTCGCCCCGTCCTTCAGCACCTTGCGGGTGAAGAGCAGGCGCGGGAATTTCTCCTTCGTGATCTTGATGTAGGGGTAGCTCTTGTCGTCGCGCAGCCGCACGTTGAACGGCGGGCGGTATTTCTTGATCAGGTTGCATTCGAGGACGAGGGCTTCGACCTCGCTATCGACGACGATCCACTCGATATCCGCGACCCGAGAGACCATCCGTGCGATGCGCACGCCATGCCGCGTGGATTCCTGGAAATAGGAGCGCACCCGGTTCTTGAGGACGAGGGCTTTGCCGACGTACAGCACCTCGCCGCCCGCGTCCCGGTAGATGTAGCAGCCCGGCTGGGCCGGAAGCTTCTTCAGCTTTTCGGTGACGGCCTCGGGAAATCGGGACTTGGCGGACGCGGACTTGGGCACGAGAGCATATCATTCTACGCCCTGAGGAACCAGCTCGGAGCCGTCTGCAAGTCGACGACGGCCGCGCTCGTGCCACCTATCTTCTTTGGCGGGAGAACCCGCTGCATTAAAAAATCATGACAAATATAAAAAACGAGGGTCAAGCAACCGCATTTATGCCAGAGACTGATTGTATTAGGCATCGCTAATGCCTAAATATCGTGGGAGGAAACATGATTCAGCTTCGAATTGGACGCGCATCAGGACTTTTGGCCCTTGCCTTCGCCGCCTCGACTGTCTGCGCAAAGCTATTGCCTTGCCAGCTATACATCGAGGATTTCAGCAAGAACAAGACGGCCACCGATCAGACCAAGTTTCCCGGCCATTACTCGGATATTGAAATCGACGTGCCGGGGGGAACAGGCGCGGTCCCGGCCATGGTCCAGGTGCAGCACGCAGACCCGGTTCTCTCGCTCACCTTCTACAACCCGAATATCCGGGGCGACCCGAACGGCCACTTTCATCTCTACAACGGTACGTTCACGGACGCGGATGGGACCGTATATCCGATCACGTTCAATGGCTCGGCAACCTACGATCAGGATGTGGCAATACCTGCGCGCGGGACGATCTCGATCAACCCCGTCCAGTTGAGCAACCTCCCGAGCTACGTGACGATCGGCACGCTGAAGTATTCGTTCCTGCTTTCCAGTCCGACGGGCATTGGCCTCGGCGGCATTGGCATAGGAATCAAGACCTATGTGGTCGACGATACACCCAAGGATCACATGACGATTCCTTGGTTTGAGGTTCTCGATTTGGCCTGCACATGGGCAAACGACTTGGCGGGACCGGCCAACTGCTCGAGAGCGTGCACTTTCGGCCTCTACTACTCGCAACAGTTCGCTTACGACCTCCATACGCATAATGTGCCGGCCATGTGGTTCAACCCGTACACGGGAAACTTCATGCTGAAGACATTCTTGAACACGTCGGGCTACAAATCGGGCAATTGCGTCGACGTATCGACGTTTAACTCGCTCTGCACGACCGCCCTTGGGGAGACGACGGTTTTGAACCAGCAGATCACGAGCTATTCGTTCGTGACGTTCAAGGTATGCCCAATTGGCTCGGATAGCACACAACTCGCGAACTACTACTACGCCCTATTTGGAATGCATCAACAAGCCCATGTGGGCGGCAACGTATTTGATGCTGCCCTCGCATTCATTTACGACCTATCCGGAGCGGCGTACATGAATCCGCCGGCGAACTGGCCTATGCCCGGCTATTGGCAGACGCCTTCTTCTCCGTCGCCGATGTACGGCCTCACGATGAGGTATCTCGACCTCAACTACGACTACGTGTATGACGACGGCCACTACTTCACGTGGACGATAGACCCGACACGGCCGTCTCAGCCGGTTCCATTCACAACGAATACCTTCACCTACCCGGGAGTGGAATGATGTTTACAACACTATTGCTAACGGCACTCGTGACACTGGCGCCTGGCCCTCAGAATATCCTTCAGGGGCTTGCGCCCGAACTCGACAACTATGAGCTGGTCTATGCGAGCAGCGATCCCAATGCCGCCGAAGTGGTGAATGCACTCTTTCGACGCTCGGATAAGACGACCTTGGCGATCACTACGGGTGTGTTCGCATCCAGGAAAGAGCGGTTCCACCGCTTGGCTCACATCGAAGACATGATGCAGCTTCGCCCCGCTCGGGGATCGAGCGCTGATGCGGCGATGCGGCGGTCGCTCTCCGGCAATCCTCTGGGAGATCAGATTTACACTCTCATCGATCCGGAATCGCATACCGTGCAGTTCACGGTTGGGGCCGAGAACGTCTCGACGACGGTGACGCTGCGCTACTTTGGCGACGGTAAGCCGGGAGCAATCAACTGGCATGTCGGAGACATCGGTGAAGATCAAGCGCTTGTCGAATCTCTTGCGCGGAGGGTGCTGGCGAGGATGCTCGCCTTTCAACACGGTGCGAACGCCGCGACAAACGCGAAGCAGTACGTCGACGCGGATCACAACGCCTTCGTTGCCGTCGACGACTGGCTGTACGCCAAGGGCATCGCAAATCCATCTCTCGGGGCCTCGGCCGTGAAGTTCACGTATAGGGGGACACCGGTTGTCATCCTCCTCGGATCGGACCGCATCAAGTTGGGTAATAGGTGGATCGAACTCGGGGGCTATGTCCAAGAGCTCAATGGCCGCCCATTCGCGCCGCTGAAGGGCTTGACTCAGGCCCTTCGCTAAAGGACTTAAGCACGAACACGGGGGCGGCCCCTGCCGCTCCCCGGCGTGCCCGGCGGAATGGTCTAGTCTGAAACTCCCATCTCGCCTAGCCCGTTCGCTCCCGACCGAACACCGTTTCATCCCCGGTTGAGAGCCCTCTCATGAGAAACTCGCTAGTTCTCAGAGGTGGCCGCCCATGTCGCGACGGGCGCGCCCTCGCTAGAACCGTTTCGAAGCCATCAGGCCGTACGTGCCGTCGCCGCCGATCAGAGGCGCGATCACCCATCCGTGGCGGCTCGAGAGCTCGGCTCGCGCGGTCAGGTAGCCAAGCGCGGCGCCCGCGATCACGTCCGAGGGGCGATGGCGATTCAGGACGAGGCGGGAGTCGGCGATCAGGGCCGCTCCGGCATACCAAAAGGGCGCCTCCTTCGGATGGAATTGCGATTCCATCGTCGCCACGCAGAACGTCGCGGAGGCATGGCCGCTCGGGAAGCTGTCGTGAGTGCCGCTGTCCGGGCGAGGAACGTGGGTGGCCGCCTTGAGCGCTTCGGTCAGGGTGATGGTCGCGCCGAGAGCCTCGCAGCCTCGCCAAAAATGCCCCTTGGACAAGCGCCCATCTCGGAGAAGGGGAAGCGTCACGCCGATCGCCACGTATCCGATCGCTCCTGGCCCGGAGGCAAATTGGGCAGGCCAAGTCTGGGCGAATGCGGCGGGGCCGCAGGCGATCAGGGCGAGGCCGATCTGCAGAGCGGGCTTTATGGGCGATGCCATGCCTTTGGATTGTCGGACAGATAGGCAGTCCACGAGATGGTCCTAGCTGTCGAAGCCCGTCGGAGGTCGACATTTGCATGGGCATCCGAATCTCAACACTCAACACTCCCCTCCTGAACGTTACCTGCGGTTTCCCGCACTCATCAGAAGGCATACAATGGCGTTGGAGGGAACGAGATGGTTGCAGTAATGATGGCCTTGGCCTTCGGCTTGGAGAACAACCCGCCTCCTCCGCCCTACCGGCGGATGGCGACCGTCCAGGTCTTCCCCATGTCGTACGAACCGCCCTGTGTGGTGGTCGGCAACCGCTTCTACAGCGCCTGGAGCACCTCGTGCGTGGCCTTCGATCTCCCGACCATGAAACAGGCTTGGTCGATGAAATTCGGCGAAGAGAGTCCCACGCGGATGGCCTTGCAGGACGGCGCCCTTTACCTGACGACCGAGGGACGGGCGAAGGGCCGGCTGATCGCTCTGAACGCCAAGACGGGGAAGGTCCTTTGGAGCGTCTCGCGCACGGGCCGGGGTTCCGCGGTGGCCGTCGATCACGGGATGCTATTCGTCTCGACGAAGCCGAATACGCTGTCGGCGTTCGACCTGAAGACGCGCCGAGCGAAATGGACGGCAACCTTGGACGCGCCGAAGGGAGAGTCCCCCGGGATTCTCGAGATCAATGCTCTCGAAATCGCCAATGGCCGCGTCATCGCCAATCACGACGCAACGACGTACGGCCTCGATGAGAAGACAGGTAAACGCATCTGGCGCGTGACGGGCTCCTATGTCTTCCGAGGAGCCTTGGCTGTCGTGGACGGCGTGGCCTGGATTCCGTCCGGGAACGGCGCGGAAGGTATCGATATCCGCTCCGGCAAGGTTCTGTGGAGTGGCAGCAGCTCGATCACCGACTACTCCGGAGTCTTCAAAGGCCGGTTCGTCGGACTTTCCAGCGGCAAAGTCGTTTGCCTCGCCCCGCGAACCGGCAAGACCCTCTGGTCGCATCGCGTCGGAGATCCCAACGAGGAAGGTGGCAGGCAGTACGGGGCAGTGATGGGCGACCATCTCTATGTATCCGGCCTCGATCGGGCCGGAATCTACGACATTGCCGGCAAGGAGATTTGGAGCGGCAAGACCGACGACTCGCTGCCGGGACCGTGCTGGTCGGACGGGCGCTCGATCGTCTGCTTCGACGGCCTGCGTTTGATCCGATACGAGCACGGCCAGGAAGCGACCCTTCCCACCGATCCCGCCGGTCGCCGGGCTTTGGCGAAGCGGCTCGTCGATCACTTCGCGGACCTGGACGATGCCGACAAGAAGCGGCTGAAAGCCCTCGGGGACGACGCCTTCGGGCCCCTCTTCGCCGCATTCGTCGCAACCTGCCACGCGTATGACGCGGCCGGGGAGCATGCCAATTCCTTCCCCCTCTACTCGCGCTATCACGATATGGCCGAGCTCCTGACGCCCATCGTGAAGAAGAGCCATGCGCAGGAGATGATCGACGCCTTGACCAAGGAGAAGCCGAACGGCTCGGCCAAGCCGACGATCCTCGGTTGGCTTGCCCAGGTCGGCGATCCGAAGGAGGTGACGCCTTACTTCCTGAAGGAGCTGGAGCATGCGCGGACGCCCGGCTTCGAAATGTACGAATCGACGACCTACGTGGCGCGCATGTATATCGCGAGCGATCCCGATCCTCGCGCAGTGGCCTTTATGATCGCCCAGCTCAAAGATCCGAATGCGGATGGGGAAATCCGCGCGGAGGCCTATTGGCACCTTGCGGCAACCGGCGGCGAGGAAGGCCTGAAGGCGGTTCTCGCGGAGCGCCTCCAACGCCGGTTGCTTCGGCCGGTCGGGGAGCGGGCCATGAGCGGCTACCTCAACGCGGGCGAGTTCGGATCCAAGACGAAGCCTCTTGCCGAGAAGGACGCGCAAGGCAAGCATTGGGGGCTGCTGGAGAGCGGCGTGCTTGGCAGCGCGACCGATCTTTGGCTGGCGGAGAAGGTGGATGGGAAATGGACGAACGCCGTGTTCACCGGCGTGAATCGCCAGGGGATCAGCCGTTGGGTGAAGAATCCGCCGGCCGAGCCGACGATCGGCGGCAAGAAAGGCTCCGAGCTCCCGACGAGCGACTGGGTCAAGCTCTTGGTCGGGAATGCCGATCTCACCAAGGACAGCGACGGGGACGGCTTGACCGATATCGAGGAGAAGCGGCTGGGAACCGATCCCGCGAAGGCGGATACCGACGGCGACGGCGATCCCGACGGCGTCGATCCCTGGCCGAACGCCCCGAACCGGTCCGATCTTAACGACGCCGAGCAAGTCTTGGCGGCCGCCTTCGAGGCGCGCTACCACTTCGACGACGGCGAGGGCGCCGGACTCCTGTTCGCCGAACCGGGCGTGAAGCCCTTCGAGATGCCGGGCCGGAAAGGGCCGATGATTTGGGTCGCGGGAGACGGGCAGGATTGGGCTCTGCCTTTGGAGCGGTGCTACGAGCAGGGCATCGCCTTCATCCGCTTCGCGAATCCGAATCGAAACGAAGACAAGCCGGGCGAGGAGAACCTGGTGGCGTGGAACAAGGACCGAACGGTAGGCACGGTCATGGTCTCCACTTACTACGGTGGCCTGAACGGCACCGGATATGAGGTCGTCGTGCGCAAGTTCGGCAGCGACTGGGTCGTCGTCTCGATGCGGATGGCGTACGTGTCGTAAGCAGTGAGATGGTGAGGTGGCGCGCTTAGGACCAAGCTTTGGCGCCTGACCCTTGCTCGCAAGACTCTCAGACCCTCTCCCCTGGAGGGGCGAGTGCGCTTCATACTCCCTCATCCCTCCGCCCCAGGGTATCGTCCCAGCGATGCTGGGAAGTCTCCTGTTTGCGTGCGCGGCGGTTGCGGCGAAGCCGGTTGCGGTGATGGTCCATGGCGCCGGCGGGGGCGGATGGGAGTATCGATTCTGGAAGCCGGTTTTCGAGAAAGCGGGCTACAAGGTGATCGCGAAAGACTTGGTCCCGGCGAAAGGCGGGCTTGAGAAGACGACCGTCGACGACTATGTCGCCCAAATCTGCCGAGACGGCGGCGACCATCCTGCGGTCCTGATCGGAGCCAGCATGGGCGGGGTTCTCGTGCTCAAGGCGGCGGAAAAGCTCCATCCGAAAGCGATCGTCCTGGTGTGCAGCACGAGTCCGAAGGAGGCCAACCCGCCTGCGGCCGAGCCGCAGAAGTATCCGGCCATCGTGCGCTGGAAGGGTGGGCCGTACAAGGATACAGTGGACTCGATGCCGGACAGCGACGAGGCCGCCCGCAAGTACGCCTGGCCGCGATGGCGCGACGAATCCGGGACCGTGCTGAACGCAATCTCGGCCGGTGTTTCGACGAAGAAGCCGAATTGTCCGGTGCTTTGCGTCATCCCCGGGGCCGACGACACGATCCCGCCCGAGAAGCAGCAGAAGCTGGCCGAATGGTGCGGCGCGGACGTCATGCGGTTTCACGGCATGAGCCACGTGGGGACGCTGATGTCGCGCCGAGGCGGAGAGGTTGCCTCGCTCGTCGTGGCCTGGTTGGCGCGGCGGCTCTAGGAATCGGGCTGCGGCACGGTTCCTGCTGTACACTAACCCAACCGTCCCCCGGCCTCCCTATGAAGCGAATGATCCGATCCATCCTGCCCCCCAAGGCCTACGACGCCTTGCGCCGCACCTCCAAGGAGGTCAAGCTCGCGACCATCTACAAGGGTGACGCCGTCGAGTGCTTTTTCTGCGGCAATACGTTCAGCAAATTCAAACCGCACGGCATCGACGTCCCCATCCTGAGCGAGCTTCAAGTCGTTTCCGGCGGCGTGCGCGATACCACCTGCCCCCGCTGCGGCAGCTACGACCGGGAGCGTCTGCTGTACCTCTTCGTCGAGCGGCGGACCGACCTGCTCTCCGGCGGCAAGAAAGTGCTCGATATCGCTCCGGCCGACAATCTCGGGGCGAAGATCAAGGCCTCACCCGGCATCGACTACACCTCCGGCGATCTTCTCCGCACCGACGTCATGGTGAAGCTCGACGTGACCGATATTCAATTTCCGGATGAGACGTTCGATGCCGTGATGTGCAATCACGTCATGGAGCACGTGCCCGACGATCGGAAGGCGATGCGCGAGATTCGCCGCGTGCTGAAGCCCGGCGGCTGGGCGCTCGTCCTCGTCCCCTATTCGAAGGTCCTAAAGGAGACCATCGAGGACCCGACAGCCGCCACCCCCGAGGAACGGCTACGGCGCTTCGGCCAGGACGACCACATCCGCATCTACGCCCTGCCCGACTACCTCGCGCGACTGCGCGAGTCCGGCCTGGAGGTCGAGGTCATCCCCTTCGTCTCCCAGCTCGACCCCGAGGAAGTGCGCCGATACGCGCTCATCGGAGAGACGGATATTATCCTCGCCCGCCGCCCTGCCTGAGCCCACCTTCGGTTTGAGCCCCATCCCTCGGTTTCGCGGCGCGGGCAGGAATGGGATTGCCCGCTTATTCGGAAACTGAGGGAGGGGGTTGGGGGTGGGAGGTTCGGCCTGCTAACGCCAACTCCGCCTCGTAAATCTCCAGCAGCCGGTTCACATGCCGCTCCTCCGAAAGGTCGAGCCGGCAGAAGGCCTTGTAAGCCGCCATCCCACGCTCGTGGGCGTAGGCGTCGTCCAGGTAGGGCTTCATCTTCGCGATGAGGTCGTCCACGTCGCCTCGCCGGAAGACCTCGCCGACGCCAAGCTGCTCGATCTGCTCCACGGCGGCGGAGGCGTCGGCGGCGATAATCGAAAGGCCGGAGGCCGCGGCTTCCATCGTCGTGAGCGGCTGAGCTTCATACCAGATCGAGGGGAAGAGAAGAGCCCGCCCGTGGGCCATACGCTCCGCGATCGCGTTGCGATCCAGCCAACCGGTAATCTCGGCTTCCGGATTTGCCGCCCGCACTTCTTCTTCGACCGGCCCGGAGCCGATGAACGTGATCTTCGCCCCAAGCGCCTTCGCGGCCTTCGCGGCCGTCACCGGGTCCTTGTGGGAAGCGAGGGAGCCGACGAAAAGGAACGGGCTGTCCGGAGTCAGCGGGGCCGGCTGCCCGGCCATCGGATCGAAGGGATTGGAGACGAAAGAGGACCGAGTCGAAGCCGGCACGTAACCCGCGAGCGCCTTGCGGCTAAGTTGCGACAGATAGATGACATGCTTCAGCCGCCTGGGGATTCGCGCGATCTTCGCGTAAACGAACTGCGAAGCGTAGAACCAGAGCTTCTTGAAATAGGCGCCGGTGTTGCAGTGGCTGGCGAGACAAGCTCCGCTCAATCCCTTTAGATGGCAAATCTGGTTGCGGCGGTAATCGAAGAAGCCGCCATAAGGGCATCCGAGCGTATACTCGTGAGCCGTGTAGACCGTGACGAAGCCCATCCGGTCGGCGGCGTAGGCGACGCTCGCGGAGAGGGCATCCCGAAAGGTATGGAAGTGGACGATCGTGTCCTTCGGATCGCAGCCCTTCAGAACCTCTTTGAAGCGCCGGGCCGCTTCGGCGTCCCAGATTCCTTTGATCGCTCCCGCTAGCTTGCGCGGATCGCGATTATAGGGCGTTTCGCGGATCGTCGTGACCTTGATGCCGCGCTTCTCGAGATCAGGCAAAGCCGGCCCGATCCCTGCGAACACCTCGACCTCTATCCCTCGCTCCGCGAGAGCGATCGCCGACCTCAGCGCTACCTTGGCGGCTCCGCCGTTGATGCGCGCGTAGTCGTTGACGATCACAACCTTCATCGGGCGTATGTTGACACAGGCGGGGGGAGGTGATGGAGGTGATGGAGGTGATGGAGATCAGCCTTTTTCCCGCGCTAGCGCGGCGACGATGTCGTCGTAATTCCGGTTCGGCTTATTGAATCCGTGGCCATCCCAGTCGAAGAGGCCGGTATCGTTGTCGCCGGCCGGATTCGGGCCGTCGTAGAGGCACCAGGGCGTATCGCGCAAGGCGTCGCGGGTTTCGATGAAGAGAGGCCCCATCGACTTGTGCATCTTGTCCCGATAGGGAACGGCGCCGAGGCGGATCGGATAGCCGATCTCGCTGACGACGACGGGGAGGCCGTAGCCCTTCGCGTCGGCTGCCCATGTCGAGAGTTGAGCCGAATTGTTTTGCAGGTAGCCGTGGAACGTCAGCACGTCCGGCCGCATGCCGGCGTCGATGCAGTCGTTCAGGTAGCGCTTCGCCTGGTCCCAGGTGCCGATCGAGGGTCCGTAGAGGCGCGCGCGCCCATTGACGACCGCTCGAATCTGCTGGAACGTCCGGGCGTAGTCGGTGGGTGAAATGTGAGCCTGTTCCGGCTCGTTGTAAACCTCGATCTCCGTCACGCCCGCATCGAGCAGTTCCTTCGCGGCGGCAATTGGATCGGGGCCTTCCTGGTGGTCGGTCCAGAGTTGGCCGAAGTCGCGATAATGGCTGACCAGCCCTCGGACAGCCGAGGGCGGCATTCCCCGGCCAAGATCGATCCGGACCCACTTGATCCCGATCGCCTTGAGCTTGTCGATCGGCATCCTTTCGGAATGCACGTTCAGCCCGATCCCGACGATCTTGGATTCCGGCAGCGACAGCTTCGGCGCGGAGAGCCGGCGCTGCCCGAAGAGGGAAGTTCCGCACACGGGGGTGACCAGACACAGCGCTAGCAAGGCGAGGAGGGCGATCCCTTTTCGGGAAGTTGGGTGAACGAACATTTCTCGGTTCCTTCTACGCCGGACGATCCGGACCGCCCGCAGGTTTCCCCGTATTATTCTCCCGACTGCTGGAGGAGCTTGGCCACGAGGCCCGTCCAGCCGGTCTGATGACTCGCCCCGAGACCGCGCCCGGTGTCGCCGTGGAAGTATTCGTAGAACAGCACGAGGTCTTTCCAGTTCGGGTCCTCCTGGTATCGCTTCTCTCCGCCGTGGACCGGGCGACGGCCGTCGTCGTCGCGGAGGAACATCCGGCTCAGCCGCCGGGAAAGCTCGGCCGCGACCTCGCCGAGGCGCATCTTCTTGCCCGATCCGGTTGGGAATTCGATCTCGAATCGGTCCCCGTAATACCAGTCGAATTTCTGCAGCGACTCGATGATCAGATAGTTCACGGGGAACCAGACCGGCCCGCGCCAATTCGAATTGCCGCCAAACAAGGTCGTCGTGGACTCGGCCGGCTCGTAGTTCACGTCATAGGTGTGGCCGTCGAGGGCGAGCGCGTAGGGGTGGTCCAGGTGGTACTTCGACACGGAGCGGATGCCGTACGGCGACAGGAACTCCTCCGGATCGAGCATCCACCGCAAGACCGCGCGCAGCCGCTCCTCGTTCATGATCGAGAGCAGGCGGCGCTCACCATGCCCCGGCTCCTCCATCGAGGCGACGGTCTGGTCGATGTCCGGCGAGTGGTTGATGTACCACTGCATCCGCTCGCGGAAGCCTTTGAACTGGATGAGCTGCT
Organism: Fimbriimonadaceae bacterium; assembly: GCA_035545155.1. Classification (GTDB taxonomy): domain Bacteria; phylum Armatimonadota; class Fimbriimonadia; order Fimbriimonadales; family Fimbriimonadaceae; genus JAEVZK01. The sequence goes on along the minus strand of DASZYX010000009.1, from coordinate 72,566 downwards.
CCGGCTCCAAGGTGTCGACGGCGAAGAGCGGGATGAGGCCGACCATGGAACGGACTTTGAGCTCCATGTGGTCGCAGTTCGGAAGGCAGAGCACGTCGTAAAAAAAGCCGTCGACCTCGTCCCACATCTCCTTGTCGCCGCCGATCGTCGTCATCGCGCGGCCGATGTAGGTGAAGTGCTCCAGGAACTTCGTTGCCACGTCCTCGTACGCCGGCTTGACGGCGGCAAGCTCGAGAGCCATCGCCATCAGGTTCAGGCAATAGAAGCCCATCCAGGCGGTGCCGTCGGCCTGCTCCAAAAAGCCGCCGTCGGGAAGGGGGGCGCTCCGGTCGAAAATGCCGATGTTGTCGAGCCCGAGGAAGCCGCCCTGGAAAAGATGCCGCCCTTCCGCGTCCTTCCGGTTCACCCACCAGGTGAAGTTGAGGAGCAGCTTGTGGAAGACGCGCTCCAGGAATTCGTAGTCGCCTTGCCCTCTGCGCTTTTTCTCGATGCGGAAAACGCGCAGCGCCGACCAGGCATGGACCGGCGGATTGGCGTCGGAGAAGGCCCATTCGTAGGCAGGAATCTGGCCGTTCGGGTGCATGTACCACTCTCGCAACAGGAGAGTGAGCTGCTGCTTGGCGAAATCCGGATCGGCGATCGCGATCGAGACGCAGTGGAATGCGAGGTCCCACGAGGCGAACCAGGGATACTCCCACTTGTCCGGCATCGAGATGACGTCGGAGGCGTAAACGTGCTGCCATCCGGAGTTGCGGCCATTCTTGCGGCTTTCCGGAGGCGGCGGCTCGGCGGGATCGCCCTCCAGCCATTTCTCGACCACATAATGGTAGTGCTGCTTCGACCAAAGCAAGCCCGCCATCGACTGGCGCATGACGCTCTTCGCGTCGTCCGAGAGCTCCGCCGGCGTGATCGCTTTATAGAATTCGTCCGCTTCCCGGCGACGAAGATCGAAATGGTCGTCGAAGGGCTTGCCGAACGGATCTTTCGGAGCCGCGCCGCTAAAGTCCTTATCGGTCAGGCGGAGTCGGAGGGTTTGGCTCTCGCCCGCCCCCACCTTGAGCTTGTAGTGCGCCGAGGCCTTCGTCCCGAGCAAGTTGGGACTGACGGCTTTCTTCTTGCCATTGACGACGTAATCGTTGATGCCGTCCTTCACGTAGGGCACCCGGTTGGGGGCGCCCCACAGCCGTTTGGCGTTCGTCTCGTTCTCGGTGAAGAGGAGCTCTGGCTTGCCGTCGCAATAGAGCCGCCGCCGCCCGAGATAGATCTCGTCGAGCTCGATGACTCCTTTCATCTCCCAGAGCTGGGGATACCGGTCCGAGCCATCCCAGGTCCAGTTGTTGCGGAAGAGGATGGTCGGGAGGACGTGGAGCGTCGCCGGCTGTGGCCCGCGGTTACTGACGGTGATCCGGATGAGGATGTCTTCGGGATCGACCTTCGCGTATTCGATCTCGACGTCCCAGTAGCGGTTCTCGTCGAAGACGCCGGTGTCGATCAGCTCGTACTCGGGATCGAGCTTGCCGCGCCGCCCGTTTTCGCTCACGAGGTCGGCGTAGGGATACTCGGCCTGGGGATACTTGTAGAGCATCCGCATGTAGGAATGGGTCGGGGTGCTGTCGAGGTAGTAGTACAGTTCCTTGACGTCCTCGCCGTGATTCCCTTCGGAGCCGGTGAGGCCGAAGAGGCGCTCCTTCAGGATCGGATCCTTGCCGTTCCAGAGCGCGACGCTGAAGCAGATGTGATGACGCTCGTCGCAGAATCCGCCGATGCCGTCCTCATTCCAGCGATAGGCCCGGCTTCGCGCGTGGTCGTGAGGGAAGTAATCCCAAGCCGTGCCGTTCGGGCTGTAATCCTCGCGCACGGTGCCCCAGGAGCGCTCGCTCAGGTACGGGCCCCAGCGCTTCCATTTGATACCTTCCTCTTCGGCGGCCTTCAGTCGCAGCTCTTCCGCAGTCATCGAATCCATCGTAGCATGCTGCAACGCAGCCCCGTCCTGGTGCGATACTCTTAGGGACCCATGAGCGAACTGCTTTACGATTTCGGAATGGTCGGCCTCGGAACGATGGGACGAAGCCTCCTTCTCAACATGGCGGACCACGGCGCCGCCGTCGCCGGCCTCGACACCGATCCCGCCAAGGCGGCGGCCCTGAAGAGCGAGGGCGCGGGCAAGCCGGTCGAGGGCGTCACCGATCCGAAAGCCTTCGTCGCTCTCCTCCGCAAGCCGCGCGCGATCATGCTCCTCGTTCCGGCGGGAGGGCCGGTGGACGCGGTCATGAACGAGCTGAGCCCGCTGCTCGAAGAAGGAGACATCCTGATCGACGGCGGCAATTCCTACTTCAAAGACACCGATCGCCGATTCAAGGAGATGGCCGCGAAGAAGCTGGAGTTCCTCGGCGTCGGCGTCTCCGGCGGAGAGGAGGGAGCCCGGCACGGACCCTCGATGATGCCGGGAGGCACGCCCAAAGCTTATGGCAGGGTGAAGGACCTGCTGGAAGCGGTTGCCGCCAAGTACGACGGCGAGCCGTGCGTCGCCCTCATGGGGCCGGGCTCGGCCGGGCACTACGTGAAAATGGTGCATAACGGGATCGAGTACGGGCTTATGCAGCTCATCGCGGAGAGCTATGAATTCATGCGTCGCGGCTTGGGCATGAGTAACGAAGAGTGCCGCGAAGTCTTCGCCAAGTGGAACGAGGGCGTGCTCCAGAGCTTCCTCATCGAGATCACCGCGACCGTGCTCGGCCGGATGGAAGGGGACAAGCACCTCGTCGACCTTATTTCCGACAAGGCGAAGCAGAAGGGAACCGGCAAATGGACCTCGCAAGACGCGATGGACCTCGGGCTGCCCCTCCCGACCATCGATGCCGCGGTAGCGGCGCGCGAGCTGTCGGGCGTAAAGGACGAGCGTGTCAGGGCGGCCGTCGTCTACGCCAGCACCGGCGCTTTCTTCGAAGGGATCGACGCGAAAGCGCCGCGCTCGCCGGAGGGACGAAAGCAGTTCCTCGATCACTTGCTCTACGCTCTCCATAGCTCCTTTGTGATTGCTTATGCCCAAGGGTTTGCCCAGCTCCGGGCAGCCTCGGCGGAGTACGGCTACGACCTGAACATGGAGACGGTCGCCAAGGTTTGGCGGGCCGGGTGCATCATCCGCTCCTCCCTGCTCGAAGACTTTCGAGCCGCCTTCGCCCGCGACCCCGGCTTGGCCAATCTTCTCCTCGACCCCGAGCTCGCGAAATCGTTGGAGAAGACCCACCCGATGCTCCGAAGCGCGGTCTGTCTCGGGATCAATCTCGGTATTCCGATGCCTGCTTTCGCTGCCTGCCTCGCCTACTTCGACGGTTATCGCCACGCCAACTCCCCCGCGAACCTGATCCAGGCGCAGCGCGACTACTTCGGCGCCCACACTTACGAGCGCATCGACAAACCCGGAGTCTTCCACACCTCGGATTGGGACAAGCGGTGACATCGATGACGATTTCCGAGCCGACGGGAAAAACTCGCCTGCCATTGTCAGCCATGCCGTCGCGAAGCGACCTTCGGAGTGCTGAAGCAAGGCTTCAGCCCGTTCCCGCTTGGACGACAGCCTTTCTTGTGGGGCGTCTTCAGATGCCGAGGGGTAAGGCTGAAGCTTTGCTTCAGCACTCCGAAGGTCGCTTTGCGACATGTCGGGCCCTTCGGCAAAATCAACCCGTTTGCTCGCTCAGGATGATGGCTGCCCTTGTTTTCGACATAAGAGAACCGAACCATGCTCAATAACCACAAACAGCCGACGATCTTCTGCATCTTCGGAGCCGGCGGCGATCTTTCCAAGCGCAAGCTCTTCCCGGCCCTCTTCAATCTCTTCATCGACAAGGGGCTGCCGGAGCGGTTCTGCATCGTCGGGCTCGCGCGGGACTGCGATATCGATCCTTTCCGCAAGCACATGCGGGAGGCGGTGCAGACCTTCTCGCGTCAGGCGATCAAGGACGAGAAGACGTGGAGCGACTTCGCGTCGAAGATCGAGTTTATTTGCGGCGAGTTCGGTGACGGGGAGCTTTACAGCGAGCTGGGTAAGTTCATCGCGGCAAAGGAGAAGGAGTGGGACGAAAAGGTCGTCCGCGTCTACTACCTCTCGGTGCCGCCTTCCGTCGTCGAGATGATTTCACAGAATCTTGACAAAGCGCACCTTTCGAAAGAGCGGAAGCTGGATCGCATCGTGATCGAGAAGCCTTTCGGACGGGACATCGATTCCTCCGCCGAGCTCAACCGCAAGCTGACCCAGGCCTGGCAGGAAAAGCAGATTTTCCGGATCGACCATTATCTCGGCAAAGAGACCGTGCAGAATCTGCTCGCTTTCCGTTTCGGCAACGCGCTTTACGAGCCGATCTGGAATCGGCAGTTCATCGACCACGTCCAGATCACGGTCGCCGAGGAGGTCGGGGTCGAGAAGCGGGGTGGCTATTACGACCATTCCGGGGCGCTGCGGGACATGATCCAGAACCACCTGCTCCAGCTCCTTTGCATGGTCGCGATGGAGCCTCCCGTTTCCTTCAACGCGGACGAGGTCCGCAACAAGAAGGTGGACGTGCTGAAGGCGATCCGCCCGCTGACCCCGGAAACCGTCCCCACCAGCGCCATCCGCGGCCAGTACGGCGAAGGCTCGAATTGCGGCAAGCCGGTGCCCGGCTACCGCGAGGAGGAGGGCGTCGATCCTCACTCCCAGACCGAGACGTATGCCGCCCTGAAGCTCTATGTCGACAACTGGCGCTGGCAGGACGTGCCGTTCTATCTTCGCACCGGCAAGCGCCTGGAGGCGCGCGTCTCTCAGATTATCATCGCGTTCCGCCCGGTGCCGCACCAGATGTTCCCCCTGACCGCCGCGGAGACGATCGAGCCGAACCGCCTCGTCATCAACATCCAGCCGGAGGAGGAAATCATCCTGCGCTTCCAGGCCAAGGAGCCGGGGACCGGGATGTATCTCCGCACCGCGAGCATGGATTTCCGTTACCAGGACGAGTTCAAGACGGCTTCGCCCGAGGCCTACGAGACCCTGCTGTTCGACGTCATGGTCGGGGATGGCACGCTCTTCATGCGGGACGACCAGGAGCATGCGGCCTGGCAGGTCGTGACGCCGGTGCTGGAGGTGTGGGAGCGGACGCCCGCGTTCAGCATGCCCAATTACGCGGCCGGCTCGTGGGGCCCGTCCGGCGCGAACACCCTCCTCGCCCAGGATGGCCGCAACTGGTTTTCGCCGCTCTGGCAGAGGACGCCGTTCAAATGATCCGCCGATTTCCGGATTTGGAGGCGATGAGCCGAGCCGCGAGCGATCACATCGCGGAGCGCATTCGCCAGGCCGAACGGTTCTCCATCGCTCTATCCGGCGGGCATACGCCTGGCCGGCTGTACGAGCTGCTCGGGCAGCGGGGCGACATCGATTGGTCGCGCGTGCATCTGTTTTTCGGCGACGACCGCTACGTCCCGCCCGACGATCCGCGCAGCAACGAGAAGTTGGTGCGGGACAAGCTGGTAAGCCATATCGACATCCCTGCCGAGAACTTCGTTCCGATGTATTCGGCAGCCGGCTGGCAAGAGTCGGCCGAGCGGTACGAGAGGATTTTGCGCGGATTCTTCGCGGGCCGGCCGTATACGTTCGATCTCGCCTTGCAAGGGATGGGCGACGACGGCCATACGGCCTCGATCTTCCCCGGTACGCCGCCCACGCCCTCTGGCCGCTGGGTCGTCGCCACCGCCGGGACCGAGGAAGCCCCGGAGCGGGTTTCCCTGACTCTCGATTGCCTCGCCGCGTCGCGGGAGGTGATCTTCCTCGTCGCCGGCGAGTCGAAGGCGGAACGCCTTCGCGAGATCATGGACGGCGCCGACTATCCGGCCGGCGAGTTGGCGCGGAAATCCGCCCATGCGGAATGGTGGGTCGACGAAGCTGCCGGGCGGCTTGTCCCCTAGGTGTGGAGTGCGGCGACCCGGCGCCGCTTTATCCTGCGCGGCCTGCCGCGCTGCGTGTCCCCAGATTTCAACACGGAGGAACGGAGAAGCGGAGGCTCGTAGGAAAACTCCGTTCCTCTGTTCCTCCGTGTTGAAAAGCGGCGGGGACGGCGACGGCTACAGGCGCTTCGCGCCTACGACGGACGCGTGTACGCGGCGAGTTGCGCCTGCGGCTTGGCGAGCCAGCTTTCCCCGCCCCGGTAGTTCGGCAGGAACTCGAAGCCGCGCGCGCGGCAGGCTTCCTCGGGGTCCTGCGCGTAGTGGGCTCGGAAGACGACGTCCTCGCGGAGCATGTCCGCGATGAGCGAGCCTTGCCAGTCCCGCAGCTCCTCGATCGAGGCGCTGGCCATTTCCGATCCCTCGCCGGCGCGTGCGAAGCACTTGATCGCCTCGCCGGGACGGCCGAGAGCCTGATAGACCGCGCCGCGCAGCGAGTGGTAGCCGGGCTCGTAGGGATTGAGTCGGATCAGCGTGCTCAGCGCGACGAGCAGGTCGTCGTATTTCGAGAGCTGCCAGAGCGCCTTTGCGAGCACTTCCAATGCTCCCACTTGGGCCCGATCCTCGCGAAGGATCGCCTTGCTGCAGTCGATCGCGGCCTGGGCGTCGCCGGCCGAAAGAAGGAACTCCGCGCGGGCGAGGCTAGGCTTCCGAGCCTTGCGCCTCTTGGGTTGCTCTAAGACAGCATTCATGTTTTCCTCACGCCTCGCAACCGACCGCCTTATCGTTGTAGGTTAGCAACAACTTTTCCTACTGTGGGCGAGCAAATGTACCAGTCCTATGAATGTCATGCCGAAATCCTCTCGGAAAGCTGGTGAGATTGCGAGGTCAATTGTGCGACCTTGGCTCGAAGCGCGAGGGGTACGCGCTTGGCAGGGTCGAATGTCGAGATGGCGATGAGGGCCGCGCTTGCCGCGACCTCGTTCGCCCAGGTTCGGGCTCGTTCCTCGTCGACATCGAGGTAGACCAGAAAGTCCCCTTGATTTCTCCGACAAAGACTGCCGCCGGCCGGCAATTTTGCCCGTACTTGATGGGCGAGCTTCCGGAGGGCCTCTTCGAAGGCCGCGTACCCGAAATTGGCGATAGTCTGGTCGCGCCGAAGCGGCTCCAGATAGACGAGCGATCCGGAGCCGCCCGCAGTCGCAGCCCAAAATTCTTGAGGCGTCATCAGTCCGCCCGGCACGATGCCGCGCATGCGCTCCAGGGCTCGGCTCATCTCGCAAGCGATGATGCGCAGGGTGCCGATCTGGTCGAGGTCGATGCCTCCCGCGACGTGGGTTGCCGCGCTGAGGTAGCCGCAAACCTCCGATCCCACCCACAGAGGGATGAGCACGAAGCTTCCGACGCGCCTTCGCAGGCTTTCTTCGGGGTCGCATCGTTCGTCCTGCCGTACGTCAAACAAGATGAGCTCGGGAGCGCCGGTGGCGAGCCAGCCTTGGAGGCCAGAGCCCTCGGCGAAGCTCATGCAGTCGAGCAACTGAGCCTTCGTCCCTGCTTTGGCGAGCACGACTTCTTCACCTTCTTCGATGAAGGAGATTGAGGCGCTATCGAGGCGTAGCGATTCGCGCATTTCCCGGACGATGCGTCCGGCGAGCGCGGGCGGGGTGGTCGCGCCGGCCGTGATCGATGTCATTTCGTAAAGCAGCTCGAGCTCTTTCACTCGGCGAATCCGGGCGTCGCGATCGATTTCCCCGTCGATCGCCTTGGCCGCGAACGGGGCCGCTTCCGTAAGCTGCTTGCGGATTTCTTCGAGGCGATGCCGGTTCGGCTCGATCGCGCAGACCATGCCGAGCATCTTGCCGTGATGGATAAGGAGGATGTTGGCGACGGGCGCACCCGCCGACAGGGCCGCAAGGGCGTTCTCGGCCTGCTCGCGGATGATGATCGGCGCTTGATCGACGTCGACTTCGATGGTTCGGTCTTTGAGATCGCCCGGATAATCTTCGCTGACGCTCCGCACGACCATCACTTCGTCGAATTGGGCGAGCGTGTAGATCGCCAGCTCTTCGGCTCGTGAAAGCTCCTTGAGCGCCGCGCATAGCTCGGCGTAGAAGCGCTCGCCTTCGAGGCTCTGCGCCCGGCCGATCCGCGCCGCGATCTTGTCTTTCTTCGACCGGCGTTCCAGATCGGTGTAGGCGTCCCGGAGGCGGCGGTAATTTTCGCGAAGCTGGAGCATGCCGTCCTCGACGACCTGCGGAGTCCGCTCCGCCTCCTCGACGGCGGCTGCCGGGAGAGCCAAGCCCGCGTGGTGCCTCCGGAATCCGAGCAGGAGCGAAACGGAGAGGACTCCCGCCGCATGGATCAGCACTTGCGGGCTCGGCATGCCCGACTTGGAATAAAGCGAACCGGCGGCGACCAGCGCGCTCGCCGCGAGCGGGGCCATCGAGATCATCGGCGAACCGAACCGGGCGCCTGCGTAGACGCAGGGAATCAGGATGAGAAAGCCAAGGTCGGATAGGCTTCCCGCCGCGCCGAGGAACAGGGCGAGAATAAAGCCTTCGGCGATCGCGAAGAATCCGGCGACGCCCCCCTTCTTGAGCCCCTTTTCTTCGAGCTGCCAGCCAAGGAAGGAAAGGACCGACAACCCGGCCGCCGCCTTCCACGCGGCATCGAACGGCACCCAGCCAAGGAGGCCCATGCCGATGAAGGCGAGGGCGACGGAGAGCCGGACGATAAGCTCGACCATGACTCTAAGTTTCGGAAGTAAAAAACCTGATCTTTAGAGCGAGGTTTTTGCGATTGATGTAGCATCGCCTCCCAGCGCCAAAAGCCCCTTCCTCTTGCCGGATGGTTTGTGCCGGGAGGAAGCAAGGGGTTGGGTGAGGGTCTCGCGCCATCACCTAAACTGGAAATCAAATGCCAGTCCCATACGTCGCTTTGCTCCGGGGGATCAACGTCGGCGGAAAGAACATCCTGCCGATGAAAGATCTCGCCGCGCTCTTCGTCGAGGCCGGCTGCGCCGAAGTGCGGACTTACATCCAGAGCGGCAACGTCCTTTTCCGGGCCGATCCCGACGTGGCGGAGGACGCGCCGGAAATCGTCTCCGCCATGATCCTCGAACGATTCCAAATCCGGTCGCCCATCATCTTGCGCGACCTTCACTCCGTCGAGACCGTCATCGCCGGGAATCCCTATTTGAAGGAGGGCGTTCCGCCGGAGGAGATCGGCGTCCTGTTTCTCGGTTCGGTCCCCGAGGTCGAATCGGTCGCGAAGCTCGATCCGGCGAGGAGCGCCCCGGACCGGTTCGAGGTGGTCGGCCGGGACGTCTATCTCCATCTCGCCACCGGGTTTGCCAAGACGAAGCTGACCAACGACTACTTCGAATCCCGGCTCCGGACGCCGAGCACCGCGCGGAACTGGAGGACGGTTTTAAAGCTGCGAGAAATGCTGGGATAAGCCATCTCTTTGCGATATATTGGAATTATGAGGTTGCTCAAGGGGACTGGCATTGCGATCATCGGTTTCGGTTTGGCGGCGGTAGTGTGGGCGGCACTTGCTCCCGGCTCGCTTACCGTCAACGGCAAATCCGTGTCGACCGATTTCATCGAAAAAGGCGGGCGCACCTACGTGCCGCTCGCCGACGTGGCGAAGGTGCTGGACATGAAGGTCGCCAAGAACGGTTCGGGCTACACGCTGGAGCCGGTCGGCGGCGCCAACCAGCTCGAAGGGCTGCACGGCAAGGTCGGGGAGCTTCTGCGCACACCCGAATTCACCTTCGAGGTCAAGAAGGTGACGATGGACCCGCATTACCACAAGCAGTTCGGCGATGGGACGGTCGACGCCCAGCATCCCGGCTCTACGATCGTGGCGATCCAGATCCGCATGAAGAATGCGACCAACAAGGCGGTCTTCCTCAACCCCTTCGGGCAGAACATGACGGCCCTCACCGACCAGGACGAGCACGCCTATACGCAGTACACCGGCGGCTGGGCCGACGTGCCTCCGGGCGATCACCAGATGATCCCCGGCTCCGCCATCGACTTCGCCCTCGTCTTCGAGATGCCGACGAAGGAGAAGGTCAAGGACCTCGTGTACGAGGTCGACGGCATGGGCTTCACCGGCCACCCGGTCCTGCGCATCGCCCTGGGCGACTCCCAGTAGCCTAGTCTCCCCCCTCTCCCGTGGGGCTCGCCACGGGAGAGGCCGCGGTTCCCTCTACCCTCCGGGGGAGAGGGATGGGAGCCTAAGCGACCTGGGTGAGGGGGCGCGCGACACCCCGATTCAGAAGTCCACGCGACAGCTTTCCAGGACTACAGAAAGGTTTGCCTGCTCGTATTCCGAGGCCCGAACCCTCCCCGGCGCCCGAGGCGCCGACCCCTCTCGGAGCGGGAGGGCCTTTCCGGAGACAGGCCGTAGTCGCAGACCAAGGCTCGGCCTGGGTACAATGCGTTTCCGGTCGCGGGGCGTGGCGCAGTTTGGTAGCGCGCTTCCATGGGGTGGAAGAGGTCGCACGTTCGAATCGTGTCGCCCCGACCAGAATTTGAACCTGAATTACCAGGTTTCCGCCCTTTCTCCGTTTCTCTAGACCTGCTTGGTTACCGTTATAGTTACCGTTATGGCCAATACACGTAGACTATAATCGAGGCGATGCGAAAATACCCCTCACTGCACTTAGGTACTTTCGCTATAATGAGACGCTCATGAATTCGGAGGCTCAAACCCATCAAAACGACCTTGCCTATGCCGACACGCTATGGAAGACCGCCGATGCTCTGAGAGGACAGGTCGACGCCGCCGAATACAAGCACGTTGTGCTTGGGCTCCTTTTCCTTAAGTACATTTCCGACTCCTTCGCGGCTCGGCGCGAGCAGCTTGAAAAGGAGCTCGAAGCGGACGGTATTCCCAGTAATCAACGGGAGCGGCTGCTGGAGAACCGAGACGAGTACACCGCCGAGCGCGTTTTTTGGGTTCCTCCGGAAGCCCGCTGGGCGAACCTCCAGGCCCAGGCTGTCCGACCCGATATCGCGGTGCTCATCGACGACGCTATCCTCGCCGTCGAGCGCGATAATCCGAATCTAAAGGGCAAGCTCCCCCGAGACTACGCCCGCCGAGGCATCGATCCCGTCCGCATGAAGCGCCTTGTCGACCTGGTAGCCGATATTGGCTTTAAAGAGGATCGCCGCATCGCCCGAGACCGTTTGGGACGCGTCTACGAATATTTCCTCGGCAAGTTCGCCGCCGCAGAAGGCAAGCTGGGTGGCGAGTTCTATACGCCTCGTCCCGTCGTGCGTCTGCTCGTCGAGATGCTGGAGCCTTACGATGGACGCGTCTATGACCCCTGTTGCGGATCGGGCGGCATGTTCCTGCAAAGCGAGCGATTCGTCGAGGCGCATGGCGGCAACCGGACAAACATCTCCATTTACGGCCAGGAAAGCAACCCCACGACCTGGCGGCTTGCCCACATGAATCTCGCCATCCACGGCATCGAGGCGAACCTCGGCCAGCAAGCCGCCGATACGTTTCTCCGAGACCTGCACCCCGACGTCTTGGCGGACTTTATCCTAGCCAATCCCCCGTTCAACATCAGCGACTGGGGCGGTCAATTGCTGCGGGAGGACAAGCGTTGGGTTTACGGCGCGCCGCCGGTGGGCAACGCCAACTACGCTTGGATTCAGCACTTTATCCATCACCTCGCCTACCCGAACGGGCGTGGAGGCGGCGTGGCAGGCTTCGTCATGGCGAACGGCTCGCTCAGCAGCAATACGGGAGGCGAGGGAGAGATTCGCCGCCGCATCGTCGAGGAAGGCGACCTCATCGACTGTATCGTCGCGCTCCCGGCTCAGCTCTTCCTTACCACCGGCATCCCCGTCTGCCTCTGGTTCCTCACCCGCGACAAGACCGGCAAGAACGTCCGCCGGGGTACGCCAAACCGGCCGCAAGGCAGGAAGCGGGAAGCGCTCTTCATCGACGCGCGCAAGCTCGGCACGATGCAGACGCGCGTGCTCCGCGTGCTATCCGGTACGGAGGAGGCCGAGGAGATACCAGGTACTCGCGATCCGCTACCGGCCTCCGATATCGGCCGCATCGTGTACGCCTACCGAATGTGGCGCGGCGAACCCGCGCCGGACTGGTGGAACCCGGCCAAGCATGGCGATTGGGCTTACGCCGACCGTCTGGGATTCTGCAAGGCCGTGAAGACGGGGGAAATCGCCAAGCACGGGTATGTCCTAACGCCGGGCCGATACGTCGGAAGCGAGGAGATCGAGGACGACGGCGAACCGTTCGCTGAGAAATATCCGCGGTTACTCGCTGAGTTGGAAGCATGTTTAACGGAGGGAGAACGACTGGCGGTGCTCGTACGTGATCGTCTATCGCAAGTCGGCACAAGCGAGGCGCAGAGTGACAGCTAATAGTCGAGTGACGACCTTTGGTGAATTGATTGACCAAGGGTTACTAAGCGTCACTGACGGTTATCGGGCAAAGAACTCAGAACTCGGAGGTTCAGGGGTGATCTTTCTTCGTGCGGGGCATGTAAGAGACTCGCATATCGATTTTGCCGACGTAGAGCGATTCCATGAAAGCCTCTCCGGGCGACTTGATGACAAGGCTTCTAGGGTAGGCGATGTCATCGTGACAACAAAAGGAAACTCGACGGGCCGTACCTCCTACGTAACCGCAGCGATGCCGAAATTCGTCTACTCGCCTCACTTGAGCCGTTGGCGCGTAACTGACGAACAGCAGATAGCGCCAGGCTTTCTACGCTACTGGTCGCGAGGACCTGAATTTATAGGCCAGATGCGAGGCATGGCTGCTTCAACTGACATGGCACCATACCTTAGCCTACGCGATCAGCGGCGGCTCCAAATCTCGCTCCCGCGACTCACTGACCAGCAGGCCATTGCTGATGTTCTGGGCACACTAGATGACAAGGTCGAACAAAATCGCCGTACGAGTGAGGCGCTGGAGCGGCTCGCTTGCGCGACGTTCAAGGCTTGGTTCGTCGATTTCGAGCCCGTGAAAGCCAAGGCCGACGGAGCGAAGAGCTTCCCCGGCATGCCCGCCGAAGTCTTCGCTATGCTCCCCACCTCGCTAGTCTCTTCTTCATTTGGCCTTATTCCAGAAGGTTGGAGCATTCGATCAATTGGAGACGTCGTCAGCGTCAGAGGTGGATCTACACCGAGCACCAAGGTCCCGGAGTTTTGGGATGGTGGCACCCACTGTTGGGCAACTCCGAAGGATTTATCCGACCTACGCGAACCTGTACTGCTTGAAACAGAGCGGCACATTACTGATGCCGGTCTCGCTCAAATCAGTTCGGGTCTTCTTCCAGTAGACACCATTCTTCTTTCGTCGCGTGCTCCTATTGGATATCTGGCCTTTTCGAGGGTTCCCACGGCCGTGAACCAAGGATTCATTGCTCTGATCTGCGACAAAGGATTGCCTCCGCTCTTTGTCTATCATTGGGTTCAGATATCTTTGGAACAAATCAAGAGCAGGGCGAGCGGGACCACTTTCCCAGAGATTAGCAAAGCCGCATTTCGTCCAATTCAACTCGTTGTGCCTGCTGATCAGTTGACGAACGCCTTTAGCTCTCTAGCTGAACCGATTTTCAACCTTATCTCTGCCAATGTACGTGAATCGGTCACGCTGGCTAGGCTTCGTGACTACCTTCTGCCCCGTCTCCTATCCGGTGGCATTCGCGTGAAGGAGGTCGGTGAATGGCTGAAGTGACACCTACTTTCACCTTAATGGGTTGTCGAGAATTAGTACTGCCGTCTGAATCTCGGTTTGAAGCGCATATGACCGCGTTAGAGGAATCAGTTGGAGTTGGACCGGAATTCACCTTCGACCTAGCTAAGTCCTTTGTGGAGTCAGTCTGCAAGACAATTCTTGCCGATCTCGGCCTACCAGCTGATCCCAACTGGGACGCTCCAAAGATTTTGAGTGAGACAACAAACCGTCTGCAGCTTTTGCCCACGGGACATCCTAAACCCAAAGAAGGTAGGGATGCCCTTGTCAAAGCAACTAGAGGTTTACTTCAGACAATACAAGGGCTATGCGAACTCCGGAACCTTTACGGTACTAGTTCTCACGGTAAAGACATCGCTGATGCCCGGCTAGAGCAACGTCAAGCTTGGCTGGCCGCCCAAGCAGCTGATACTATTGCCGCCTTCCTCTTCCGTACTCATCGGGACGCTCTTCGGCAGTCTCCAGGTGTTCGGGTCTATTATGACGACCACCCTGAGTTTAATGCTTGGATCGACGATCAATACGATCCTATAGCAATAGGTGAGGAATCGATTCTCGCCAGCCGCGCACTTTACCATGCCGCTACAGATTCTTACCGAGCAGCGTTGATAGATTATCTAGCTAATCCTTCGGAAGAACAATCCGAAGAGGCTCCCATATGACCAATCCTAAGGAACGCTTAGTAGAAGATATCGCCAGCCTGTATCTTTCCGGGGTCGGATACGTAGTTGCGACGGGTGCAGAGATTGCCGATTCGAAGGCTTCCGGTGGCGCTCAAACAGGACTTCGTGAGAAGCTACGACACGCAGTTGCCATCCATAACAATGGCCTTGGTGCTCAACAGACCGCCACTGTTGCCAACTTTGCATTCAGCGCGTCTCAATTGTCCCTAGTTGCAAACAACCGTTGGATGCATGATTTGCTAATGGAAGGTCTGCCCATCGAATCGCGGGACTCTTCCGACGAACTGCGGACCGTTCGAGCGCGGTACTTCGACTTTGATACACCAAGTAGCAACGAATTTCTCCTCGTCCGGCAGTTAAGCCTACAAGGCGCGAACGGGCAGATCATCCGGCCGGACCTCGTTCTCTTCGTCAACGGCCTTCCCCTCGTCGTGATCGAGCTCAAAGACCCGGCGGACGAGAGCGCGACCTTGAACAAGGCCATCGCTCAGATCGACCGGTACAAGCAAGCCGTTCCCGATCTCTTCGTATCCAATCTCCTTTGCGTCGTCTCCGATGGCCTGCTCACGCGCGTTGGCTCGATCACGAGCGGGCCGCAACGATACATGCCATGGCGTCCCGCCGCAGGAGGTTTGCCGTCGCTCGAAGCGCTCATTAAGGAGCTTCTCGCACCTGAGCCCCTGCTGGATTACTTGCAGCACTGCGTCGCCTTCGAGGAGGACCCTTACGGCAATATCGAGAAGAAGATCGCGGGATATCACCAGTTCCGCGCGATGCGCAAAGCCCGGCGCAGCGTGCTCAGCGTCCTCAAGCCGCCCTTCGGAACGAACGAATCGGACGAGGCAGGCAAGGGCGGCGTCGTGTGGCACACCCAAGGTTCGGGAAAGAGCCTTACGATGCTCATGCTCGCGGGTGCGTTGATCCGCGATCCCGAAATGAAGAACCCGACGATCGTCGTGGTGACGGACCGCAACGACTTGGACGACCAGCTCTTCCAAACCTTCGCGATGGGACGCGGATTGCTTCGCGAGGAGCCGATCCAAGCGGAGAGCCGCGACCACCTAAGGAAGCTGCTGGATCGAGCCGCCGGCGGGGTCGTTTTCACCACCATCTTCAAGTTCACCGAAGAGCATGGCAAGATCAGCGACCGCTCGAATGTGGTGGTGATCGCCGACGAAGCCCACCGCAGCCAGTACGGCTTTGTGGAAGGTGGCGCGAAATGGATGCGCGACGCGCTGCCGAATGCCACGTTCGTCGGCTTTACGGGAACACCCATCGATCGGGCCGATAAGAGCACTCGACGAGTGTTTGGCGATTATGCGGACATCTACGACATCCGCCAGGCCGTCGAAGACGGCGCGACCGTGCCCATTTACTACGAGCCCCGAATCGTCAAGCTGACCGTCAACGAGGAAGAGGCGGCGAAGGCGGAGAAGCTCGTCGAGGAGGCGGCCGTAGCCGATGACAATGGCCTCGAAGAGCCGCCGAGCGTTCGTATCGCGCTAGAAGGTCTCGTCGGCGCACCCGAGCGGGTCGCTAAGGTCGCGGCCTTTATCGTCGAGCATTGGGAGAAGCGCCGAGCGGCGATGGAAGGCAAGGCGATGGTCGTTACCATGAGCCGCGACATCGCCGCGCGACTGTACGAGGAGATCCGCAAACTCCGTCCCGACTGGCACAACGATGACCTGGACAAGGGCGCGATGAAGGTCGTGATGACCTCCGGCGGGACGGACGAAGGCCTGCTTCTGAACCACGCCTACAGCCAGGCCGACCGAAAGAGGTTGGCCGAGCGATTCAAAAATCCGGCCGACGACTTCCGGCTGGCAATTGTCGTCGATATGTGGTTAACCGGCTTCGACGTGCCTTGCGCGCACACGATGTACTTGGACAAGCCGCTTGTCGGGCACAACCTCATGCAGGCTATCGCCCGCGTCAATCGTGTCTACGGCGAAAAGCCCGGTGGGTTGGTGGTCGACTTGCTCGGCCTTGCCGACCAGCTCGCCGATGCGCTCGCCGTCTATGCGAACGCGACGGGCGAAGATGAAGCGCCGTTCCGCAGCGTACAGGAGCAGGCCGTTCCCGCCATGCAGAACGCCTACCAGGAACTTCGCTCCTTCATGACCGCCATCGACTATGCTTCTGCGCTTGACGCGCCGCCTGCCGACGTATTGCAGGTCTATCTCCGGGCAATCAACCACGTACTGGCGCAGGATGACGGATGGAAGCGTTTCCGGGATATGGTGAAGCGTCTAGCCACTGCCTTTGCGCTGGCGGTCCCGCGACAAGAGACGGACGAGATTGCGCCGCACTTAGCTTTCTTCCAACGCATCGCGGCCATGATCCGCAAGCGGCTTGCCGACGATTTGGATGCGCCGTCTGCCGGCTCACGAGCCGACGTCGATGCCGCTGTCCGTCAAGTGCTCGGCAGCGCCGTAGCTGCCGGGGAGGTGATCGACCTCTTTGCCGTCGCAGGACTCGAAGAAGCCCGCCTCGATGTCTTGTCCGACGAGTTTTTGCAACGTGTTTCGGCGCTGGAGCAGAAGAACATCGCGCTGGAAACCTTGCGCAAGCTCCTTTCGGACGAAATACGCTCAAGCGAGCGGAAGAACCTCGTACAGAGCAAGAACTTTCGGAAAGCTCTGGAAGACGCGATGCTCGCCTATACTAACAAGCAGATATCGACCGCGGAGATGATCGCCCGCCTCATCGAACTCGCCAAATGGGTTCGCGAAGCCAAAACTCACGGAGTGGAATTGGGCCTGGACGAGGAGGAGACCGCCTTTTATGACGCTCTCGCCGAGAATGGATCGGCAAAGGACGTCATGAAGTCGGACACGTTGCGCCTCATGGCTCGCGAACTCGCCGAGATGGTGAAAAAGCTTCCGAAACTCGACTGGACTCAACGCGAGTCGGTACAGGCCGATCTGAGGCGGCAGGTCCGACGGCTATTGGCAAGGTATGGATATCCGCCCGACCTGTCGGAGGATGCGACGCAGTTGGTTCTCAGGCAGGCGGTCCTTTCGACTGAATCCCACATATGAGCAGTGACTGGTACTTGGCGCAGGCGAGGAAACGCGTTCGGTTGGGCTTGGCCGCGACGGCGCTCTGGCTTCGCGTTGGATGCGGCGGTTTGCCGCAGGCGGACAAGGTGAGGACAAGAACGGCCGACAAGGGAGCGAGCAAGCGAACCGACCGGCGAAACCCCATGTCCGCTTCAACCGATTCGGGCCGGTCGCTTGTTCCGCCTTCGGGTGGTTGTGTCTAATCCCGCCCAAAGACATGGCGCAGCTCGCCTTTGGCCGATTGCAGGATTCGGAGTCTGGCTTCCGAGAGGTTCTTGCCGGCGCGGTTGATGTAGAAGTTCAGCATCGACATCGCCGACTGGTAGGCGGAGCGGGCTTTGCGGCGCGTGCTCTGCTCGGCGGAGCGTTTCAGGGATTCGGCGATTTCCTTGGGATCGTCCAGCCGGAAGACGCCTTCCTCGAGGTCGAGGGCGTTGCTGTTTCGGGTGACTTCACCGGACCATTTCTTCATCTCGATTCTTAGACTTCTGCCGAGACGGCGGAGATCAAGGGTGTTCAAGCGCTTCGAGGTGACCAAACGGCGCGGCGGGCCGTACCGGTGATAATCATGATCATCGCACCCTTGCTACTCAGCGCGTCGGTTGCCTTGGCCCAGAAGGTCGAGCCGCCTGTCGAAACGCATCAATTCGATTTCTGGGTCGGCGAATGGAAGTGCTCGGGCGACTCTTACGGGCCGGATGGGAAGGCCACCCGCACCGAGGCCTCCAACACGATTACGCGCGACCTCGGCGGGCACGTCGTGCGGGAGAATTTCCGGATGAACGGGCTGAACGGATCGAGCGTGTCTGTCTACGATCCCTCCGCCAAGCTGTGGCGTCAGACTTGGGTCGACGATCAGGGCGGGTACATCGCCCTGACCGGCTCTTTCGAGGGCGGCAAGATGACCCTCACCACCCTCCCGCGCCCGGATCGGCCGAAGGCTTCCAGCCGGATGGTCTTCTCGAACATCAAGGCGGACAGCTTCGACTGGGACTGGGAGACCTCGCGCGACGCCGGCCGGACGTGGAAGCTCGCTTGGCATCTTCATTACACGCGGGCGAAGACGTAGGGGCTCCGGACGTCTCTCCAATGTTCCGCTACTTGTAACTTGCCTTCGGTGAGGTGGATTCCCCTGCCATTGGAAAGGCGGACAGGCCATCCGTCCGGCGCGCTGGTAGAAGAGACCATGGCACAACTTACCGACAAACGTGCCGACCTAGCCGGGCCGGGCATCTCGACGTACGACGAAGTAAACAAGATCCTACCGACAGATTATTCTTCGCTCCTCACTCCCAAAGAGACTCAAATCGCGATCGCCGCCGTCAAGCGATACATCGAAGACGGCCTCTGCCGGGAGCTGAACCTGATTCGGGTCGAGGTTCCCCTGATCGTCGATAAAGAGAGCGGCGTCAACGACTATCTCGACCGCGACGGCTCCCGAACGCCCATCGACTTCCCATGCGGCCTCGGGCTCGACAAGCGCATCGAGGCGCAGGTCGTGCAGGCCGCGACGAAGTGGAAGAGGATGGCCCTGAAGACGTTCGGCTTCGACATCGGCGAGGGCCTCGTCACCGACATGCGCGCGGTGCGGAAGGATTATTTCCTCGATCACGACCACAGCGCCTACGTCGACCAGTGGGATTGGGAGCGGGTGATGACCGCCGAGCAGCGGAATATCGACTTCCTTACGGACGTCGTCAAGCGGATTTGGAAGGTCCTCAAGGGCGCAGAGAACTATGCGCTCGAGCTCTTCCCCAAGCTCCGCGATCCGCGCTATCCCGTTCTCCCCGACGAGCTGACCTTCCTCCACGCCGAGGAAATCCTGGATATGTATCCGAACCTCCCGCGCAAGCAGCGTGAAACGGAGATCCTGCAGAAGTATCCGGCCGTGTTCATCTACGGCATCGGCTACGTCTTGAACGACGGCTATCCCCACGAAATGCGCGCCGCCGACTACGACGACTGGGTCACCCCGACCGTCTCCAAGGACGGCCGCCCGATGCATGGCCTGAATGGCGACATCCTCGTCTGGAACCACGTCACGAAGCGGCGCCACGAGCTATCCTCGATGGGCATTCGCGTCACGAAGGAGACCCTGCGCCGGCAACTGGAGATCACCGAGCAGCTCGATTTCCTGAAGCTGCCGTATCACCAGGCGATCCTGAACGACAAAATCCCGCTCAGCATCGGTGGCGGCATCGGCCAGTCCCGCGTCCTCATGCTTCTGCTGCGGAAGGCGCACCTGGGCGAAGTCAGCGTCTCCGTTTGGCCGAAGCAGCTCAAGGAGATCTGCGAGAAGAAGAACATCTACGTCATCTCGTAGCGGTTTCACTGCAGAGACACGGGGGGATTTCACCACAGAGGCACGGAGAGCCCTGAGGGAACGGCGGGTCGCTAACCCAATGTCTCCGTGTTCTCAGTGGCTCAGTGGTAAGAGATCCCCTGTGTCTCCGTGTCTCTGTGGTGAACAATCAAGGGCCCCTACTCCGCGCCACTGGGAGGATTCAACCACTGAGGCACGGAGAGCACTGAGGGACGGCGGGTCGCTAACCCCAATGCCTCCGTGTTCTCAGTGGCTCAGTGGTAAGAGAACCCCCTGTGTCTCCATGCCCCAGTGGTGAAATTCAAGGGCCCCTACTCCGCGTCTTCCCGAGGCACGTACTCGAAGTGCGTGAACCAGGCTGCGCTCATCGCCAGCAAGACCACGGCGAGGACGAGGAGGGTCACGTAGGCGGCGCCGGGCGTCAGGGTGCTGGCCGTCAGCGAGCCGGAGGCGATCGAAACCGGACCGGGTGTCGTCTGGCTGGAGGGATGGTCGGCGATCGCCATGACGTGGGTGTAGACCGACAGCCGGTACATCTCGCCCGGCATGTTCGGCACGATGGTTTCCCAGCCAAAGGCGAACAGGAGGCAGATGATCATCGCCCGGTTCAAGAGCAGGCTGACGAGCAGGAACAGGGCGCCGTAGGCGAAGGCCCCGAAGATCAGGGCGACGATGTCTTTACCGAGGAGTGGATTCGCGAAGGCCCCGCCTTTGTACACGCCGACCGAGACCAGCACCGCTCCGAGGATGCCGAGCAGAGCCACGACCGAAGCGGAGGCGAAATAACGCGCCAGAAGCAGCTTCCACCTCGGCACGGGGCGGGTCAGCAGATAGACGATGGTCTTCTGCTCGACCTCCTGGCTCACGATCGACAGCGAGTAGATCGCCGAAGCGAGGGCGAGCACGTGAAAGACGAGCATCGCCGAAACCGTCGTGTATTGGTCGGTTCGGTCCGCCTGCCGGTTGAGGTACGGCCAAGCCGCCGCAAGGCCCATGCCGGCCACGGCGAGGAGAAGCCAGGGGATGAGGCGCTTCGCGCGGACGAATTCGAGGACCGAGCTGAAGTAAAGGTAAGCGCCCATCTTTATTTCTCCACCAGGTACTTGAAGACCGATTCCAGGTTGTTGTCGGGACTGCTCAAGCCCCGGATGGGGAGGGATTCCGCGAGACTGATCGACATGAGAGAATCGTAAAACTCGTTCGGCCCGTTCACTTCGAGCTGGAGGGCCTCGCCTCCCGGCGCGAAGCTCAGGCTCACCACGTTCGGCAAGCCGGCAAGGAGCGCGGCTGCCCGCCTCGGCTCCGTGGTTTCGACGCGAATCTTGTGGGGATGCTTGTCGATGAACGAGCGGATCACTCGCAGGTCGCCCGTCGCAAGCAGCCGGCCGCGATGCAGCAAAAGCAGCGCGGAGGTCATTTGCTCGACCTCGTAAAGGATATGGCTGCTGACGAGGATCGTCTTGCCGTGCAAGGCGAGCTGATGCAGCATCTGGATGTACTCGTGCCGCCCGACCGGATCGAGGCCGTTCAGCGGCTCGTCAAGAAGGATGACGTCCGGATTGTGGAGCATCGCCTGGGCCAGCTTGATCCGCTGCCGCATGCCC
The DNA here is from genome assembly GCA_035545155.1 of Fimbriimonadaceae bacterium. Classification (GTDB taxonomy): domain Bacteria; phylum Armatimonadota; class Fimbriimonadia; order Fimbriimonadales; family Fimbriimonadaceae; genus JAEVZK01. The sequence goes on along the minus strand of DASZYX010000009.1, from coordinate 51,235 downwards.
TTGGAATAGCCGGCGATCTTCCGGTCGGCGCGGTCCGCCATGCCGACCGTATGGAGCACCTCTTCCGTCCTCCGCCGCGCGTCCTCGTGGCCGAATTCGGCGAGGCGGGCGAGATGGTAGACGAAGCGCCGCCCCGTCATGTGCTCGTAGAAGTTGTCGATCTCCGGGCAGTAGCCGATCCGCCGGTAAACGTCGGCGTTGGCGAACGGCTCCATCCCAAATACGGTCACGTTGCCGGTCGTCGGCCGGATTTGGCCGGTGATCATCCGCAGCATCGTGCTCTTGCCGGCGCCGTTCATGCCGAGCAAAGCGGTCAGGCCCGGGCCGATCTCGGCCGAAACGTCGTTCAGGCCGATGACCTGGCCGTACCAGCGAGACGCGCGGTCGAGGACGATCACGAAACCACCTCCACCGCTCGGATGCGCGTCGAGGCGATAAGAACGAACGCGCCACAAATCACGAGATAGCCGAAGGCCATTAAGAGTCCGTTCGGCTCCGGCACGACGAACTTCTCAAGGTTCATCCCCGGCCCCGAGAAGGGGAAGATTTGCCCGCCGTTCGAGTGCAGCAGAACCTTGGCAAGGCCGATTTGGACGCCGTCCACCGAGAAGTAGAAGAGGTTGTCGATCAGCTTGGTCGACGACCCGTTCTGCTGCAGGATGATATGGACGGTCCCCATCGCCTTCGTGAAGAAGAGCGTGAAGAAATAAAATCCGGCATAGGCCGCGCCCGCCGTCCGCCCTTGGCGGAACATCGAGCTGATTCCGAGCGCGACGCTCGCATGGAAGGCCGCGGGAATGAGGATGAGAATCGGCAGCTTCAAGATGAGCCACGGATCGTCCAGGAAGCCGTATTCCCGGTAGCTCATGAAGCAGTAGCTGTAGAAAAAGAGAGTCGGTACCGCGACGGCAACGGCCATCGGCACGAAGATGCCGACCCATTTGCCGACGATGTAATCCATCTTAGTGCAAGGCTTGCTGAGGTACACGAGCAAGGCGTTGGCCCGGTTGTCGTTGGCGACGGTCCCGACCCCGATCAGGAGGGCGATGATGAAGAACATCAATTGGCCCATCGAAAAGGCCTGGAGAAATTGCTCGTCCCACTTCACCTGCTTGAACATCGTCGCCGCGGCCTCGGTCGGATCGAGGATTTGCCGACCCCGGTTCGCCATCATCGTCGTCGCGAAGGATTGGACGAAGTAGAAGATGATCATCAGGATCAGGTACCAAGCGCCCCCGAGCACGGTTAAGACCCAAAAGCTCTTCTTGCGGAAGGCGTCTCGGATCGCGACGCGGGCGATCGCCCACCAACGGTAGAGCGGCGGATCGAGCGGGCCGTCGTAGTTGCGATAGCTTAAGTCGGCGATTGGGCTAGCGGCCATTTGCGTCTCCCGTTTGGACGATGGGCGGAGGAGCCGTGCTGATGGCAGGCCCGGTGGATTGAACGGCTTCCAAGAAGGCGTCTTCGAGAGTGCGCTGGGCGACGTGGAAGCCCCGGATCTGAGCGCCGGTCTGCTGCGCGCACTGCATGCAGAGCCGGGCCGCGTCCTCGGGCAAGCCGTCGACCTGGATTCGATAAGTCGAGCGAGCCGGCCGTTCCAAGAAGGTCGCCCCCTTGCCTCGAACCGCGTCGAGCCAGGCGTCGCTGTCCTCGCGAAGCTCGACGTCGACCGGGTGGCCGGCGATCTTCTTCAGATCCTTGATCAAGCCCTGAGCGCGGAGGGTCCCGCGCGTCATGACGATGACCCGGTCGGCGGTCCGCTCGATATCGGGCAGCAGGTGCGAGCAGATGATGACGTTGATTCCCTTGCCGTGAGACACGGACTGGACGAGCTCGAGCATTTCCTCCCGCCCCGCCGGATCGAGGCCGTTCGTCGGCTCGTCGAGCAAGAGGAGCTTGGGGCCGTGGACGAGCGCCTGGGCGAGCTTGATTCTTTGCTTCATGCCCGTCGAATAGGTCTCGACGTTGCGGTATCGCGCTTCGCCGAGGCCGCAATATTCGAGCACCTCATGAGCTCTGCGGACAGCCTGGTCGGCGGGCATCCCCGCCAACTCGCCCGCATAGCCGACGAACTGGACGGCGGTCATGCCGGGGATATGGCAATCCTGCTCCGGCATCAGGCCGATCCGCTGGCGGATTTCCCGCCCCTGGGCGATAAAGTCGTAGCCCAGGACATGGCCACTGCCGGACGCTGGCTGGATGAAGCCGAGAAGGGTCTTCAGAAACGTCGTTTTCCCCGCGCCGTTCGGCCCGAGCAACCCCGTACAGCCTTCATCGACGTCGACGGAAAACTCGCTTACGGCGGTGAAGTTCCCGTATTTCACCGTCAGGTTCCGAATGGATGCGACGCTCACTGGGTTTTAGCTTAACATGGGAGGCTTGCGAGCGGTGGGACGTTTGCCGTCAAGGAGCAGGGGCGTTTCCGTCGCGAAGCGACCTTCGGACTGCTGAAGCGCGGCTTCAGCCTTTCTCGCTCGGCGTGACGCGGGCTTGGGCGGAAGCGTCGCGACTGGGATGGCATGCCAGGGAACGTGTCGGTACACCGGTCATTTGAAGCGAAGCGAGTTAGGCGCGAAGCGCCTGTAGCCGTCGCGACGGCGACGCCAGCCACGAACCCTACGAATTGCCTTCGAATCTTAAGAAAACGGTGTTATAGTATTTCAACGGTCCGGAGTCGGGCTGGCCAGGAGACGTTCATGAAAGGTCGCATTCATATCATCGGTGCTCTGTTTGGCGGCGTGTGCGCGATCGCCTTTGCTCTCGCTCCGCTCGCGGCGCGAGCCGACGTCGGTCCCGGCAAGGCGCCTGCTCCTCGGCACAACGTGACTGCCCCGACCACGACCAACACGAACCCCGGCGCCAAAAAGCACATGCACCGCGGCAACGTCAGCCGAAAAGACGACGGCTGCGGCAGCTAGCTCCTACGCCAAGAAGATTTCGACGATCGGCCGGCCTAACCGCCGGTCGATTTTTTTTGCATCCGCGCCCTCCCCTGAAGGGCGTGAGTGCCTTATTCCCCCAAAGAGGCTGGGATATTACCGCTCGCCTCGAAGAGGAACCCTCCAAGCGCGCGCTTCGCTAATGTAGCTGCACGCCGATCCTAACGGCCGGGCGACTTGCTTTGCGACCCTTCGGTCGCATTTGGAAGCCGCGGAACCAGATATATCAAGACGAACGCTAATACACTGAGGAAATTGTTCGCGAGTTTGTCCCACGCAGCGTCCCTCGACATTCTCACGACGACTTCCGGGTCAAAGAGGACGGCAAGGGAAAAGAGGCTGAGCGTCGTTAGCAAGGGGACGGCCCGCCCACGAAATAACTTGATGGCAATGAGAAGCAGGCCCGTCGTGCCGGCCATCATCAAGGCCGAAAGGCCGAGCCCTCCTACCGGCCCGATACCAAGGGTTCGACCCGCATCGCCATACAGACCTTGTCCCGAGTCCCGTAGAATTTCCTGCGTCCGCAAGGCGGCTACTACGAGGACGGGGAAGGCCGCAAGCCGCAGAGTCCAGGCCGGCCACTCGATCTCCTTCCTCCAGACGCTTGCCACCGAAATCATTGTATCCGAGCCTCCCGAATCACAAAGGCTCCCTCGTCCGTCGCAACCACTGGATGGACGCGTTCACGCTGGCCCGGATATTCGTTTGTGCGTTCTTCGCAATCGTCATGATCCAGTCGGGCCTCGACAAGGTCTTCGACTGGAAGGGCAATTTGGATTGGCTGACCGGCCACTTCGGCAAGACTTTCCTGCGAAACCAGGTGAAGCCGATGCTCGGGACGGTCGCCGTCTTTGAAATCCTTGCCGGATTCGCCTGCGCGACCTCCGTCCTGACTCTCATCCTCGACCGCCCGCCCGTTCTGCCGATGCTGGCGATGATCCTCGTCTGCGTCGACCTTCTCATGCTGATGGCCGGCCAGCGGATCTCCAAGGACTACGCAGGGGCCGCCACCCTCGCCATCTACTTCGGCGTCGCTCTCTACGGCCTCACGTTGATGCCCGGCAAGATCGGCGGCTAACGTGGCATCGCCTTCCAGGTCGTGCGTCATTGTATTGTGGGCGTCATCCTGAGCGAAAGAACGAGCCTCCGGCGAAGTTCTGAAGTCGAAGGACCCCCGCATATACGGTGCGCTCGATGCGGGGCTCCTTCGACTGCGCGGCTCGCAAGACTCGCCGCTTCGCTCAGGATGACGTCCCTAATATCCCGCGCAACACAATGATGCAGCCCCTTCCAGGCGATGCGTGCAAAGGCCATCCTTGGCCCTTGAGCGCGGCGAACGCCGCGCTTCGGGCTAGAATCTCTCGATGATCGTCGGCTCGATGGAGCTTCAGCTTCGGCTGGAGGGATGCAATTCGCTCAAAGACAAGCGGCAGATCCTCCGCAGCCTGCTCGACCGCGTGCGCCGCGACTTCAACGTCGCTATCGCCGAGGTCGACGATCAGGATCTATGGGTCAACGCGACGATCGGCGTGGCCTGCGTCACCAACGACGCCCACCACGCCGAATCCATCCTTCAGCACGTGGCCGACCTCTTCGACGGCCGGCCGGAAATCTCCGTGGAAGCCGCGTCGAAGAGGATCGAGCGCGATTACTGATCCCGGACTTCGCTCAGCGGCACCTTCACGTTCTTCGTCTGCCCCTTGGTCCAGTACGTGACCTGCACCATTTGGCCTGGGCGCTTGTCGTTGAGGATCTGGTTGAGGGCGAGCGGCGTGTCCGTCGTGACGCCGTCGATGGATATGAGGACGTCCCACTCCTTGATGCCTGCTTTGTCCGCGGCCCCGCCCGGCTGGACCTGGCTGATGATGATCCCGGTCTTTGGGGGCACGGAGCCGACGATTTGGGCCATTTGGTCGCGAGCGTCGTCGAATTGAAGGATGCCGATGTACCGGGGATTGTAGTTGATTCCGAGACCCGCCGACGTGGCATAGCCCTGCTTTGCGATCTGGCCGACAACCGACTTGACGCGGTTAACCGGGATCGCAAAGCCGATGCCGATGCTGCCGGCTTGCTCGCCGTAGCCGCGCTGGACTCCCGCAATGGCCGCATTGATGCCGACGAGATGCCCTTCCGCATCGCAAAGCGCGCCGCCCGAGTTGCCGGGATTGATCGCGGCGTCGGTCTGGATCGCGTCCGTCATGTTGCCTCCCTCGACCGACACGGAACGCCCGAGCGAGCTGACGACGCCGACGCTCACCGTCTCATCCAATCCGAGCGGGTTGCCGGCGGCGATCACCCACTGGCCGACTTCGAGGCCCGAACTGTCGCCCATCTCGATCGGCGAAAGGCCGTTCGCGTCGATCTTCAAAACCGCGAGGTCGAAGCGGGAATCCGTGCCGAGAACCTTCGCCGGATAGCTCTTCTTGTTGTACAGCCGGACCTGTACCTCGGCGGCCCCATTGACGACGTGGTTGTTGGTCACGATCAGGCCGTCCGCGGAGAGAATGACGCCCGAGCCCTGCCCGGTCTCCTGAACGGTGTCGCCCTGATTATCCGAGAAAAATTGATCGACCCGATCGTAGCGGTCCACGCTGACGACGGATGGCAGAACCTTCTTCGCGGCCAGCCGGAAGTCGATTGGACCGCCGTTCGTCTCGAAAGCGGCGGGGATAGCCGTCGGCGTCGCGCCGAGGATGTAATGCGGCTCAAGCGGCTTCGAAAGCCAGTGGTCGGCCTGCAAGGCGGCCAGCACGCCGATAAAGCATGCGATCGCGATCGCGATGATGGACGATTTCTTCATGGTGACTCTTATCCAAACGAAATTGCCTTCGGTTGAGGTTCCGAGGTCCCGCCGCGGCGGCCCCACAGAGTTTGACTGTGGGGGCGGTCGCTGAGGAGCCCCATAAATGGGCAACCGTCGCGAAGCGACCTTCGGAGTGCTCGAAGCGCAGCTTCAGCCTTTTTGCTCGATCAAGACGCAGGCATGGGCGGCAGCGTTGCTGCCGCACTCCGAAGGTCGCTGCGCGACAGGCTCGTCCTATTCCTGTTTCATGTGACGAAATGAACTCGGAATGGCAACGGCCTATGCAGAATCCTCTCCGATTTCTCGTAAAGCTTCGAGCAGCTCGTTCGGCGCTCCGATCGCGTGCTCGTGTTCGAGGCGAACCGCCTCGTAGACCAGAGCCGCGGCCATGGCTCCCAAAGTCGGGCCGAGGGCATAAATCCAGTAGTGGGCGAGAGCCCCCGGAACGAAAAGGGCGGGGCCGAAAGAGCGGGCCGGATTCATCGAGCCGCCGGTCACCGGTCCTCCGATGAGGACGCCGACGACGACGGTCAGCCCGATCGCGATTCCCGGTACCGTGCTGGTCACCCGGCGATCCGTCGCGACAGCGATAATGACGAGCATGAGGAAAAATCCGAGCATCGCCTCCGTGCCCAGGTTGCGCGCGAAGGCGGTCGGATCGGAGGGGATGTGCGCGCCCGCGCCACTTCCGAAAATCGCGAAAGCGATGGCGGCCGCCGCCGTTGCGCCGAGGAACTGGAACAGCCAATAAGGCAGGACGAACCGCCAGGGAAACCGCCGCGCCGCCGCGAAGGCGAGCGTCACCGCCGGGTTGAAGTGGGCGGCGGAGATCGGGCCGAAGGCGTAGATCATCGCCAGTACGGGAAGACCCGAGACGAGCGCGGCCGCGAGGAGGCTGGGATCGCCGCCATCAAGCTTGCCGGTGCTCGCCAAGGCGACGGGAGCCAGCACAATCACGAAGGTCCCGAGGAACTCCGCCGCATACCGTTTCCCCATCATCGAGCCGACCCCAAGAGCCCCTCGACCCGGGCCTTGATTTCGTCGCGAATCTCGCGGACCTTGTCGATGGGCTGCCCCGCCGGATCGTCGAGTCCCCAATCCTCGGTCAGCATGAACCTGGCTGGGCAGGCTTCGGCATCGACGCCGCAGCCCATGGAAATGATCTTGTCGGCACGATCCGCCATCTCTTGGGTCAACAGCTTCGGTCGATGACCCTCCATCGAGACGCCGTCCTCGGCCATCACCGCGACGGCGGTCGGATTGAGATCCTTCCCTCCCGCCGTTCCGGCCGATTCCGCGACGACGTCAACATCGGCCTCGCGAGCGAGATGGTTGACGTAGGCCTCCGCCATCTGCGAACGGCCGGCGTTATGGACGCAGACGAAGAGCACCCTCACCTTGGCTTGACCGCTCGAATGAAGGCTCCCATGATTTTGCCGTCGAGAGCCCGCTTCTCGTCGTCCGTCATCGTCGCCACCCCTTTCGGAGCCCAACTGCCCTCGATCGCCGAGAACCGGTAGCGCCTCGTCGGATCGATGCCGGCATCCACGAACCCGGCCTTTTCCAATCTCGCCAGATAGTCGCCGCGCTCCAGCGCGCCCGCGACGCAGCCGACGTAAAGCTCCATATCCTTCCGAACCGCATCGGGCAGCTCGCCGTCGACGACGACGTCGGAAACCGCGAAGCGCCCGCCCGGCTTGAGGACTCGGAATGCCTCCCGCAGCACCTGATCCTTGTCCGCCGAAAGGTTGATCACGCAGTTGCTGATGATCACGTCCACCGAGTTGTCGGGCAGCGGAATGCTCTCGATATGCCCTTTCAGGAACTTCACGTTTTCCGCGCCGGCCTCGGCCTTGTTCTTTTCGGCCAACTCCAGCATTTCGTCCGTCATGTCGAGGCCGTACGCGAAGCCGGTCGGGCCGACGCGCTTCGCGGACAGCAGGACGTCGATGCCGCCGCCGCTCCCGAGGTCGAGGACGGTTTCGCCTGGGTCGAGCTGGGCCAGAGCCGTCGGGTTGCCGCAGCCGAGGCTCGCCAGGATCGCCGCCTCCGGGATCTCCGAGGCCTCCGCCTCCGAGTACAGGTTGCTCGTGATTGGGTCTTGCACGTTCGAGCAACAGCCCTCCTCGGCTTCGGCTTTGGTGTCCGTGCCGCAGCACACCTCGCCCATGGCGGAAGATCCGCCGCAGCACGCGCCGCCTTGTCCGCTCAAGACGCGGAGCGCGGCCTCGCCATACTTTTGCTTCACCAGTTCGCGCACGTCTTCCCGCGCGATCAATCCTTCGCTTGCCATGTGTTCCTTCCTTAGCAGCAACCGCCGCCATCTTCCCGAGAATCGCTGAAATAAGCGGCAAGCCTTTGGATCGCATCCCGGTTAACGGCGCAAATCATGTTCTTGCCCCTCTTTTCCATCGTAATGAGCCCAGCGTTACGCAGCTCCTTGAGATGGAAGCTGACGGTCGACGTGATGCGTTCCGCACCGGTCACCTGACAGCAAACCTCCCCAACCGTCGGCCCATCCACGGGACGCACCTCTCCTTCGTCGCCAACGGCAACCGGGCCGCAGCAGGAGCGGAGGAATTCGAAGATGCGAAGCCTCGTGGGATCGCCGAGCGCTTTGAACTCGTCGGCGGACACATTATCACGAACGGGGAAAGACTGTATCATGTTTCTAGAATTCTCGAAACATAATACCATAGTCGGCGCTCATCGTTTCGCTTGCGGAATGCTAGACTCCCAAGTAGCGATGAGCCTTGTTTGCGACATCAGCCTGAACACGAAGCTGACTCCCGAGCAGCGGGAGCGCTACCAGAACACGAAAACCATCCGCGACCTCCTCGCGACGGCTCGCACGATCGCCATCGTCGGGCTTTCGACCGAAAAGACGAAGGCGAGCAACATGGTCGCGTCATACCTGCAGGACGAGGGCTATCGCATTATCCCCGTCCATCCAAAGGCGACGGAAATCCTTGGCGAGAAGTGCTATCCCGACCTGAAGAGCATTCCCGAGAAGGTCGATATCGTGGATATCTTCCGCCCGGCCTCCGAAGTTCCAGGGATCGTCGACGACGCCATCGCGATCGGGGCGAAGGCGGTCTGGATGCAGCTTCGCATCATCGATCTCCCGTCCGCGGACCGGGCTCTCGCCGCCGGTCTGAAAGTGGTCGTGGATCGCTGCATGAAGATGGAGCACGGCCGGTTCGGCGGGGCCTTGCACTGGGCGGGCATGAACACCGAGGTGATCACGGCCCAGCGCCGAAAATAACCGGATGCGTCAAAGCCCCCTTACCCTGGGCCGCTTAGGGTGGCGTCATCCTGAGCGAAAGAACGAGCCTCCGGCGAAGTTCTGAAGTCGAAGGATCCCCGCATGAGCGATGCGCTCGATGCAGAGGTCCTTCGACTGCGCGGCTCGCAAGACTCGCCGCTTGCTCAGGATGACGTCCTGCAGAACCCACTCCAGGTCCGAGAACAAGAACCGTCCAACGGTCCAAGGAATTAAGGCTCCCTTCCCTCTCCCCCGGAGGGGAGAGGGTTACCGCACTAGACGGGTTGGAGCGGCTGGCGGGGTTCGGCGGGAAGCTCGACGCGGATCGGGTCGCCCGGCTTTACGTCGCCTCCGGCGACGACCACGCCCATGACGCCTGCTTTGCGGACGAGCGAGCCGTCCTCCAGGCGGAGGAGCAGATGCTTGACGAGGCCCGGCTTCAGGTCGTCGATCTGGGAGCACGGCGTACGGAGGCCGGTGACCTCGACGACGGCTTCCCCGCCGAGATGGAGGCGCGTGCCGGTTGGCAGTCCGAGCAGATCGACGCCACGCGTCGTAATATTCTCGCCGAGCTCGCCCGAGGCGACCGCGTAGCCGTATCCGGCGACCTCGTCGTGCAACTCGGCATGCATCAGGTGGATTTGGCGCAAATTCGGTGTGGACGGGTCTTTGTGGACCCGCGAGACGTGCTGAACCGTGGCTCCGCGATGCGCGTCCCCCTCGACGCCCTCGCCGGCGATGAGGCGGATGCTCTCCCGGTTCGGCTTGCTGAACGAATGCGTCTCGCTCCGGCTTACGGCGGTGACGATGGGCTCGGAAGGGCTCATGGGGGGCTAACGTGCGGTCGCGCCGACCGACGAGAACTCCCGCATGCAGGAGGCGACGTGGCGAACCTGGTCTTCGCTTAAGTGCTGATGCAGAGGCAGGTTCAGGATTTCCCGCGCCGCGCCCTCGGTTTCGGGCAGGGAGCCCTCGCCATGGCCGAAGCGGCGGTACGGCTCATGGAAGTGGAGCGGCACCGGATAGTAGATCATCGAATCGACGCCCCTCTCCTTCAGGAAGGCTTGCAATTCGTCCCGGCGCGTGCTGCGGATCGAGAACTGATGCCAGGTGTTGGTATTGCCGGGCGAGGTGACGGGAAGCTGCACGCCCGCGTCGTTCAGCAGCTCGATGTACAAGGCGGCCAGCTCGCCGCGCCTCGCGTTCCAGTCGGCGAGGCGGGTGAATTTGACGTGGAGCACGGCGGCCTGGATTTCGTGCATGCGGGACGTGTAGCCGAGGTGGTCGTAATAGTAGCGCTCGCGGCCCATGCCGTGAATCCGCATCGAGCGGGACTTCTCGGCGATGTCGTCGTCGTTCGTGACGATCATGCCGCCGTCCCCGGCCGCGCCGAGGTTCTTCGTAACGTAGAAGCTGAATCCGGCGCCGATTCCGAAATGGCCGGCCGGCGTACCGTTGTGGGTGCAGGCAAGAGCCTGGGCCGCATCTTCGACGACGATCAGGTTGTGCTTCTCCGCGATCGCGGTGATGGCATCGACGTCCGCGATCTGGCCGAAGAGGTGGATCGGCATAATCGCCTTCGTGCGCGGCGTGATGGCGGCTTCGATCTTGGACGGGTCGATGTTGTAGGTGACCGGATCGATGTCCACGAAGACGGGGGTTGCGCCGGTCTGCACGATCGTCTCGGTCGAGGCGACGAAGGTAAAGGCGGTCGTGATCACTTCGTCTCCGGCCCCGATCCCGGCCGCGTCCATGAGGATGCGCAGGGCGTCGGTCCCGCTGTTGAGGGCGATCGCGTGCTTGCACCGGTGCAGCTCCGCGATCTCGGCCTCGAAGGCCTTATGGTATTTCCCCATCACGTACGCGCCGCTGGACAGGACTTCGTGAACGGCGGCGTCGAGCTGCGGCGCAAGCTCGTCGTACTGCGCCTTGATATCGTAGAAGGGAACTCGCATTTTCAGGTTGTGAGGGATAGAGGATTAGAGGATTAGAGGATTGGAGGATTGAAGGATCCGGGTTTCGACCCTAGCTTCTCGCTCCTCTAATCCTCCAATCCTTACCCTCACCCCATTGTGGCACGGCGGGTGACTCGGCAGGGCGTGGAGTGCGCGAGCTTTGTCCTGCCCCGATTTATCGGGGCTGCCCAGACCTACCCATTAGGGAACGGGTAGGTCTTTGTCCCTTCGTCGTTGGTGATCGCGATGCGCGTTCCGTCGGCGGTCATGCCGGTTTGGAGCTTCCGAGGAATCCGCAATTGGAGCGTCTTCTCGTTTGACTTCTTGAGGGGCGGCTCGACGGCCCGGTCCATCTCAACCCATTTGCCCCCTTTCACGCCGGCGAAGACGATGCGGGTCAAAGAGAGCCGCTTGACCAGTTGGTCGAGGCGGTCCGAGTCCTTCTTCGGCATCGCCGGTTCTTTGTCGAGATTGTTAAGCAGGTCGTACCGATCGACCATCGAGGCGAGGCTTTGCTCGTCGGACGGCCGGCCCTGGAGGGTCAGGATCGTCGCGACCATCCTCCCGGTCGGCGCGGATATCTTCAGGTCCTGGACGAGGACGATGTGCTCGCCAAGCCCCGTCGATGCGCCGACGTCGATGCGATCCACTGGCTCCAGCTTCCCGGCGGGATCGCCGGTCCACAGCGCCAAACCGACGAGCTGACGATGCGTGTGAGGCGCCGCGTACGCCTTGGCCAGCAGCCAGCCGTAGTCGATTCGCTGCGGCGGGGTCAAGCTATATCCGTATAGCTGGGGTAACTGGGCGGGCTGAAGGCCATCGAACCAATAAGCCTTCGGCCCGACCCAAAGCAGCGAATCGCCGTTTTCGATGGGGTCGATCCGGTCCGGATGGAACGGAACGGTTACTTCCAGATGCGGTTCCGCGCTGTCCGGGCTGACCCGGTAGATCGTCGCCTCCGGGTGATCGCCGAACGCCTTGACGCCGGTCAGCATCCCGCCTTGCCAGGCATAGGGAAAGGCGTATTTGGAGCTACCGACCGCCCTACCGGTCGCAAAGTCGTAAATCGTCGTCCCGCCATTCCGAGAGAAGGCGAACTTGGAGCCGTCCGGCGCCCAACACACCGAGCCCTCGACATCCATCGAGATAGTGCGGTCGCCCTCGCTCGAACGCAAGATGAGCTTGCCGTTCTCCTCGAAGACGAGGGTTTGCCCGTCGGGCGAGAAGGCGGGGTCGGTCGGCTGCTTGCAACCGGCGACGAAGAGGGCCAGCAACGCTGCCGGCCAGATCGAAATCCTGTGTTTCACGCTCGCACCTCCCAATGCAGCGATGCTCCGGGCGGCGTCGCGGGCTCTTGTTCCTCGCCATGCCGAACCGAGCTTTTTAGCAACTTCATTGTGGTGCCGTTTGGGCTGAAGCGAGGGTCCGAATATATTGGGACCTCTTCCGAGAGGATCGATCAAAATCAGGGAATGCCCCTCTCCGTCGATCCCCGACTCGAACATGCGAGCACCCTTCCATCGCGGTTTTACAAGGACCCGGAGATTTTCGAGCGGAGCAAGGACCTCATCTTCGCGAAGAGCTGGCAGTGGATCGGCGACCTGGACCCGGTCAAGGTTCCTGGAGCGGTATGGCCCTTCACGCTGCTCGAAGGCTGCCTGGACGAACCGATCGTCGTCACGCGGGACACCCAGGACCATCTCCACGCGCTCAGCAACGTCTGCACGCACCGGGGCATGCTCGTCGCCGAGTCGCCCGGCAACGAGCGATTCCTGCGCTGCCGCTATCATGGACGCCGCTTCGGGCTCGACGGGCAATTCCAGTCGATGCCGGAGTTCGAGGGCGTCTGCGGCTTTCCCACCGAGCGCGACCATCTGCCGAAAATCGACTTCGGGACGTGGGGGCCGTTTCTATTCCTCAACGTCGATCCGGCTTTCTCCCTGGAGGAATATCTGCGGCCGGTGACGGAGCGGATCGGCTGGCTGCCCCTCCACGAGCTGCGCCATTCTGCGGAGCGGTCGCGGGATTATCTCGTCAAGGCGAATTGGGCCCTCTATTGCGACAACTATCTGGAAGGCTTCCACATCCCCTTCATTCATGCCGCGCTCAACGAGACGCTCGATTACGGCGCGTACACCATTGAGCTGCTGCCCCACGGAGCTCTCCAGCTTGCCGGCAGTAAGGGCGCGGAAGGCATTTTCGATCTGCCAAAGGATTCGCCGGACTACGGCAAGCCTATTAGTGCGTACTACTACTGGATGTTCCCGAACCTGATGCTGAACTTCTATCCGTGGGGGCTGTCGGTGAACATCGTCAAGCCGCTCGGGCCGGAGCTGACGCGCGTCTGCTTCCGCTGCTACGTGCTCGATGAGTCCAAGCTGAACATCGGAGCCGGGGCCGAGTTGGACCGGGTCGAGCGGGAGGACGAGGTCGTCGTCGAGGGCGTGCAGAAGGGCGTGAAGTCGCGTTTCTACGATCGCGGCCGATTTTCGGTCGCGCGAGAGGAGGCCGTCCACCACTTTCACCGCCTCATCGCGGAGAGTCTGGGCGAAGTATAACTAGGCCGTGGACGGCACGATCGGCGGCATGGCCTATCGGGTTCTCGAAGCTCACCGGAGCCGCTTCGAGAGTTACCGGGATGCCGCCTACGGCGGGGAAGAGCCAGAAGCGATCCACCAGATGCGGGTGAACGCGCGGCGGCTGCGGACCTTGATGCGCGCCCTCGCCCCGGTTCTCGCCGCGCCGGTACTCGAACTCGAGCCGGAGCTGCAATGGATCGCGACGTCGCTAGGCGAGGTTCGGGATATCGACGTGCAGTCCGAGGCGATGCCGGATCTGGCGGGCGTCCTCGCCGATTTGCGAGTCGCCCGGCTCGATCAGCTTCGCCACGATCTCGATTCGCCGCGTTACGCAAACCTGGTTCAGGCTCTCCGCTGCCGGATCGAAGTCGGCGCTCACGACGATCCTTTGCTCGCCTCGTCCCCGGTCCTCGCCGTCGCGCCGGACGTCGTCGGGAGGGCCTATCGCTCGGTTCGGCGGATCGCTTCGGGAATCGGCGAAGCCTCGGAGCCCGAGGCGATCCACACGCTTCGCAAGCGGGCGAAACGGCTCCGCTATACGGCCGATTGCTTCGCCGAGCTTTACGGAAAGCCCGCGAAGCGGTTTATCGGCTCGCTCAAGGAGCTTCAGGACCTTCTCGGCGCGCATCAGGACGCGATCGTCGCGCAAGCCTTTTGCGCGGAGCTACGGGGGCGCGGTCCCGACGTCGATCCGCTCGCGCAGCGAGCGGCGGACTCGGCGCAGGCGCTACGGGAGAAGCTGCCGGCCGCTCTCGACGACTTGGCGGCTCAGTGGCCGCGGCTCAAGCGGCGAATGAACCGCAAGCGTCGCGACCTGTGGAAACCTCCCGTCGCTGCGCGACGCGCTTCGCCCCTTTAGTCGCAGAGCGACAAAGTCATCTGCGGGGCCGGCGGCTGGTGATCGACTTTGGCTTCGACGACGGCGGTGCCGACCGCGAAGTATTCGATCACGTGGCTGTCCCAGCCATGCGAGTTCTCCTTGACCTGGGTTCCCACGATGCCGATGGCGCCTTCCCGCTCGGCTTCGCTTTGCATGCGGGACAGGGCGAGCTCGCGGGCGTCGTAGAGCGCCTGGGTGTAGTTCGCCATCTCGGTGTTGCGGCCCATCTGCTTGAGCGACTGCATGAGGCCCTGGTGGGCGACGTGATAGACGCAATTGCCCATGACGAGCGATACCGGGCGATAGCCCGTCTTCAGCAGCGTCCAGAAATCCTGCCCGCTGAGGTCGGAGGTGAAGGGGCGGCCGTCCGGCGCCTTATAGTTCTGTCCATCCCGGCTCTTGATCGCGGTGCCGATGGCCATAAACTCGGCCATCTCCGCGCCCCATACGTAGCGCGTGACCTCCAGGCGGACGCCGACGATGCCGTCCGCGCCGAGGATGTCGGCCTCTTCCTCCATGCGGGTCATCGCGAGCTCGCGGGCCTGGTACATGGCTTGGGTGAGGACGTCCATCTCCATGTTCTGGAAGACCTTACCCATCTGGAAGCCGATGTGATAAATCGAGCTCCCCATCACGAGGCCGACGGGATCGAAGCCCGCCTCCCGGACGAGCAGGAACTCGTTGACGCTGAGGTCGCTCGTGAAGAACTTGCGCCGCTGCATGTCGGCGAGGCGCTGCTTTGCGGGCTCGGGGAGCCCCTCCATCGATCCGGGCGTGTATGGCATGTTTGTTTCCTATTGATTGTCTACAAGGGGCAAAACGGGGTGAATATCGAGATCGACGCGGGTTGGCATTCGGGAAATGGCGGTGCCGTAGGCGGTGTAGTGGATGATCAGGCCAATGAGGTGGTCGTGATCGTCGGTGCGGGGCTCGGCGAACACCTCCAGCTCGACGCCCACGATCCCATCCGCATCGGTTTGCTCGAATTCGTCGGTCAGGCGCTCCATCGCGATCTCTCGGGCGGCGTAGAAGCCTCCGGTCAGGGAAACCATCTCGCCGTTACTCCAGCTCCACATCACGTTCTGGCCGCGCCAATCCGGGATTTGGAAATAGACGCAGGTGCCGAAGCCGAAGCCGACCGGGACGAAGCCGGCTTCTTCGAGCTGCCAGATGCCTTGCCCGGAGAGATCGGACAGAAACGGGCGACCGTCTCCGCGCTTGCGGCTCTCCGGGTGGCGAACCGCGGTACCGACCGCCATGAATTCGATCAAATGCCCCTCGACGACCCTGCGGGTGAGCCGCACGCCGACGACGCCGTCCGCGCCGAGCAGGCGGGCCTCCTCCTCCATCCGGTTCATCGCGAGCTGCCGCGCCTCGGATTGGGCTTGGCTCATGACCTGGAGCTCGCCGGACTGATACCACCAGTTGCTGCTCGGCATGAACTGCCAACCGATCTGGTAGACGCTGCTCCCCATCACGAGGCCGAGGGATTCGTAGCCCATCTCACGGGCGAGGAGGAACTCGTTGACGCTCAGATCTGACGTGAAAAAGTGCTTGTCGGTGCCTTGGCGGGAGGCCTGCTCTTTCAGCCGCTCGGTCGCGTTGAGAGGCAATCCGCCCGCATTGAGCGCGGCGATACTCGCCTCTTGGCGCTCTTGGGCGAGACGTTCCGCCTCCCCGTCGCCGCTTCCCCCTCCAAAGAGCCTCATCCCTAGCGACATTCTAGACGATTGCGGGAGAAGTTGGGTTGCGTTGGCGGGCAGGCATAACCTCCCACCCCCTTCGTAGCCCAATACTCGACGAACCGCGAAACCGAGGGATGGGGCTCTGGGCTATCCCAGTCCGAGGGCTTGGGCGAGGGCGGAGCGGGCGGCGGCGTCGCCGCCGACCTTCGCTTCGATCGCGGCGGAAATCTCGGCCAGCCACTGGTCGACGGGGATCGGCTCGGTCTTGAGGGCGATGCCTCGAACGACGTGGGTGCGGGTCGATTCCAGAGGGCCCTTGCTCGGCTTTACCAGGGAATACAGATCGTCGCCGAGCTGGATCGAGACGCCGGCGAGCCGCTTCTTCGAGAGGAAGCCGCCCTCGTACCTGAGCTGCGCCTCGTTCGGGAAGGCGGCCTGGAGCATCCTGGCGAAGGATTGGATGAACATCTCGTGATCCTGCCGCAGCTCGCGCGAAAGCGCGCCCGCCACCCCCATCTTCACCATCGGGTCGTCTTCGAAATCCGGCATTTGCGCTTTATCTTACTGCTCAGCCCCATCCGGGCCCACCACCTCGAACGTGCGCTGGGCGATGACCTCGTCCTTGTAGATCAGGTCCAGGCGGTGGAGGCCGGGCCGACGAACCAGGGTACTGAGTCGCGGCGTGGCGTAGACATAGTTCGGGCCCAGGGTCGGACGGGCTCGAAATTCTGCGACCATCTCGGCTTCCCGCAGGGGAATCCCGTCTTCATCGATGATGCGCAACAGGAACTCGTGGCGGCCGACCTCGTGCGGGTCGATTTCCAGTTCGAGCGCGACAAACGCCTCGAACGGAGCGGGAAAGTTCGGCACCCGGTGGAATCGGAAGACGTTGCTGATGATGGGTCCGCCGTTCAGGATTTGCCCGGCGTACTGGGCGAGGAGCATGAAGTTAGCCCTCATGCCCTCGATTATTGCCGGATAATGGGAAACGAAGCATGCGCCTAATGGTCGATCGCTGGTATGTGGGGCCGGTGTGCGCGGTAGCCGCGCTTTACGTGTGCCTGATCGTGGGCAGCGAGCGTGCTTCGACCCGGATATTCCAGATATCGGATCGAACCATCGACCGAATCTACACCTTGGCGAGCCGCGGGCAATTCGACGAAATATGGAAGGAGCATCTGACTTCGGAGACGAGCGTGAAATATCTCCGAATGCAGGATCAATGCTTTGGGCGCGTCAAGCAGTGGACGATAGACCATCCGTATTCTGGCGGTGAAGCGGCCTGGTCTGCCATCGTTCAGGTACAGAGAGAGAAGGCGAGCCTTAACGAGCGGGTCGACGGCTCCGATCCGCATGTTGCCCTCATCGCATTGAGTCCGGGCGAAAATGATCAGGGGATGGCGATCGTTGGCGACCCAAAGGCGGTCGATTCGATCCGCCCGAGCCCTGATTTCACGGTGGGCGAGCTCGAGCCAGGGCCAAGGGTCAGCTCGGCGGCCGAGGCGATCAATGCCGTCCGCCCGATGATCCACAGCGTCGATGCCGCTTACTCTCCTTCCGCTCTGACCGTCCATGAGACGGCCGATTTTTGGGTTATTAGCGAGAAGGCGACGCGAGGAAAGGGTCCGGAGTCTCGGTTCTTCGTTCTCTCCAAGAGCGGAGAGCATGTCGAGCATGTCTGGGCCACTGGCTCATCGCTTGGATATGGTTATTAGCCGCCAATCGAGGCGAACCCCATAAACCTCCCTAGCCGATTAGCCGTATCCTAGGTTAAGTCATGTACGAGCTTCTGCTCTTCTTTGGGGGGATCGGGTTTCTGGCGATGGCCGCGATGGGCATGGTCCACGTCGGCGGAGGAGGACACGGTCACGCCGGAGGGCATGCGGGACTCGGCCATGGCCACGGGCCGGCACTTGGGCACGGCCATGGTCCGGCTTTGGGCCAGGGCCACGCGCACGGCGGCGGCCACCTTGCCCGGACTGGCGGCGCCATCGCTAAAAGCGGGGGCCAGCTTGCCCGGCAGGGAGCGAATACCCTTCTCGGTTTCCTTTCCCCGATCGAGCTTTTTGCGATGGCGACGGGGGCAGGCGCCACGGGCGTGCTTTTGAAGGGCCACTTAGCTCCAAACCTGCTCGTCTGGGCGGCGGTGGCGGGGGCTCTCGCCATGGACTTCCTCGTCCTCAAGCCGATCATCGGCTTCGTCATGAAATTCGTGACGAAGCCGAGCGAAGGCATCGAAGGCAGCGTCCAGGCTCAGGCTCAGGCGCTGACGCGGTTCGATTCCGAAGGCAAGGGCCTCGTCCAATTGACCCTCGACGACCAACTCGTCCAGCTCCTCGCCATCCTCGATCCCGCGGAGCAGGAACTGGGAGAAGGAGTAAGCAAGGGCGAGCAGGTCACCGTCGTCAGCGTCGATCCCAAGCGCAATTCGTGCGTCGTCTCCAAACTGGGTTCTCGCAACCCCTGAACCGCATGCTCCGTTTATCGCAATTGAGGATTTATTAAATGAACGAGACCTCTGGAATCCCTCCCGCTCTCCTATGGGCGCTCGGGGGCGTAAGCGTAGTCCTTCTCATCTCGATCGTCGTTAGCCGCTTCATCCGTACCGTGGAGGCGGGAACGATCCGTCTCGTAAGCTGGTGGGGCGGCAGGGTCGCCGTCTATCCCGGGCCTGGAAAGTCGTGGGAGCTTCCCTTGATGTCGACAGGCACCACGATCCCGTCCCGTGCCATCAATATCGACCTCGACATCGCGGATCAGACGGCCGACGTCGACCGCAACGGACAGCCTCGGCCGATCAAGGTACGAGTTCTCGCCAGCGCGATCGTTTCCGTTGGAAACAGCAACGAATTGGTGAAGACGGCGGCGAACCGCTTCTTTTCTCTGGCGGATTCAACTCAAAACTCGACGTTGACGGACCTGCTCACGTCCACTGGCCGGCGCGCGATCAACCTTCTTCATCACGACGAGCTGTTCAACGCGAAGGCTTCCTTCCCGGTCGATGCCGGTGAGACGAATTTGCCGGCGAAGCCGCTTCCGACCACCCTTCCTCTGCCTGCGGCGGAGGAGGACGACCGCCTTGCGATCATCATTAAGAGCGCGTGCTCTCGCGAGCTTCAGGACCTCGGCCTCGTCTTCAACTCGCTCAACATCAAGAGCGTGCAGAGCGACGTCGCGGAGGCCCGCCGCCGCCAATCCGCCGTGGAGGCGAAGGCGAACGCCGACATCGTCCAGGCCGACCAGGAGCGGCGCGCTCGGGAGGCGCAGCTTGCCGCCGAGCAGGCCGTCAACGACAAGCAGCGCGACCTCGACCAGCGCAAGGCTCAAAACGCCGCCGTCATCGCGGAAGCGGAGGCCAAGAAGCAGCAGGCCCTCGCGATCCAACGTGAAGCGGAGCTCAAAGCGACTCAGATCGCCCAGGCGAGCGCCGACGCCGAGAAGCTGAAGGTTTCGATGGCGGCTCAGGCCGACGCGGAAGCGATCAAGCTTCGCACCGTCGCGTCCGCGCAGGCCGACGCCATCCGCGACGTCAACCGCGCCATCGCGGAAGGCGGCGACTCTTACCTGGCGCTCCGTCAGCTCGAAATGCTGCCGCAGATCGCCCCGGTCATCGCGAATGCCCTCGCTCAGGCGAAACTCGTCAATATCTCCTCAGACGGCCGCGGCGCTGCCGGCAGCGCGACCGATCAGATCACGTCGGTTATCCAAACCGTGCTCGCCGCCCAGCTCGTGAATACGGCGATCCATCCGGACGGCAACAACCAGCCGCAGCCAGCCCCTCGACCGCGAATCGAGGAGCCGCGTCCGGTCGCCGAGCCGACTCGGGTCGTCGAAGTGCCTCCCAAGCTGGTTCCGCCCAGGAAGCCTAACGGATGAAGTGAATTTCGACGATGTGTCCGGCGAGAAAGAGGAGCAAGCAGTTTAGCCGCGGCTTGCTCTTCGCAATTTCCCGGGCCTCCTCGAAGGTCTTGCCGACGATGTCGCCGCTGAGCCCGGCGAGCAGCCCCATGTAGGTCGTCGCGTCGTCCGGAGATGGAAAGCAGGCCAGCCCGTCCAGTTCCGTTCCATCCGGCGCGGTGGCATTATTCGCCGCATATTTCCCGTCGCCGACGGCGATGAGAAAGAGCTTGTCGGGAAAGCCGCCAAACCCGCCAAGCTCCTCCTCGACAAGAGTGATGCCGGAGGGGTTGTTGAGGGTCTGGGACATTGATTCATGTTATCCGCTGGGCCGGCTGGAGCGCGGCCTGGCCGTGGTTCCTTTCATTGTCATTCCTACACTTTCGACCGCCACGGGGCCGGCGGGCTCGGGATGACAAAAAGGGCGGGATGACAAAAGTCGGTGAGGGCGATGCCCTACGCGTCCATCACACCGGCGCCCGCCTCCACCAACGCGCGGTAGCCGACGATCCGGTCGGAGACCCGGACGTCGCGCTTGGCCTTCAGGGCGAGCCGGGCGAGTTTCGCCATGTTCCCGCCCTCGCTCATGTGGACGAAGTCGATCCGTCGCGACAGGCATCCGACGAGGCGGTCGCGGACTTGGTTGTTCACCCCCACGAAGTCGGCGTCCGGCCGGAAGGGGGAGATGGCGAGGTCGGTCTGGGGATCGAATTGGTATCGCCAGAGCCGAGCCGCGCGGAAGGCCTCGTCCTTCAGGTCCTCGCCGAGCACTTTGAAGAGGCCGCGATCGAGGCATAGGATACGCGGGGCTCCCCAGCGCAGAGGGACGACGGCCGCGCGCTGATACTCCGGGCGGTCATGGCCGGCGACGAGGATTTCCGAGCTCAGCACGCCCTCCTCGGTCAGGCGTTCGATCATCTCGAGGTCGGCGGGGCGGGCGTTCCGCGAGCTGAGGACGCTGAACGTCTTGCCTTCGAGCAATCGCTGATTGCCGTACAGGAACAGGACGCCGGGCGGATCGGGGTCCATCTCCTCGACGAGGTACGGGTAGTTCGCATCGGCCGAAGTCACCAGCATCACGCCGAGCCCGCCAAGCCGTTTCTCAAGCTCTTGCGTCTTTTGGACTTGCTCTTTGCCGTTGTAGGCGAGCTGGGTTGCCGCTTTCGCGGTCAGGCGGTACTCCTCCCGATAGGCTTCGGAGGAGAGGCCGAGGAACTCCTCCGGCGTTCGGTTGAGGAGCCCGTTGCGGGTGAGGATGCGGGTGACGCCTCGCCCGCCGATGCCGGGCGTCATCGCCAATAGCAGGGAGAACGTGCGCGGGCTCATGTCGAGGGAAGCAGGGAAACCGCCCCAAGGAGGATTTTTAGCGCGATATCGCCGCTCTTCTTCATCTCGCGAGCGACATCGCCATGGTCGAGGATTTCGTCGGTCAAACCGGCGGCGAGATTGGTGACGATCGCAAGGCAGCCGTAGGGAATCTTCGCCTCGCGCATCACGATCGCCTCGGATGCCGCCGTCATGCCGACGACGTCGCCTCCTTGGCTCGCGTAGAGGCGGATTTCCTCCGGCGTTTCGTAGCGGGGGCCATTGCCGCAGACGTAGACGCCGCCATCGCGGACGGGAGCGCCGATCAGGCTCGCCGACTCCAAAATAAGACCGCGCGCCGGAAACGGCCGGCTGAAGTCGGTATGTTCGACGGTCTGGTCGAAGAGGGTCGGGAAGCGGCCGGTGAAGTCGTGGAAGTCGCTGCAGGCGACGAGGGTCCCGCGATCCCACTCCTTGCGCAGCGAACCGACCGCCGCCGTCGCCAGGCAGGCACGGACGCCGAGTCTCTGGCAGGCGCGAGCCATCGCGACGTAATTGACTCGGTGAGGGGGCACCTTGTGCCCGGCGGAGTGGCGGCTCATCGCGAAAACCGTCCGGCCCTCGATCTCGATGAGCCGGCCACGTTGGAGGCCGTCCGGAGTCGGGATATGCAACGGCTTTCCAGGGCGAGCAAGGAGAAGTTCTCCGACCCCGGTTCCTCCGATGATGGCGGCATCGACGCGCATGCGAGGACGAGATTACCGATTTCTCGGGGGCCTCGAACAGTAAACTCCTGTGCCATGACCTTGCGCGAGGTTTTGCATGCCCACATCCCCACGCTCACGCCCGAAAGCACGGTGCGCGACGCGGTGGACAAGATGGACATCTATCAATTCCCGGCGCTAGTCGTCGTCGATACGCATGCGCGGGTGCTCGGCGTCCTGACCGAGGGCGACATCTGCCGCATCGTGGCCACGCGAGACAGCCTGACGGGGATGGCGGACGAGCCGGTCTTCACCTACGCCAGCAAGGACCCAACGACGATGCCGCCCGACACCGAGATCGGCGACGCGTTCCATCGGATGCTCAGCAGCGGCCTGACGATCCTGCCGATTGTCGAGGAAGAGCGCCTGATCGGCGTCGTGCTCCGGGTCGATCTGATGCAGGCGATGCTCGCCGGATAAAGCGGAAGGAGCCCGCGTAGAAGGAGAGGCTATGTTGAAGGAAGGCGATTTATTTCCCGAGTTTTCGTTGTCGGACCAGGATGGCAAGGTCGTCGCCAACGGCGATCTTAAAGGCCTTAAGAGCGTCATTTATTTCTATCCGAAGGACGACACGCCGGGATGCACGGTCGAGGCCTGCGAATTCCGCGACGCCGCTCCGAGCTATCCGGGCGCAAAAGTGTACGGCGTCAGTCCGGATAACGCCAAATCCCATACGAAGTTCATCAAGAAATTCGACCTCAACTTCCCGCTGCTCGCCGATACGGAACACAAGCTGGCCGAGGCGTGCGGAATCTGGGTCGAGAAGTCGATGTATGGCCGGACCTATATGGGCGTCGAGCGCACGACCTATCTTCTCGACGAGGATGGCCGGGTCGCGAAGGTCTGGCGCAAAGTGACGCCGAAAGGCCATGCCGAAGAGGTCCGGACCGCCCTGGGCGCCGGCAAGTAAACTTCACGCTATGCCCGACAAGGTGACGGCTCCGAAGCTGAAGGCGATGAAGCAGCGATCCGAGAAGATCGTTTGCGTTACCGCATACGACGCCTACTTCGGACGCCTTATGGACGAAGCCGGCGTCGATCTCGTGCTCGTCGGCGATTCCCTCGGCAACGTGCTCCTCGGATACGAGACGACGGTTCCCGTATCGCTGGCGGCGATGATCCACCATACGGCGGCGGTGCGTCCGGGCGTCCATCGCGCGATGCTGGTTGCCGATATGCCGTTCGGCAGCTATCAATCCTCCGTTGCCCAATGCGTGGATTCGGCGGTGGCTTTGATGAAAGCGGGCGCCGAAGGCGTGAAGCTGGAAGGCGAATACTGCGACGAGATAGCGGCGCTCGTCAAGGCGGGAATCCCGGTGCTCGGCCATCTGGGGATGACGCCGCAATCGGTAAACGTCTTCGGCGGCCCAAAGGTACAGGGGAAGGGCGTAGCCGGTAAGGCGCTGATCGAAGCGGCCAAACGGCTCGAGGAAGCGGGCGCTTTCGGGATCGTCCTAGAGCTGATTCCGGGCGATCTCGCCTCCGACATTACGGCAGAAATCGGAATCCCGACGATCGGGATCGGAGCCGGGCGGTGCTGCGACGGCCAAATTCAGGTGATGCACGATATCCTCGGCATGAGCAATACGCATTTCAAGCACGCTCGGCGATTCGTGGAAGGCGAAGAGCTGCTGCTCCGGGGAATAAGGGACTACGCCGCCGCCGTCCGGTCGAAAGATTTTCCTGGAGACGAAAACACGTTTTGAAAGTGATAAGAACCGTAGCCGAGATGGCTACCCTCGGCGGAGGCGATCTCGGCTTCGTCCCGACGATGGGCGCGTTTCATGAAGGGCATCTATCCTTGATGCGAGAGGCGCGGAAAGGACATGAAAAGGTCGTCGTTTCCCTTTTCGTCAACCCCCTTCAATTCGGCCAAGGGGAGGACTACGAGCGATATCCCCGCGACGAGGAACGCGATTTCGCTCTCGCGGAAGCCGAGGGAGTGGACTACCTTTTCGCCCCTGCCCGAGAGGAGATTTACCGGAGAAAAACCACCACTATATGCGTACCGGAGGTGTCCGAGCCTTGGGAAGGTAAGGCGCGACCGGGGCATTTCGTAGGAGTAGCTACGGTAGTGGCGAAGCTCTTTAACATTGTACGGCCAGAAGTGGCTTACTTTGGGTGGAAAGACTTGCAGCAGTGCCTCGTCTTGCGGCGGATGGTCGAAGACTTGAATATGTCTGTCGCACTGCGATTTATGGAAACCCTCCGCGAGCCCGACGGGCTGGCCCTCTCCAGCCGAAACGCCTACCTGAGCCCAGGTGAGCGCGAGCTTGCGCCCGAACTTCATAGGACCCTGGTTCGAATTGCCGCCGAATTGGATAAGAATTCGGATAAGGCACAAGAACTGACGGCAAAGGGTAGGGAAGAGTTGTTTCTGAAGGGCTTTCAGGTGGAATACTTGGAGTTGGTGTCGCTAGTCGATCTCCAGCCGACCACGGGTGTGGGGGATGCTGCCCTGATCGTCGCTAGCAAGATCGGTACTACCCGATTAATCGACAATTTACGTTTTGGCGCTTTGACCGGGTAGCATACGGCAAAATCCAAAGCTGCGCAAGTAGTGGTGTTAGAGAGGTGCTATGCAAAAGTCGGTTCAAAATGTCAAGAATTCGCTGAAGTTCAAGGCTTCGCCCAAGTCTGGGATATTGTCGGTAAAGGTTGGCGTCAAGAAATTCGCTATTCCTGTCGATGCCCGAATGTTGAGCAATGGAAACTATCTGTTTCTATCCTTTGCCGCCAGTTCGGAGCTTTACACAATTAGTGGAAAGGACCTTATCGCCATGCCCTCGGAAGCGGACGCGACCGATGCCTTCCACGCTCTCAATCCGGGGAAACGGCGTGGCCGCCGCCGCCGCGAGCAGGTTCAAATGCCCGCGGAGCTCGAAGCGGCGCTAAAGAATCTTCCGGCGGGATATAAGCTTGGCTACGGCACCGACGGCAGCCCCAAGCTTGTCCGAGCCCGAACCCGCAAGAAGAAGAACGCTTAACAGTTCTGACGATTTTTTAGTGAAGGCTGACGATTTAATAATCGTCAGCCTTTCCTTTATTTCTTCAGTTGGATCACCGGCACCGATATCACAGAAACCGGACCGAGAAGCCCCGATTCGAGCAGCGGCGAGTCCTTCGTGAAGAACCGCCACGTCGAGAACGTGATCCGCTCGCTCTTCGGCCGGGGCTTCATATCGAGGGCCCACTCCGGCATCTTGGCAATCGAGCCGTCCTTCTTCCACTCCCCCTCGACCGGATATTGCTCGTCTCCGATCATTCGGTTTGGCCAGAGGTTCGTTACCCGAACGACCAACTCGTTACGGCCCGGCCTTAGTCCCTCCGCCGCGATCCGGAAGGGCGCCTTCCAAAGAATCGGCAGGGGCTTTCCGTTAATCCAGACTTCCGCGAAGTTCTTGACGCGGCCCAAATCGAGGAAGACGCGATACTTCGCCGACAGCATCGCCGCCGGCACGGTGAAGCTTGTGCGATACGTCGCCGAGCCGGAGAAATACTTGATCCCGGGGTTGGCGTTTTCCGTCCACGAGGAGAGCGTCGGTAAGGTTGCCGAGGGCGGCGCGCCGAGCTTGGGCGGGAAGGTGAGCTTCCACGGCCCCTCGACCGCCATCGAGCGGGTTGGAGGCGCTTGATAGCGGATGACGCGGCCGGTCGCGGTCCTTGCCGAATAGGCGCCGGGCGACCAGGCGTAAAGCCGTCCATCCTCGACGGTGAAGTCGGGCCGGGTCGAATCCGAGCCGGGGCCGACGAGATCGATGCTATCGTTCTCGGCGATCGTCCGGTCGAACGCCTTGCCATTGATCCGGTAGACGAGGCGCAGATGCTTCACATGGTTGTAAGCGGGATCGCCGAACGCTCCGTTGGACGCCGCAATCTCGGTTTGGCCCTGCTCGATCATCTGCCGGACCTTGTCGGTCACGTCCGTGCCTCCCGCGCCGTCGTTGGCCTCGTAGTGGGCGGAAACGATTTCGATCTTCGGAGGGGCCGGCTTGACGGCCTTCGCGTTATGGGCGAGCAGCACGAGGTGGTGGGAATTGGCCTTCTTGCGGAAGACGACGAAGACGGAGCCGGCCGATTCCAGGTGGAGCGGAACGGTCGTCCGCCCATTCGCGCTGCTCCATACGTCCACCGAGTGGGTCGTCCCCGTCATCGGGTCCCAAAGCTCGGGCTCCATCCCGGCAATTCGGAAGGAGGGTTCGAAGTCTCCCGGCGCATACTTCGGATTCGCGACGAAATAGATGTTGGCGTTCCCGTCTTTGCGGTGGATCCAATTCAGGCCGGGGGCCTTGACGTCGGGGCCGCAGCCGATGCCGGCGAAGACCCTGTCGAGCTTGACATTCTGATAGGTCCGGCCCTTTCCATAGGCGTGCGTCGTTGCGGCGCCTTCTCCCCAAACCTGATCCGCGATCGCGCTGAGCGCGGCGGTTTCGCCGTCGCCGTTCGCGACGTCGGTGAGGCTCGGCGACCGGAGCGGTTTCGGCCCGACGACGATGGCGCCGTCCCGGACGAGGCCGGCGATCTTGCGGGCGACCCGCAGGCTCATCCAAGTGCTATCCGGCAGCAGTAGAACGCGGTAGCGCATCCCGGAGGGCAGCACGATTTCGCCGTGGTCGACGCTGGCCTTCATGAGGCTGGCGACGTCGAGGCCGTCGTAGTCGTATCCGTTCGGCACGACCGAACCTTGGAGCATGTAGCTGTCGTTCGGTCCTTCCTCGCCGGTATAGGCCGCCACGTCGGCGACGAACCGGCCGGACTGGAGGAGGAACTGGCATCGGCCGATGTACTGCATCCACGCCGCGCCTTGGTCCCACCAGGTCATCGTGCGGTCGAGGTGGGTTCCCCACGGACCCATCGTCATGCCGGGGACGACATTGAGCCACGGCTGATGGGCGAACCGGTGGAAGATGTAGCGGTTGATCCCGAGGCAGAAGATGCGGTCGCCGAGGGATTTCAGCGAATAGGCGTCGGCGAGCCAACGGCCATGAGGCGTGTCGGCGGTGAAGGACTCGGCACCGATAATCGGCTTGCCGTAGATGTGGCCGGCGGAAGAGGCCATCTTCGTCGTCTCGATCGCGCCGCCGCCGACCCAGAACTCGCCCATCGGGACATCGGCGAGGCCCGTGACTTCGAGGTTGTCGAAAGAGCCGTTGCCGTAGCCCTCGTCCGAGAACTTCAGGCCGTGCGCGTGGCAAAGCTGGGCAAAGTAGCCGTAGTAGTTGTCGGCGAAGAGATCGGAGATCGTGCGGCGGAAATCCCAAAGGAAGCGCTCGCTGACGCCGATGCTGTCGATGACGCGTCCCGTGGCGATCGGGAGATAGGGAAGCGGATCGTAGCCGCGCCGCTTCAGAAATTCCCGGCGGAAGTCCGGCGTCCAGTTCTGGCTGCCGACTTCATAGCTGTCGATGAGGATATCGTCGAGGCCTGGATTGCTCGCGCTGCCGGCATCCTTGAGGACGGAGGCGACCATGCCCGCCCAATGGGTGTCGAGGGCTTTTCGGCTCAGCTTGTCGACTTCGAGGCCGAAGCCGGATTCGGGAGCCGGATGGTTCGGCTCTCCCGTCGGGGTGTAGCCCATGCGGATAATCGTCCAGTCGCCCTCCGGCACGTCCCAGACGACATGGCCGTTTGCGGCCATATCGAGGATCCGCACATCCGTCCTGGGGACGGCAGCGTCTGCGGCGCTCGCCGTCAGCTCGGGGAGGATTCGGTCGCCGCGCTCGAAAGCCGCCTTGACCCGGATGTTGTCGATGCGAAACGTATCGTTCTTCGGCTTGCGGATCGCGTACACCGCGATATCGCGATAGAAGTTTTCCTTGGTCGGGGGCTGCTTCAGGGTCTCGTCGAGATGGGCCGGCCCCTGGACCGGAGTCTCCGACCACGTCAGGAATTGCATCGCGTATTCCGGCGTGATCCACGGTCCGCCGCTGCTCGACCATCCGGCGCAGTTATGGACGCAAATCTCGAGGCCGAGCCGCTTGCCCTCGCTGATCGCATGGGCGATCGCGTCGTTCCATTGGGGCGACATAAACGGGGTTTTGCCGGCGGGGATGCCGACGTCGACGTTGAAGATTTCCGCGCCGCCGAGCCCGATCTTCTTCATCGCCTCCAGGTCGGCGGTAATGCCGGCCTTGCTGATATTGCCGTTGATCCAATGCCACCAGGTTTGTGGCTTGGCGGTTTGGGGCGGCTTCTTGAATCCGGCGAGGAGGGAGCCTTGGGCGGGGGCCAGGGCGAACGAAGCGGCGAAGAGGAAAGCAAGGGCAACGCGAGACCAACGCATCTTGCGCGCAAGCCTACCTAGTCCTAGCAATCGCGCCGCCGCAAGGCTCACAATGAGGTGGTCTTGCCGGCGTAGCTCAGGGGTAGAGCAGCTGTTTTGTAAACAGCGGGTCGCGGGTTCGAATCCTGTCGCCGGCTCCAAAATTCGGGCGTTTTTATGCCTCGGGACACGTGCGCCGCTCGATTGGGCACGCCACCTGCCGCTGTCCCGAGGCTTCCTGCCTCAGACCGTTAGCGTGCGATTGTAGTCTCGGGACATGGGCTCCGGCATACGGTCAGTCTGCAGCAAGCGCGTTCCGAGGCATGTAATATGGGTGGTCGTCCTCAAGCCTTCGAGTATGTTATCGGCTGAGTCGGCGAGGTCATTGTCTTTCCGTCTTCCGATAGCTTGAGCGTGATCTCCTGTCCGTCGCCGCCCGGCGGGATCGGTTGGCCGGCGCGTTGCTCGGCTTTGAGATGGACGCCGTCGGGGGCCAGGTCCCAATGGCCGGTGGTGAGAACGCCAACCTGGAGTTGGAATGTATGATCGGCGGCGAGCTTCAGGCTCACCGCAGGCGCATGGCCGCCCATTTCCTTCGCCGCGTCGGCGCTGAACGCGCCGTTCCATTGGCCGACGACGTCCGGCTCCTTGTTTCCACAGCCCACCATAAACAAGGCAAGCGTTGCCGCAATTACGAATCGTGCTTTCATGTTCTTCCTCTTCGTTCGATGCTCTCAATATCCATCTAAACGCCCTTACCTTAGGAGTCTTTTGGTCATTTTCTTAGCTATGCTGAGGCCGCAAGGTTTGGTGAACGAAAGCAGATGCCGCGCGGCTCCGCCGTCGAGCAGGTGGAGCCGCTTCCAGATGGACAAGTCCATGCCCGCCGCCCGTTGCGGGGAGCCGACCTCTAGGGAAGGCCTGAAGGAACTCGCAGCGCTGGCCCCCCAGTGAGAAGGGGGCTCCGCGCCTCGCTCACCCTTGAAGACGCCCACCTAGCGGGCCGTTCCCGAACCGGCTGCGAACCGGCATGGTTTATCCAGGATGCTTAGCGAACTCGCCGCTCACAATTAGCCGGTTCCAGGCGCTTGAACCGCCTGGCAAGACAGCGGCACAAGCCCTTATCCTAATCCGCCCGGTGGCCCACCTGTTCTTGATACGTCCCAAATTCCCACCGGTCAGTTTCCTGTGTGGAATGGTTATCATAGCTCTGGTTAGCAAGGAATTATTGTAA
Organism: Fimbriimonadaceae bacterium; assembly: GCA_035545155.1. GTDB lineage: Bacteria > Armatimonadota > Fimbriimonadia > Fimbriimonadales > Fimbriimonadaceae > JAEVZK01. The sequence goes on along the minus strand of DASZYX010000009.1, from coordinate 21,667 downwards.
TATGAGTACTACAATGAAAGCGCTTATAGTCATTGGGGTTTGTGCATTAGGCGCGGGGATCGCATTCGTCGCAATGCCTGTCACTGCCACTACAAAGCCTCGTCAGGCTCAACTCCAGGCAGGCAAGAAAATCGTGGAGGGATGGGAGAAGCATGAAGCAGCCCTTTGGAAGCCTGTCGAAGTGGCGATGTCAAAGGGTGATATTCCAGCCGTCAAAGTAGCGTTCGCAGCCTACAAGTCGGCAAAACATTTCGGATACTATGATCCGACCTTTCCATATGAACGCGCTGGACTTGCCAAGTTCTACTACAAACGTGGCGATATCGCAGACGCAAAAACTGAAATGGATGCCCTTACAGCCCCAATCACGAAGACGAGCAAGTTCTACGGCGGCATTGAAGACGCCGACTTCATGTGGATTTGGCTACATATCACCGAGGCGCCTCAAGCAAGGAAGGACGAACTGCTTAACATATGGTCTGATGATTATCGCTCGCACTCAATGAAGCCTGGCGCATATCCGGAACTCGGCCCCGAAGCACTCTTGGAGTATGTGGAGGGCCAGTATGGTATTGGTGGCATGCCCGACGGCTACAAGGCCGCTGCTCAGCATTTTGAAAGGGCCACAATGCTTGCACCAAATTCTCTGCAAGCGGCGCAAGGTTTAGCCCTTGCCCTGAGCTTTGCTGGTGACAAGGAAGGAGCAAAACAAGCGGCGATTAGGGCAAGTCGCCTCATGATGGATTCTCACGCGAAGTCTGCATTTCTTCGGTCTTATGGCGTTACGAAGGAATATCTCGAAAAGCTGAAGCCATAAGGAGAGACACCCGGACCTTTCGTTTGGTTTCGATTGTGGCCGCTGATTCGCCGCGCCGCAGTCCTTGCTTCGCAAACCGGCTCCGCTTCGCTCCGGAACGGCTTCAGGATATGCAGCCAGACGAGTGCAATCGTAGCCTCGGGACATGGGCTCCGGCATACGGTAAGTCTGCAGCAAGCGTGTCCCCAGGCATGTAAGGCATAGAAGTCGGCTGGACGGGTGCGGACTGAAGTCCGCGGTCCCAGCTTTTTTCACTTGACGGATCGGTAATCCATCTTTGTCTGCGAGAAGGTTGGGCGGTTCGTGACGAAGAGCTCCATCTCGGTGGCGGGGACGCCGGATTCGCGTAGCCAGGCAGCGACCGACTTGTACGCCCGGACCTCCGGATAAGACGGGACGCCGATCTCCTTGAGCGACCAGAGGTCGATCCGAAGCTGCAGGTTCTCTCCCTTCGGTTCCAAGGAGGATTGAACGCCGGGCGGGGCGAGGACGGCGGCGGTGGGCGTCATCATGATCACGCCCTCGCGCGACTTCCCGGAATAGAGGCAAAAGGAGAGATAGACGTCCCAGAGGTTGAAATAGCTGAGCACCGGCATCACGCAAACGAGCAGGCCGACCACCTTGCCGAGGACGGGCCGGAGGGCGGATGGGAAAATCGCCTCCCGGTTGCGGAAGAGCAGGACGGCCGACATCGCCGGCATGGCCACATTCCAGGGCCAGACGACGGCGTTGTAATTCATGCCGAACGGCCCGAGCGCGGCCAGCAGGAATGCGTGCATGCCCACGGCCAGGGCGACGCCGGCCGTGCGCGTTCGCGGCCATAGGAAGAGAAGGCCGATGGAAAGCTCGACGATCGGGGCGAGGAACCAGAGCTCCTTGGCCGACGCGAGGCCGACGGCTCGGAGCAGCTCGGGCAGGATGTTCACGCCGAAGGAGAGGTTGATCTTCTGAACGCCGCTCCAGAAATACGTGGCGGCGAGGATGAGGGCGCAGATCGCCCAACCGCGATCCGGCGCCGCCGGCTCCTCGGCCTCCCAATCCGTCAGCCCGACGACGGCGAACATCAGCATGTATTGGTAGAACCAAGGCTGGAGACGGGTGACGTCGAAGAGAATGAGGGTCGCCCCGATCACGGGAACCGCGAAGCAGAGGTGCCTCGGACGGGGCAGGATCGCGACTCCCAGGATGGCCGCGACGAGAAGCCAGGCCAACGTGATCGTCAGCGAGTCGGACAGCCTCGGAACGCCGGCAATCGCGGGGACGGTCGGAAAGGCGCGGTCGGAGGTCCAGAGCTTGGGGCAAAGGGCCATCGCAGCAAGGAGCGCCGCGCATAGCACCCACTTGAAGAGCAGCATGCGGCGAAGCGGGCCGCCCCATAGCGTCCGATTGGCGGGCAAGACTTCGGCGATCCGGCGCACCCTGGCAGCAGGGACGTGCGAATCCGCAGGGAAGTTGCGGCAATGTCTTGGACGCCCCTTATGGGCTACCGTTAGAGAAGCCATGCCGCATCCGTTCCCGCCCAGGCTCGCCCAAGTCGCGTTCGTCGTCCGAGATATCGAAAAGGCTCGCCTTCGGTTCGCCGCCCTGCTCGGGGTCGAGCCTCCCGAAGTCGTCGAGACCCGGCCGGGCCGAGAAGTGGGTCTTGTCTACCGGGGCGCGGCCAGCGACGCCCAGGCCAAGCTCGTCTTTATCGAGCTCGAAAACGTGCAGATCGAGCTGATCGAGCCGATCGGCGGCGACAGCGCCTGGGCGGAAGGATTGGCCGAAGACGGCGAGCGCCTCCATCATCTCGCCTTCTGGACGGGGGCCGTTTCCGAAGCGGCCGAACATATGGAACGGCAAGGAGTTCCGATGGTCATGCGAGGCTCTTTCAACGACCAATCGGGGGAATATCTTTACTTCGACGGCCAAAAGGATTTTGGTTGCTTTATAGAGCTTCTCGCCCTCAAAGGGTGACTACTTGCGGCATTACGTGGTCCAATTCGGATCAGCCGCAAGATTTTCACAAAAGTTTCATCGACTCTCTATACAGTGTCCAAACGTTATAGGGAATTCAAATTAGGGTCGAATCCGATATAACGCCGGCGAAATGTGGCTCGGAATACGATGCTTGCTTGGTTGGAGAGGACTGGGTTACCGAGGCGCTGATAATTGTGAATCATTTGGTGATGTATTCACGATTCTTTTAGGCGGATAGATGCGCTCTTGTGCGATATCGGCGGATCCTATACGCAGTTTTGTCGTGGCCTCATGAAAAGATTGTTTTTGCCGCTGTTGGGCGTCCTTGCCTGTCTTTGCTCCGCTCAAGTTCACTCGGGCCCTCCCGGAAGGTTCAACCACGGGGTTCAGGGCGTTCCGGTCGATCCGAAACAGCTTTTGCCTTTGACGGACTACTGGCTCGCCGACGACTACGCCAACCTGAGCAAGGATCCCTACGGCTTGATGCCTCTCTTCGGCGACGGCGACGTCGCGGGATCGTGGAAGTCGGAAATGCTCGCCGCGAGAGTCGCGTCCGACACCATCGGGCATGGCAGCGCCTGGCGAAGAAACAAGTTCGGCAATCGGGCCGCGGTTTGCTTTGCCGGCGGATTCGGCGACGGCTTTCGCGGGAAGCTCCCGCTCGATTTCAGCGACGGCGCGACGATCATCGTCCTTGGCCGCCTGACCGGATCGATCCCCTATCGAGACATCGTCTCGGTGAGCGGGGACACGACGACCAACCCCGGCGACGAGGACCCGAACGGCTTCTCGTTCGAAACCCGCGACCCCGGAAACGTCCTTGCCTTCTCCCATCGGGCCAACCACGTCTGGACGGGCGCTCTCATCTCCAGCCCTTTCACGGTGGGGGCTCCCGGCATGTGGGTTTCGGCGATGGACCTGACGATTCCCAATGCCTCCCGGATCGCGGGATATTCCGACGGCTCGGGGGTCATGACCCTCGGCCTGTCGGGTGGCCCTCCCGAGGCCGTCTACTCGCCGTCGGATCAGTCGCCGATTCTGCCCCAATACCTCTCCATCGGATGCGGAACGAGCACGTATTGGAGCGCGCCGGTCGATATTTCGGCGGTCTTCGTCTGCTCCCGGCGGGTGACGCCAGAGGAACTGCAAGATTTCTATGCCCGGTGGGTCGAGCCGTACTATGGCGCGGGCGTCTTCGACGTCAAGTCCTTCCTTCCGCGGAGCGGATTCACGCGAGGATGCCTTCACGGGCCGGGCCTGAACGTGGATTTCTCGAAGGTCCCCCTCGACGACTTCGCGGGCAGCTTCGGCTTCCGATGGGTCCGGATTACGTTGCCGCCTGCGCCGAGCGACGCGGCGATCGACGAGCTGATCGACTACTATCTCGGCAACGGAATTCCGATCGATTGGCTCTTGCCTTCGACCGTGTCGCAGGGGCCGCCTCCCGCTTTCGAGTCGGTGGTTCCGCTCGCTCAGCAGGTTTGCCGCCGGATGACCGCCAAAGGCTACGCCAGACCCTTCTTCGAGCTCGGCAACGAGTGCATTCAATTGCATATCCCGCCTCTGTCCCACGATTTCCTCAACGAGTACTCGGCGGAAAGCGGCTTTGCCACCTGGCTGAACCAATTCATGCTCGGGATGGCGGGCTATGATTATCTGGTCTGCGGATGCAACGACGAGCCGATCTACACCTGGCGTTCTCAAGTCCAATGTTTGCTGAAGGGGACGAGGATGCCCGACGTCTGGGGCATCCATAGCTACAGCACCTCGAATGGGGTCGCGGGAGCCAACATGCCCGGCACCCAGCAGGTTCTGGAGGAGTGGATGGCGACCTCGGTCGTGAATACGGAAGGAGGCTTCACGGCGCCCTATGCCTCGATGCAGCAGTGCGTGGACTACTTCTGCGCGATGTATGCGAATATGGGCGATCTGCCGTGGTGTTACTACACGGCGGGGAATACCGCCTGGAATCCGTCCAATTACGGCTATCCGCTTTACTCAGAGCAAACCTGGGATGGGAACGAGGTCGGAACCTGGACGAAATACACGCCGACGGCGACGGCGATCGCCCAAACGATGGGATTCAGCTTGCCGCACGGATAGGCCCGATCAAACGCGGAGGTCGATGGTGGACCCGGGATCCTGCTTAGCCTGCTCCCGGTCTTCGATGGAGGTAGAAACCTGGTCGAGCTGCTGCTGGAGACGGCCGACGATCTCGCGCTTCGTTTGGGGATCGGTCGTCGGGCAAGTCGACCAGTCGTCGATTTTCGCCTTCAGCTCTTTGACCCGGACGTCCTGAGCCACCGCCGGACTGTAAGTCGAGCGAGACGATGCTGCGCCGGATATCGTCATCTTGCAACTCTCATGCAGATCATCTCCCTCGTTTAGTTTCGGATTCGCCGCGGTCCCTCGGTGCTCGCATTTGTGCTTGGATATCGGCGGATCGGGCAATAATAGGCCTTGCAAAAGACGCGCAACTCCACGCCCGATTGGCTGCCGTACGTCCTTCCGATGGCGCTCTTCCTCGGCCTGACCTATCTCGAAGGGAAGGTGCCGGAGAACTACGTCTGGATCTATTTCGGAAAGATCGCCGTCGTGGTGGCGGCTTTGGTCTGGGCTCGCCCGACCTGGAAGGATATCAAGTGGGAGCCCAAGCTGATCCCGCTCTCCGCCGTCCTCGGGCTCGTTCTCTTCGCGATTTGGGTCGGGATCGAGAAGTACGTCGCCTATCCGCATTTGGGGGATCGGTCGGCGTACAACCCGTGGGAGAAGATTTCCGATCCCGGCCTGCGGAGCGCGTTCGTCGCGGTACGGTTCTTCGGGCTCGTCCTCGTCGTTCCCTTCATGGAGGAGTTGTTCTGGCGCTCGTTCGGATTACGCTACGCGACGCAAACCGATTTTCAGGCGCTGCCCATCGGCAAGTTTTCGATGGCGGGCGCGCTGATCGTTTGCGGCCTCTTCGGTCTGGCCCACCCGGAGTGGATTCCCGCGCTGATCTTCGCGGGGGCGATGACCGTTCTCGTCGCGCGGACGAAGAGCGTCTTCGCCTGCTTCGTCGCCCACGCGGTGACGAATCTCGCCTTGGGGATCTATGTGGTGACCCAGGGCGCGTGGGCCTTGTGGTAGGGTCGTTGTGCGACCGCGGGGTCGAGGTCTGCGACGATTTCCGGCCCCCGACTAGCATTGCAAGCACCCCGAAACCTCAATACCCCCAATACCCCATACCCTGCCCCCAGCCCCTCACTTCACGATCGAGAGCTTCAGATCGCAGTCTTTCATCGTCGCCCCCGGCGCGACGCGCACGAGGCGCATGCCGCACGGCTGGCCGGCGGAATCGGCGATGCGCAGCGTATAGTCTCCCGGCCGGACCTTGCTGAAGACGTAGATGCCGTCGCTATCGAGCACGCTCGTATGGGCGACCTTGCCGAGATAGTCGATCAACTCGGCGGTCAGCACCTGATGGTTGGGGGCGAGCCCCTCGGCTCGGCCCTCGATCTCCGCCGATTCGATAACGCCGAGATCGACGCGGACGATTCGGCCCGGTCTGGGAATGACGATCGCGCCGGCCGATGCGGCCGCCCAGCTTGGGTCTTCGAAGCTGTCTTCGTTGAGGATGACGGTGGCTTCGCGTCCGCTGGGGAGCCGGTCGAGGAAGCACCGGCCGGTCTCGCCGGTTTTGGTGATGGCGGCGCGCCCGTCGATCCGAACCCCGATGTTGGGGAGGAGGACGTCGCCTTGGTCGAATCGCCCGTCGTAGTTCCGGTCGAGGTAGGCGCGAATCGCGACGCTTCCGGTCTGGGCCGCCCCGGGGCGGCTTAGCATCATCGAGTGGAGGGCCTCTTCTCCCTCCATGCCGATGGAGAGCAAGACGTTGGCCTTCAGCCCTCCCCGAGCATCCAGGGCGAAGTTCAAGCCGAATTCGAGGGGGCCGAAGACCCGGTAGATCGTTCCCACGGATTCGAGGCCGGCAATACGGGTTGCATCGTAGTCGAGTCCGTATCGGACTCGATAGTCTCGCGAAATGGCGCGATCGATCGATAGGCGCGCGGTCTGGAACAGCCTTTCGACTCCAAAGCCGTAGCCGACGTCGAACTTGGCGAAGGATTCGCCGAGCGGGTAGCGGAGTTGAAACAGGCCGGAGGCGTCGAAAGGATCGCGGCCGATCCGGGTGGCGATGGTGTTCGCGTAGAACGTATGCCCATCGCCGCCGTTGACGCGGGCGCGGACGAGGGTGGCGGGCGTCGAGCCATCGATCCGGTCCACGCTAAGGCCGTAGCCAAACGGATGGCGGGAGCTTCCGGATGCGCCATCGACGCGAAGCTTCGTGATCGAGGTCGCCTCGCTGCCGATTTCCGGGATAAGGTCGAGACCGAACGAGGGCGTCGCCAGCGTGTGCTCCAGCGAGAAGTTCGTGCGTCCGAAGCGGCGAGAGATTCCGGCCGAGATCGCGCTTCCGCCATTGCTCGAGAGCATCGTCTCCAGATGCCAAAGACTTCCGGCCGTCCACGAATGGAATCCCGCGCCGAGAAATTCCCGTCCCTCCGATTCGACCGCGGTGGACGAGAGCCACGACCCGCCGGCGAGCCCGAGCCTGTATTCGCCGATGTATTCCATCCGCTGCTGGTCCTGGGAGATGCCCTTGATCGCGTTCGGGAAAAGGGAACTGCCGATATGGGCGGCGGTGACTCGGTATTGGCTTTGGCCCTTGGAGGGGCCGTTGGCGTCGCCGTATAGGGTCCGCTGCTCCTCTTGAACCTCGCCGTTGGGAGCGATGACGACGATGCGAAGGTCGTTCGGCCCGCTATCGAGGGGCGTCGATGGGAATTCGTAATGCCCGTCGCTATCGGCTCGGACGGTGCCCAGCAAATCGCTGCCCCGGTACATCTCGACGATAGACCGGGGAGGCGCGCGGCCATCGACGATCGAAGGGGCGGACATGGCCGAGCCCGGCAGAGGGAAGTTGGAAATCGTCGCGCCGAGGCCGTTCTGGGTGCGGGCGAAGAGCGGGATCTGCGGGATGTTGAGATCGCCGAAAGAGAACTGAGTCGCGTGCATGGGGCCGAGCATCCGTCCCGTCGGGTCTTCTCGACCCAGGGTCAGGAGCTCCGAGGCCGGCTCGGCGCCGGTTCCGGAGATGTACCGATAGCGGGCGCTCATAAAGAGCAGGTCGCCTCTTCCTTCGAGCTGAAGCCGCGAGGAGGACTGCTGGACTTTGCTGTCGACGTTCGCGTCCGTGTACCAGACCATGTCGATAGACGGCACGCTCCACACGTTGTAGGGGGACGTGACGACCGGCAGCAACGGGCGAATCTGGACGGGAGCGACGCGGTTCAGCCGCTGGCGCTGAATCCATTGTTGCCGAATCGGAAGGGGGGCGTCGGAGGAGACGTCCAGCTCCAGGCGGTTGAGACGCCACTGGAAGTGAAGCCCGGCGAAGGCGCAGATCAGGTCGGAATCGACGTAAAGCTCGTTGTCTCGCTCGAAACACAGGCCGGGATCGAAGTTCGTCGCCTTGCCCTTGTGGACGTATCGGCCCATGACCCCGTTGAAGGCGAGCCGGTCGCCGGGATCGCCGAGGAATCCGCCCATGACCCGCTTTTGGGGCTCGACGCGAAGCCGGAATCCGAGCGCGTTGGCGAACTGGCGCAGGGGAAGAAAGCGACGCCCATGCCCATCTTGGAGGGCGGCGAGAGCCGTATCGAGGCGCAAGTGATCGTAGAGAACGTCGACGAGAAGAAGCTCGACGTTAGAATCGTCGGACTTCGGCCCCGACCCGCCGTTTTGGGGGTTTTGGGGGATGGCCGAAGCCGCAAGCGCGAGGCTTGCGACGACTCCCAGGAGGGGCATGGCTACTTCTGGAGCTCGACGACCGACCTGGCCGTCGCCGCCCCCCTCGATCGCTCCGGCTCGACGAAGCCGATCTCAATTTCACCCTTCCCTAGGCTACTGATGTCGTGTGTGAGGCGGACTTTGACGAGCCGTCCGCGATTCGGGCAGTAAACGGGCAATCCGACGATGGCGCCCAACGAAATCTTTTCGCCGCCGCCGGCGGGGACGAAGCTGACGGTCACGTCGCCGCGTAGGCTGCGATTGCCGGTGCGCGTCAATCGGAAGATCGCGAAGCTGCCGTCCTTGTCTTGTCCGACGGCGGAGTCGGATATCGAAGCCGTCGCAGAAAGATAGCCGTGACGGACGATGACGGGAATCGTCACGACCGAGCGGAGCTCGAGGCTCAGCCGGAGGGTACGGCCTTCGCCGGACGGTTGGCCGAGCGGTCTTGGCAGGGAGATCGGCTCGAAAGCCAAGTGGGAGCGGAGCTCCTCGTCCGGCGTCCCTGCCGGAAGGAAAGCGGCGATCTTGATCCGCTGGGAATCGCCCGGCTCGAGCAAGATCTCGCGCGGAGAAAGCTTGAGGACGGCGCCGGCGGACGTCTCGCTCGACGGTATTCGCTTGAGGACCCCGTCGTCGGTCATTTCCATGTCGACGAGCGTGAGGCGATAGCGGACCGTCTCGGTGCCTCGATTGACGAGCGTGATGTCGCCGGAGCGGGTCTTATCGTCGAGAAGGACGCGCGTCGGGGTGACGACGAGATCGCCTGGGTGCTGGCAGAGCCCGATGTTCGCGGCGGCGACCATCAGGCTGACTGTCAGTGCTCGGACCCAGAGACGTTTCATTTAGTTGGCGAGCCCGCGGTCGTCCGCAGACTTCCTCCGATCATTGGTAATCGATGGTGACGGTGACGGTCGCGGTCTGAACCTGTACGGTGGCCGTCGAGACGATATCGAGGATGCCGCCGACCTTCAGGTCGTAGGAGCCGCCGATGTCGAGTGTGCCGGTACCGGTGTCCGTGGTGCCGTTGATGTGGCTGGCCACCACGGAGACGCCGGAAGCGTCGAACGAACCGATCGCGACGCTGAACGAAATCGGAGCCGATGGTGCGCCGGTGACGGTGTATTCGCCGAGCTGGCCGTCGTTGAACGCATAGCCGTCGCCGCTGACGAGGCTAACCGTGCCGGTCGCATAGTCCAACTTGTATCGAGCGGTCCCCGCGGCAGGCTTGACGACTTTGCCCCAGTTCGGACTGGTGACAAGAGAAATCGAGAGAGCCGGTTGAACGTCGACCGAGGCGGTGCCGTTCGTGTCGACGACCTGTGCGCCGGCGGTTACCGCAAGGATCATGTACAGCGCCGTTGCGACGACGATCCAGATTGTTTTGTTCTTGTTCAAGGCCTGATCCTCCGTGTCCGAGTAGCGCCGTGGCAATGCCTTCCATTGCATCCAAAACGACGCATCGTTTATCCACTTATCGGTCGGCCAGGAAAAAATACATAGGCGAAGTACTTGTCGAGTCTGGCGCAATTATCTAGTACAGGATCGGTCAGCGCACGGAATACCGAACGGCGGAATACGAAGGTGGCCGGCCGCTAGTTGAGAGGATTGGCCGCTTCGCCCTGAATCAGAGACGCGTAGCGCGCCTTGATATCCTTCGAACCGGTCTCGCTCAGCGTATGAGCGAGGACGATGCTCTTGGCGAGCCGGACGAAGCGGATGAGCCTGACGTCGGCGATGTCCTCGCTCTGGACGTCGATCCTTAGGAACGCGTCGTAGGCGGTGGAGAGCTGGTCGTCGCCGCTATATTTCAGCAGCTTCGACAGGCCGTCGAGCGCCGCAAGCTGGGAAGGCGTAGCCCAGGCCCGGGCTTTCGCAAACGAAGTCTTGAAAACGGTTTCGTCCGGCGTCGTCACGAACCTGCGAAGGAAGGTATCCGACGTGCAGACGGGGGTATCGATGGATTCGTCGTGCAGGAGCGTGTAGGCGAACGCCTCGTTCATCCCGATCTTGCCGTCGTGGTTGTAGTCCGCGCCGGTGACGGTCCGGCCCATCCGGTCGATGCCGGTCAGAGCGGCGAAGAAATAGCTGGTGAAGTCCCGATAGTTCGCTTCGTTGATCTCGGGCGTGCAGCCGGCGGCCGGGCGCTGGGGCACGCTGGCGAAGAATCCGCAGATGCGCTGATCGACGAGCGGGCCGGTAGGATCGCCGTCTTCGAAGAGCACGTTGCCGAAGGCGCCGGAAAAGCACTGGACCATGACGAGAGCGATCGGGCTCTCCTTCGGGAAGGCCTTGAGCGCCGCCGCGAGATCACGCACGCTGAACTGATCCTGATCCCAAAGGTCGTAAAAGTTGTTGTCGTAGCTGCTCCGGCGATTCGGGCTGCCATGGCCGGTGAAGTAAAGGAGGGCCCGGCTCGTGGGATGGGCGCGCAAATCCCTGACGATCGCGCCGAGCTCGGAGCGGACGTTGGGCGAGCGGGACGGGCCGTCTTCCCTGGGGAGTTGCGGGGCCCGGTAATAGATCTTCTGATCGTCGCCCTGACATTGCACGTTTTCGGAGGTGGGCTTTCCGTCGGTGAAGAGAACGCGGGTCGTCGTTCCCGGGCGCAGCAAACGGGCGACGTAGCGCACGTTGCTCTCGATGGCGACCTGGTTATGGTCCTGATCCGGCCCGCCACCAACCATCAGCACGCGCAACGGCTCTTCCGCCATGGCGGTGCCGAGCAGGCACAAGGCAAGCGGCAATACCCAACCTGACTTCCGAGCGGTTCTGTGCGAGCCAGCCATCTTCGATGATCCTCCACGGCCTGCCGGCCGCCCATACAGTTTCTTTGACGTGGAATACGGTTGGGCCGGTACGGGGTTTCGCCTACTCCTTCTGTTTATATAGGTTGAGAGGGGCTCGGCCCTCCACCATCGCCCACTTCAAATAGCTCCCGTCGTCGGAGATGTCGAGTTTCGTTGGCGGCGTATCGAGCATGATTTGGCCTCCTTGGAGCTTCCAGTGTCCGTTTTGAATGCCGGGAACGCTGACCGCCTCGTAACTTCCATCCGCCTTCAGAGTGAGCCGGAAGGCGACGAGTTGCTGTCTTAGCTTGAGCAAGTTGGGAGGAAGCGTGGTATTGCCCCATGCCGAGGGAATGCCGGCGTCGTCGACGAGCCAGGTTCCCGCGTACGAGGTCGATCCGCCGCCACAGCCGGCGAGACAAAATAGCGCGAACAGGAGCGTAAGGGCGAGTTTCATCCTTTAACAAAGTATAGGTTGCCGGATGAGCGCGGCGTAAAATGACTTGAACTTGGCTACGGAAATCGTTGCACCTCCCCGGCACCCTCACGCGACTCTCGTTCAGTGGCTGACGATCGTTCATGGTTTGCTCGAAGGCGGCGCTTCGTTGCTCGCTTCGAGCCTGGCAGGCAGCGTCGCTCTATTGAGCTTCGGCCTCGACAGTATGATCGAGGTCCTGTCCGCTTTGGTCGTCCTGTGGCGGTTAACCTCGCTCGGCCGGTCGCATCGTCTGGCGCTTTCGGAGCGAAACGGCTTGCGTCTCATCGGAATCTGTTTCCTCGCCCTAGCCATAAGCGTGGCCTTCGACGCCATCCAGGCCCTGGTTAGGGAGGAGCGGCCCCACGAGAGCTTGCTCGGCATTATCGTTGCGGCGGTTTCCCTAGCCGTCATGCCGTTTCTCGCTACCGCGAAGCGGCGCATTTCCGGCGAGATCGACAGCCACGCGATGCGAGCCGACGCCCGGCAGACCGACTTTTGCGCCTATCTCGCGGCAATCCTGTTGCTCGGCCTGCTGGCTTACAAGCTGTTCGGCTGGTGGTGGGCCGACCCGGCAGCCGCCCTCGTGATGACGCCCATCATGGCCTGGGAAGGCATCCAAGCCTGGCGCGGCCACGCCTGCGGATGCGCGTCCTGCTCCTAGCTCCCATACTGCTTAGTTAATGGCTGCGTCATTGTGTTTGGGGCGTCATCCTGAGGGAAAGAACGAGCTTCCGGCGAAGTTCTGAAGTCGAAGGATCCCCGCATAAACGACGCGCTTGGTGCGGGGGTCCCTCGACTGCGCGGCTCGCAAGACTCGCCGCTCGCCCCTAATGACAAGGGCGCTTCGCGCCTGCGTCGCTGTTGCGACGGCTACAGCCCTCCGGCTCCCATTTGTCATTCCTACACTTTCGACCGCCACGCGGCCGGCGGGCTCGGGATGACAGGCATCGGAAGGTTAACGCCGACCTAACGCTAGCTTCCTGATAGGGGATTAACTAAACAGTATTTGGGCTAAAGCCCCGACACTTCGAACGCGTGCCGGATATCCGCAATCAGGTCCGCGCTATCTTCGAGCCCGCAATAGAGGCGCACGCAGAAGCGGGGCTCTGCGTAGCCCAGCGGCTGGCCTTGGAGTGCGACGACGAGCGATTCGTGGCCTCCCCAGCTCACGCCGATCTGGAAGAGGTTCAGGGCCTCGACGAAGGCGGTCACCTTCGCCTTGTCCTGCGTCTTCGGCTCGAAGGAAAGCAGCGATGAGGAAGCGCGCATCTGCTTGAGGAAGAGATCGCGCTGGGGGAAGGACGGCAGACCGACGTGATGGACGACGTCCACGGAGGCATGCCCTTCTAGGAAGGCCGCGACCTCGTTGCCGACTTTTTCGAAATGGCGCATACGGACGGCGAGCGTTCGCATCCCGCGCATCAGCAGCCAGGCGGGGAAGGGGGCGAGGATCGAGCCGAAGAGGTTGAGCTCCTCTCGCGCGATGCGCTGGACGAATTCCCTGGAAGCGCAGATGACGCCCGCGGTCAGATCGCTGTGCCCGGCGAGATACTTCGTCGCGCTATGGAGCACGATGTCCACGCCCATCGTCGCGGGATTCGAATTCATCGGCGTGCAATAGGTATTGTCGATCGCCGTCGTGATCCCTCTCCGTTTGGCCTCGGCCGTGATCTTCTCGATATCCTGGAGTCGGAAGATAATGCTGCTCGGAGACTCGAGATAGAGCATTGTCGTTTCCGGACGGATCGCATCGATCCACTCCTCGACGCTCGATCCTTCGACGAACGTGGCGGTCACTCCGAATTTCGGCAGGTAGTCCTTCAGAAGCGTCTTGACCGGCCCGTAGCAGGTGTCGAGGGTGACGACGTGGGCGCCTTGCCGCACGTGCGCCATGATCGCAAGGCAGCTAGCTCCCATGCCGGTTTGGATCAGCTTGCACGCTTCGGTCTTCTCCAGGGTGGCCAGCTTCTGCTCGACGACGTCGAGCGTCGGATTGCTGATGCGGGAATAGTGCGAGGGTGGCCCGAGGGGGTCCTCAAGCATCTGGTGCATCAGCTCGTCGTACTCGTCGAAGACGAAGGTCGAAACCTGGAAGATCGGGGGGACGACGGCGTGAAGATTCTTCTTTTCTTCGCCACGATGGGTGAGGAGGGTTTCGATGCCCAGGCTGGGGAGGATTTCCATTCCTGGACTATTGTGAACGGAGCCCGTCGTACACTCAAGGCATGCTTGGCTTTCTCTTCGGAAACTATTCCGGGATGTACGGCGGGCCGATCGGCCCGCTCTATCCGCAGCCGTATCAGAAGCCGCCCGGTTCTCCCTCGGCCGAAGTTCTGATGCTCCAGCAACGAATCGACGGCCTGGAGCTTGCCTGCGCGGCGCTATGGAAGCTGCTGAAAGATACGAACGGCTTTACCGATCAGCAGCTTCAAAACGTAATCCACGAAGTCGACGCCGCGGATGGCGTCGTCGACGGCAAGATCACGCGGCAAGGCGGGGTTTGCCCGCATTGCGGCAACCGCATCCTATCCCGCACCGCGAACAAGTGCCTGTGGTGCGGGGCGCCGCTCGACGAGGGTCCGTTCAACCAATCTGGTAACGAATCGTCACCGTCACGCTGACTTCGACTTGCCCCGGCTCGACCGGCGTAGGCGCGCCGGCCATCTTCGCCATCCCCATCAGGCGGGGCTGGGGTGCGATCGCGCCGCCGTCGGTTTCCACGTCGTAGATGCCGACGATCTTGACGCCGAGGGCTTCCGCGACGGCGTCGGCCTTCGAACGCGCATCGGCGACGGCCTCCTTGTAAGCTCGGGACCTCGGCTCGCGGGCGTTCCTGAGCTCGAAGTCGATGCCTTCGACGTCGTTGATGCCCGCCGCCGTCCCGGCGTCGACGATCTTGCCGACGAGACTGAAGTCGCTGACGCGGATGGAAAGGAGGTCGGTCGCCTGGTAGCTGCCGATGCGTGGCGTCTCGCCCGGCCGGGTCTGGGTGTAGATCGGGCTGAGAGACATTCGCGACGTCTGGATGTTTTCTTTGGCGATGCCGAGGGACTTCAGGGAAGTGAGGAGCTTTTGGATAATCTCGTTCGCCTGGCTCTGAGCGGCTTGGGCGGTGCTTGCGTTTTGCGCCACTCCCAGCCGGACGATCGCCTCGTCCGGAGACGCGAAGATTTGCGCCGTCCCGGTAACGGTCATTACGTTCTTCGGCTCGTGGGTTTCCTGCGAATAGACCATAAGAGATAGGCTGAGCAACAGAATCGAAAGTAGTGTCTTCATCATAACTTCTCCATGGCTTGGACTGATCGAACCGCCGCTCGGGAAGCAAAATAGTTTCGCGCGCATCTCCGGCGCCGGACGGCAACGTCGTCGAATTCACATTTGGCGCTAGCCTTGGGTTAGCTGGGAGCGGACGTCGGCCTCCGGCATGGCCGGCACTTGGCTTCCGGAAAGGGAGGCGACCTGAATTCGCAGATCGGCGACTTCGTTGCGGAGTGCGCGCAGCTCCTCGAGGACCTCGTTGCCGGCCGTCGCAGTCCCCTTTGGCTTCCCCGAAGCGTGGACGCCGATGACGACCTTTGTCCCCTCCTTCTCGGATTCCGGCTGTCCGTGGAGGATGCGCGCCATCTTGCGCTGGTGCTCAGTGAGGATCGCCACGACGGGGACGATGACGAGCAGTCCGAAGCCCACGAATATTCCGGCCAACGGGACGGGATCCATGCGATCAGTGTAACGCGGGTTATTCCGTGTGCTCCCATTCCGTGGGCGCAAAGACCTCTTGGCCTTCCTCGAAATCCTGGGGCTTAGGCCGAGTCGGATCGATGATTGCTTCCGATGTCTCGCGAAGCCTTCCGAATCCAGGCATGCGGCCGACGATGGCATACCAGAGAGCGGGAAATCCCCAGAGGGTGGATGGGATCAGAGCATTGCTGAGGCTTGGCGAGGAACGGCGAAGGCCGCCAAGCCGAGAATCCAGCGTGCGGGCGCGCTCACAATCCACATTGTGCGCGAAAGGTATAATGGCTTTTCGCAACCACTACGCACGAGCGTTGGCTGCGCGGCCAGGTCCCCGGCGAGCCGGGGTTAATCGCGCAAATCCAAGCCCGCTCGGAGGTTAAACCTGGAGGCAATATGGCAGCACAGCTCAGCATGAAAGAGCTGCTCGAATCGGGCGTCCATTTCGGGCATCAGACCCGCCGATGGAACCCGAAGATGAAGCGGTACATCTACGGCGCACGCAACGGCATCTACATCATCGATCTTCACCAGACGATCAAGATGTTCGAAGATGCTCTGAACTACATCCACAAGATCGTCGAGGACGGAGGCACGGTGCTTTTCGTCGGCACGAAGAAGCAGGCGCAGGCCGCGATCAAGGAAGCGGCGCAGCGGTCCGGACAGTATTGGATCAGCGAGCGCTGGCTCGGCGGACTTCTCACCAACTGGAAGACGATCCAGCTTCGCGTCAACCGGCTCAAGGAGCTCGACCGGATGGAAGCGGAGGGCTATCTGGAGCGGCTTCCGAAGAAGGAAGCCCTGATGCGCCGCAAAGAGCGCAACGAGCTGAACCGCTTTCTGGAAGGTATCCGCAATATGAGCGCGATGCCCTCCTGCATGTTCGTCATCGACTTGAACAAGGAGTCCATCGCGGTCGCGGAGGCGAAGAAGCTGGGCATTCCGATCGTGGCCGTCGTGGATACGAACTGCGATCCGGATATGGCCGACGTGATCATTCCCGGCAACGACGACGCGATCCGCGCGATCCGACTTGTCACTCAGAAGGTGAGCGATACGATCCTCGAGGCCAGGCCGCTCGACGAAAGCCTGACCGAAGGAACGCTGACCGAGGGCTCCGAGCTTTCCGAAGAGGAAGAGGGCCAGCCGGTCCAGTTCGACCCGGTGGCCGAGGAGTTCCTCCGCGCCTTCGGCGGCGACGAGGAAGAGTAGGGGGGCGAGAGGATTGAAGGATTAGAGGATTGAGGATTGGTTTGCGAAGTCGATCCTTAATCCTCCAATCCTCCAATCCTTTACTCCTCTCCATCATGAAGACCGCGATTGGGTTCCCGGAGGACGACGCGGGTCGGCTCGTTAGGCTCTTTTGGGCTCCCCTAGACGTTTGTGTTGCCGCTCTCGTAGAGTGCAAGGGCAACTTCGACAAGGCGAAGAAGGTTCTGAAAGAAAAAGGATTTAAGGAAATGGCTGAATTCAGTGCAAAGGACGTGATGAAGCTCCGCGAGCAGACGGACGCCCCGATGATGGAGTGCAAGCAGGCCCTCAACGAAGCGAATGGCGACTTTGAGAAGGCGAAGCAGGTTCTGCGCGAAAAGGGCAAGGCGGCGGCTGGGAAGAAGGCGGGCCGGACGACCTCGGCGGGCGTGGTGGCGGTCAGCGCGTCCGCGGATGGAAAGACCGTCGGCGCCGTCGTGGTCGAGAGCGAGACGGACTTCGTGTCGAAGAACCCGGATTTCGTCGCGATGGCCCAGAAGGTCGCCGATTACGTTCGCGACAACGGCGGGACGGACAACCCGATGGAGAACGCCCATCTGAAGGAGATGGCGGGCGAGATCGTGGCGAAGTTCCGCGAGAATGTGCAGATCACCAAGGCGGTCCAGATCAAGGCGGATGCGCCGATCGCGTCGTACGTCCACTTCGACAACTCGAAGGGTTCGCTCATCGTTTCCGAGGGCGAGAACGCGGGCAGCGAAGCGGTCCGCAAGATCGCCGTCCACGTCGTCTCTCTGCCGCCCGAGGTCATCAACAAGGAGGACCTCAGCCAGGAGATGCTGGACAAAGAGATCGAGATCGAGACCCAGCGCGCGGTCAACGAAGGCAAGGACGAGAAGATCGCCCGCAACATCGCTCAAGGCCGCGTGAACAAGGAGTACGTGAAGAAGGCGGCGCTGATGGAGCAGCCGTTCTATGCGGACTCCTCGAAGTCGGTCTCGCAGTACCTCGCCGAATCGGCGAAGGGCACGAAGGTGACGCGCTTCGTCTACCTGGCCGTCGGCCAGGGCGCCTAGCCTTTACTAGGAGCGCGGGCTTTAGCCCGCATCCCCGCCTGCCGGCTTCAGTCGGCTGCAGTCGCCGGTCTAAAGACCGGCGACGAATGTTTCGTCTCCGGGGTCCAAATCCGGGCTCTGCTGCGCAAACATGGCCTCGGTGATGACGGGTTGCCCCTGAGCCCGTTTCGGGAGGAAAAGGGCGAAGAACGGACGCGATGGTTTCCCGATGCCGTGGATGAGGTTGAATAGCAGGGGAGAAAAATAGGTTGGCGGTCCAGAGGAAGGCATACAAGCGAGTTTTGATCAAGCTGAGCGGGGAAGCGCTCGCGGGCGGCGTGGGGTTTGGGCTGGATCCGAGCGTCCTGAAGTACATCGCGAAAGAGGTCGGGGCCGTGCATGAAACCGGCGTCGAGGTCGCCCTCGTCGTGGGCGGTGGCAACTTCATTCGCGGCGAGGTCTTTTCGGCGGAAGGGGAAATCGAGCGAACCGTAGCCGATCAGATGGGCATGCTGGGAACGCTGATGAACGCGCTCGCTCTTCAGGGGGCGATCGAGAGAGCGGGCGTCCAGACGCGGGTCCAAAGCGCGATTTCCGTCTATCAGGTCAGCGAGTCGTTTATCCGCCGCCGCGCCGTGCGCCATCTTGAAAAGGGCCGAGTCGTCGTCTTTGCGGCGGGAACGGGCAATCCGTATTTCACGACCGACACCGCCGCCGTTCTGCGCGCCCTGGAGATCGAAGCGGGCGCGCTGATCAAGGCCACGAAGGTGGACGGCGTCTACGACAAGGACCCGCGCAAGCATGCCGACGCCAAGCGGTACGAGACGCTGGAGTACAGCGAGGCGATTGGCAAGCAACTGGCCGTGATGGACCAAACCGCATTCACCATGTGCCGGGAGCATAAGCTCCCAGTCATCGTGTTAGACTTTAACGAACCCGGCGCCCTGGTTCGAGCCGCGCAGGGCGAGGATGAAGGGACTCTCGTAGGAGGGGAGTGAATGAGCACAGAATCGATCTACAAGGACGCAGAGCACCGCATGAAATCCGCTTTGGATGCGATGGTCCACGACTTTAGCACCTACCGCACCGGCCGCGCCTCGCCATCTGTCTTGGAGCGCGTCCACGTCGAATACTACGGCGTCGAAACGCCGATCAGCCAGATCGCCAACGTCAGCGTTCCCGAGCCACGCCAGCTCCTCATCCAGCCCTACGAGCGCAACATGGTCGGCGTGATCGAGAAAGCGATCATGAAGAGCGACCTCGGCATCAACCCGCAGAACGACGGCTCCGGCATCCGCCTCAACTTCCCCCAGATGACGGAGGATCGGCGCAAGGACATGGTCAAGCAGGTCCACACCCGCACCGAGCAGGGCCGCATCGCCATCCGCAACGTCCGCCGCGACGCCATCGAGCACCTGAAAGGGATGCAGAAGAACAAGGAAATCAGCGAAGACGACCTGAAAGCCCAGGAAGCCCGCATCCAAAAGCTGACCGACAACTACGTGCATCAGGCGGACGAACTCGGCAAGAAGAAGGAAGCGGAGCTGATGCAGGTGTAAGCGCCGTAGGCGCAGGATTTCGCGGCAGGGCCGCTAGGATCAGAGGATTAGAGGATTGGCGGGTTCACGAGAAGGCCGGGGCTTGGACACGGCGACCGACTCGAGGCGAGTTCCCATCGAGGAGACGGAGATTTTTCGGATTTTCGAGGAATGTGCCGACTGGGTTTGGGAAACGGTTGAAACGTGGGACTGGAAGGCTCAGCGAACGGTTGGCATTCACCTCGTAAGAGCTGCTGATTCGATCAACGCCAATCTGGTGGAAGGCGACGGAAGATATACCGCCGGCGACGCCCTCCACTTTTTCGTGATCGCAAGGGGGTCTGCGCGAGAATCGCAACTGTGGATAAGGCGGGCCATCAAGCGCCGATTGGTCGACGAGGTGGAAGGCGCTAAGCAGCTTGCCGACCTGGGTTCGGCCGGGCGGCAACTGAACAGACTTATTTCGTTTCGACGAAAGAACAGAGACGCCCTCGTCGCGCGCGAAGAGACTCGCACATATGACTTCGAGGAAGTCGAATAGTTTGGGCAATCCTCCAATCCTCCGATCCTCCAATCCTATTCGGGCCAAAGCCGTGGCCCTGGGCATCTCCCTCGCCTCCCTGCCCGTCCACGTTGCCGTCATCATGGACGGCAATGGCCGTTGGGCTCGAAAGAAGGGATTGGCGCGGCTGCTTGGGCATCGGGAGGGTTACAAGACGCTTCGGGGCGTGCTTCTCAATGCGAGCGAGCTTGGGATCAAGTATCTGACCGTCTATGCCTTCTCCGCCGAGAACTGGCGGCGGCCGGAGGATGAGGTCAAGGGGTTGATGAAGCTGATCGAGCAGGCGGCGAAGGATGAGTTGCGCCTCATGCATCAGAACAACGTCCGGGTGCAGGTGGCGGGGCGGATCGATCAGGTGCCGGAGGGTCTTCGCAAGGCCCTCGAGCATGGGATCGAGACGACGAAAGACAACACCGGCATCACCTTCACGCTCGCCATCAACTACGGCGGCCGGGCCGAGATGGTCGACGCGGTGAAGAAGATCGTCGCCGAGGGCGTAAGGCCGGAGGACGTTACCGAGGAGCTGATCTCCCAGCATCTCTACAACCCCTCCCACCCCGACCCGGACCTCATGATCCGTACGGCCGGCGAGATGCGCTGGAGCAACTTCCTCCTTTGGCAGTCCGCCTACACCGAGCTTTACGTCACCGACAAGACCTGGCCGGAGTTCGGCGAACAGGAGCTTCTGGAAGCGGTGCTCACCTATCAGAGGCGCACACGCAAGTTTGGCGCGGTCGTGGAGTGAGCAGCGAGCCGTCGGCTTTTCGAAAGTCCTCCGGGGGCGTCAGGGAAAAGGTTTCGCCGGTATCGAATCGCCATCGGATAAACCGCGTTTCGGCATGGGTTTCTTCTGCCATCGGGCCGAGCGAATCACTCGTGAACTGAGTAAGCAAGTGCGTCTTCGAATCGAATAGCCAGGTCGCGCTCCAACCGGCGTCGACATGGTAGGAGTAGACCTCGAACCCTGACTGTGAGCCAGGATGACGAGAATCGGCCGATTTTCGAGAGAGGGTGCTCGACACCTCCTGTTCTCCGATCCGAGCGCCGTCTGTCCCGATTCCCAGCATCGACATGAGATGCGGGGTCTCCTCTTGATTCACAACGAATCGATAGGTTTTGTCTCGATAATCCAGGATCAATCCCCGCTTCAAAGATGGGTTCCAGGCAAAGCTATGGGGCCAAGCGGATGCCCGATACGCCCCGTCCGGCCAGAAGGTTGCTTCAAATCCATCGCGGTAAGGTGTGTCGTTTCTGATTGGCAGGAGGCGCAGAACCACTTCGGCGACGATGATCTTATGTTTGGCGAGAATTGCCTGATATTGTTTCCATTCGGGCGTCGAGGCGATCATGCCTTTGCCGGCGACGGCGAGCAAAACGACTTCGGCAATCATGGCCCATTTTAACTCTCGCAAGCACCGGCGCTTTGTCTAGTTCTCGCTTATGCCTGTCATCCCGAGCCCGCCGGCCCCGTGGCGGTCGAAAGTGTAGGAATGACAAATGGGAGCCCGGAGGGCTGTAGCCGTCGCAACAGCGATGCAAGCGCGAAGCGCCCTTGTCATTAGGAGCTTCTGCAACCGGCCGTGGCCGGACTCTTATGGGAAAGAAAACTTGGTCAGAGGCTATGCTCCAAGTTGCCAGGCGATGTTCCGGGAAGTCGACCGAGAAGGGATCGGTGCCTTGAGCCCGTTTAGGAGCATGG
>DASZYX010000008.1:0-92380 GCA_035545155.1 Fimbriimonadaceae bacterium | reverse complement strand
TATCGCCAGCTTCTGCTGCGCCGTCCAACGACGCGGGGATTGTTTTGACATTTCTCCTGCCTTGATCCATATGATCTCCAAAGGCAGACACTCAGTCAAGTAACGAGGCCTCGTGTCTCAGATTAGATTGGGCAATACATTAAGCGTTGAGGGTTGAGGGTTGAGGCGGCAGAGTCAAGTCTGCTTTGAAGGCGCTGGCGTCGACGTCCAAGCCGACGAGCCCTCCGAACTCTCGGCACTCAACGCTTAACGCTCAACACTTAACGCTCAACACTAAACCCCACCCCAATGAAGCTCTTCATTTCCGTCGATATCGAAGGGGCGACCGGCGTCGCTTCGTTCTCCCAATGCGGCCGGGCCGATGGCGCGCACTACGACTATCCCTTCGCCCGCCGGATGCTGACCGGAGACGTCAACGCGGCGATCCGGGGCGCGAGGAAGGCGGGAGCGACGGAAGTCGTCGTCAAGGATGCCCACGGCAACTGCAAGAATCTCCTTGTCGATGAGTTGGAGCCGGGAACCCAGCTCATCTCCGGCTTCTATCCCCGTAACGACTACATGATGGATGGGCTCGATGAGAGCTTCGATGCCGCCATGCTCGTCGGCTATCACGCAATGGCGGGCGGGCTCCACGGCATGATGGAGCATGCCCTGGCCGGCGGCGTGCATCGCTTCTGGATTAACGGCGATCCGGCCGGAGAGATCGCGGTCAGCGCCGCGCTCGCCGGCTCCTACGGCGTGCCGACCGTGCTCGTGACGAGCGACCAAGCCGGCTGCGACGAGGCCGACGAAACGATCCCGATTGTGAGCGTCCATGCCACCAAAGAGGGCTTTGGGAAGTATATGGGGCGGATGCGCCATCCCTCGGAGACGTGGCCCGGCATCGAATCCGCCTCCGAACGCGCGATGGCCGGGGCGAAGGCGGTTACGCCTTATCGCATCGAGGGCCCCGTCACTCTGCGCTCGGAGTTCCGAACGAGCGAGGAAGTGGACTACGCCTCGATGCTGCCCGGCTCGACCCGCCTGGACGCCTATACGATCGAGCTAACGCGCCCGACCTTCCGCCAGGCGCACAGCGCCATGCTCACCGTCTTCCAACTCGCAGCGAGAGGCCGGACTTCGGGAGACTGACCGTCACGCTACTTCACGCGAATACACCGGAACGACTCGCCGTAGGTCGCGCCGATGCGCTCCCCGTCCTGCATCGCAAGGTCTTCGACCATGTTCGTGACGGCTTCGAGATGGTTGCCATGGAATTGGCTGCGATGGATGGCGAGGAGCTTTTGCTGGGCTTCCCATTCGTTGTCGATGTCGTATGTCCAGTTCGGGGCGACCGTCGAGAACTTCATGATCCAGCGGACGCTCGGCGCGTTCTTCGCCGCGATTTCGGCGGCATCGCCGGAGCGGAGGTGGTCCTGGTGGCTCCAGCGCTTCGGATAGTCGCCGTCGAAGCAGATGACATATTCCGCCTGCGTCTCGTCGATCCGCTGCCGGATGGCTTTGATCAGTCCATCGTCCGCGCGCAATCGCCCATCCGGACGGCCGAGGAAGGTTACGTCCTTCCCTCCCCAGGTGCGTAGCTCTTCCAGGGCTTCCTCACGCCGCTCACGCCGATTTTCGGCGGGCTGGGAGAATATCCAGTAGTAGCCCTTGTCTCCGTCGGTGCAGATCGTCTGGTGTATTTCCGCGCCGGAGCGGCCGAGCTGGGTCAGGAAGCCGCCGATGAAGAAGGCCGAGTCGTCGGGATGGGCGGTGACGATAAGCACCTTCGCCCCTGGGCTGAAGAGATGCTTCGTATCCGGATCGACCGGCGGATTCGGCTTCGGAATCGGGCGCGGGAAGAACTGATACTCGTACGGCTGCCAAATCCAGAACGTGTAGGCGGCAACGAGGAGGCCGCCGTACACGACGATCCGCCGCTTGCGATACCGCTTCTTGCGGAGCCGTAGCTCTTCCGGAGTCAGGGGTGGGCGTTTGGGCATCTGAGGGGCGTTATGGCCTTTCGTCTCCTTAGTGTGCGACGTCGCCTGCTCGGAATCCCCTCCTCGCGAATCCGGGGCCTTGCCAGAATAGGCGAAGATAGTTCGCTCCGCCCGAATCGTAGTACTCGATCCGGATTGGGTGGATGCCGGCCTTCAGGGCAACCTGTCCTTTCTCCTCCTTGTAGGCGTGCGGCCCGTCGTTATCGACGACCTTCGTGCCTCCGATCCATAAGACGCTTCCATCGTCGGAACCGGTCCAGAACGTGTAAATCCCATCTTTCGGCGCGACGATGTAGCCTTCGATCCGAAGGGCGAACTTTTCCGGGCGGTGCGAGATGTCGTCCAGGTTGCCGGTCATCGTCGTCCCTTGCCGCGTCGGTGTGAGCACGCCGAAGTTCGGCATCTTGTCGATCTCGCCCTCGTAATAGCTGTATTCGAGCCCGGGCTGCGCGTTGAGGCCGGTGATGGCCGGTTGGAGGGTCGCCTTTGTCACCTTCGCGTAGAGAGGCTCGCTGACCTTGCCGTCAGGCGTGACCTCGATCGCCCGCACAAACGTCGTCTTCGCAATCCGGATCGGGTGCGAATAGCGGGGCGAGCGCGGCGTCGGGGCCTTGCCGTCGAGCGTGTAATGGATCGTCCCCATGCCGCCGGATCGGGAGACGAGCCGCAGGTCGTAGCTCCCGGTGAAAAGCGTATTGGATGAGGCCAGTCCGGGCCGGGTCAGGGTCGGGAAAAGGTGGTCGGTGTCCTCGCCCGGCTTCGGCTCGTAATTCTTGTGCAGCCATAGCCGCACCGCGTGATCATAGGTGAGGCCGGGGCTGCCGATCCAGCGCCAATTCAGCACGAGTCGCTTAGCGCGCGGCGGCATCGTGATAACACCATCCTTGATCGGCACGGCCCGCCCGTCGACCGTCGCCGACAAGGCCCGCACCGCGAACGGGACGTGAAAAAGCATCTGCGCCGGCGCCTTGCGCCAATTCGCGCTGATCGTGACGACCGCACGGTTTGCCGACGAGGTCAGGCGATAGCCCACGGTTCCGAAGGAGCAGGCGGCGTGGCTAACCCACATCGTCTTGCCTGGCGCGATCCACTGGGGAGCGAGGGCCGAGGCGAGGTGAAGGGTCTCCCCATCGTCCCGAACGAGCATGTTATGGACAAGCTCGTTGTAGCGCGCCGCGAACCAGCCGTGCGGCGGATAGTTGCCGTCCGGATCGCGATTCCCCCACGGTCGGATCGAGGTCTCGAACCCGGCGTGGGTTGAGGAGGTGTGGACCAGAGTCGAATATAGGTCCTCGACGACCTTCTCCTGCTCGCCCCGCGCCAGCAAAGTCTCTGAAACTTGGAACGTGTCGTAGTCGTGGAGGAATAGCGGATCGAATTCGACGCCGCGACGGGCCGCCAGCTTGCCCTTCCATGCGTTCGGCCCCCAGGTCATGATGCCTTCGCGGTACTTGTATTCCCGTTCCATGTTCACGGTCGCCGTCACCCAGGGGTGGTCGGGCGGAAAGACGCCGAAAGGATAAACGCCGCCGGAGGCGTTCTCCCAGTCGTGCCCGGCTTCGGGATCGTCCATGCCGGGCGGGATGTAGCCCTCGTCCTTCGCGGTCAGCATCGCCAGCCGGTTCATGAAGGTCTTGTAGAAGGCCACATAGTAGCGATGAGCCCGATCCGCGTTCGCGGTATCGCCGACGGCCCGGCACAGATTCTCGGCCTCGCGCAGTCCGAGCAGCGCCCACAGGTTGTGGCTGGTGTAGTGACCGTTGATCAATTCGTTGTCGTACGGCCCGGCCACCGGCCAGAGGCCGAGCGGGTCCTTGGAGGTCTCCGCCATGAATTCGTCGAGGTGAGGCCCGATGGCAGGATGAACGTCCCGCGCGAAGGCGAGGTCGCCGGTCGCGCGGAAGTGTGCGCCGACGGCCCACAGCGATTGTCCCCAGTCGTCCGGGCTCTCCCGCCGCAGCTTCGTCACCTTCCCGGCTGCGTCGCGGATCAGGTAGTGCTCGACGGTCTCGCGAGCAACGCGATGCAGGTTCATCAAGTCGTAGGTGTGGGCGATGAACGAGGTGTCTCGCATGTAGAAGTAGTGGTACTGGAACTTGTTGACGGTCTGGGTGAAGTGCTCGCCGTCGGCCTCGATATCTCGCGCGATGAGATCATAGATGAGGTTCGTTCGCATCGCATCCGTCACCTTCGGATCGTTCAGATCGGCCGACATCGCTCCGAGGAGGGCGGTATTCCAGAAAGTGAGCACGGCCGGACGATAGTGGCCGATGTCCATCCCGCGTACGGTATCCGCCATCGAGAGCCGGATCGGAACGAAGGGGACCTTGAGGTAGACGGTCTGCGATTTCCCCGGCGCCAAGTCGAAGGCGTAAGTCGTGGCGCAGTGCGCCGCGTCGACCTGCGGCCTGCCGCTGAAGAGGTAGAGCAGGTGACCGTCGCGGGCGATGCCCCCGTTCACCTCCTCGCCGGGCGAGCCCTTCTTGAACGCCTCCGCATCCATGAACTTCGCCTGATACCAGGGCCGGCACGGCAGCTCCGCCCGGCCGAAGCCGCCTCGCTTGTTGAACGTGGCGCGCAAGGAGGCCCGGACGTTAGATCGGCCCGAGTTGGTCATGCGAACGCGGATGAAGGCGACGAGGTCTTCGCGCGGATCGAGATTCGCCGGCGCGCCGAAAGACTCGACGCTGTAGATCACGCCGTCCCGGTGGACATCGTATTCGAGGATCGGATTGTTGCCGCCGAAGAGCGTCTTGACCCGCTGGACGAACGGCTTGGGCGTCGCGCCGGCTTCGAGATCGAGCTCCCCGTATCCGTTGTTAAAGGCCCCGTCGTAAGTGACCTGGAAGCCCTGCGGACAGTCCTTGAACCCGATCACGTCGCTCGGGACGAGGTAGTAGGAAAAGGCCCCGGAGCTTTCGGCCTTTAGGCCGGGGGGCGCGGGGGCTTGAGCGAGGGCGCTAACGGCGATACCGGCGAGGAGGCAAGAAACGCAGATTTTGGCCATACGAATCCAGCGGGCTGGGCATCCGCTGGTTGTACGTTACCTCCGGTTCAAGCGATGGGCGATGTGGAGCGCGCTTGGCAATTCTCACACGCCGCGATTCTCGTCGGGGCTTGGGTCTCCAGGGCATGCGTCTCCCGTGTCAGTCCCTCGACTTCGCTGCGGATGACAACCCCAAGCGATGACTCAGTCCCGGAGACCCAAGCCGCGACTAGCTGTAGGCCTACGCGCGACGTCGCCGTAGCCTCGACATGGCCAGGACGCCCAGCCCGAGGCCAACGAGCGCGGCCGGCTCCGGGACCGGCGTTACCAAGAGGTTGTCGGCGACGAAGATGCCACCCCAGTCGCCTCCCGTCGGTGGGCCGGATTCGAAATGGACCACGACGTTGTCGAAGGACTGAGCCGAGGTAAAGCCGAGATCGATCGTGGGCCAGGTGAAGACGTCTCCGGTCGCCACCGCCAGATTCGTGCCGACGAGGTTCGCCCCGTTGTAGGCCGTGATCCGCATCGTCGAGGAGGAATCGCAAGCCAACTCTTGCGGCGCAACTTGAATCGACAGGCTCGTCAGATAGAGCGGATTCGAGCTCGCGTCCTTGAAGGAGATCAGCAAGTCGCTCCCGAAGACGCTGTTGGGTGACAGGCCGAGGCCCGAGAAGCCGGTCGGGAGCATGCCGATGACCTGGGCGATGTCCTGGATGGAATAGCCGGAGCCGGTCGCCTCGAAGTGGGCGCGGATGCCGCTCACCGTCTGATCGATGGGCGTACTCGTGAATTGGGGGCCGTTATTGAAATCGAACAGGACGCTCTGGCCCTCCGCCATCGCCGATATGCCGACGAGTGCAACGCCGAGAGCCCAAACTGCGATTGTTCTCATGATCTTCTCCTCTCCGGAAATCGGGCACGCCAAAATGCGCCCGAGGTACAGGTTTGATCCGGTTTATCCGATGCCGGAGAGATTGCCAAGACGCGGTTTTTCCCGTCCCCAGATCGCTAGACGGCAAGAATTCGGGGATCGAGCCTCGCCAAAACGGATGCTCCCGAAATGCGTAGCAAACGAACGATGCAGATCGACAATCGAGTTTTTATCGTGACCGGCGCTTCCTCGGGCATCGGATTGGCGACCGCGAAGGCCCTCGCCGACAACGGCGCCAAGGTAGCCCTGATGGCCCGCAGCACGGCGGTCCTCGAGGACCTTGCCGCAACCCTGCCCGGCAGCCTCGCCATCACCGTCGACATGACCGACTTCGGCCGCGTCCGTCAAGCCGTCGCCGAGGTCCAAGCGTATTACGGCCAAATCGACGGCCTCGTCAACAACGCCGGCCGAAGCTACGCAGCCGCGGTCGAAGAGATCGATCCGGCCCTCTTCGACGAAATCTTCCATCTCAACGTGCTCGGCCCGATCGTCGCCATGCAGGCCGTTATTCCTACGATGCGGCAGCAGGGCGCCGGCAGCATCGTCAACATCAACTCCGGCACCGGCCTTCATGACGATCCCTCAGTACAGCGTCTATTCCTCATCGAAGCGCGCCCTGCTCGGCTTCACGATGACGGCGCGGGCCGAGCTCGAAAAGGATGGAATCGTGGTCAGCGAGGTCTATCCCTTCATCACCGCGACCAACTTCGGCAAGAACCGGATGGGCAATCCGGCGGGTGGCGGCCCGGCCTCGGCCTACGCGGACGGCGACTCACCCGAGTTCGTCGCCGGCCTCATCGTTCAGGCCATCGAGGAAGGCGGCGCTCAATACTTCGCCAATGAGCGGCTCAAGCAGATGGCCGGAGTGTAAGACGCGATTTTTTCGTCATTGGATTGCTAGACGCGGGTAGCCCAGGTTCAAGAAAGGCGTCGATGTCGGCGGTCGGTGATACCGGGCGTCGGCCATGGGTGGATGAGCCGCGGTGCGGGTCGTACCACGCGGTGGCCGGCCACGAGTACGAGCAAACCGGCGTCCTCTACCGGGACTCGGTCGGGCACAACGGCGTGAAGTGCGTCTCCTGCCACGGCAGCCCCCACGCCATCGGGCCGAGCACCAATCCGCGCGACAACGTGCAAGCCATCGCGCTTCAAGGCGTCGCCGGTCCGATCTCGAAATGCACGGTCTGCCATCGCTCGAGGCCGGACGACGCGTTCAACCATACGCGGGGCGCGGAGTGACGTGCATAGCCCTACGACTGCGCGTGTCCGTCTTTTTGCGGACTGCCCCGCGGGCTAGAAATCCTGAAAATTAAAAGAGAACGGGCCTTGCCGGATCGTTGCCTTTCGGCCGGGCTCGTTCCAGCGTTAGGCGGTAATCTGTACGCACGCGGAGCACCGCGTTAAATCCACTTTTTCGCAGAGCCATGCTCTGCCGACGCGATCCCGCGACAACGTGGTCCGAGGAAGAATATGAAGAAAACGTTCGCCATTCTTGGTGCCGGAATGCAAGGCACCGCCGTAGCCTACGATCTCGCCAAACATGCCGACCCGGAGCATATCCTGATGGGCGACATGGACCTCGAGCAGGCCGAGAGAAACGCCTCTCGCGTGAACTCGCTCCTGGACCGAAACGTATGCCGAGCCCACACCGCGGACGCCTTAGACCCCGAATCCCTTCATAAATTCCTCGAACCCGTCGACGTCGTCGTAAGCTGCGTCCCCTATTGGATGCACCCTCGCGTGGCTGCCGTCGCCGTCAAAGCCGGCACCCACATGTGCGATATGGGCGGCGACACCGCCGTGACCTGGGAAACCCTCAAGCACGACGAGGAGGCCAAGGCCGCCGGCGTCACCATCGCTCCCGACACGGGTCTGGCGCCGGGCCTGGTCAATAATCTGGCGGCTTTCTTCATGGAGAGCCTCGACGAGACGGAGACGATCAAGCTCTACTGCGGAGGTCTGCCTCAGCATCCGAAGCCGCCGCTCAACTACAAGCTGGTTTTCAATATCGAGGGCCTGGTCACCGAATACTCTCACAGGGCCGACGTGATCCGGAACCGGATGGTCGTCCAAGTCGATACTCTCGACGAGGTTGAGAATATCCATGTTGACGGGCTCGGCGAAATGGAGGCCTTCACGACTTCCGGCGGGGCTTCCACGGCTCCGTTCACCTTCGAGGGTGAGGTCGATACCTATGAGTACAAGACGATCCGCTTCCCCGGCCACTGCGCCATGATGCGGATGTTTCGCGACTACGGCTTCTGGGACGAGACACCGGTCAAGACGCGCTCCGGCGACGTCGTGCCGCTCCACCTGTTCCATAAGCTGCTCGGCGAAGCCCTCCGAGACCCTTCGGACAAGGACCTGATCGCCGTGCGCGGCGCGGGCATCGGCACTCGAAACGGAAAGCGGATGAAGATGCAGATCGACATCCTGGAGAAGCACGACGACGCGACCGGCTTTACGGCGATGGAGCGAATGACCGGCTTCTCGACCGCCATCTACGCCGACCAGATCGGGAAGGGGAATATGGCGACCGGAGCCCTCCGATACGAAACCGCAATGCCCGGCAAGGTCTACGTCGCCGAGTTGGAGAAGCGGGGAATCCGGCTGAAGTTTTCGGAAGAAGAGCTCGCGTAGCTGAGCCTTTTCAAAAGTTTGAGGTCGGCTCAGCTTTGGCGACGTCCGTAGGCGGCGAGGCAAGCCTTGCCGCCACGGTTCTACGGATTCTCCAGGAAAACCGCCTCGTCCGTGTTCGCGGTCCAAGCCAGAGTCAGGGTTGCGCCGACGGCGCGATATGTCACCCGCGCTTGCATCAGCCCGTTCGGCCCGATGTAGTTCTGCGGATTGGGAACGTTTACAACCGTGTTCGTCTGCGACTGGGGCGCGGCTCGGGAGTCGAGGGTGTCCCACCGTTGCGCCGCAACATTGTAGACGAGCACGTCCTGCTGCAAATTGGGCGTGCTGACCGAGGTCCACAGGTAGAGCTGAACGCTCGACGGGTTCGTGTAGGGCGATGTCGCGGTCAGCGCCATCTGAAGCGGGGGCGTCGACGCGAGGGGCGGAACGCCGCGCGTGGCCGTCACCACATTCCCGTCCTGGAGGAACAGCGACTGGAGCGTGCCGCCGGTCTGCGTACCCCAGACGAAGCTGAGGGAAGCCGGGCGGACGATCGGATTGTAGACCGAGTTGGCGTACACCTCGGCCTGGCCGGTATGGGTGTCGGGGTAGGTCGCCCAAACCCGTCGGTCGGTCATCGCGATCCCCTCGTAGTCGCCGAGGAAGGAGGTCGAACTGCCGCGCCCGTCGTTGAAGCTGTCGTAGGAGTTCGGGGTCAGCCGGAACTTCGACCACGTCGCGCCGTTGTCGTCGCTATAGGCGTAGTCCTCGTCGACCATGCCGTGGGTGATCCCGTCGTTCTGGCTCGTGTAGATCGTGTCGTAGGCGGTCAAATGCAGGCGGCCGTCGGAGGTGTACTCCACCCAGGGGAAGAACATATCGCCAACCGTGGTCAGCGGGCGGAAGGGCAGGCGGGTTGGCGTCGTCCAAGTTGTGCCCTGGTTCGTGGACTTCACCATGTAGAGGTCGAGGTTTCGGTTCGAGCCGATCGTGTTCGTCGTGTCGAAATACATGATCACGATCGTGCCGTCGACCGGGTTGACGGCCATCGTGTTGATCGGGGCGATCCGGTAGTTACCGGGAACGCGTCCGTTCGGGGATTCCGTGCCCCAGGTGTCCATACGGGTCGCAGCGGTGAAGGTGGAGAAGCTCGTGCCTCCGTTCAGGCTCCGCTTGAATTGCACGCGGAGGTTGTCGTCCCAGTAGCAGACGTAGAGCTCGCCGTTCGGGCCGACGCGGGGCAGGAAGCCGAGGCCGGTGCCCAGGCTCGTCGGGCTGGTGAAGGTCGTCCCGAGGTCGTCGGAGCGGATGACGCCCTCGTTGTAAGTGATGTAGAGGCGGGTCGTGTTGGAGTTGCCGGGGATCGGGCCGGCCGTCATCCAGCACTTGTCCGCGCTGCCGGAGAGACGGGCCATGGTGGAAGCCTGGTAGGTGTTCGAGCCGAGGTTCTTCTTCGCGATGTAGATGCCGCCGTTGCCGGCAAAGGAGATCGCTCCGACCCATAGGGTGTTCGTCCGGGCATCGTAGCAGGCCATCGGGTCGCCTTCGACCGTGGTCTGGTTGGCGACCGGCGGGCGGACGATGACGTGCGACCATGTCTGGCCGCCATCGCTGCTCGTGCCGAAGCTGCTCTTGATCGTGCCGTCCGGCCGCCAGTCGTTGAAGCCGGCGACGATGTCCTGGCCATTGGCGGAGGAGGCCGCGCTCGTCTCGTTGCCGGAGAGGCTGTTGTTATCGACGGAAATCCGCACCTGCCCGCCCACGATCGGGGATTGGGCGAAGGCGAGGCCGGTCAGGAGAAGGACGTAAGCGGAAAACTTGAGGACGGAACCGGCTTTCATTTCTGGGGATCGGCCTCCTTGAGAAGGTCGCGGAACTGGGGCGGCACGTTTTGGTGGCGCTTATCGGCGGTGGCGAGATATTGCCAGGCCGAGGGGTAATCGTGGATGTAGTAGCTGGCGATCGCCATTCGGGCGTACACGTCGCCGTAGCCGGGATCGGTCTGGGTGAGAGTCTTCCACTCGGCGACCGCTCCGGCATAGTCGGAATCCATCTGCTTCACGATCCCGAGCTCGTAGCGGGCCTTGCCGAACTTGGGATCGATCTTGAGGGCGGTCGCGAGAGCCGGCTCCGCCTCGTTTGTCATCCCTTCCATCAGAAAGGCTCGGGCCAGGCCCTCGTAGCTCTTCGCGTTGTTTGGATCGGCGAGAATCGCGTCCCGGAACGCGGCGACGGAGACGAACCAGGTGTTGCGTTGCTCGGTCACCGCCTCCGCCTTCTGCCTCAGGCTCTCGCCGGCCTTCGCATTCGGGGCCTGAGGCTTGGCGACGACGATGAAGCCGTTGGCCTTGCGGAGACCCTGGGTGGCGGTCGCCAATCGCTGCTCGTCCAGTTCCTCGGCGGGGTTCGCGGAGCCTGCTCGGACCGGCTGCGCGCCGCCCTCCGTCATTCGTGGCTCGCTAGAAGAACAACCTGAGACGCACAAAACGGCAAAGGCTCCAAGAAGCGGAGTAAGAATCAGGAATCGTTTCATGGCAGGCAGATGCATGCATCGAATGCACTTGCACCTTTATAGCTCAGGACTCACCGGAGACCGCGTTAAGTTCGCGCGGGCTCTACCAGGATTTCCCGGGCGGCTCCACGTTTCCTCGCACCTTCCGAGAGGTCGCTATCATGTCCGAAAATGGCGAGAATAGACTTGCCGAGCCGCTCATACTCTAGCTATGACTCTCGACGCCGAAGCGTGCTACCGGGCTCTTTCCGCGAAGGATTCGCGGTTCGACGGGCTGTTCTTCGTCGGCGTCCAGACAACCGGCATCTACTGCCGATGCGTCTGCTCGGCGAAAACGCCGCAGCGGAAGAATTGTCGCTTCTTCTCGAACGCGGCGGCCGCCGAGCATGCAGGCTTCCGGCCCTGCCTTCTTTGCCGTCCCGAGCTTGCCCCGGGCCGGGCGCGGGTCGATGCGGTTGGGCGGCTCGCCTCCATCGCGGTCCGGCGGATCGAGGACGGAGCCCTGACCGACACGAGCCTCGCCGACTTCGCCGCCGAGCTCGGGGTTACGGACCGCCACTTGCGCCGGGCCGTCGTCGAACATTACGGCGTTTCCCCGTTGGAATTGCTCCAGACCCAGCGGCTCCTCGTGGCGAAGCGGCTCCTGATGGACACCGGCCTCCCCATCGGCGAAGTCGCCCTTGCCAGCGGCTTTTCCAGCGTTCGCCGGTTTAACGCGCTATTCCAGGAGCGATATCGCCTTAGCCCGTCGCAGATTCGCAAGTCGAAGAAGCGGCCGGGCGAGACGGTGATCCTGGAGATCGGCTATCGGGCGCCCTACGACTGGGAATCGATCATCCGCTTTCTTGGGGCGAGGCGCATCGAAGGCGTCGAGTCTGTCCGGGACGGCAGGTACCTGCGGGCGGTCCATCCCGGCGGTTGGATCGCGGTTTCCCCGAAGCCGGGCAGGAACGCGCTCCGCGTAGAGGTTTCCGCGGGGCTGACGAAGACGATCCCGCAGATCCTGCGTCGCGTTCGCCGACTATTCGATACGTCGTCGGAGCCCGAGGCCATCTCCGAAGTTCTCGGCGATCTTGCGGCCGGGCATCCTGGACTGCGCGTGCCGGGTGCGTTCGACGGCTTCGAAGCCTGCGTGCGGGCTATCGTAGGCCAGCAGATCAGCGTCGCGGGAGCCCGGACCATCGTCGGACGGATCGCCAGGCGCTTTGGCACGCCGGTCGAGACGCCCTTCGAGGATCTCACCCACGCCTTTCCCGGTCCCGAGGCCATCGCCCAAGCGTCGGTCGAAGATATCGCGAGCGTCGGGATCGTGAGCAAGCGATCGAAAGCGCTCATCGCCATCGCTCAGGCAGTCGTGGAGCGGCGGCTGCGCCTCGTGCCGGGCGCGGACGTCGACGCGACCATTGCCCAGCTTTGCGAGTTCGACGGCATCGGCCCCTGGACGGCCCAGTACATCGCGATGCGCGCCCTGGCCTACCCGGACGCCTTCCCCCACTCCGATCTCGGCATCCTGAAGGCGCTTGGCACGAAGAATCCGGCCGAAGCTCTCGCCATCGCCGAACGATGGCGCCCCTGGCGCGCGTACGCGGCCCTGCATCTATGGAGGAGCCTTTCTTGAATGCGGTTCGAAATGACCCAATACCCCAACACCCTAACACCCTAATACCCCTCCCCCACTCATGACCTACTACGACACCTTCGACAGCCCGATCGGGACGCTTCTCGCTACCTCCGACGGCGAAAGCCTCACCGGCATCTACATGGAAAATCACAAAGGCGGACCCAAGATCGGCCCCGGGTGGCGGCGCGAGCCTGACCGCTTCGCCGACATCCGCCGGCAGCTCGCCGACTACTTCGCCGGACGGCGCCAAGTCTTCGATCTGCCCCTCGCCCTGATCGGCACGCCCTTCCAGAAACAGGTATGGGACGAGTTGCTCGCGATCCCTTTCGGAGAGACCACGACTTACGGCACGATCGCCAGGAAGCTCGGCGAACCGAACGCCTCTCGCGCGGTCGGAGCCGCGGTGGGCAAGAATCCGATCTCCATCGTCGTGCCCTGCCACCGCGTCCTCGGCTCATCCGGCGCGATCACCGGATTCGCGGGAGGGTTGGACCGGAAGCGCCGGCTTCTCGACCTCGAATCGAAGGCACGCGATCTCTTTACCGGCTGACCCGGTCGCCCTGCAACTTTCCTAGTGCAGATTTGGATGCGCGGCCGTGTAGGCGTCCGCCGTATCCTTGGTGACCATCACCGTCGGGAGGAGGACCTTTCTGCTCGCCGGCATCTTGCCATTGATGGCCTCCGCCGCGATCTGGATTCCCTTGGGGCCGGGATCGGGGTAGCTGAAGGTGGCGTCGAGCTTGCCGTCCTTGATCATCTGCACGACTTCCTTCTGGCAGCCGTCGATGCCGACGATGACCTTCTTGGGCGTGTGGGCCGCATTCATCGCCATATAGGCGCCAATCGCCATCTCGTCGTTGTGCGCGTAGACGGCGTCGAACGGCTGGTGGCGCTGGAGGAAGTTCTCCATGTAGGTTTCGGCCTTCTGGCGCTGATAGTCGCAATTGTCGCCGGCGATGACCTTGATGCCGGGAAAGTCCCGCATGGCATCCATAAAGCCGGCCGCGCGGTCCTTGGTCGGCGGGGCGTCGGCGATGCCCTGGATCATCAGGACGATGCCCTTGCCGTTCAGCTTCTTGCCCATGTATTCGCCCGCCGCGTGGCCGATCGTCCGGTTGTCGCCGCCGACGTAGACGTCCCACTTGTTGCCGTCGAGGTTTCTGTCGAGCACGACGACGAAGACGCCCTTATCGTGAGCCTCCTCGACCGCCTTTTGGACGGCGATCGTGGCTGGACTGACGAGCATCACTTTCGGGTTCTTGACGAGTTCGGTCTCAATCTGATTGATCTGCTGGTTTGGATCGTCGCCCGCCGTCGTCTCCTCGAAGGTGAAGAGGTTGGACTGTTTATCCGCCGCGTCCTTCGTCTCGGCGTCGAAGACCTGCCGCCAAGGATCGGCGCTGTTCGCCTGGGAGAAGTAGACCAGCGGCTTTTCGCCACTCCCTGCGGCTTTGCCGCCGCCGGCGGCATTGTCCGTCGCGCCGGTCTTATCGCTCGAGCATCCGGCGAAGGCGATCGCGAGAGAGACGATGAAAAGAAGCTGCGCTCCAAACCTCATGGCGCGATTTTAGCAAGTTTTAAGATTCGCGGTATTGGGTCCCGGCCAGATAGAGACCGGACTTCCCTTCTGCAGCAATGCGTCGACAGGTCCCTCCACCTCGCAGGCTCGGTTCCAGGATGACCATTTGGGGCGCGATGCATCGAGCCGCTTCTCCTTCGTTTATGCGACGTGGACTTGCGATGACGGGCTCGAGCAAACCTGTTCCGGCTACTCTTCGGTCAGATACTCCGCGATGAGCGATGCGGTGTCGGTCAAGGCGTCGATGTGGGTCCGCTCGTAGCCGTGGCTGGTGTCGATGCCGGGGCCGATGAGGGCGACTTCGGCTCGACCGCCGGAGCGCCAGTAGGCGGTGCCGTCCGAACTGTACATCGGATAGACGTCGGTCCTCAGGTCGATGCCCCGCCGCTCGGCGATCATTCGGAGCCGGTCGCTCAGCCGCTTGCTGTAAGGGCCGCCGCCGTCCTTCACGCAGAGTGAGCAATGGAACTCGTCTCCCTGGAGGCCGTCGCCGATGCAGGCCATATCGAGCACGACGAGCTCGGCGAGATCGTCGGGAAGAGAATCCATGCCGCCGTGGCCGACCTCTTCGAAGTTCGAGATCAGAAAGCTCGTCCGCTGGGCCGGGGTCATCCCGCTATCGCGCAACGCTTTGATCGCGGCGAGCCCGCAGGCGACGCAAGCCTTATCGTCGAGGAAGCGGCTGCGGATGAAGCCCGCGTCGCCCTTCTCGACGCGAGGATCGAAGTAGATGAAGTCGCCGACCTCGATGCCGAGAAGGCGGGTTTCCTCGGCGGACGTCGTGCGCTCGTCCAGGCGGACCTCCAGCGTGTCGGCGTTCCGCTCCTGGGTCCAGGCCTGCTTATTGACATGCCCGGCTCCGTTCGTCAGGACCAGCGAGCCGCGCACGAGGCGTCCCGACCGCGTTGCGATGCTCAGCCCTTCGCTTTCCACCGATGGCCACATGAGCCCGCCGATCGGGGAAAGGCGCAGGCGGCCGCTCTTCTTTACCTCGGCGACGATCGCCCCGAGCGTGTCCACGTGCGCGGTCATCGCGCGGGGGGCCTCGCTTTTCAGCCCCGGCATCGTCGCGATCAAGGCCCCTTTCGTCGTCAGGCGGGTTTCCACCCCCATGAAATCGAGCTCTTGCTGCACGAACGACACCGCGTACTCCGTGTCGCCGGAGGGGCTGGGCGTGTTGAGCAGATCGACGAGGGTTTTCGTCAGGTATTCGGTGGAAATCTCAAATCGAGCCAAGGGGTTCTCCTTCGCGAGATTGTTACACTTTTTGGCTTCCGCATGTTGCCGCCGGGCCGGCGTTTATCCCAGCGCCCGATCGAGGTCCGGATCGCGTCGGACGCTACCCAGTTCGCGATCCGCCGAACGCAACGCCACCCGGCGGCGCACCGTCCCTATCGACAGATGGGGTTTCTCGAGGACTTTGCCTTTGCCGCCGTCTTCTCGCGGCTGGTCGCCGTCCGTCCGCGCGTCTCGAAGGTAAGGAATACGCTCGTCGCCGTCTCGGATGGGCGCTCCCAGCTTTGGAGCCTCGGCTTCGGCGGCCGACGTCTCGTCGTCGATCCCGCCCTCAAGACGGTGCGGGTGGTCTATCGCCGCTTCTGGTTTTTCCGGACTTCTCGCCGGATCGAGTTCGATTGGATCGCCGAGGTGATCTACGGCTATCGGGACTGGTCGACGGGCTGGGGTGCGTACAGGGAGCAGGACCTTTTTACGGTCGGGCTCAAGCTGAAGAACGGGGAGGAACTAATCCTGTTCCGCTTCTTCGGGGAAGGGGATTTCGTGAACAATTCCGTTTTCCCCGACTGGATGTTCTGGGACGACTTCGTGATCGCCAACTACACCCGCGGCCCCCAAGAACGGGAATCGCTCCTCTTCGCCGACCTCGTGAGCCGAATGGTCGGCGCCCCGATCTCCAACCCGGACCCGTAGTCAGACGCTAATGCTGCCGCCCTGGCGAACCCACCACAAAGCCCTGCTCGAACAGCTCGCCAGGAGTGATTTCGATCTCGAAGTCCCCGTCCTGGCTGCCAATATCTGGCAATTTGGCCTCCGCCAACGAACGCAGGACGGGGAACGGATCTTGACTGAACGAGACGACCCGAGCTTCGCCATCCATCAAGGTTGCCGCCAACGCCCGTTCGTAACGAATCACGGCCGCCAGGTGAGGCACGGCCAGATCCAAATCCACGAGGTATCCGATGAATCCCTCGGCTTCAGCCGACGCGTAGAGTTGGGGAGGCCATTGGCTCCAATAGTCCTCGAGGATCGTCCGAAAGGTGTCCGGGCCGAGGGAAAGCATGAGAAGCCGCGAGGTAAGCCGATAGACATTGACGACCATCGAGGCGCGGAACTCGCAGGCCATTCGGTTGATCAGCCCAACCCCTGGGTCGGATGCCAAATCCTCTTCGAGGGCATCGCCCGGCGAACGGCCCACGACCAACGAACCTAGCGCCCTTTCCCACGCCTGAGGACTGGGCGACAAGTCTCGCAGCCGACTACGGGTTCGGGGTTTCGATGCGGCTTCCGATTTTGTGCCTCGCGCCTCCCATAATCCGCGGATTGTCTCCAGTTGCCCTCGAACGAGATCGAGACCGACAAGGGGCAAGAAGCTCGGGAAGATCTCGAAGATAATGGCCTTGAGATTTGGGAGTTGCGCGATAAGGTTCTCAGCCGCGATGAGGAGCTCGTCCGGGATGGCGCCGGAATGGGCGTCCACCCAGTACCCCTCAAGCTCAAATCCGCCGGCAATATGGACTTCCCAAACTCGGTCCAGCGGCAGCTCGTCGAAAAACGCATCCATCGGCTGCCGCCCGTTAAGACCGTTTGCGAACACATTGTGCAGGTCGAGGAGAATTCCGCAATCGGCCGATTCCGCGACTGCCCGCACGAACTCTCCATCCCCCATTTCGTCTTCCCGTGGACGCAGGTAATTGACACCCGTTTCCACGGCAACCGGCACGGCAAAGGCTTCCTGCAGGATCCGAATGGACTCCGTGGCCGCCACGACGCCGGCTTGCGTCTGCCGTGGCGGCAGGAAGAAGCCCGTGGAGTGTTCCGGAGTTCGGTTGAAGCTCAGATGTTCGCTGGCCCAAGGCGCTTGAAGACGATCGATCGTCTTGCGAAGCAGGGAAAGCTGACTCGGCTCTGGCCTTACCGAGCCACCAACGGGAACCCCAACGCTATGCACTAGCTTGTTGCATGGCAAGTTGGCGAGAGCGTCGAGGACCCCCCGATGGACTCGGTAGGGCGCGTCGGCCAGGCCCGTCTCTTGCCACAATGTCTGCGGCTCGACTTCGACGACATCGAGCAATCCCGGCACGTCGAGCAAGGGTTCGACGTCCGGGAAATACGTAATGCCGACACCGAGTTCTGGCAGAATCGGCAAGACTCTAGGACATGAGTTCCACTTCGTTTCGGAAGTGGATGTCGAATCCAGAACAACAGCCTTGGCACCCAAGCCGGCCCGCCGCGTTGGCGATCGATCGTTTGATCTGATCGATATTCGCGGACGCCTTGACGGCTATCGTCGTCGTTTTCCATGGGCTTGGATTGGGCTCGATCCTTCCGGCCAGACTTGAGACTTCCAGCTTTTCGTTCAAAACGAATTCGCGCTCTGTCATATAGGACACGTCAATCCCCGAGCAGCACGTGCCACAACCCAAGTGGTTCATGATGTTGGCGATGCCGTTCTGCAAGGAAGGCAGGTGGTAGGCCACCGAGGCCGGAATCGTCACCCGTACCGGGGAATGTTGACGAAGCTGTTCCCGATTTACTTCGAAAGTCATAAATCAACTCCTCGCATTTGCCCTGCAGATCGAAGGCACCAAAGCGCATGCGCATTAGTATAACACACATGTAATATATTGGCATTATATTTCAAAATGGGCTTGGCCGGATAAGTACTGCGGGCAATTCCAGGCGGCCATCACGCTTTAACGATATTGGCGAACGCCCACCCAAGTGTCATTTCCCCTGAGCGCCCTTACGCGCCGAGGGCTTGATCCAGGTCCCAAAGCAGGTCGTCGGACGTTTCGAGGCCAACGGATATCCGGATCGTGGAGGGTGTGATTCCGCACGCCTCCAACTCCGCATCGGACAGTTGCTGATGGGTGGTCGAAGCGGGGTGGATGACAAGCGACTTCGCGTCGCCGACGTTCGCCAGATGCGAGAAGAGTTGGAGGCTTTCGATGAAGCGTTTCCCGCTTTCGCGATCCCCCTTCAACTCGAAGGCCATGACCGCGCCCGGCCCCTTCGGCATGTATTTCTTCGCCCGCTCGTGCTGGGGGTGGTTCGGCAGGCCGGCGAAATGCACTCGCCCGACCTTTGGATGGCTCTCTAGGAACCGGGCGACGGCGAGGGCGTTGGCGACATGCCGATCCATCCGCACGGAAAGCGTCTCCAGGCCCTGGAGCAGCAGGAAGGAGTTCATCGGCGAGATGCACGCGCCCGTATCGCGGACCGTCTCCACACGCAGCTTCATCAGGAAACCGTAGTGGCCGAAGGTGTCGTAAAAGCGGAGGCCATGGTAGGAGGGCGAGGGCTCGGCGATGGTCGGATAGGTCGAGAAATCGAAATCGCCGGAATCGACGACGGCGCCGCCGATGCTTGTTCCGTGCCCTCCGATGAACTTGGTCGCGGAATGGACGACGATGGTCGCGCCCCACTCGATGGGGCGGCACAGGTAAGGCGTCGCGAAAGTGCTGTCCACGATCAGGGGCACGCCTTTCGACTTCGCGACGTCGCCGATGGCCTCCAGATCGGCGATGCTCCCAACCGGATTGCCGATGGCCTCGACGAAGAACGCGCGCGTCCTCGGCGTGACGGCTTGCTCCCACGCGTCGAGGCTGTCGGGATCGACGAACGTCACGTCGACCGACAGCTTCTTCAGCGTGTGGGCGAGTTGAGTGAGGCTGCCGCCGTAAAGCTGGGAGGAGGCGACGAGATGGTCGCCGGGCGAGCAGAGCGTCATCACGGTGCCGAACTGCGCCGCCATACCGCTCGCGACCGCGACCCCGCCCGCGCCGCCTTCCAGCGAGGCGATCCGCTCCTCGAACACGGCCGTCGTCGGGTTGCTGATCCGCGAGTAGATGTTGCCGTACTGCTTCAGCTCGAACAGGTGGGCGGCTTCGTCGGTGTCGCCGAAGACGTACGAGGTCGTCTGGTAGATCGGTACGGCCCGAGCCCCGACGTAGGGATCGGGAATCTGGCCCGCATGGAGCATGCGGGTCTCGAAGCCGAATCGGCGGCGCTCGGTCACGAGCGGATGAACTCCGCCACGTTCGGGTCTTGGCTCAGCTCGGCCATCTCGGCCTCGCCGGGACGCTGGGGCCGGTCGCGCTCGGCGTTGACGACGCACAGGAAGCCGAGTGGCTCGCCCTTTGTGGCGCGGAACTGGTGCCACGTCATCGGCGGGATGTGGACGAGGTCGCGCATCCCGATCTCTGAGATCGCGTCCCCCACGAGCACTTGCCCCGAGCCTCGCACGACCATGACGAGATGGGAATGCTCGTGCCGCTCCAAGGTCGAATGCCCGCCTTCCCCAACCTCGAAATAGCGCAGCTCGACCGGCAGATCGTGAGCACCCTCGAAGAGGGTTTGGCGGGTGACGCTTTTGAACACGTTCCCGTCCTCCTTGTAGGGTCGCACCTCGACCCCTTCCCACCTGCACTCGTCCTCTTGATGCCGAATCATCGTCGGGGTAAGGATACTCGGCGGCGGATTGGCTGCCCTCGATGGGATAAAATCGCCCGGTCCCAAAGCGACGTCTTGATCCTTGAGATGGCGCGAGACGGAATGCGGCGGTGGGCGGCGAGCGTTGCGCTCATGTGCCTCGCGGCCAGCGGCTTGGGCGCTTCGGACGATCTGTACCGGTCCCTCGTCGTCCTGCCATCGCTTGCCCGGATTCGAGCCCATTATGCCGACGTCGCTCGCTTGGGGAGCCGGCTGGCGGGTTCGTCGGGGGAAGCAAAGACTCTGGATTACGCTGAGACCCGACTTCGCGCGCTCGGCCTCTCGGCGCGCCGAGAAGACTTCCGAGTCACCGTTCCCGATCCCGGAGCCTCCGCGACCTTGTCGATCGGCGACACGCGGATTCCTCTTAGTCCCCTCTGGCCCAATCTGGTCAGAACCTCTACCTGCAACGTCCGCGGGCCGGTCGTCGACGGAGGAGACGGCTCGCTGGAGGCGCTGAGCCACGAGCGGATCAAAGGTTCCATCGTCGTCTTGGACTTCGATTGCGGCAAGGCATGGACGAACGCGGCGATGCTCGGGGCGTCCGCCATTCTCTTTCGGACGCAAGCACCTTCTCCCCTCGGCAGGAGAGGGGCGGGCATGACCCGAGCCGAGGCGGAGGCGAAATTCAAGTCTGCGCCTCTCGACATTCCGCGCTTCCTCCTCCCTGCCGGAGTGAATCCGGCCGGCGATGGGCGGATCGTTTGCCGGCAGGACTGGGTCAGCCGGCCTTGTGCCAACCTGATCGCCGAGCTTCCTGGAACCGATCCGAGTCTGGAGAAGGAACCCATCGTCCTGTGGGCCTACGCCGACTCGATGTCGATCGCGCCGTCCGACGCGCCGGGCGCGGAGCAATCCGGCGGGCTTGTCGCTCTTCTCGAGCTGGCCTCGATTTTGAAGTCGACCGGCCACGGGCGGCCCGTCGAATTTGTTGTCACCGGCGCTCACTGCCTCGATGTTCAGGGAACCCGTGAATTCGTGGAGCGGCGGATGAGCGGACGCGGGCAGAACCCGCTTCTCGTCGTCACCCTCGATCTCTCGACGGCCTCGAAAGCCCTCGGCGTCTTCGGGCGCGGCTATGCCTATAACTATCGGGACG
Source organism: Fimbriimonadaceae bacterium (assembly GCA_035545155.1). Classification (GTDB taxonomy): domain Bacteria; phylum Armatimonadota; class Fimbriimonadia; order Fimbriimonadales; family Fimbriimonadaceae; genus JAEVZK01. Next base: position 71,321 of record DASZYX010000008.1, on the reverse strand, counting down.
AGATTCTCGGCTCCATCCTGCCCCTCTGCCGCGTCCTCCGCGCCCACGCGGAACAGTTGACGCCCTTGCTCGGGGAAACCCTGCCCCGAGTCGTGCTCACCGACGCCGCCAACCATTCGGACAATCGCACCTGGAAGAACAACATCCCCGCGAAGTTCGCGTTCGATTGCGAGCCCTTCATGAGCGCGGGATTCAATGCGATCACCTTCGCCACCGTCGACGACGCGCGGCCGCTCGTCGACACGCCCGCCGATACCTTCGACCGGGTCACCCCGGAAAATCTGTTTCGCCAGATTCAGGTTCTGACGGTGATGCTCCACCACCTCCTGAACGATCCCATCGGCCAAACCGGAGACGACGTGCTCCCGATTTCGCCGCCCAGCCCGAGCCGGATCAGCCTCATCGGCGGCTTCGCGACGGCGAGCGGCTACGTCGCGGCCTACGATCCGACGAAGAGCCTCGTGCCCGACTTGCGGATTCCGGGAAGTCTGGCCGTCCACATATCGAACAAGAAGACGATGATGGGCGTGCGCGGCAACGACGTGCAGCTCACGGAGGGCGAGAATGCCGAATACCGCTTCGTCGGCCTTCCGCCGCTCACCGACTATGCGACGATGTTCAAGCCGGACACGGTGCTGGCGGCCTACCATCTCGATCCCGCGACGGGACGCGTCGACGAGGCACCCGACCTCGGCGCGTTCGGGGCCGAGGCGTTTCCTCTCGTCACCGGCCTCAAGACGAGCTCCCGCTCCTCGCCGATCGTGCTTTTTCCTTGCGTCGCGACAAATCTGTTCGGCCTGACCGATCCGCAAGAGCTGACGCCCTTCGAGTCGGCGACGATCCTCGATCCCGTTGGCGGCGGCGCTCCGCGTAGCTACGGGTTGGCGCGGCCGTACTCCGATCCGACCACGCCGAGCGAGGCCGACGACACCGCCGTTCTCTTTCTTTCCCCCGGCCAACGCTTCCAGCTTCTTATGGGTTCGGATTTGGGTGAGAACCGCCTGATCCTGACCGGATCGACCCCGAAGAACGAGGCCGGCGCAGGCTATTCGGCGGATGGCCGCTCCTTCGGCGACGTCGCCCTGGCCACGGCGCGGGATATCGCGGCCATCAATCAGGGGCGCATAGAGGAGTTCGCCCGGTACCGAATTCTCGGAGGGACGGTCGCCACCCTCCAAAAGGAGGCCCTCGACGAGATTGGGAAAGCCGAGGCCGCCGAAAAGGACCGCGATTGGGCGGAGGCCCAACGCCACGGCAGGGCCGCGTGGGCTCTCGCCCTTCGCGCCCATCCGATCCTGCAGGGCATAGCCGCCGACGTGGTCGACGGCGTCATCTTCTACTCCTTCCTCCTGATCCCGTTCAGCTTCTTCTTCGAGCGGCTGGTATTCGCCTCCCGCTCATTGGCCCGGCAGATCGCGATCACCGTCGGCGTCTTTATCGCTTCCTTCGTCACGTTGAAGCTCGTCCATCCGGCCTTCGACATCGTCGCGAATCCGGCGATGATCTTCGTGGGATTCGTCATGGGAGCGCTCAGCCTGATCGTGACCGCCTTCATTGCCGGCAAGTTCGAGCGCGCGATGCGCGAGGTAAAGCAGGCGCAGAGCGGCGTCCGCGAGCTCGACGTCAAGCGCTCCAACGTGGCGATGGCGGCCTTCAGCCTGGGCATCTCCAACCTCCGGCGGCGCAAGGCGCGGACGCTCCTGACGATCCTTACGCTCGTCGTGATGACCTTCATCGTCCTGAGCTTTACCTCGATCGTTCCCGATCTCCAGCTCACCCAGACTCCGAGCGGAACCACCGGCCGGTATGCAGGCATCCTCCTGCGCGACCCGGGGCTCGATCCTTTGCGTGGCAGCGCCTTCGACGCCCTCGCAAACGAGTTCGCGGGCCGGGCGACGGTCGTGCGGCGGGTGTACTCCTATGGCGCGGACATTCGGCAGGGAGCCTCCATGTCGCTCCAGAACGGGGATACCTGGGCGGATGCCGACGCGATGCTGGGGCTCGACCCCGGCGAGGCCTCCCTCAGCCGTCCTCAAGAGGCGCTTCTGCCCGGCGGGCGCTGGTTCCAGCCGGGGGAAAAGGATGCGGCGATTCTGCCGAAGCCGATCGCCGATGCGCTAAAAGTCCGGACCGGCGCGAGGGTGCGGTTCATGGGCCTCCCGTTCACCGTGATCGGCATCTTCGATCCGGAGAAGATGAAGCGGGTCGTCGATCTGGACGGGGAGAGCCTGATGCCGCCCGACTTCGCCCAATCCGGGCAAGAGCAGCGGATGAGCCACAGCCAGACCCAAGCCTATCGCAAGTTTGTCCGCCTCGATCCCGCGACCTGCTTCTTCCTCCCCGCGACGATGGCGCTTTCCCTTGGCGGCGATCTTCGCTCGGTCGCGGTCGGCTTCGCCGATCCGGCGGCGACGGAATCGGCGATGGCCTCGCTGATGCCCCGGCTCCGGCTGAATCTGTACGCCTCGGCGCCGGAGGGCGGTCGCCTCGAGGTCCGGCGCTTCAGCATCCTCCAGGGCTCCAAGAGCACGGGTCTGGCCCTCGTGCTGATTCAACTCGCGATCGCCGCCGTCTTCGTCTTGAACACGATGATCGCGAGCGTCTACGAGCGCACGCGGGAAATATCCATCTTCAGCGCCATCGGCCTGGCTCCGAATCATATCGCGACCCTCTTCTTCGCGGAATCGCTCGTCTACGGAGTGCTGGGCGTCGTGCTCGGCTACTTTGCGGCCCAGGGGGTCGCGAAGGCGATCGTCGTGACCGGCGCTTATCCGGCCCTGACTCTCAACTTCTCGTCTGCCTCGGCGATCCGCTCGGCGCTTCTCGTCGTCGGCACGGTTCTTCTTTCGACGATCTATCCGGCCCGACGCGCGGCGAGGATCGCCGCCCCGGCGATGGCCGAGCAATCGTTGGAGTCGATGCCGGAGGGGGATATCTGGACCGTGCCTTTGCCCTTCAGCGTCTCCGATTCCGAAGCGGGGCCGATCGTCGCCTTTCTGGAGGATTGGCTGAAATCCTACGAGGAATACACGATCGGCGCCTTCGTCACGAGCGGAACCAGCCTCAATCGAAGCGAGCGCGGCTACCGGCTGTCGGCCACGGCGTGGCTCGCCCCTTACGATCTCGGCGTCAGCCAAGACCTTTTGATCGACGCCGAGCCCGGCGTAGCGCAGGGTACCTACGCCCTCACCCTCACCCTGCGCCGAACCGCCGGCGAGCCCGGCAACTGGACGACTCTGAACAGACGGTTCCTCACCGCGATCCGGCGGCAGTTCCTTGCATGGCGAACGCTGTCGGAACAGGAGCGGTCCCGATTTGCCGGATGAAGGTCGGCGCCCGGTCCTGAAACCGGCCCGCCTCGCCCTGCCATAATCAGACCAGATTCCCCCGCAAACCGTAAAGGAGAAAGAATGAAAGTCAGCATTATCGGAGGAGGCGGCCGAGTCGGCTCGGATGCCGCCTTTGCCCTTCAGCTTGGTGGCGTTGTGCGCGAGATCGCGCTGGTCGACATGAATGGCGAGATGGCCGCCGGCGAGGCGCTCGATCTGCGCCACGGCGCGGCTCTCACCGCGAATCAGAGGTTCACGAGCTCGGCGGACTACGACGTCGTCAACGGAAGCGACTGCGTGGTCATCACCGCCGGCCTCCGCCGCAAGCCCGACGAAACCCGCCTCGAACTGGTCAACCGCAACGTCGGCCTCTTCAAGGGCATTCTCGAATCCGTCAAGGGCTGCAAGCTGAATGCCGGCGCGACGATCGTCGTCGTCTCCAACCCGGTCGACATCCTCACCCAGCTCGCGGCGCAGTCCGGCATCGTTCCCGCTTCCCAGGTCCTCGGCCTCGGCACCGTCCTCGATACCTGCCGCTTCCGATCTCTTCTCGCCGACCACTTCGACGTCAACGCGACCGACGTGAAGGCGCTCATCCTCGGCGAGCATGGCGATTCGATGGTGCCGATCCTTTCTTCGGCCACGATCGGCGGCGTTCCCCTTTCCTCGATCCCGAACTACGACGCGGAGATTCAGGGCGTCTTCGAGTTCACCCGCAAATCGGGCGCGGAGGTCATTCGCCTCAAGGGCGGCGCGGGCCGCGCGGTTGGAGTCTCCATCAAGGAAGTCGTCGAGTCGATCGCTCTCGATCGGGACTCGATCCTTCCGGTTTCGACGCTCCAGACCGGCACGCTCGGGATTTCCGGCATTTCCCTTTCTCTCCCGACCGTTGTCGGCCGCGAGGGCGCGAAGAGCGTTCTCACGCCTGCCGTCAACGACGCCGAGAAGGAAGGCTTGCACAAGTCGGCGGAGAGCCTCAAGAACGTGTTAGCGCAGATCTCGTAGGAGCCGCTGAGTCTCGCCCCGGCTTTTGTCGGGGCGAACTTCAGCCTTCCCGTTCGCGGGACGCGATCTCGGCGAGAACGACGAAGTAGGAAGCGTTCCGCGTCAAGTCCTGATAGTCGGCTGGCCGGACGCTGCCGATCTCGTTGTAACGGCCCACGAATCTTTCCGCTGCGAGCCGGCCATCGCTCCGCCCCTGCCCGGTCGAGAGCGGGATAAAGAACGGGCAGTCCAGATAGACGCCGACCTGGAACTCTTTGCCGGTGACGGTCTGAAGAATCCTTCCATTGAGACTTCGAGCCGTCGCGAGAAGCTGTTCATAGGTAAGCGCATGGCTCATATCGGCCATGATACGCGCGAACCGCGCTTCAGGAGGCTCGATTGACGATGCGGTTGTCGCCGACACGCGTGGTAAAGCGCGTCGCGTCGAAGTGTTCCAAGAGAGGGATGATGTATTTCCGCGTCGTCCCGAGCGCGTCGCGAAGCTGGGCGGCCGCGAAAGGTTTCGTCCCCATCCGCTCAGCCGTCCGCTTTTTCAGGGCGTCAAGCTGGGCCGGCGTGTAAAAAACCCCTTCCCCGAGCGAGACGACCTCGCCCGCCTGCACCCCCAGGCGGAGAACTTCCTCCACCGCCTGCATCGGCACCGACAAGAGCTCCGACAGCCGGTGCGGATTTGGGGTGTTGACCGGCTCCGCCGTCAGCGCCGCCACGATCCGGTCGAGGAATTGGCGCTGCTTGGGCGATAGGCTTACGCGAAACGAGGGCGAGCGTACGCTCGTGCCGGTCAGGACGATCCGGTTCCTTTGGACCATGGCGGCAAGGATTCGGTCGAGCGGCTTGCCGGTCCAGGGCAGCCCGGCCGCCTGCAAGACGCGCTCACGCGCGACGCTGGCCGTGCTCGGGTTCTTCTCGTGGAGGCCCTCCAACGCTTTCATGAAGCGCTTCCAGCCTTCCTCGAATCCTTCGACGGAGAACCAGAGCCCGGCGAAGCCGTAGACTTTGCCCTGCGACAGCAGGTTCTCGAAAGGCTTGCCGAGGGTTTGCTGACTCTTGCCGACGAGGCGGCAGACCTCCTCGGTGACCACCCCGTCCGGGCTCGCTCCGATGACGCCGAGGATGGCCTCCTCGTCCCCGGCGGGGCGAGTGCCCCGGATTTCTTCGCCTTTCTTTCGCCGCCTCGCCTGAGGGATCAGGATGCGCCCGCCGCCGAGTACGTCGGGCGGGCTGTATCGCCGCAGGATGAGCGGCTGATCGAGGGCCGCGGCGATCCGGCTTTCCAGCCGAACCTGAGCCAACTCGGGATCGAAGTCGTTGAGGAAGACCCGGCCGATCGCCTCGTCGGCTCCGATCGAAACCCGCACCCGCGAGCCGTGCTTCACCGGCGTCGCCCAGCGCATCTTCGCATCGAAGCAGTCGGTCGCGAACAGGGCTCCAGGCGCGCCGACCGCTTGCCCGCGCCGCAGATCCTCCTCCTTCACTCCGCTCAGATTGAGGGCGATGCGCCGCCCCGGCTCGCCGGTCTCCGCCGCCACCCCATGCGAGTGGATCGCTCTCACCCGAACCTCCAGGTTTTCCGGCTGAATGTACGCGCGCTCGCCGATTTTTACCAGGCCCTGAGCGAGGGTCCCGGTCACGACCGCACCATGACCTTTGACGGTGAAAACCCGGTCGATGGGCAGATACCAGGGCGCATCCTGCAATCCCTCGGGCGTCGAGGCGCGAAGGGCTTCGAGCAGGGCCTGCCGAAGCTCGGGAATGCCGGCGCCCGTCGGCGCGGAAACTTCGAGGATCGGCGCGCCCTTGAAACGAGTTGGAGCCAGCAACTCCTCGATCTCCGCCTTCGAGATTTCTCTCGTCGTCTCGTCGGCGAGGTCGGAGCGGGTGAGGGCGACGACCATCCGCTCGACGGGCAAGAGGTCGAGAATCTGGACATGCTCGCGCGTCTGGGGCATGACCGATTCGTCGGCAGCGACGCAAAGCAGCGCCACATCGATCCCCAAAGCCCCGACGAGCATGTTCGTCAGAAAGCGCTCGTGTCCCGGCACGTCCACGATCGAGACCCGCCCGAATTCTGGGAAATCGAGGTAGGCGAAGCCGATATCGATGGTCATGCCCCGCCGCTTCTCTTCGGGCAGGCGATCCGCGTCGATGCCGGTCAAAGCCTGGATGAGCGTCGTCTTGCCGTGGTCGACGTGGCCTGCGGTGCCGATGAGTTTGGCCATGAAGGAGTGTCACAGCATACCGGCCCGCTTCGCTACGGCTTGCACGTCGAAAGCCGTCGGTCAAAAGAACCTTATCACCGGAAGTGGCCGACGTCGAGCGAGGTGAGGTCGGCGATGTGGTCGATCGTGATATCGGCGGGCGGATAGGTGGCGAGGATTTTCGGGTCGTGGGCGTAGTGGCCTTGGCGGGGAAAGACGGTAATCAGGCGCTCGCCCCAAACTTTCTTGCACTCGTGGAGCAGGCGCAGCTTGTCGTCGATCAGCATGTACCGGTCGGAGGGGAAGCACTCCTCGACGTAGTCGAGCTCCTGCTCCTTATGGATTTGGATCAGAACCCGCCCATCGACCGCGTCGCCGATACCGGAGCGTTCGATCTTCCAGGGCTGAAAGACGACGTCGCCGTCGCTCAGGATTGCGGTCGTGCCAAATGCGCTCATCCGCTCGACCGCCTCCAGAGCGCCCGGGAAGAGCCGGGCTTCGAAGGGATAGGTGAGAAGGAAGTAGGAAACCTTCATGAAGTCGGCTTCGCGCGGATTTTCAACCCGGAATGCCTGGAGCGCGCCGAGGTAATCGGCATAGCCGACCCGCGTCCGAAGCTCCTCAAAAATCTCCCAATAGCGGGCCGTGCATTGATGCCCGGCGACGTGGTCGAGGTGCAGACGCAGGTCGGCCACGACCTGGTCGTTATCGAGGAGCGTATTGTCGACATCGAAGAAGATGACCATCGCACTAAGCGTTATACACAGATCGCCCGCTTCGATTCACAATCGTGGAGGGAGGGCAAGGAGGCGTGCAGTAATGAGTGGACCGAATCCGAACGACTACGACGGTGTGACCGCCTGGCGCTTTCAGATGGACGACAGCCCGCCCGACGACATGTGGATCGCGCAGGCTCCGATCGCCGCGTTCACGGCATTTCTCGACCATCCGGTGGACTGGGTCAAATACCTACCATCGACATCGGGAGCGCCGCCCATCGGCGTCACTCTGGTTTCCCCGTTCGTCATCGACGTCACCGGGCTCGACGATACGACCGCTCCGCTCTACGACGTCATGATCCAGGGGATCGATGAGACGAGCACGATCACGGTGCGGGCGAGCCTTCTCGGGGCGACTCGGGCGATGTACGAGGCGTACAAGGCGCTGGTGACGAAAGGCAACGGCGCCGGTCTGATCCCGCTCGACATCACGGTCGACCAGACCAACTATCACGAGATCTACGAGATCCTCACGCCCTGGTACCTGAAGACGCTAACTCTGAAGGACCCGGCCAAGCCGGACGGCTCGCTGAAGGACATGCGTGTCTACCTCGACGCCGGCAACTTCCGAGCCTATTCCCACCTGCAGGTGGTCGACACGATCGGTTACAAGAACCTTGCCGCCTACCTGACCACGATGAGCATCAACGGCCGCGCCAAACAGGCCTTCATCATGGACAATATCAACCAGGAGGCCTTCAACATGAAAGACCAGCCGATCGCCAGCCTGGTCTTCCAGGGGACGGCCGCCACGCCGGGAGTGTCTCCGGACTGCTTCCATCTCCTCTACGCGAGCAACGGCCTGAACCCGAGCAACGCCTGCGATATGATCACGTCCAGCTACTACGACGATCCGGTCGTCGGGCCCTACGCGGTTCCCGAGACCTCGATCGTCAAGGATTACGCGGTGTAGCGATGGAACTCCTGTGGGTGGCGGTGAATTCGGCGGCGATCTATCTCTTTTTGATCTTCGCCGTGCGTCTGGCCGGCCGGAGGCAACTCGGCCAATTGACCCCACTCGACCTCCTCGTCCTGATCCTGCTCGGCAGCGCAGTTGAGACGGCGATGGTTCGGGCGAACACCTCGCTGACGGCCGGTCTGGTCTCCGGGACCACGCTGCTCCTCGTCAACCGCTTGTTGACTTGGGTGATGCTGAAATCCGAGAGATTCCGCCACCTCGTCGGTTCCGGCCCCCTTCTTCTCGTCCACGACGGCAAGTTCGTGGACGAGAACTTGAAGCGGCTCGGGATGTCGAAGCAGGACGTGATCGAGGCGATCCGGGAGAGGGAGTGCGCCTCGATCAAAGAGCTGCGCTACGCCGTGTTCGAACCGGACGGGGAGATCAATGTGGTCATGGCGGAGACCGTCTAGCCGTTGCTCCGCGGCACTGGTGAGCAGGCGGAGCATGACAGAGTCATCTTTGCTTTGTGATCCCGGTCTCGGCCGGGTTTTGGGATTTCGCGCTCTGCGGCCTGTTTGAACCTTTCGCGAATAAGGCAGGCTGGGTGTTGGGGTATGGGGTATGGGGTATGGGGTATGGGGTATTGGGTATTGGGTATTGGGTGTTGGGATGGGCGAGGGCTGACGCTTCGCGTTGCGAAGCTCGCGTGCGCATTCCCGAGGGAGGGCACTCACTGGGCGTGCGGTTTGGGTCCGGACGGCCGGAGGCCGTTATTGGCCTCCCCGGATCGCCGCCGAGCGCTTCTGAAGATCGGCGAGGCTGACGACGGGCTTGGCGGCGGCCTTTGGTTCCGGTTCTCGGTTGGAAGTTGAGCCGGGGCGGGCGTACCAGAAAGTCGCAACCGAGTATCCGAGCAGGTTCCAGGGATTGCGGATATCGACTCCGAACGAGGACTCCATATCGAAGCGGAGCCGCTTCGAGAACGGAATCGCATCGAGGCCGCGGGTGCGCGTGTTCACGTTGTAGCCGAGCGTATGCCCGTCGAGGCCGCCGACTCGTACGTTTGCCCCGAAGGGCATCGAAAACTCGTCCTGCCGCGTCGGGAGCACGCCGCCTGCCCAGCCGTAGTAGTCTTCCGAACCCGTGCCGAACTGAGTCGGGAATCCCTTGTCCCAGGCGTCGTCCACATAAACCTTCTCGTCGCCCTCGCCCCACCAGGTATTCGGCTGCATATTGAGGACCATCCAGGAATCCCCTACGTACACGCCTTTGCCCCGGATATCGACGAAGTTCCAATCCTGGAATGGCGTCCCGGGCACGATATCGTCGGGTTGCCAAGCGGCATGGAAGAGCATCGTTTGGTCGTCCCACTTCCAGGGCTCGATCGATGCGCTCAGCGTGTCCTTGACCGTCCACTTGGAGAGATTGAGGAGGTCGATCTCCGCGAGCCGCCGGAACGGCATGACCCACCGGCAGGTCAATGTTCCGTCCTCGGTGACTTGCCGCTGCATTGTGCGGAAGGGATGGAGGGAATCGGGGCAGGAGAAGAAATCGCCGACCGGACACCAGACCGTCTCCTCGCCGTCGAACCGCAGGACGAGAATAAGCGACCGTAGAATATCGGGATGGACTCGGGCCTCCGGGATTTCGAGCCGGAACCCGGTGAGCGCGCCTCCGGGCGCGTCGCGGGAATAGCTCACGCGAAGATGCGCCCCAGGCGGAATCGTTCCGCCGGACCGGCCGGCAAAACGCGACGCAGCATCGAAGGCCTTGCTGGCGGCATCCAGCGCGGCCTTGGCTTGGCGATATCGCGTCGTGGAAAAGGACCGTACGGCCGTGCCCGTCGGATAGGCGCGGTACCCGACACTGTAGTAGAAGGGCTTGGCCGTCATCGTCACCTTGCACGATTTCGCGAAGGGGATCGGGAGAGCGCAGACCCCGGCCCGAGCGGTGGGCCGAGCAAAGGGCGGCTCGATCGAGCCCTTGCCCTGAACGAGCTGGATGAGCGATTCGTCGATGACCGGCTTCGCCTCGCCGTCGAGGTAGATCCGCACGTTCGGCCCGGTGTGATCGTTCAGATCGTAATAGAAATAGGGCGTCCACATGCGGGTGATGCAGCCCGGCCCTTGGTGCTCCATGATCACCCACTCGGTCTTGCCGTCGATGCTCTCTTCCCGGGTGTAGCCGGTCCCGTCACTGTCGGCAAACCATCCCGGACGGTCCCAGCGTACCGACTCGCGGTTGTAGCTCGTGGCTTGAAGCGCCTGGTAGTCGGGATATCGGGCGAGCGCCTCCAGGCTCGCCATTTCGCGTAGGAGCGAGTCGAGGGTGACCGCGGGCCGGGCGAGGACGGCCAGGAAGACGAGGGGGACCATCGCTCAATTATGAGCTTCGCAGCCAGACAACACGGGCGCCGCAACATCCGCGATCTTGGGCACGATAAGCTCGAAGAATCGCTATGTACGAAGAATCCTTCCCCGAGGCGTGGCGGCTTCGCTACGGCGAAGAGCCGGCGTTCGGCTTTCCCGACCTCGCCCCGTTCTTGCGCCACCGATCCGTCCGCAAATACTCCGACAAACCGGTGAGCGAGGAGTTGATGAGCGCGCTGATCGCGGCCGCCCAGTCCGCCGCGACGAGCAGCACGCTTCAGCTCTGGACCGTCGTCTCCGTCCAAAATCCGGAAACGCGGGAAACCATCGCTCAGATGGCAGACAACTACAACCACATCCGCCAAGCCAAATGGTTCCTCTGCTTTCTCGCCGACCATTACCGCCTCAAAGAAGCCGCGAAGGCGGTCGGAGAAGGCGCGGAGGGGCTGCCCTACACGGAGTTCTTCACGATGGCGGTGATCGATGCCGCTCTGGCCGCGGAGCGGCTGGTCTGCGCGGCGGAGTCGATCGGCTTGGGCATCTGCTACATCGGGGCTTTGCGGAACAACGCGCCGGGCATCAAGGAAGTGCTGGGGCTGCCGGAAGGCACGTTTGGCGTCTTTGGGCTCTGCATCGGCTGGCCGGAGGAGCCGCTTACCGCCGAGATCAAGCCGCGTCTCTCTCAAGGCGTGATCTGGCATCGCGAACGATATAACGGGCACGTGGACGTGAGCGAATATGACGAGCGGATGCGCGCCTTCTACGAGTCCCAGAAGATGAAGGGCGAGGTCACCTGGTCGATGCGTTCCGGCCGCCGGGTCGACGAACACCACATGACGGGACGAGAAATCCTGTTCGACTGGCTGCGGAGCCAGGGATTTCTAAAAAAGTGAGAAGCACCTGTCGCGCCGCGACTTGCTCGGGCCATCGGTTGTGTCGCGGGCATCATCGGGTGTAGCCTGGGCGCAGATGAGTCAGTTCGAGCTGAACCGCCGCGAGTTCATCGCCCTCTCCGCCATCGGATCGGCGATGCTTCTCCTCCACGATACGAGCCTGGCCGGCGTATTGCCGGCACGAGTAAAGCGATTCGGGAAATTCGAGGAGCTGCCGCCGGGAGCCGTCCGACCGGAGGGATGGCTTCGGCTGTACCTCGAAAAACAAGCGGAGGGGCTCGGCTCGAATTTGCCGAAGGTCTCCTGGCCCTTTACCGAGCCTTACTGGAAGGGAGAAACCCAGGGCGAATCCTGGTGGCCTTGGGAGCAGACCGCCTATTGGGTGGACGGCGCGGTGCGCCTCGCGCTTGTCCTCGACGACAAGTCCCTCATGCGCCAGGTCGGCGAGACCATCGACTACACGCTTGGCCACATCGACCCCGACGGCTACATCGGCCCCGCCTTCTTCAAGGACCCGAAAGAAAACTTCCACCGCTGGCCGCACACCCTGTTTTTCCGCGGCTTGGAGGCCACGGCGGAAGCGAACGGCCGCCGAGCGAATTCCATCGCCGAAGCGATGAGAAAGCACTACGTTTCCGATCCGGCGGAATATGGGAAGCCGACGCGCAACGTGACGAACATCGAGCCGATGCTCTGGTGCTACGAGCAAACCGCCGACTCCCGGCTTCTAGAGCGGGCTGAGAAGGCCTGGGCCGACTACGAGACGATCGCGGCCGATCCCGAGCACGGCGATCTCTCGAAGGAGCGCGTCGAAGCGAATACGCCGATCAACGCGCACGGCGTGACCTATCAGGAAACCGCCAAGCAGCCCGCGATCCTCTACTACTACACAGGCAAGCAAGAATATCTGGATTTCGCGATCGGCGCTCAGCGGAGGGCCATCGAGCACCACATGCTCGTCGACGGCATCCCCTCGACCTCCGAGTGGTATCGCACGACTACCTCCCTGGATTCCCACGAGACGTGCTGCATCAGCGATCACACCTGGTCCTGGGGACATCTGCTCCTCGCAACCGGGGATGGCGCTTGGGGCGACCGGATCGAGCGCGCCGTCTTCAACGCGGGAATGGGAGCGGTCAAGAAAGATTGGAAGGCGGTCCAGTATTTCTCTTGCCCCAATCAGGTGATCGCGACCCTGAACTCCGACCATAACGTGATGGCCTTCGGGGGCCGGATGATGGCCTATCAGCCGAATCCGGGACAGCACACCGCTTGCTGCGGAGGCAACGTCCACCGGTTCCTACCGAACTACGCCTGCCGGATGTGGATGAGGACGCGAGACGGCGGTTTGGCCGCGACCCTCTACGGTCCCTCCACGCTGCGGACGACCGTCCAAGGGCGGCCGATCACGATCGAGCAGGCGACGGATTACCCCTTCGACGAGCGGATTGTTCTCAAGATCGGGCTCCAAAGCGCAGTCTCATTCCCGTTGATGCTCCGCGTGCCCGCTTGGTGCGCCGCGGCCGAAGCGGAAGTCAATGGCGAACACATTCCGCTCGACCTCCGGGACGGATTCGCCACGATCCGGCGTGAATTCCAGCCGAACGACGTCGTAACCCTCACCTTGCCGATGAGCGTTCGGAGCAGCCGCTCCGCCGATGGCGGCATCGCCTTCGAGCACGGCCCGCTCGTCTATTCGTTGCCGGTCCGCGAGGAATGGAAGGCGGTCGTCGAGCCGCGCTACACCACCGCCGAATATCCGAGCTGGAACGCCACCGCGGCCAGTGCCTGGAATTACGGTGCGCCCGGGCAAGCGGCGAAGTTCAGCCGGGAGGCGATGCCCCGCGATCCCTGGGTCGATCCGCCGACCAAGCTCGCGATTTCGGCGAGAAAGATCGCGTGGGAGTTGCGGACCAACCCCAAGGACCCGAACCAGAAGTTCACGCCGCGACTGCCCGAAACCATGGAGCCCCAGCGAGACGCGGAGACGCTATCGCTGGTTCCTTACGGGGCGACGCACCTGCGGCTGACGTTCTTCCCGAAGCTGCCGGATTAGTCTGAGAAACCTCCGGCTGGAAGCCGGAAACACGACTGCCGGGTTAGCGGATATCCCAGACGTATTCGCTGGAATCGGAGATGGTGCCGCGCCAGGAGTCCTTGAGGTTGCAGCCCGCCGAGAGTTTCTCGACCGGCATCGAGGTCACGCTTCCGTCGACGCGGGCCAGATTCACGCGGCCGGAGTGCCAGGGCCAAGCGTTGCCGTAAAGGTGGGCCGAATTCGGATCGCTGGTCTCCCAGCCGATAAAGGGCGTGTAGACCGCGCCATCTACCGTAAAGCTATCGACCCGGCGTCCCGCGAAGGACATATAGCGGCAGGGGGGAACGACGAGCCAGTTCCCGCCGCCGACCGGGGTTCCGTCTTCGAGGCGGCTCCAAAGGGAGTCCACGAAGAGCATCGTTTTGCTCGGATCGGTGATTTCATTCATCGAACGAGGCTCGGAAACCCACTGGCCGCGCCGGAAGACGATCGGGGACAGGTACAAGTAGTTGTAACCCATGTTCACCCGCATCGACGCTGTGTAGTACTGCGAGTAAATGTCGCCTGGCACCAGGTCCTGGTCGAATGTCGTCTCAGAGGGTTCGCGCAGGCTCGAATCGGCAGGGCAGGTAAAGATACCGAACGAGGTGGCGTACGGGAGGATGAGTTGGACCCAGGTGCGGTCCAAGCGCGAATCCGGGGGTAGCGCGGGCCGATGGTTGACGGGCATGAAAAGCTCGTCGTAGTCGCTCATGTACAGGTCCGTGGCAAGCTGGGCCTGGTGCATGTTGGAGAGGCACATTGCTTTCTTCGCGGCGGATTTCGCGGAAGCAAAGACAGGGAATAACACCCCTGCCAGCACCAAGATTATGGCAAGGACGGTCAGCAATTCGGCCAATGTGAAGGCTCGGCTCCGTCTAAACACGATCAATAACTAAACTGCATTATAACAAACCGTCGTCGGCTTTGGGAGAGCATACACGTCGATTTCTCCCGACCGGCGAAACCCGATGTTGCGATACCAGGCCTCGAGCTTGGCATCGCATTGAAGCGTCGCGGGAGCGTTTCTGACCGCGCAGACCGCCAAAATCTCCCGCATTAGCGTCGTCCCGAGACCGAGGCCCCGAAAGCCCGCATCGACGCAAACGTTGTAAATTCCGGCCATCCCGTTCGTGAAGCAGACCATCGCCGCCGCGAGAATCTTCCCGTCCCGCCGCATCGAAAGCAACTCCAGGGAGGTCGCCCGCGCCGTCGTCTCGGCGACCTGTTCGCGGAACGATTGGCCGTACTTGTTGAAGAATTGATCGACCATGAACAGGGCGATCTGAAGGCGATCGTAGCGGGTCGCTGCTCGGACGAGATTGCCCTTCGGCTGGACTTCTCCAGGGTCGGCGACCATCTGCAACAGCCGGTAACTTCGGAAGAAGCCTTCCCGGGAGAGAAGATCGCCCAGATCCTGGGGCTTGTCGTTCGGCGTCACATAAACGTTGAACATGGCCCGATCGAGGGCGATGCGGGCGAGGCGCTCCGCCGACCAACGGTCCAGATCGAGCCCGGCCGCGAAGTTACAGATTGGATGCTCGAATTCTCCGACGCAGGCATGGAATCCCGGCTCGTTCAGAATCTTGGCGTTCGCCGCGGAGCGGCCGAGTTCGAAATACGTGTATTTCAAGTTGTCGGAAGCCGCCGCCGTCAGCGAATCCAGAATCATAACACCGTGCTCCAAAAGAAACCGGCGCCGACCGTGCGCCGGGTGCCGAGGACGCCGAACGAAATCCGGCTGTCGATCCGGCGACCGACGAAGATTTCCGGGCCGCGCGGAGAGATGAGCAGCGTGGCAAAGCCGTCGCCTCGCCGGTCGAACTTGATCAAATCCAGCCCGGCGACGAGGTCGAAACCGGTCGCGGTGTTGGCAATCCCTCCGATCCGGACGGTCGGAGCATAGATGCGCGAAGGCGGCACGAAATCCTTCCCTGCGAATTCCGAGCCAAAGAAGTTGCCCGCCTCGCGAAGGAGTCTTCTTTCGACAAAAATGCCGCCGTAGTGGCCCGTATCGACGAAAAGCGTCTTGGGGTGGCCGAGGGCCTTGATCAGCTCATCCGACGAGCCGCGCGGCATCACGGTGTCGTAGTTCGCTCCGATTACGAAGGCGGTTCCGGTGGTCCGCGCTTCGAGAAACGGCTTCGGCTCGACGGGCGAGAGAGCCTCGCGCAGCTTCTCCTCGGTAAAGCCGCGCTTGCGGAGCATCTCTCGCTCGCGCACCGTTCGCGAGCTTGCCCAGATGATATGCGCGAGATCGACGCCGCCGAGCACGAAGGTAGCGGCGGAAAGCCGCGAATCGATCCCGTAGGCGAGAGTCGCAACCACCGCGCCGAGGCTCGATCCGGCGATGCCCATGCGAGAGGAATCGAACTCCGGGCGGGAAGCGATCCAATCGATCGTGCGCCGCACGTCCCAAACCGACTGCACGAGGTTCTGGACGATCAAATCCGGATCGGGCTCCAGAGCGAGTTCGCCGGAAACGTAGCCGGGCGGGGTCCGGGTCAGGTGGTACGGCAGCGTCATCAGGACGGCCGCGATCCCGTGGCGGTTCAACTCCGCCCCGAGAGCCCGCTCGACCTTGAGGTCCCGCGTTCCCCAATAGTGGAGGACGATGACGGCGGGAACCGGGCCGGTCGCGCCGACGGGTACGAGGATGCGAAGAGGGACCGTATTATTCGCGGGGTACGGCGTCTCCATCGCGCTCGGAAAGCTGACCGTGTACTCGATCGCGGTCGCGGTTCGGTCGACTTCCTTCCACTCCGGGAACTGGATGGGGGGCGGCGCTTGCGCTACTTGAGGCTCCTGGGCCAAAGTGAGACACGCCCCGAGGAGGAGCGCGAAAAGCATGATTACCGCTCTAAGTTGTGTTCTGGCCATAGTGGCTGGAGCGCAGACTCCGCCTGTCAGTTTAGACGCGGAATTCGACGCCGCTCTTGCCAACATCGGCCTTTCCACGAAAACTGCTCGATTCGATCCCATGTTGCTGGGGCTTTTCCGGGCCGGCAAATACGCTACGCCGCTTTATGAGGCCGGCGTTTCCGATCCGTGGCGATTGCCCTTTGTTATGGACGCCGCACGGCGCGAACTCGCGTCGTACACGGGCAAGCCGAGCGATTCGCTTAACGCGACGGCCCGCCTCGCCGGATTCGGGACTCGGCGTACGCTGATCGGCAATCCTATCGCGGCCTTCGACCAGGAAGCTGCCAAGCCGGATGCCCTCGCGAACATCCTTGACCGGATGTTTCACGGCGGCGTGATCCGGGCAAAGCCGCCGAAGATCGAGAACGTCCCGCCCGAGGTCCAGCATGCGGCCGCTATCGTCCTCAACGTCGCGCTGCAAGCCCGGACTTACCGCAACCTCGCCCTGAGCGACCTCGACGACGCCGGCTCCGCCTTCAAGACCATCGCGAAGGGCACCGCCGACGAGAACGACGTCGAGGGCGCAGACGCCGAGCTGCGAATCTATCGCCGCTTCCGCACGAACTACATGGCGGCAGGAGCCCATGATCTGCTCCTCGCCTGCCAGGAGGCGGAGGCTCTGCTCAGCAAGGTCCCGCCCACCGCGAAGTATGACTACCGGATTCGCACGGTTTGGGGAATCCTGGAGCTCTGCGGAGGCTCCGACGACCGCCATAACGACCCCGACACCTTTCTCCTCTTCGACACCGGCGGCAGCGACACCTACGTCAATTGCCCCTGCAACAACAGCGTCACCAATTGGTGCAGCATCGTTATCGACACCGCTGGCAACGACAAGTACGCGAGCGACGAGGCCCTGCTGACGACGCCGGTGAACAAATGGGACGGGCGAAAGGGCGGAGGAAATCTCCCCGGACCGGGCGGCGCGCTCTTCGGATATTCGGTCCTCATCGACTCGCAGGGCGACGATCTCTACCGGACCCACCGGCCCGGCCTCGGCTCGGCCCGGCTCGGGGTCGGCGTCCTGCTCGACAAGGGCGGCGACGACCAGTACGACGCCTACCAGGACTCGGAAGGTTTCGGCATGTTCGGCGCGGGCATCCTCGAGGACGACGCCGGGAAGGACGTCTATCGCGGCTTCATCCAGGTTCAAGGATGCGGCCAAACCGGCGGGGTCGGCTACCTGGTGGACCGTTCCGGGGACGATCAATACGTCGCGGAAGACCAGGTCATCGACTTCCCCTCGCCTCAAAGCGCCCAGCACAATGTGAGCATGGCCCAAGGCGCGGGGAACGGGCGGCGGGCCGACTATTTAGAGGGCGAGTCGTTGGCGGGCGGCGTCGGCATCCTCTACGACCAAGCGGGGAACGACATCTACAGCTCGGCCGTCTTTGGCCAGGGCGTCGGCTACTGGATGGGGGTCGGAGCCCTTTGGGACGACGCCGGGAACGATCTGTATAACGGTATGTGGTACGTCCAGGGGGCGGCGGCGCACTTCGCAATCGGATACCTCGAGGACCAGCAGGGCGCGGACGGCTACGTCGCGACGATGAATATGGCCCAGGGAGCCGGCCACGACTTTTCGATCGGCATGCTCCTCGACCACGCGGGAGACGATACGTACAAGGCCCCGAACCTGAGCCTCGGCGCAGGGAACGCGAACGGGATGGGCGTCTTCGTCGACTTCGCCGGAAACGACAAGTACGATTCGAGCGGGATCACGCTGGGGAAGGCGGCGGAGGCCGCGGCGGGAACCCTGCGCGAGCGGGGGCTCTGCCTCGGCGTCTTCATGGACCTTGGCGCGGGCACGGATACCTATCCGGCCGCCGCGACCTGGGCGAAGAACATGGTTTCGATGGCGAACTGGACAGGCAAAGCTCCGACCCCCGCCGAGAGCCAAGTCGGAGTCTTCGTCGACAAATGATCTCCTACGAAGAGGCGATCCGCATCGTCGATTCTCTCTGCCACCCGCTCGACGCGGTCTCGCGGAGGCCCAGTCACGCCGGCGGCTACGCGCTCGCCGAAGACTTGTACGCCAAGTGTGCCTCGCCGCCCTTCGATAATTCTGCGGTGGACGGTTACGGCCGCCGGCTCGAGGACCTGGAGGCGGGAGAGCTTCGGCTATGCGGCGAAGTCAAGGCCGGAGACGATGGACTACTCTCCGTGCCGCCCGGCCATGCCGTCCGCATCTTCACCGGCGCCCCGATCCCCTCTGGGATCGCCGCCGTCGGGATGCAGGAGGATTGCCGCGAAAAGGATGGGGCGGTGCGCTTTCTGGAGACTTCCCATCGCGGCGACCACATTCGGCCGGCTGGATCGGATTTCGCGGCCGGGCAACTGCTTCTGAAGAAGGGCGAGATACTGAATCCGGCCTCGATCGGCCTCGCCATCAGTGGGGGGCATCTGACCGTGAAGACGCTTTGGCGGCCCCGCGTGACCATCCTGACGACGGGGAACGAGCTCGTGCCTCCCGGCGAGGAGCTTGGCCCGGGGCAGATTTACAATTCGAACGAGGGCGCGCTCTCGGCGGCGTTGGAGCCGCTATCCGGAGTAACGCGCACCCTGCACGTCGGGGACGACTTGGAGCAGCTCAAATTCCTGCTTCCCGCAATCCTCCAGGACTCGGATGTGGTCCTGACCTGCGGCGGCGTCTCCGTCGGGGAATACGACTTTCTTAAGGAGGCGTTCGCAGCTTGTGGGGTCGAGCAGCGCTTCTGGCAGGTCGCGATCAAGCCGGGCAAGCCGGTCTATTTCGGGACCTGGGGGCGGTCGCTCGTGTTCGGGCTGCCGGGCAATCCGGTTTCCGCGCTCGTTACCTTCTATCTCTTCGTCCGTCCCGCCTTGCTCAAGTTGTCGGGGCGGATCGACGAATGGTCTTCGCCGATTCAAGCTCGATTCGAGGGAGAATCCCATAAGAAGGGAGGGCGGATGGAGTTTTTGCGCGGGGTTTTGGCCGACGGTCAGGCGCGGGAGGCCGGCGCCCAGGGCTCGCACCAGCTCGCCGCGCTGGCCGCGGCGAATTGCCTCGTCCACTTCCCTCGGGAAGCCGAGCGTTTGCGAACCGGCGACAAGGTCGAGGTGACGCCGATCGAGTGGTAAAACGTGGCACGGGTTTGCAACCCGTGTGTCGCAGGGGTTTTTAACCCCTGCATCCGGGAACTATGAAGAAGATCATCGTGCAGTATTACGCGGTCTTCCGCGAAGGGCGCGGGCTTGGCGAGGAGACGGTCGAAACTTCGGCCCGAACCGCCGGCGAGCTCTACGCCGAACTCGCGGCGCGGCACGGCTTCACCTTGCCTGCGTCCCTCGTACGGGCAAGCATCGACCTGTCCTTCCGCCCGCTCGATACCGAGCTTGCGGGCGGCGAGACCGTCGTCTTCATCCCGCCCGTGGCGGGGGGCTGAGCCTACCAGCCGGGCGGCATGACGACATCTTTCCGCCGCGATGCCGGCGTCACCTCCAACTCCACGATTTTGCCGCCTTGCGTCCGGCAGTGAACCGTCGTGTTCCCAGCCGCATGGAGCTTGAAATCCACGTCCCAGTTCTTCGGCCAGGCCGGGAGAAGCCGGATCGCGCCGCCTTCCTCCAGCGGCTCCGATTGCAGGAGCATCAGGTTCGCGGTGTTCAGCAGGTTGCCGCCATGGTTTTGATCGGGCAGCCAGTCGAAGTTCGGCCCCCAGGTGGCGGGCCAGCGGTAGCCCGCGTGGGAGTTGCGGCACTTCACCTTCAGAATCCGCGCGGCCTCGTCGGTCATCCCAAGCAGAGCCGCCACGTTGCCGTCGTAGCCCCAGCCCACGTCGAGGTGGTTCAGACGGTCGGCATAGGCGGCCTTCGCCTCGGCGAGCAGGGTCGGATGGCCGATGGTGACGACCTGAAACGGCCAGACCGCGTAAAGCTGGCCGTTCTCGACGTTCGTGGTTTTGTCGACGTACTTCTGGGCGGGCGCCAGCTCCCGGTGTCCGTGCTTCTCCTCTATCGGCAGGTCCGGGCAGGCCGCTTTCATGCGGGCGAAGAAGGTCCGTTGCCCCGGCGAAACCAAGCTGGAAGGCAGGGCGCAGAGCCGCGAAGTAATGGCGATGAGCCCAGCCGTCGAGGGCATGTCGTTCACCACGCCCTGCCAATAAGTCTCGACGACCTGGGTCGGATCGAGTACGATCTTTCCCTGGGCGTCCCGCTTGAACCGGGTGTCGAAATACTTCAGGACCTCCGCCGCCATCGGCAGAACCTGCTTCTTCAGGAAAGCGGGGTCGCGCGTGTAATCCCAGCGGTCGAGCATTAGCGCGACCAACTCCGGCCCTTGGTTCCAAGCGTATTGCCACCAGGGGCAGAGGACGTCCTCGGGCTTATGCCCGGTGCGATCCCATCCGTAGTCGCCGCCTGAATAGGTGCCGAAGATCGTCATCGTCTCCGGGAAATAGACGCCCTCGCATTGGTGGTACAGCTTCGTGCGGCTCTCCGCCAAGGGCACGACCGATTCGTACATGCGGAACAGCGGGTCCATCATCTCGAAATCGCCCTGCTCCAGCATCGGGTGGTACATGTGGCGCACGTTCTGCCACCAATGCGAATCGCCCCAGTTCCGGAAGTCGGGGTCGAACGGCTTGCCCATCGCCTTCGGCTCGACCGTGTAAAAGCCGCCGTTGAACTTGATCGGATAAGCCCCGCGCCCCTGACACGCCTGGACGTAGCGCTGGAGCGTGTAGCCGCGCGTCACCGGCGAGCCCTCCTCCGGCTCGTGCCAGGCGACCCGCTCGCCGTCCCGGTAGATCGCGGCCTCGCCGGACCTCGGATCGTAGACAGCCGCCACACGATAGCTCGCTCCGGCCTTCAGGCAGTGCTCGGTGGTCAGGGTGAGATTGCCGACGATGAGGCGCAAGGCATCGCCAGGGTGGGTATCGAAGATGAAGCCGTCGTTGCCGCCGGGCGTCATCTTGTCGAAAATCCGGCCCGGCTTGAGTTGGCGAGGCGTGATTTGGGCGCTGAGGGAGAAGCCCAAAGGAAAGCTCACGTCGACCGGGTTGTCGCTGCGGGGATGTTCCTGGTGGGCGATCCATTGCCAATCCTCGATCTCGCCTTGAAAAACGTTCTCGCCATTCTGATCCCTACCCTTTAGCAAGGGCAGCTTGTTGGTCGGGACCGGCTCTCCACCGCCATCCCCCTTCACGAAAACCCAGGAGCGATCCCAAAAGGCATGCCACCAGGCCTTCGTGCGCGTCAGCGCGTTCGCGCCGGATTTGGCGGACTCTTTGCGCAGGAGCGCGCGCCAGTCCTCGAAACTCGCCGTTTGAGCAGACTCCGTCGCGATCTTCAGATCGAACCGCGTGAGCGGACGGATCGACTGGACGCCATCGGGATGGGCCTTGAACCCCTGGCCCTGGAACATGCCCCCAAAAGTGCGGTGGATCAAGGGATCGAAGGTTCCCTTGAGCCCGGTCAGGCTCTGGTTCGCCCAAAGTTTCGGCACGACACTGCTCTCGTTGCGGTGGTACCAAGTCGAGTAATCGTCGTCGACGAAGATGTCGGGCGACTCGACCAACGGGAAAGGAGCGTCGTGCACCGACCAGGCCGAGCCCTTCTCTTCGAGAGGCAATGTCCGGGCCCGATTGCGCCAGGACTCGATCTTCGCATCCACGGCCAGCGGCTTTGCGGACGTGCCGAGCAAGTGGATCACGTTCGCACCGGAATCGACGAAGAGCGTGAAGTCGGCCCCACCCCCGCTGATCTCGATCGTGCCGTCGTGGAGGTGGAGATGCTGCCGGAAATCCTTGCCGCTCAGCACGTTCGGTTGGAAGTGGACGCGGATCCGGCCGAGCTTCAGGTAGCGGCTAATCTCGCTCAGCGCGTCCGTGCGGGCGATGTAGAAGAGGAGGTCGCCGGTCTTCTCCTCGACCCAGACATTGAGGACGACCTCCCCGTTCCCGATCGGCATCGAGCCGGCCGCGTCGGCGGACGGCGTGGTCCAGACGACGTCCTGGGCGTCGAGCTTGGCAGCCGGACAAGCGGTTTGGAGCAGCATCGCCCCCAGTATGCCCAGCGACCGGTGGCCTTCGCTCTCTCGGCAGACCGTCAAGCTCTAGGGTCGGCTGTCTCCAGGTTGAATAGGTCGGCAGGTAAACGGGTTTTCTCGGACGTGAACGTCCAAGCCACAACGAGGCTTTCTCGCATGACATTGACGAATTCTTGACGGGCCGGCTCCCGGCCTTTACGCGTCCCTGACCGCCTTCCGGCGTTTACTAAACCGGTAAAGCGCCATGTACACGATCTGCCTCTATCTTGGGTTCGTCGGCCTTCTCATTTTAATGAAGGCGTGGGCCGGGCTTCGTCACGAGCGTGAAACCATAAGAAACTACGTCCCTCGCGCCCGGGTCAAATTTGATGAGGGCCCCAAGACCGAACGCCAACCGGAGGGAAAACTCCTTGGGTGACTTGATCTTTATTATTCTAACGCTCGCCTTCTTCGGCGTCGCGATCTCCTATGTGAGAGGCTGCGAAAAGCTCCGAGGAGGCGACCATGAGTGACTACCTTTGGACGACCATCGTTTGTCTACTGGTCCTAGTCTATCTCATCTACGCGCTTTTAAAGCCGGAGAAGTTTTAAGCCGTGACTACTAGCGGAACTCTTCAGATACTCGTCTACTTCGTCGTCATCTTGCTGCTGGCGAAGCCCATGGGCCTTTACTTGGCCAAGGTCTTCGAGGGCGAGCGGACTTGGCTGCATCGCCCGTTCGGGTGGATGGAGCGCGGCGCCTACCGGTTGCTCGGCATCGATCCCGGGCAGGACATGAAGTGGACGAGCTACGCCATCGCCATGCTGCTCTTCTCGGCGGCGGGCATGCTCGTCACCTACGTGCTGCTCCGGATGCAGGGCATCCTGCCCCTCAATCCGCAGCACTTCGGCGGCGCTCAGGCTTCCGCCCATCTGGCCTTTAACACGGCGGCTTCCTTCACGACGAACACGAACTGGCAGAACTATTCGCCGGAGATCGCGCTTTCCTATTTCTCGAACATGGTCGCGCTGGCGATCCATAACTGGATGTCGGCAGCCGTCGGCATTGCGATCGCGATCGCGGTGATTCGCGGCTTTGCGCGCAAGAGCGCGAACGGCATCGGCAATTTCTGGGCGGACGTCGTTCGCTGCACGGTTTATGTGCTGCTTCCGATCTGCCTCGTCGGCGCGCTCATTTTCGTCTGGCAGGGCGTCCCTCAGAACTTCAACGCCTACACGGCCGCGCACACGCTGGAGGGAGCGAGCCAGACCATCGCACAGGGGCCCGTCGCCTCCCAAGAGATCATCAAGCAGCTTGGAACGAACGGCGGCGGCTTTTTCAACGCCAACTCGGCGCATCCTTTCGAAAATCCGACGCCGTTCAGCAACTTCTTCACCCTCATCCTGATCTTCGCGATCCCGGCCGGACTCACTTATACGTTCGGCAAGATGGTTGGGAACGTGCGGCAGGGCTGGGCGATCTTCGCCGCGATGAGTGTGATGTTCCTATCCGGCGCGTTCGTTTGCAATGTCGCCGAGCAGGCGGGCACGCCTCATCTTGACAAAGCCCACGTCATGACCGCTCAGACCGCAACCCAGCCGGGTGGGAATATGGAGGGCAAGGAGGTGCGCTTTGGCATCGGCTCCTCGACCCTGTTCGCCACCGTCACGACGGGCGCCTCCTGCGGAGCCGTGAACTCGATGCACGATAGCTACACGCCGATCGGCGGGCTCGTGCCGCTGTTCAACCTCCTCACCGGCGAGGTCGTCTTCGGCGGAGTCGGAGCCGGGCTGTACGGCATGCTGATGTTCGCGATCCTCGCCGTCTTCATCGCCGGTCTGATGGTCGGGCGGACGCCAGAATACGTCGGCAAGAAGATCGAGAAGTTCGAGGTGCAGATGGCGATGCTCGCCGTGCTGATCCTGGCCGCCGACGTACTCGTCTTCACCGCCTTCGGCAGCACTTTGCAATTGCCGAAAGACGGTCCGTACGCGTCGGTGAATACGTTCTCCGGCTCGGCGTACGCTGGCGGGAGCGACACGGCTTACGGCCCGACCACCGGCAACTTCAACAACTCCGGTCCGCACGGCTTCAGCGAGGTCTTCTATATGTTCGCCTCGCAGACCGGCAACAACGGCTCCGCTTTTGCCGGCATCACGGGCAACACGCCGATCTACAACACGGCGGGCGGCTTCGCGATGCTGATCGGCCGGTTCCTCATGATCATTCCGCTGCTCGGCATCGCGGGCAGCCTGGCCCGGAAGAAGGCGACGCCAATGTCTTCGGGCACCTTCCCGACGGACAACGCGACCTTCACGTGGCTGCTCGTCGGCGTGGTTCTGATCGTGGGCGCCCTCACGTACTTCCCGGGCCTTGCTCTGGGCCCGATCGTCGAGCATTTCCAGATGCAGGGACTGAAGACGCAGTAACACCAATGGCAATCCAAACCAAACCACAACCCAAAACGCCTTCGCGGGGCGACGGCCACCGGCCGAGGAATGCCCCAAGATCGCTTTTCGAACCCTCGATCGTCAAGCGGGCCGTCAAGGATGCCTTCGTAAAGCTCGATCCGCGCCTCGTGGCCAAGAACCCGGTCATGTTCGTGGTCGAGATTGGAAGCGCGATGACGACCTTCTTCTTCGTCCGCGATCTAATCTCCGGCTCGAAAGACGCCTTGTTCGTCGGCCAGGTCAGCCTTTGGCTCTGGTTCACAGTCCTGTTCGCCAACTTCGCCGAGGCCATGGCGGAAGGTCGCGGCAAAGCCCAGGCGGATGCGCTTCGGAAGACGAAGACAGACACCATCGCCCGCCTTCTGGTCGATGGAAAGGAGCAAAGCGTCTCGGCGCCCTCCTTGAAGAAGGGCGACCTCTTCGTATGCGAGGCGGGAGATATCATCGCCGCCGACGGCGAGATCGTCGAAGGCATCGCGAGCGTCGACGAATCCGCGATTACCGGCGAATCGGCTCCCGTCATCCGCGAGAGTGGCGGCGATCGAAGCGCCGTCACCGGCGGCACGAAGGTGCTTTCCGACCGGATCGTCGTGCGGGTCACCCAGAATCCCGGCGAGAGCTTCCTCGACCGCATGATCGCCCTCGTCGAGGGCGCTCAGCGCCAGAAGACGCCGAACGAGATCGCCCTCAGCATCCTTCTGAGCGGCCTCACCGTCGTCTTCCTCCTCGCCACCGTCACGTTGCTGCCCTTCGCCAAGTACGCGGCCGGGGATACGAACAACGTGCCTTCGATTACGATTCTCGTGGCGCTCCTCGTGTGCCTCATCCCGACCACCATCGGGGGCCTTCTCAGCGCCATCGGCATCGCGGGCATGGACCGTGTCATGCAGCACAACGTGCTCGCGATGAGCGGCAAAGCCGTCGAAGCGGCCGGCGACGTGAACACCCTTTTGCTGGACAAAACGGGCACGATCACCCTCGGCAACCGGCAGGCGACCGCCTTCCATCCCGCGCCGGGAGTGAAGGACCAGGAGCTTGCCGATACGGCCCAGCTCGCCTCCCTCGCCGACGAGACGCCGGAAGGGCGCAGCATCGTCGTCCTCGCCAAGGAGAAATACGGCATCCGCGGACGTGAGATCCACGAGCTGCACGACGCCCACTTCGTGGAATTCACCGCCCAGACCCGCATGAGCGGCATCGACCACGACGGCCGCTCGATTCGAAAGGGCGCGGCCGACAGCGTCCGCAAGTTCGTCGAGGAAAAAGGCGGGCATTATCCGCCGGACGTCCAGACGCTCGTCGAGAAGATCTCCCGCGAGGGCGGCACGCCGCTCGTCGTGGCGGAAGGCGCGCGCGTCCTCGGCGTCGTCCAGCTCAAGGACATCGTCAAGGGCGGCATGAAGCAGCGCTTCGGCCAGCTCCGCGACATGGGGATCAAGACGGTGATGATCACCGGCGATAATCCCCTCACCGCCGCGTCGATCGCGGCCGAAGCCGGCGTCGACGATTTCCTGGCCGAGGCGACACCCGAGATGAAGCTGGCTTACATCCGCAAAGAGCAAGCCGGAGGGAGGCTTGTGGCCATGACCGGCGACGGGACCAACGACGCTCCCGCGCTGGCCCAGGCTGACGTCGGGGTCGCTATGAACACCGGAACTCAGGCTGCGAAAGAGGCCGGCAACATGGTAGACCTCGACTCCAACCCGACCAAGCTCATCGAGGTCGTGGAGATCGGCAAGCAGATGCTGATGACCCGCGGCGCTCTGACCACCTTCAGCATCGCCAACGACGTCGCGAAGTACTTCGCGATCATCCCGGCCATGTTCTTCATCACCTATCCGGAGCTCGGCAAGCTGAACTTCATGCGGCTCGAGCACCCGGAATCGGCGATCCTTGCGGCGGTGATCTTCAACGCCCTCATCATCATCGCCCTGATTCCTCTCTCCCTGCGCGGCGTCGGCTACCGGCCGATGAACGCGAAGGCGATCCTCCGGCGGAATCTGCTGATCTATGGCATCGGCGGCATCATCGCCCCGTTCCCTGCGATCTGGCTGATCGACAAGCTGCTCGTCGCGCTGAGGCTGGCATAAAGATGTGGCTTGTCGCTTGCGGCTTGTCGCTTGTGGCCCCCTCTCCCCTCCGGGGGAGAGGGTCTGTGAACCGTCGCGTAGCGAAGGAGAACAGAGGTGAGGGGGCAACCGGAGCCCAACCCACTTTCATGCCGCAGCCTCTCAAGGGAAGAAGGCGCAAACCGAGAGTTTTCGGAATCTCCATCCCCAACCCGCTCCACCTCCGGCGCACCATCATCGCCGCAAGAGGAGGGGACTCCAACACCCTGACATCCCAACGCCTAAACACTAAACACTAAAATGTCCCACCTTCGCCCCGCAATCGTTCTGACTCTCTTATTCATCGTCGTGACCGGCCTGATCTTTCCGGTGGTCATCTGGGCGATCTCGCAGGCCGCGTTCCCCTATCAGGCCAATGGGAGCCTGATCAAGAACGCGAAGGGCGAGGTGATCGGCTCCGAGCTGATCGGGCAGAACTTCGCCAAGCCGGAGTATTTCCACCCGCGGCCATCGGCAGCCGGCAGCGGCTATGACGCCGCCAACTCAAGCGGCACGAACCTCGGCCCGACGAGCGATAAGCTCATCAACGGCATCCATAAGAAGACCGCCGACGGGAAGGACGATCCCAGTAATTTCGACGGGATCGTCGATCTCGCCAAGGCTTACCGAGACGAGAACGGCCTCGCCGCCGACGCTCCGGTGCCCGCCGACGCGGTCACCCGCTCGGGCAGCGGGCTCGATCCCGACATCAGCCCGGCCAACGCCGAAATCCAGGCTGCGCGCGTGGCGAAGGCCCGCCACCTGCCTCTCGATCGGGTGAAGAAGCTGATCGCCGACAACACGTCCGGCTCCTTCGCCGGCCTGTTCGGCGACGCCCATGTGAACGTTTTGAAGCTGAACCTGGCCTTGGACCATCTTGGGAGCGCGGATTGAAATCCGTATCCCGGCGGCGGTCTTAGACCGCCTTAATCGCAGCCGACTGAGTCGGCAGGGGGCGCGGACTGGAGTCCGTGCCCCAGGAAAGCTGGAAAAAACAATGAACAAAGCTGTGATCAGTGTCGCGACGATCGCCTCGTGCCTCGGCCTTGCCGGAGCTCAGGATTTCGCCAAGAAGTGGAATCTCGATATCTCCGGGTACCTCGACGGCTACTACCAATACGATTTCGGCCGCCCGGCGAGCGGAGACAGCGTCAACGGACGCGGCTTCGATATCGCCCACCAGCGCCCGAATATCGCCTTCGTCGAGCTCGACATCAGCCGCCCGACCTCCGCCAAGGAGCCCGTCGGCTTCACCCTCGACCTCTACGGCGGCCGCGGCCCGGAGATTATCCATCTCGCCGAGCCGGGTGGGCGGAACAAGTACCGCTACGTGCGGCAGGGCTACGTCACGTACGCCGCGCCGGGCAAGGGCGGGGTTACGGTCGATTTCGGAAAGTTCGATACCTGGATCGGCTACGAAGGCATCGACAACCGGAGCCAGGAGGAATATGGCCGCTCGTTCAACTGGGCCTACTCCGAGCCGACTTACGAGACCGGCCTGCGCGTCAGCGGGAAGCCGACCGACAAGCTTACGGTCTCCCTCTTCCTCGTTCAGGGCTGGAACGAAGTCGAGGACGGCAACGGCGGGAAGAGCGTCGGCGCGGCCCTCAGCTACGCACCCGACGGCGATACCTCGTTTACGCTCCAGAACCACTATGGCAAAGAGGGCTCGACGACGGCGAACGACGCCGGCTCCTACGGCGGGATCGGCTTCCCGAATCCCGGGACCGCGACCGTGCATCTGATCGACTTCATCGCCGCCCGCCAATTGACCAAGAAGACGAAGCTCGCGTTCAACGTCGACTATGCCTCCTCGGTGGGCACGACGAACGGCGGGAATTGGAACGGAGAGGTCCTCTATCTCCATCACCAGCTTTCGGACAACCGGTGGCTTGGTGTGCGACTGGAGCGGATGGAGGATAGCGACGGCCTGCGCGCCGGCGTTCCCGTCACTTTCAACTCGCTCACCGGAACGTACGACTGGATCGCAAGCAAGAACGCGACGATCCGCTTCGAGCTGCGGCACGACATCGCCAGCCGGACGTTCTTCGACAGCGACAGCGGCGCGAAGAAGGAGCGAACGACGGCGACCGTCGCCGCCATCGTCAAGTTCTGACACTCTACGTGTCGTCCCGCGCCGGGAGCCCTCGTTAAAGCCAGCTCCCGGCGCGGCCCCGAGTCCGTTCGTTCAAGCAAAGACATGATGGCGAACGATGTGTTCAGAAGGACGAAGTCGCTCGGAATACCAATCGCAGAAGGGAAACCTCAGCGTTGCAGGAGAACCCGTACGTAAGCCCCGGTTGCGGTGGCGACTTTCGCAATAATCTTGAGCGCTATTTGCTCGAATAGCTGCGAGCTAAGAACCCCTTGGAGTCGCGACCTTGATCCAGAAGCCTCCCGATTTTCCGCCTGATATCGCCCGCTTTCGGGCGGGGCTCCAGGCGTCTCTGCTGATCGCCATTGTAGGGATGTTGGTTTTCGCGAATGTCGCGAATGTCGCGGCAGCACTGATTTCCTCGCTTGTGGCGTGCGCTGCCCTCGGAAGCGTTGCGGCATCTTGGCGTGCTATTGGCAGGCGGCTCACTTACCTGATTAGCCTGCTATCAAGCGCTCTTTTCGGGATTCAATTCTGGAGTTCCGTGGTGAGGGCTTACGGCTTCCAACCGCAGGAATTCTGCATGGTTCTCCTGGGCCTCCTGACGGCCGACCTCTGGTGCTGGTTCTTTGAGAGGCCGTCGCCCTCCGGCCCGGCGGCCGGACCGGGCTAAGGGCTGGCCACCTCAGGGCAATCGTCGAGGCCGAGTCAGAGAAGGTAGGCCTGTCAGTGCTTATGGCGTGACCGCTTTGACAGTGCCCTTAAGGCCTATGGGTTTCGCATATCAAGATTTCGTTCATATTGTTGACAAAGCCTCTGGGGGCGCTAATGAATTGGGTTTAATCTTACCAAGCGTCGTATGCGCGGCACTGACCGCGATGATGAATTTCTAAGAAAATGGCTGGCCCTCTGATCTACCCTCCTCCGGCGAACTAGCTCTCGCATAACCTAGGTGCCACCCAGCTAATTAGGCGCGCCATTGGCTCATTAGCCACTCCCCAAGATGACCGTGCGACAGTCCCCAGGACGATCTTCGTTCTGGGGGCCAATCCGGTCCCACGGTAGGAGATAAGAAAATGGCAAACAGCAAATTGAAGAAAGCGGCATCTGAAACTGCCGCAAAGAGACCGGTAACCAATGGGCAGTCTTCGAGCCACTATCCAGTGAAGAAGAAAGGCTCTCAGAAGCGGTCTAAGTAGCCTAGGCGGCGGCGTTTTAGCCGCCGCCCTTAGGCAATCTTGCAAGCGACCTGTGCGACTTCCAGCACGCTATTCTGAGATGCTCCGCAATCGAGGCCAACAATGAGCAATGCCGTGCCAATGACGATAGCGCAGAACGTAGCGGCGCCCGTTTCGACGGCTCTCGCTTTGCGTAGTCGTCCCAACTCTTGTCTCCGCCGGTATTTGGGAACCCAGCGTAGATGGCTTGCCTCGGCCCCTTGACATTTCGGCAAAAGGGTCGTTCCTGCGCGGAGACCAAGCCGTGGTCTAAGATGATCTAGTGTGATCGACGCCGCTTGGCATGTGCCAAAGCAACCGCCGTTCGCCCGCAGCCATGACGTGATTCGATGCTCAAGCGCTTTCCGTTGTTTATCCGCCACATCATGTACAACCTGCGTGGCGGCTTCCTGGTCCGCCCACTGATCATTACGCTGGCATTAGGGTTCGTTGGCGCGATGCTCTCCTTTTTGGAAGAGTCGATTCCTTCCCTCAGCGCCGGGGTGCCAAGGTGGCTCTTCCCTTCTCATTCCGACTCCCAGGTTGCCCAGGTGATCCTTGGCGGTATCGCGACCTCGGTCATGACCGTCGTTTCAATCGTTTTTGCCATCCTCCTGATGACCTTGACGCTGGCGTCGATGCAATTCTCGCCTCGCATCATTGTTAGCTTCGCCAAGGATCGCGTTACTCAATGGACTCTCGGCATATTCCTCGGGACGTTCACTTATTGCATCGCCGCGCTACCTGCGGCTCATACCTATCCGCAGCGATTCGAGCCGGTGTTGACGGTCGTCGGGGCTATGTTCCTCGCTCTCATGTGCGTTGCCTGGCTGCTTTTCTTCATCCACCACATCTCTCAGGCAATCAGCGTGAACCACATCGTCGATCGGATCGCAATGGAGACCGAAGAGATGATCCGGGAGATGATGCCCAATCCTGCCTCCCATTCGCGGTTGAGCATCCTCGAGGCGCCGCATGCCAGGGGAGACGGAACCCCGTTGGCTAGCGACATCTCAGGCTACGTCCGGTACGTCGACACCAACCGGCTACTCGCGCTGGCCAAGAGCCATCGCTTTGCAATTCACGTAGTGCGACGTGTCGGGCATTTCGTGCCTGCCGGCGTTACGCTTTTGACAGTCACGAAAGCTCATAAGCTGACGCCTGAACTGGAGACCGAATTGCGGTCGGCCTTCGACATTGGCCCCACGCGTACTCTCCAGCAAGACGTCGAGTTCGGAATCCTCCAGATCGTCGATATAGCCCTCAAAGCGATTTCGCCGGCCGTCAATGACCCTACAACCGCGGTGAGCTGCGTGGATCAACTCTGCCGGATACTGATCTGCTTCGCCGGCCGCGAGCCGATAGAAGATGGCCTCTACGATCCCCCTGGGGTCCTACGCGTTGCCGTTCCCTGGCTTGGCCTCGAACGGCTGGTCGATTCTGCGTTCGAGCAGATTCGGATGTACGCGAAGGGCGATGTCGCGGTAAGCCTCAGGCTACTCCGCGCTCTCGGCGATATCGGGGCCACCGTCCCCGAGCGCTCTACGCGAGAAGTGCTGGCTGAGCGAGGTAGACGCATCGTCGCGGGCGCCGCCGAAAGGGTGGGAAATGAAGAGATCAAGGAGATGCGTATTCGACTCGCCGAACTGGAAAAGGCCGCCGCCGAGGCGAACTGAGCGGACGCAGATTTCTGAGTCTCTAGCTTTTATCAGAAAGCCCCTCTTATCCGTCAGGAATCCCTCAAGGACCAGTTCCGGGGAATGTGCTCCACGTATTATTTTGATGAGAAATACGATGGCGAACGACAAGTTTAGAAAGATGAAGCCGCTCGGCAAGTCAGCCCCAAGACGGGAACCCGAGGCATGGCAGGAGCAGCCATACATGAGTCCAACGAGGAAGAAGAGCACCCGCAAGAGCAAGCGCCCGTAGGCTGGAGAATCAACGAAACTGCAACGAAAGATATTGGGTTACCGCTCGCTGAATCGATCGTGACGCACTATGCGGCAGGGCGCCGACCTAGACACACTACGGAATATTCGGCCGAGAGGATGTTGGAGCACGACTGAGGGGGGCTCGGCCTTAACCTTCGCCCAGATACCAAGGCACGTTGATCACGACGATGTTCTTGTCTCCACGAAACAGCAGCGCCGCTTTCAGGCCGGCCGCACGCTGATTGTGGAGAATGTGCTGCCACCATCTGGTTTCGACTAGCTCGGGAATGATGACGGCGATTTGGCGGCCAGGATGCTGCTCCTCCAGATCGCGAACGAGACCGATTAACGGAGTGAAGAGCCTTCTGAAGGGTGACGATACGGCGATGAGCTTGGGCGGCTTGTGCCCGGCATCCTGAAGCGGACCGACGACGAAGCGCTCCCAGTCGCGCTTGAGCTCGTAGATTTCCTGCTCGGTGACACCGACGTGGGCGGCGATGACGTCGGGAGAAAGCCCCATCGCAAAGCGGACCGCCTTCTCGGCGATCGTATTCCAGCTCTTGATCGGAACGAGGACGAGAGGGGGCTGCGCGTCGACCTGGATCGGCCTACGGCACGAGGTCTCACGCGCGACCTGCCGGTAATGGCGGTTGACGGCTTGGAATACGATTACGAAAAAGGGAATGAGCAGGATTGTGATCCATGCCCCTTCCGTGAACTTCGCCGCAAGCACGACGCAAAGCGCGATGGCCGTTGATATCGCGCCGACGCCATTGATGAGCATCGACGTCCTGGCTTTCACTCCGCCGACCTTCCGCCAGTGCACGACCATGCCCGCCTGGGACATCGTGAAGGCGAGGAACGCTCCGACGGCGAAGAGCGGAATCAGGCGGTCGGTCACACCGCCGAAGATCAAGAGTAGCGCGCCTGACAGTAGGGCGAGAATGATGATTCCGAGAGAGAACACCAGCCGTCGCCCGCGTTGGGTGAAGGCTCGCGGCAGGAACTCATCCTTGCCGAGCAGCCGGCAAAGCCGGGGAAAATCGGCGAATCCCGTATTTGCCGAGAGGGCGAGGACGGCGAGGACGCTGCCGATCGTGATGTAATAGAACCAGCCCCGCCCCGCTACGGCGGCGACGAGTTGAGAAATTACGCTTTGATAGCTCGCCAACTCCGGATTGGTCGCACCGATCCCGTAGGCGTGGCAGAGATAGGCGATGCCGGCGAGCATCAAGGCCAGGATCGCGACGATCCAGGTCAGGGTGCCAATGGCGTATTTCACGGTCGGACGGGCAAAGGCTCCCACGCCGTTGCTAACGGCCTCGACGCCGGTCATCGCCGTACAGCCGCTGGCGAAGGAACGCATCAGAAGCCACAGGCTGGCGGTCGTTACCGCAGGCGGGAGTGCGCTCGGTGACTCGATCGGAATCGGGTGCCCGCCCGACGTCACTGCCTTGAAAATGCCGAACAGGATCGCGCCGCCGAGCGACGCTACGAAGAGATAAGTGGGCAGAGCAAAGGCAACGCCTGACTCACGGACGCCTCGAAGGTTCACAAGCGCGACCAGAACGAGAATCCCGAGGCAGAGAAGCACCGTATGGGGATGCAGCGATGGCACGGCCGAAACGAGCGCGCCAACGCCCGCCGAGATGCCGACCGCCACCGTGAGCACATAGTCGACGAGCAGGGCTGCCGCCGCGAGAAGCCCCGCCCGCACTCCCAAGTTCTCGCGTGCGACGGTATAGGAGCCTCCGCCATTGGGATATGCGGAGATCGTCTGGCGATAGGAAAGGTAGAGAACCGCCAGGATAGCAAGGATGATGAGGACGATGGGGCCGAAATAGGCGAGACCGCCCGCGCCGAGCGGGATGAGGATCGTGAGGGCCGCCTCAGGCCCATAAGCCGCCGACGCCAAGGCATCGAGCCCCAGCATCGGGATTCCCGCGAAAATGCCCACCCTTTGCTCGCCCTCCTCTCGTGAGGCGAGCGGGCGGCCCAGGACGAGGTCCCAAATCTTTTGCAACGTACTAATAGAGCGTCACCGTCTCGCTTGCGCTTCAGGGGCACAGTCAGATTTACGAAAGCTTTACAGCTATTTTCTCGCGCTCGGGGATGTTACCGGCATGGAAAGGGAGGGCCCTTAGGCGTCATCCCGACCACAGCGATACGCCTCATTTATCCCCTTCGATGAGAGAACGACTTGCTATGGCTTGGGGCTCCAGACCCGAGAAAGGTCTGCTTCCGATCGCTCCGGCAAATTGGGCGCGATCGTCTCGGCGAGCTGGGTGTTCGTCGTGTTCGCGTTCCAGATCGACGTGATCCCGACCGACGGGATGCGGTCGAAGACATGGACTTGACAGTTCTGGGCGCCGGAATCGGCCTCCCAATGGAACGTCACCGGACCGGTCGTGACCGGGTCGAGGAAGAGATCGCCCAGCGTCGTGACCACGACCTCGTTGCTGAAGTTGCCCTCGCTATTATTCGTATCCCCTGCGTTCGTGTTGAACGCGGTGATCGCGTACGAGTAGGTCTGATTCTCCTGGAAGCTCGCGCCCATGCGACCGCGACCGTCGCCGCCATCGTGAAGTTCTAGCGGAGCGCACCGTCATTAACCGTATGGAGAGAGAATGTCCGGGATTTCCTCGCTCCTACGGAAGGGATGGAGCTGTCGATACGAATCGGTAGCTTTATTAACTGGACAAATGAAGCTTGAGACACCTATTCGATCGACTTTCAAGCCGCGCCCGCGCTTTTGGCTTATAATCCGACCCATGTTGCTTCTCCCAAGCATAATGGTGCTCGCCTTCGCCCTCGGGGGGCACAACCAGCATGCCAAGCCGATGTTCGCCGACGGCCAGGCCCAGGTGGTGCCCGCCTTCTCGAACCCGAGCGATTGGATTCAGGAGAACCTGTGGGTCGAAACCGAATTCGACTCGGACCATAACGGCAAAAAGGACCGCGTGTACGTGGACGTCTGGCGGCAGAAGCAGACGAAGACCGAGGGCCTGCGCGTCCCCGTGATCTACGAATCCTCCCCCTACTTTGCCGGCGTCGGCGACGGGGACATCAATTGGAACGTGCATCAGGAGCTTGGCGCGGACCCGCCTCCGCGCACCTTCCATCCCGACATTCGCTTCGAACCCAACCGCACGATGATCTCGCGGGACTTCGTCGCCGAGTGGGTTCCGCGCGGCTTCGCGGTCGTGCATTCGGAAGCGCCCGGTACCGGGCTTTCGCAAGGCTGCCCGACCGTCGGCGGCATCCCCGAGCGGTTCGCTCCCAAGGCCGTGATCGACTGGCTGAACGGGCGGGCCAAGGGCTACACGACCGAGACCGGCAACGTCGAGATCAAAGCGAGTTGGTGTACGGGCAAGGTCGGTATGACCGGGACTTCCTATAACGGCACGATCCCGATCGCGGCCGCGACGACCGGCGTGAAGGGTCTCGAGGCGATCATCCCGGTTTCCCCGAACACCTCTTACTATCACTACTACCGCTCGAACGGCCTCGTACGGAGCCCCGGCGGCTACCTCGGCGAGGACGTCGACGCGCTCTTCGACTTTATCGACAGCGGCGACCCCGCAACCCGGTCGACCTCGATCAAGCTGTATCGCGACGGCGAGTTCAAGAAGTACCAAGACCGCAAGACGGGGGATTACAATGCCTTCTGGGCAGAGCGCGACCTGCTTCCGTTTGCCAAGAACATAAAGTGCGCGGTCCTCATGGCGCATGGCTTCAACGACTGGAACGTCGTGCCCGAGCATGCGGTCCGGATCAGCGAGGCGATCAAGGGCCATGTTCCCCTGATTCAGTATTTCCACCAGGGCGGGCATGGCGGCGAGCCCCCGTTCTGGCTGATGAACAAGTGGTTCACGCGCTTTCTCTATGGCGTGCAGAACGGCGTCGAGAATGGCCCGAAAGCCTACATCGTGCGGGAAGGCGCGGGCCGCCGTGGCGAGCCGACGCCTTACGCCGACTATCCGAATCCGGAGGCAAAGCCCGTCGATCTCTATCCGTCCGCCGACGGTGAGAAAGTGGGCTTGCTGGTGGAGAAGGAGGCCGGGAAGCAGGGCGTCGAAACCTTTACCGACGACGTCGACTTCAGCGCTCCCTCGCTGGCGAAGGACGAGGAGTCGCCGAACCGCCTGATCTTCGCCACTCCGGAGCTGACGGCTCCGGTTCATTTCTCCGGCACCGTCCGCGTCACCCTCCGCCTCGCCTCCAGCGCCCCCGCTGCGAATCTCTCCGTATATCTCGTCCAGCTTCCGTTCGCGGACGGTCCAGTCGGCAACGCGAATCTCATCACGCGAGGCTGGGCCGACCCCCAGAATTGGCGGTCTTTGAAGGGCGGCGACTACCATTCGATGGAGTCGGGCCAGCCGCTTAGGCCGGGCGAATTCGTCTCCCTCACCTTCGATCTGGAGCCGAAGGACCAAATCGTCCCTGCCGGCAAGCGCATCGCCCTGATGATCCTGTCCAGCGACCGCGACTTCACCCTCTGGCCGAAGCCGGGTACGAAGCTGTCGATCGATTTGGATGCGACGAAGGTGACCCTTCCGGTCGTCGGCGGAGCCGGCGCGTTCAACTCGGCGACAGGGCTTCGATTTTAGGTTTTTGGATTTGGAGTGCGGCGCCGCGCTTTGGTCCGCGCGGCCTACCGCGCTGCAATGGCAGGCTTGGGAACCTGCCGTGAGTTCCCGGAACCTCCACCCCTAACCCCTCCTCCACCGCCGCACAATCATCGGCGCAAGAGGAGGGGGAGAGAAAGCCCGACTCCCCTCCGGGGATGCAGTTTTCATGAAATTCGCCGCTTTGGGTTAATCTTCGCTCTGGACTCGCCATGAAGATTTACGCCAGCATCCTCAGCCTCGCTCTCGCCGCCGTCTGCTTTGGGCAGGGATTCGATCCTGCCAATTACAGCAACTTGCGCTGGGAGAACGTCGGCCCGAACCGGGGTGGCCGGTCCGTTGCTTGCGCGGGCGTGCGGACTAGGCCGAAGGAGTACTACTTCGGAGCGACCGGCGGCGGGCTGTGGAAGACGACCGATGCCGGCGAGAGCTGGAACTGTGTGACCGACGGCTTTCTCGGGACTTCGTCGGTCGGCGCGATCGGGATCAGCGACTCCAACCCGGACGTGATCTACATCGGCACCGGCGAGCGGGAGATTCGCGGCGACATCTCCGAAGGCGATGGCGTGTACAAGTCCACCGACGCCGGGAAGACTTGGACTCACGTCGGCCTCGAGAAGACGATGACGGTCAGCCGGATCGTCGTCGATCCCAAGAATCCGGACATCGTCTATGTCGCGGCCCTCGGCCCGGTATATGGCCCGAGTCCGGAGCGGGGCGTCTTCAAGTCCACGGATGGCGGCAAGACCTGGAACAAGGTGCTCTACGAAAGCGACAAGGCCGGCGCGGTCGAACTCGTGATGGACCC
The DNA here is from genome assembly GCA_035545155.1 of Fimbriimonadaceae bacterium. GTDB lineage: Bacteria > Armatimonadota > Fimbriimonadia > Fimbriimonadales > Fimbriimonadaceae > JAEVZK01. The sequence continues at coordinate 33,624 of DASZYX010000008.1, read as the reverse complement.
GCAGGATCCGAATACCCTCTACGCCGCGACCTGGGAGGCTTGGCGCACACCCTACTTCCTCAACAGCGGCGGACTCGGCTCCAAGATGTGGAAGACGACCGACGGCGGCGCGCATTGGACCGACATCACCCGCGCAAACGGCCTCCCGGAAGGCGTCGTCGGCAAGATCGGAATCAGCGTGGCCGCCTCAAACGACAAACGGGTGTACGCGATCGTCGAGGCCCAGGACGGGGGCATCTTCAAATCCGACGACGCCGGGGCGAACTGGACCAAGGTGAGCGACGATAGCGAGTGGCGGCAGCGCGGTTGGTATTTCTCCCACGTCTACGCCGATCCGAAGAATCCCGACAAACTGTACTGCCTCAACGTCGGCTCCGGCGTCTCGACCGACGGCGGCAAGACCTGGCGCGGCTTCCGTACGACCCACAGCGACAACCACGATCTCTGGATCAATCCCGACGATCCGACCAAAATGATCGAGGCGAACGATGGCGGGGCCTCCGTGTCCTCGAACGGCGGGGATGGCTGGTCGCGGGAGAGCTATCCCACGGCGGAAATCTATCACGTCGTCGCCGACACCCACGTTCCGTACAAGATTTACGGCGCGCAGCAGGACAATTCGAGCGTCATGCTCTCACCCACCGAGGAGGATACGCCGACCAAGCGCAACTTCCAGGGCACTGCGGGAGGCGAGAGCGGCTTTATCGCCGTCAAGCCGGATGATCCCGACATCGTCATCGGAGGCAACTACAGCGGCGATATCACCGAGATCGACTACCGCACGAACCTTCGAAAGAACATCGACCCTTGGCCGGACAACCCGATGGGCCACGCCGCGAAGGACCTAAAGCACCGCATCCAGTGGACCTTCCCGATCGTGTTCTCCCCGAACGATCCGAACACGCTCTACACAGCCTCCCAGTACCTCCTGAGGACGACGAACGACGGCCAGAGCTGGCAGCAGATCAGCCCCGACCTGACCCGGAACGACAAGACCAAGCAGGAATCCTCCGGGGGGCCGATCACCCAGGACAACACGAGCATCGAGTACTACGACACGATTTTCACCGTTGCCGAATCGCCGCTGAAGAAGGGCGTGATTTGGGCCGGCTCGGACGACGGCCTCGTCCACGTCACCACCGACGACGGCAAGAATTGGCGCGACGTCACCCCGTCCGGCATGCCGAAATGGGGCCGGGTGAGCATGATCGATGCCTCGCCCAACGATCCCGCGAGCGCCTACGCGGCCGTCAACAACTATCAGAACGGCGAAGACCTCGCGCCCTACATCTATCGAACTCACGACTACGGCAAGACCTGGACGAAGATCGTGGACGGCATCGCGCCCAACGCATTCGCGCGCGTTTGCCGCGAGGATCCGCGCCGGAAGGGGCTCCTTTACGCGGGGACCGAAATCGGGATCTATGTCAGCTTCGACGACGGCGATCATTGGCAGTCTCTGCAGGAAAACTTGCCGCTTTGTCCGGTCCACGACCTGATCGTGAAGGACGACGACCTGATCATCGCGACTCACGGACGCTCCTTCTGGATCATGCACAACACGGCGCGTCTGGCCGAGCTAACGCCCCAGAAGGCGGCTGGGCCGCTCCTCCTCCAGCCGGTCGACCGGGTTCGCGCCCAATTCGGCAGCTCGGGCAACGTGGACTACTATCTGCCTGCGAAGGCAGGGGACGTCCAGTTCGCCTTCTTCGACCAAGCCGGCGAGCAGGTCGGAACCGCGAAGGGAGACGCCGATGCCGGCTTTCATAGCGTGAGCGTCAACCTGTCCCATCCCGCCTTCGGCACCTTCCCGGGCATGATCCTCTGGTCCGGCCTCCCGCGCCCGGTGCCCGCCCCTCCGGGCTCGTACCTGGTCCGGATGACCGTCGACGGGGCCGTGCAGACCAAGACGTTCCGGCTGCTTAAGGACCCGCGCATCACCGCCTCCGACGCGGACCTGAAGGAGCAGTACGACCTCGCGGTGCAGATCGTGAAGGCGATCGACGTCGCGAACGGGAGCGTGCTGCGGATTCGGGACATGAAGAGCCAAATCGACAAGGCCGTCGCCGACTCGAAGAGCGATCCGGCGGTCGCCCAGCAGGGCAATGCCCTGAAGGATCAGCTTACGGAGATCGAAGGCGAAATCTATCAATACCGGAGCCACAGCGGCGAAGACCCGCTCAACTATCCGGTGAAGATCAACGACAAGATGGCCGGCCTCCTCGGCTTCGTCCTCTCCGGCCAGCGCAAGCCTCCCGAGCAGGCCCGCGAAGTCTTCGCGGGGCTTTCCAAGGACCTGGATCACCAGGTGGAGGCGCTTCAGCGTCTCGAGCGCACGGCGCTTGCCGCCTTTAACGCCGAACTAAGGCGAAGAGGCATCGTCGCCATCGAGCCAAAGACGCCCCCGCTCCAGACCCCCGCCGGCCGCCGTCGAGGCGGCGGGGAGGACGAAGACGGAGGCGGCGACTAGGCCGGCGTCAAGGCCCTCCATCCTCTCGCACCGAGAGGATGGAGGTTCTGCGGGCTCGTGTAGCGTCTAAGAACGTCGCGCCGGAGCCCCCCCTCACCTGCTCCCTTAGGGTCGCTTTCCTCTCCCCCGGAGGGGAAGAGGATGTCGAGAGACTTGTAGACGCCTAGTACCCGGTTGTTGGGGAGCTGAGCGTCGCGTTGTCGCTCGTCAGACGGACTCCCGATCCGCCGCCGGCGGGCATCTTGTAGAGCTCACGGCCGGCGCCGACGGTTCGCGTGAACAGGATCAGCGTTCCGTCCGGGCTGAAGCAGGGCTCTTCGTCGTCCTGCATCGTCGTCGTGATCTGCACGTTGCCGCTGCCGTCGAGGTTCATCTCCCAGAGCTGGCCGTTGACGGTGCCCGTGCCGCCCCCCATGTCCTTCACGTACACGATCTTCGTGCCGTCCGGGCTGAAGCAGGGCTGGCTCTCGTCCTCCGCGCCGGAGGTGAGCTGGGTGACGCCGCTGCCGTTGGAATTCATGATGTAGATGTCGTCCGAAGTCGAGCCGGCGACGAAGACGACCTTCGTGCCGTCGGGGCTGACCTTCGGCATCGTCGCGCCGTCGGGCAGATTGGTCAGCGGAGTCGCCGGGCCACCGGAAGAGCTCATGACGAAGATCTCGGGGATGAAGTTGACGTCGTCGGCATAGACGATGTTCTGTCCATCCGGCGTGTAGCAGGGATACATCGCGTCGCTCGATCCGTCCGTGATTGGCAAAGAGCTGCCGCCCGTGATGCCGATCTGGTAAAGCTGGACCGCATAGAAGATCGAGGAGTACAGGATCGTATCGCCGGCGTGGTTGAGTGTTGCCGTCATCGGATCGTTGGCTCCCGTATCGATCAGGGTTTCCGTGCCGCCTGTGATCGGCATCGAGTAGAGCCGCGGATAGCCGCCCTTGTCGCTGATGAAGACGACCGTCGAGGGAGTGCCGCCGCCACCGCCACCGCCGCTTCCGCCGGAGCCGCCGCCCGACCCACCCGATCCGCCGCCAGACCCACCCGAACCCCCGCCGGATCCTCCGGACCCACCGCCCGATCCACCCGAGCCCCCCGATCCGCCACCGGATCCACCCGAGCCTCCGCCGGTAACCGCACTACCCCCGCCGCCGCCGCAACCGATCACGAGCGTGCTCAGAAGCGCGACGAGCGCCAGATAGACCTGAATCCCAAACCCCTTTCCTCGTGCCATTACGAGTTAAATTTTCGGTAGACGATCCTCGGCGGATAACGGGGTTCTGCCGCGTAAAGGTGCGAGGTTTGCCTCAAAATCGAGCTTTGGCATCATCGGAATACGATGTAAAGCGAAGATGGAGGCGAAGGTCCGGAGCCCCCTCCTCGTTTTCCTCGCGGCGCATGACTTGGAGTTGTCGGCGGCTCGGAACGCGGGAAAATGAGGAGGGGGTTGGGGGTGGAGGGCCTCGGTTAAGCCGTCCCTCGCCGCACCTTCGACGCGATCATTTCAAGCTGCCGCTGATAGATCGCGCGTGCCGCGATCGGGGTTAGCCACCGGCTCAGGAGCCCGCGCAGGTCCTTCCATTCCGTCGCGATGCGGACGAGGGAGCCGCCGCTGTCGGCGGCATCGACGGTGAACGTCGTCACGAATGAGCCCTGCTGGTCCGATTCGACGAGGACGCGGCCCGGCTCCGGTTCGGTCACGACGGTGCGGTAGATCACCTGACGGCCGAACTGGCGGGTGCCGACGTCGAGCACGGTGCCGGCGCCATGTCCGCCGGACACGACGTGAATTCCGGTGAAGAAGTTATGGGGGAGGATTTGAGGGTGGCTGACTTCGTAGTCGGCGAGAAGTTCGTAAACCTGGCTGGGAGCGGCATCGATCGCCATCGAGGCTTCGGCGCAGACTGTCATATTCAGAAAATACTCCTGGATTCGCGGAGAGTTGTCCGCGGCCTAGGACTGGACGGGGAGCGCAGGGTAGAAGGAGATTCATGCCTGAAGCCACACTGGCCGTTACTCGCGACTCCGCCCGGGACCTCAAGATCCGAGGCGTCGAGATTTTGCTGGACGGCCGGTTCGTGGGAAACCTCAACTACGGCGAATCGCTGGACGTGCCGATCGAGCCAGGCCCTCACACCCTCACCGCGACCAACCGCCTGAAGTCGAAGTCCGCGGAATTCGAAGCGAAACCGGAGGAAGTCGTGCGGTTTCGGACGACCGGGATTGCGATGGGAGGAATCTGGGCCGTGATGGCGATGCTGGGAACCGTTGCCTACCGCGTCGAGCTCGAACGGCTGCCGGATTGAGTGTTAAGTGTTGAGTGTTTAGGATTGGCGCTCCTTTTAGAGTCGTGGAGCCGAAGTATCCAAAGAAGCAGGGGCGGTCAAAAACTCTCGGGCTAGTCGCCGTATCATGTCCTCGTGCAGGAGATGAGCCGAACCGAAGCCGAATACGTCGCCGCCATCTCGCGCGTGCTGGCGTATGTGCAGAAGCACCTCGACGAGGAGCTGACGCCGCATCGGCTGGCCAACGTCGCCTGCTTCTCTCAGCACCACTTCCACCGCATCTTCCGGGCCGTCGTCGGCGAGTCCGTGATGGATCACGTGCGCCGGCTCCGACTCGAACGGGCGGCTTACCGGTTGAAGACGAGCCAGGAGTCCGTCGGCCGGATCGCTCTCGATGCGGGCTATGGCGCGCAGGAGGCCTTCACGCGGATGTTCCAGGCTTGCTTTGGCCTTGCTCCGCGGGCATACCGCCGCTCCCACGGGGCTCACGCATTGCCGGCGTCGTGTGGCGTCCACTATTCGCCGCGTGGCTTCAGCCCGCTCCAGGTTGCCGTCGATGCCGACCTCCTGGACACCGACCGGCTCTGTCCGGCGCATCGCCTTTACGCGGACGCGTTCGAGGAGCGGTGGGAAGAGATGCTGAGCATCGTCACCGGATTCGCATCCCTCGTCTATCCGATCTCCCTCGCCGACCGGCTCGCCGCCGGATGCGCGGGATTTCACTCGATCGCATTGGAGAAGAAAATGACCGAGACCATGTCCGACATCGACAAAGAAATCGACGCCTTGCAGGAGGAAGTCGAGGCCGCGAAGCAGCGCCTGATCGAGGCGCAGAAGCGACGTCCAAGGGAGCAAGTGAAGGACTACGTGCTCCAGGACGTCGAAGGCAGGGACGTCTACCTCTCCGAATTGTTCGGCGAGAAGGACGACCTCATCCTCGTTCACAACATGGGGACCGGGTGCGCCTACTGCACGATGTGGGCCGACGGCTTTACCGGCCTCGCCCCGCACCTGCAGGACCGGGCCGCCTTCGTCGTCTGCACGCCCGACAAACCGGAAGTGCAGAAGCGCTTCGCAGCCAAGCGGAACTGGAACTTCAAGATGGTTTCCGCCCACGATAGCCCGTTCATCAAGGATATGGGCTTTTGGCACGAGGAAGGCGCCTCGCCCGGTCCGTGGCCCGGCGTTTCGACGTTCCACCGCGATCCGGACGGCCGGATCTATCGCATCGCGCGAAGCTTCTTCGGACCGGGAGACGACTTCTGCGCGGTCTGGCCGTTCCTCGACATGCTGCAGGAAGGCGCGAACGGTTGGGAGCCGAAATACTCCTACGGTGAGAAATGATCGCCTCGCCCACCCTTCCCATGCGGTCGCCTCGCTTTGCCATGGTGGTCGTCCTGACCTTGCTCTGCTGGATCGCCTGCTCGCTGAGTCTTGCCCCGACCCTCATCCACTCGGCGGCTCCCGCTGCGACGCATGAGACGATATGCCATTGCGCCCACTGCCCAGGCGGCGCCGCCTGCTGCTGCCGCAACGCGGCGACGGCTTGCCCAGGGAGATAGTTCCGACCTCATCGTCGCAAACAAAGTCGAGGGACCTGGCGCGAGAGGCGCAAAGATTGTCAGGTTCCTCGGCTTCGCGGCAACGCGGCCCCAGGGATGAGCCGAGCCGCTAATCGCAAACCTGGCTATATACTGTATCCAGGAGAATCGACCATGCCTATTACTGTTTTGGCCTCCCTTGTTCTGGGCTTTTCGGGCCCCACGCCCCTCTATTGTCCGGCTACTCTCGAGAAGATCACGGGCAAGCCCGCGCTTGTCGTCGAGTACGGCGGAATTCTTTTCGGCACCTGCTGCGCAGGCTGCGGCAACCCTCTTCTCAAGGACCCGGCTCCGCTTCTCGCCAACGCGATCAAAGAAAAGAAGACGGTCGGCACATTCGAGTATGACGCCGTAACCGGCGCGAAGATGGACACGACCAAAGCGACGATCTACAGCGACTACCGCTCGATCCGCTACTTCTTCAACTCGGACGGCGAGAAGAAGACGTTCGACAAGAACCCCGGCTCTTACGTCTCCGACGTGAAGTCCGCCGCCTACTTCTGCCCGGTTCAGAAGCATGAGACGACCTACAAGGATGCCGGCGCCTTCGCCGACTACAAGGGCGTGCGCTACTTCCTGTGCTGCGGCAACTGCCTGAAGGCCTTCAAGGCGAATCCGGATCAGTTCATCGCCAACGCGGCCTCGGCCGTGAAGCCCCTGACCGCAGTCGCGCTCAAAGACTGAGGCTCGGGCTTTCACCACGGAGGCACGGAGGCGCGAGGGGGCGGTTCGGAGTGCTCCCTGAACCTCCGTGATCTCCGTGTTCTCGGTGGTGAAGAACTCCGAACCGCGGCACAAGAATTCGCGCCAGAATGAGGTTGTGAAGACGTTTCTTCTCGGCCTCTTTCTTTTTGCCGCTGTCCTCGCCCCGGCCCAGATTCCCGTCGCGAAGGCCGTCGTCGAAACTCAGCCCGGCGCCTCGCCGTCCGATCTCCACGCCGCGCAGGAGCTTCGCGACCATCTCTCCAAGATCGTCGGCGTCGAAATTCCTCTAAAGCAGAACGCAACCGGCGCGCCGAAGAACGCGATCGTCGTGGGCCAGGGACCGCTCGCCGCAAAGCTCCTTCCCGGCGTGAATTGGGCGAAGCTCGGCATGGAGCAAACGCTCCTTCGCACCAAGGGCAACGTGCTGGTCGTGGCCGGGGGCAAGCCGCGCGGCACCCTGTACGCGGTCTACCGCCTGCTGATGAAGTACGGCGTGCGCTGGTGGGCGCCGTGGGCGACGACGATCCCAAAGAACCCGAAGCTCGTTCTCGGCCCGATCGACTGGACGGAGACGCCCGCGTTCGAATACCGCGATCCTTATTGGGCTCACAGCTTCGACGGCGACTGGGCGGCCCGCAACTTCGACAACGGCTTCAACGCCCGGCTCGACGAGGCGCGCGGCAACAAGGTCGAGTATCAGGGCTTCGTCCACACCTACTATCCCCTCGTGCCGCCCGACAAATATTTCGCCGCCCATCCCGAGTGGTACAGCCTGATCAACGGCAAGCGCACCGCCGATTACACCCAGCTTTGCACGACGAACCCGGAGCTGCGCGACTTTATCGTCGAGCAGGTGAAAGCCGAGCTACGCGCGAATCCGAAGGCGACGATCGTCTCGGTCTCCCAGAACGACTCCTTCAATCCCTGCCAATGCCCGACCTGCCGCGCCCTCGCCGCGCGAGAGGGATCGGATGCGGCGCTAACTCTCGACTTGGCGAACTACGTCGGGGAGAAAATCGAGAAGGAGTTTCCGAACGTCGCCGTGGACACGCTCGCCTATCAATGGTCGCGGCATCCGCCGAAGACGATGCGCCCACGCCCGAACGTCATCGTCCGGCTTTGCAGCATCGAATGCAACTTCGCCTTCCCGCTGAACGCGCCCCAAAACGCCGCGTTCGGCGACGACATCCGCGGCTGGAGCAAGCTGACGAACCGGCTTTACGTGTGGGATTACTGCACGGATTTCTCCAACTACATGGCGCCTCTGCCGGACTACTTCACCCTCGGCCCGACCCTCCAGTTCTTTTCGCAGAACGGAGTGAAAGGCGTGTTCGAGGAGGGGGATTACACGTCGACCGGCGGCGACATGGCCGAGCTCAAGGCTTGGCTGATCGCGCAGATGCTCTGGGATCCGAAGCAGGACCCGAACAAGCTGATCGACGAGTTTCTGCGCGGCTATTACGGCCCGCGCGCAGCACCGTCGATCCGGCAATACCTGGAGCTGATGGCGAAGCAGGCTGAAAGCTGGAACCTGACCTTCGCTTCGCCGGTCACCGCGACCTTCCTCCGCTACGACGTCATGAAGCAGGCGGAGCAGCTCTGGCAGCAGGCGCTGCTCGCCGAGCACGGAAACCCGGAGTTCCTCGCGCGGATCCAGCGGTCGGAGCTTGGCGTGCAGTACGTGTGGCTGGCTCGCTGGGATGAGTTCAAGAACGCCTTTGGTGCCACCAAGGACATCTGGCCGTTCGCGGCGACGAAGAAGGAAGCGGCTGCTCGCTGGCTGGAGCTCTGCGCCAAAGGCGACGCCGGCCCGGCGATCACGGCGGTTCACGAAGGAGGGCTCAGCCCGCAGGATTTCGTGAAGCAGATCGGGGGATGAGCGGGAGAGGGATTGACCGGTGACCGGTGACTGGTGACCGGTTGACCTCGCTCCCTATGGGGAAAACTCCTTGCGGCGTCGGGCACGTTGGCCTTCGTCCTTACAATCGAAGAATTTTCGCGCTCGGAATTGTAGACGGAGTTCTACACTAGAGAAGCATGAAGCTTGCGCACATCAGCGACACCCATTTGGGTTACTTCGCCTTCGGCAAGACTGTCGACGGGCGGTTTAACCAGCGCGAGTTCGATGTGTGCAAGAGCTTCGCCGATGCTCTGAAGGCGATTCAGGAGCGCGATCCCGACATCGTGATCCATAGCGGCGACTTCTTCCACGTCGTCCGCCCTTCCAACTATTCGCTCATCCGCGCCTACAAGCTCCTTGCCGCCTTCCAGAGCCGTCGCATGGGCAAGCCGTTCGTCATCATCGGCGGGAATCACGACACGCCCCAAAGCGCCGATTCCGCGAACATCCTCGACCTCTTCGCCGACATCGAGGGCGTCCACGTCCAGGCCGGCATGGCGCGGGAGATCGAGACGCCGGTAGCGACCGTTCTCTGCGTTCCCCACAAGAGCCTGGTCGCGCGGGAAAACGTCTCCTGGGCGCCGCCGGCTCGGGCGCAGCATGCGATTCTCGCGATGCACGGCCTCTGCAAGGAGACTTCCCTCGAACCGTTCAGCTTCGAGCTGGTGGAGACCCGGCCGGAGGAATGGACGTACGTCGCGCTCGGCGATTGGCACGTCCATCAGCCTTACGGTCCGAACATCTGCTATGCCGGCTCGACCGATTTCACCTCCAACAACATCTGGGAGGAGGCGCCGCGGCCGAAGGGCTGGGTCTGGTTCGATACCGAGGTTGGCCAGCTTGAGTTCGTGCCGGTCGAGACGCGCCCGGTGATCGACCTGCCCCCAATCGACGCGGACGACCTGACCGGGGGCGAGCTTGGAGAAAAGCTGCTCGCGAATGCGAAATGGCCGGCCGGCGAGTTGCCGATCGTCCGCCAGCGCGTGCTGAATGCGCGCCAGGAGGTCCGGCGCGACCTTTCGATTCCGCTCGTCCGCTCCATCGACGCGCGGGCACTCCACTATCGTCTCGCCATGCAGGCTCCCGCGATCGTGACGCCGGGGCTGGGCCGGAGCGGGCAGGCCGCGAGCCTCGAACAATGCTGGGAGCGGCATATCGACGCGAGCCCCTTCCCGGCCACGATCGACAAACCGAAGCTCAGACAGCTTGGATTGGATCTTTTGCGGGAGGTTGCGGAAGCTGAAGCTACTCCGGTTGAAGCTTGAGAATTTCCGGCAGCATCGGGACTCGAAGATCGAGTTTTGCTCCGGCATGACCGCCATCGTCGGGGCGAACGGCTCCGGCAAGACGACGATCCTCGAAGCGATCACTTTCGCCCTCTACGGCGTCCAGCGGGATAAGAAGGATTCGGTCAAGTTCTTTTGGTCGGAGCCGCGCGCAAAGGTCCGGGTGACGCTGGATTTCGAATTCGAGAGCTGTCGCTACCGGCTGGAGCGGACCGCGTCGGATGCGTCGCTTGTCGACGTCGGCGTCGATCCCCAGGTCGTGAAGGCGACCGGCCTGCGCGAGGTGACGGGAGCCTGCGAGCGGTTGCTGCGCCTCACCTATCCCCAGTTCAAAAACTCCTTCTGCGCCGAGCAAAAGAGCCTCACCTTCCTCGATTTCCCCAACGATACGCGGCGGCAGGAACAGGTCGGCAAGATGCTCGGCTTCGACCGCCTGAAGAGCGCCTCCCATATCGCCCGCGAGCGAGGCAAGATCGCCCGCGGGATCGCCGACCAGCTTGCCCTCACCCTTGGCAACATCGACCAGCTTCGCGCGGAGCGGAAGACGGCTCAGGAGGAGCGGAAGTCGGCGGCGGCGCTGCACGAGCAGGCCGCCGAGCTTTTCAAGGACCTCGAAAAGCAGCTTCCCGAGGCGGAGGGGCGCAAGAAGCTGGCCGACGAGTTCTTCCGCCTCAGCCAGGAGGCAAACGTCTTCGGCGGCCAAGCGGAAGCCCTCAAGGCGGCAAGGGCCCGCGCGGAAGCGGCACTGGAGAAAGCGCGAGCCGGCGCGGCGCGACGCGCGGAGCTGTTGCCGGTCCTGCGGGAATGCGAGGAGTTGGAGTCGGCGGTGAAGGCCCTCCAAGCCCTGCGCGAGCAAGAAATCGAGCGGGAGAAGATGCAGGACGAGCTCGGCCGGACTTCGACCGAGATCCAGGCGCTCGACGAGGCTCTGGCCGGCTTGGCGCCGGCCGACCTGGAGAAGGCGCGCAAAGCGCTCCAACAAAGCGGCGACGCGCTGACGAAGGCGATGAACCGGGTGCAGGAAGCCGTGACCGAATGGGGGAAGGGGAAGCAGGCCGCGCAAGCCCGCCTTTCCACGGCCGAAGCCGAGCTGAAGCAATGTCGGCAAGCCTCGGAGAAGGCGATCGCCCTCGCCGAGAAAGGCATCTGTCCCGAGTGCGGCCAGCCGACGACCGCGAATTTCGAAGAGCGCCTGCGAACCTTGGCGGCCGAGCTGGAGAAGGCGGACAAGGAGCGGACAGCCGCATTCGAGACCTTCAAGGCGGCGGAAACCCGGCCGAAAGCGATTTTCGACGCCGAGGAAGCCTTGGATGCCGCACGCGCGGCTCAGGCGAAAGCCCAGGAGGAACTGACCGGGGCCGAGCGGGCCGAATCCCATGCGAAGAGCCTGCGCGACCAGCGCGCGGCCAAGGAGACCCGCGTCGCGACCTTACGGGCGGAGCTCTCCCGCTCGATCCCCCTCTATAAGCGGGACGACCATCTCCGCGCGGAGAGCCGTCTGAAGGAGCTTCGCCCGAAGCGGGAGGAATGCCTGAAGCTAGCGGGCGCGGACGAGGCGCTCAAGGGCGCGGAATCCGCCTTTGCCGAGGCGAAGAAAGAAATCGAGGCCGCGAAGGCGGGCTATCAGGCGCTCATGGCCGAGCGGGCAAGGCTGCCCTTTGCGAATCCGGAGGAGGCGGCTTCCGCCGTTACCGCTTTCGACGAGCTGCGCCGCCGAGCCGCCGATGCCCAGGGACAGGTTCGGCAAGCCGAGATGCTTGTGAAGCTTGCCGAGAACGCCCTGCGCGCCGCCGAGGACCGGATCAAGGCTTATGGCGAGAAGGAGGAGGCCCTGAAGCAGAAGCGAAGCGAGGCCCTCCTCCACGAAACCGCCTCCGACCAGCTCAAGCGGCTGCGGGAGGAGCTGAATGCGGAAATCCGCCCCGACCTCGCAATGCGGGCCGGGGAGAACCTGAGCCTCCTCACGAACGGGCGCTACATGAACCTGGAGCTCGACGAGGAATTCAACGCGACGGTCATCGAGGAAGGCATTGAGAAGCGGGTCATCTCAGGCGGGGAAGAGGATATCGTCGCCCTCGCTCTCCGCCTCGCCCTCAGCGAATTGATCCAGGAACGGCAGGGGCGGCCGATGTCGCTGATGATCCTCGACGAGGTTTTCGGCAGCCTCGACGCCGACCGCCGCCAAGCCGTCCTCGAACGCCTCCAAGCCATCAAGGGCCGCTTCGCCCAGATTCTCGTGATCAGCCACATCGAGGAAATCAACCAGGTCGCCGACCAGTGCATCTTCCTCACCCGCAACGAGGAGACTCGCTCCACGGTCATCGGTGATCTGCCGCTGGATACCGGCGAACTCGTGCTCAAGGCATAGTCTTCCACGGGCCTTAGGGGACGTCCTGGGCGTCTGAGACAGCCGACGTGCCGGGCTCGGTAACCTGGTAACCGCCATGGTTTCCGCGATCGAAAGAATGGAAATTCTGCTGCTCGTTGCGGCGGTCGTTTCCATGATAGCCCGGCGATTCCGACTCCCCTACACGGTCGGGCTCGTCTTCGCGGGCATCATCATGGCCGCCTTTCCCGCCGCTCGCGTCGAGTTGACGAAAGACCTGATCTTCACCGCCTTCCTGCCCCCCCTCATTTTCGAGGCGGCGCTCCAAATGAAATGGAAGGAGCTGAAGCGGGAGATGCCGGTCACGCTGACCCTCGCCACCATTGGCGTGCTCCTGTCGGCGGCGCTCATCGCGTGCGGCATTCATTACGGCCTGGGGCTGGATTGGAGCTCGAGCATCCTCGTCGCTGTTCTCATTTCGGCCACCGACCCCGTCGCCGTCGTCGCGATGTTCCGCGACCTCGGGATTCGGGGGCGTCTCGGCATGCTCATGGAATCCGAGAGCCTGTTCAACGACGGCACCGCGGCCGTGCTCTTCGTCATCGCTCTGGCCTCGGCGACGGGCCAAGCGCCGACGGCGATTGGAGTCGTGGGCAGCTTCCTGAAGATCGCCCTCGGCGGCATCGTCGGGGGAGCGCTCGTCGGCGGGGCCGCGCTGCTGCTCGTCGGCCGCACGAAGGACCATCTCCTCGAAATTACGTTCACGACGATCGCCGCTTACGCTTCCTTCCTGCTCGCCGAGCACTTCCAGGCGTCGGGTGTTCTCGCGACCCTCACCGCAGGCATGCTGGTCGGCAACGTGGGCGTGCTCTCGGAGCGAGGCGAGGAGGCCGTCGAAACCTTCTGGGAATACATCGGCTTCGTCGCCAACTCGCTGATCTTCCTGCTCATTGGTCTGAGCCTGGACTTCCGCGAGCTGTCCGTCGTCTGGCTGCCGGCCCTGCTCCTCGTCGGGTTGATGATGGGAGGGCGAGCCCTTGCCGTCTATGCCTGCTGCGCAGCGTTCTTGAAGAGCCGGTTCCGGGTTTCCTTCCGCGAGCAGCACGTCCTCTTTTGGGGCGGCCTGCGCGGCGCTCTGGCCCTCGCGCTCGTGCTCGGCCTGCCGGAGCGCTTCCCGAACCGGGAATACATCCTGAACATCGTCTTCGCGGTCGTCGCCTTTTCAGTGGTCGTCCAGGGCCTTACGATTGCGCCTCTGTTGCGTGGCCTGGGCATCTGCGATCCCCGCGCGAAGGACTGCTGAGGGGCCCCGAACACTAAAGCCTAGACACTTAACCCTAGTCCTTCGCCAGCGGGCGAAGGAGGTCGGGGAGACGGTCGGGGGTGCCGGGGAGGCGCTCCAGGTGAGGCCAGCGGAGGCCGCCCGCGTACTCGATCTCCACGTTCCGGGGCTCGTCCTTGTAGGTCACCGTCAGCTTGATCGTCCCGCCGGCCTGGACGGCGTTCTTCATCGCCTCGTCCGAATACTTTTCCCCATTCAGGCTCGTGATCTTCATGTTCGGCGAGATGCCTGCCTTATCCACCGCCATGCCGGGGATAACGTCGGTGAAGGTTCCGTCGCCGGAAACCATCGCGCCGATCGAGGTGGCGAGGAGGATGCCTCCCTTCGAGCCGTACATCTTCCCCATCATGATGTTCGGGGTGTCGTTGTAGACGATGTGCCATCCCGCAAGCTCGAAGCCGCGCTGGGAGAGCACCGGCTGGAGGTCGTAGACCCGGGTCCGAAGCAGTCCCGCCCAGTCGTACTTCGCCACCTTGTTCAGGGCGGCGCACAGGTCTTCGAAGGTGTACGGCTTCAGCTCCGGACCGTGCGAGGGACCGCCGTAGAAGAGGCGCTCGAAGTCCATGAGCGACTTCGCGCCATGAGTGAGCCGCCGGATCGTCATGTCGACTTCCAGCCAGATGATCGTCATCTCGACGTAGTAGTCCTGGGTTCGGTGGGCGCTCGACCAGCCGCCACGTCCGCCTCCGGACGGAATGCCGGCCGCCGTGTCTTCGAGCGGCCGCCAGGTCCGCCCTTCGTGCCCGTTCATCTCGATATAATTGAGGGCCATCTGCTCGCGCCATTGCTCCTGGGTCCACCAGCCGGCGCGGCAGGAGAGGAGGTGCCCCATGAACTGGGTCAGCCCTTCGTAGACCCATAGCAGGTCGTCCTTCATCGGCTTCTGATAGTCGGGCGTGCAGAGGCCGATCGGGCGGCGGAATTTGCCGTTGTAGGAGTGGAAATACTCATGGCAGAGGAGGTCGGCGAGGTCCTCGAAGTTCTTGTAGCCGTCCATCCCGGTGCCGTCCTCGCTCGACTCGTGGTGCTCGAGGCCGTCGAAAGCGCCTTTGTCGCTCTGCGTATAGAGCCAGTGGTAGTCGCGGTAGTGGTGAGCCCCGGTAATCGCCTCCATCTCCTCGTGGGTGCGGCGCAGGCAATCCAGCACCTTCTGCGGCGGATGGGTCGCCTCCTCGGTGTCGGCCATCACGTCGAAGTAATGCTTGACGCTACTCGTGCCGGTCACGTCGTACCGCTGGAAGTGCTCGCCGATCTCGGCGGGGGAGTCGATCAGGCGGGTCAGGCTGGCCGGTTTGAAGATGACGCGGTCGTTCCCTTCCGATTCGATCGGAAGAGCGGTGGCGACGTGCCAGCCCTCCGGCATCTGAAGCTGAGCCTGGAAGGTAATCGCGTCGCTTGGCCCGGCCGGATACCAGAGTAGCCCGAGCCAATCGACGCGGGACAGGAGGGCGCTGCCGCCCTGGTCGTCGATGGTGAAGTCGAGATCGATTTCCTTCGCGCCTTTAGGGATGTTGAGCGTGAACTGGCTCATCTCGACGAGGTCGCGCTTCCAGGCGAGGCGTCGCTTGCCGTCGGCGGTGGCCTTGAAGTCGATCACGTTATTGATCGGGTGGCCCTGGGAGTGTCCGCCGGGGATCCAGTTCGGGAACCAGATCGTGAGCGGGCCTGGCTTGACCCGGAAGTGCTCGTGGACCCGGTACAGGCCTCGGGTGATCTCCCGGGCATCGACGTTCAGGGAGACGACGGGATATTGGGCGGCGGCGAGAGCAAGCGCAAGAATCACAACAAGGGCATTATCTCACGGTTGGCGCCGTAGCGCAGGCTTCCAGCCTGCTTTTCCGAACCGCGGCTGGGGGAGGCGCAAAAATGAAAACGGCGTCCCCGGCCAAGGGAACGCCGCTCGCCACCAAGTGGTCCCAAACTGTTATCGAATTCGGTCGGCGATCGCGCGTCGAATCATCGTATCGGCGATCTCGTCTCCGGTGGGGTTGTACTCGCCGGCTTCGATGCGCGCCTTGAGGTTGGCGATCATCTCTTCGCGGTCGGGCATGTCGATCACGTCCTGCGTGACCTGCTTGACGAGGGTCTTATCGGCTTCGCGGTGAGCGGCTTCGCTCTCTTCGCCGATCTTGGTGATCTCGTGAGCGATCGAATACTCGCCGCTCAAAACCTTCTTTACTTCGTTGTCTGAAATTCGCATGGCTTCCGTTCCTCCAGCTTTTTCAGACAGGCAACCCGGCTTTCTCTCTTTTGGGGAGAGACCCTTAGGCTTTGCGTGATCGGAGTCGCCTCCGTCGTGCCATTTTTCTGTCGTCGGCTTGTTTGCCTGATATTTGTATCGGCGGCCCTTCGCGGTTCTTTAGGGCAAACCTCACAAAATGCTCAAACTTTTCTTTCAGCCGCGTCTGGTGCCAATTTGATGATACAAGAAGCGTGCCAGTTTGGGGATAAGGGGGTGAAATGGGTGAGTGGGTGAGGAAGCCGCAAAGCGGCTGCAGCCGTCGCAACAGCGACGGCCGCCCATGCGACGCCTCGTATCGTATCCGAGACCATCCTCGCCGACCATAGCCCGCTTATCATGACCGTAAGCGCAGACCCCGATCCTTGAGTACGCGGCGAGGGAGGGTGCCACAATAGGCCCTTGGCGCGAATCCTCTTCATCGACCAGTACGCGACGCTCGGCGGGGGGCAGCGCATTTTGCTGGACGTCGTGGAGGCGTTTGCCGAGGAGGGCCACGCGTGTGTCGTCGCCCTGCCCGGGAAGGGTGAGGTGACCGAGGCGCTCGACCGGCTCGGCGTGAGGCACGAGCCGCTGCCGGTACCCGAGCTGAGTGCCGGGAAGAAAGGGCTCCCCGATTTCCTCCGCTTTCTCGCCGGCTCGCGGAAGCTCGCTCGGGCGATCAAGGCTTTGAGCCGCGACGTGGGGGCCGACATTGTTTATGTGAACGGCCCACGCTGTATCCTCGGCGCCGTTCTCGCCAAGGTTGAGCCGGTCGTTATTGCGATCCACCTCATTCACGGCGGATTCGAACGGCGTCTGCTCGCCTGGTGCTTCGCCCGGCCCGAAGTCCGGCTCGTCACCTTCTGCTCGCGCTTCGCGATGGAGCCGTTCGCGGGGCTCGCCAAGGGCAGGATCTTCGAGAATTGGGTGAGTCCGGCTATCCTGGAAGCGCCCGACTCTCGCGCGGCGTCGCGCCGCGAGCTCGGGCTGGAGGAGCGGGAGGTCGCGGTCGGCGTGCTCGGCCGTATCTCGCCTTTCAAGGGCCAAGCCTTTCTCTGCAAGGCCCTACTTCCCGTGTTGCGGGAGGCGAGCCCGATCCGGCTCTTCGTCGCGGGGGCAAAGGACCACGAGACGCAGGGCGAGGACCTGCCGAAGAGCCCGTTCATCAGGGAAATGGGAAAAGTGCCGGCGCCGGCCAGGTTTCTCGACGCGATGGATATTCTCGTCGTGCCCTCCCTGTGGGAAGAGCCGTTTGGCCTCGTCGCGATCGAGGGGATGGCGCGGGGGCTGCCGGTCGTCGCTACCCGAAGCGGCTGCCTGCCGGAGATCGTCGAAGATGGGACGACCGGACTTGTCGTCCCCAAGACCGAGGAGGGTCTGCGTGGCGCGATCGAGAGCTTGACCCAAGATCGGGCGAAGCGGGAGTCGATGGGCAGCGCGGGCCGGGCGAAAACGATCCACCGGTTCGAGCCCCGTAGGCGTCTGAGCGAGCTCATCGGCCTCGTCTTGGATTTGAAGCGGGAATTGCCGGGCCGCCCTCGAACGTCATAATCAACGGCGATGAAACCCGGAGCGAAGAAGTGGCTGAAGCGGGGCATCCCCGCCGTACTCCTGCTGGCGGTTGCGGTGGCTCTTTGGATGTACGGTCCCTTGGCCTACGCGCTCTACAGGAAGGGCTTTTTCGACCGGCCCTCCGCCGCCCACGACTACGAGGGCACGAGCTCCGACAACTTGCGGTTCATTCGCACCGCGCTCCTCGGATACGAAGATTCGGAAGGCCAATTCCCCATCGCCGGCGGCTGGATGGACGCGATCCAAAACCGCCTCCACACCGACGACCTCAAGAAGGGCGAGGCGACGAAGAAGCTGATCTATCCGGAATACGTCGGCCAGGAGGGCAAGTACGGCTACGCCTTCAACGACGCGCTCAGCGGGAAATATCATGGGGACATCAAGGACCCGAAGACCCCAATGGTCTTCGAGTCCACGGCGACCGACCGCAACGCCCACGGCGATCCCGCGAAGCTCCGCCGCCCCGGCGGCCTGGCGATCACGATGAGCGGCGAGATTGTGCATCCGTAGGCCCCCGCTCCCGGCTAGTCTCGAAATGTGAGCGATTCGGGGTCGAACGACGCCAAGCCAGTAAGGGTGACTTGGCCTTCGCCCGGCGTCAAATAGGTGAGGCGGCCCTGCGGCGGCAACGAGCTCTCCCAGCGCTTGGGTGAATAGACGTTTAGGCCGGCGAGGAGACCGTCGGCGACGCCGGCCTGCTTCAGCCACACCTTCGCTCGCTGGAGACGGCCTGCGAGGTCGCTTTGATCGCCCATCTCGAACAGGCCGGCGGGGAGGGTGATCGCGTACTCGACGTTGTAGGTGTCGCGTCCGCCGAGCTGAATGTGTCCTCCCCGAGCGAGTTCGCCCTGAACGGAATAGGCCTTGCCGTCGAGATCCGCCTTCGCCCAGGTAACGGGCCTTGGAGAAGCGAGGAGGCGAGGCAAGATGTCGCGCTCGAAGGCCGCTCCGACCTTGTCGTGAGTCTGGGTGGCGAGGTCCTGATAGTGCTGGGCGGTGGCGAAACTAAGTCCGATGCCCGCCACGTAAGCCGTCCCGCCAAGGGCGAGGGGAAGCCAGCCTCGGATTCGGGGGCTGGGAATGCGCCTCGCGAACTCGATGGTCGAGATCGACAGCACGAGGTGCCCAAGCGCGAGGAGTTGCCACAAGGCGGCGTCTCTCGGACTCGCCCCCGGCAGCGCGGCCATCGCATAGGGGAGGAAGAAGAAACCGATCAACCCCGGCATCACGTACGCGATGGAAACGATCGCCGACCTCCTCGGACAGATCGCCGCGACCATTGCGGCGCCGACGATCGATCCGATCAAGAAGCCGAAGACGGAGAAGTGCCCGAAGAGGAGAAACGATACGATCCCGGCAACGCCAAGGCCGCCGAGAACGGCCGTCAGGCCAAGGCCGAAAGTTGGTGGTGCGCGGTTCGGTTGCATGGCCGACTCCGCCCCATTGTGGCCGATGCGCCGCGTACACCCTGCTCTAGAATAGAGCGAATGAACGAGGTTCGCATCGTTCCGTTCGCGTTAAGCCAGCAAGACTTGGTCGTCATAAGCTGGCGCAACAGCTTCCGGGCCTTTGTCCGTCTCTACTTCGTTATCGGTGTGGTTTCCCATCGCTTATTTCCGCCCTTGCCCGGCGTGGTCAGGAGTAAGAAAGGCTGAAGCTTCGCTTCGAGCACTCCGAAGGTCGCTTCGCGACGTGTCGAAGCAAGAGGCCGCCCCACCGGCTCCCTTCGGGTCGCCTTGCCGCTACCGGAGGAAGCCTTCCTTGTTTCCTCCGTCGACCGGGATGACCGCGCCGGTGGTGCGGCTGCTGCGCTTCTCGCTCGCGAGCCAGCAAATCGCCTCCGCGCAATCGTCGGGCGTCACGACCGTCCCGAGGAGCGAGCGCTTGCGGTAGTGCTCGACCAGCTCGTCCGGCTTGATGCCGAGCGACTTGGCGGTCTGCTCTTTCCAAGCGTCGGACCAGATGCTGGAGCCGACGACCACGCCGTCTGGGTTGATTGCGTTGCAGCGGATGCCGTGCTTGGCGTAATCCAGAGCCGTGCAGCGCATCAGGTGCAGTTCGAAGGCCTTGGCAGCGGAGTAGAGGGCCGCGTTCGAGCCGGCGGCGACGCCGTTCTTGCTCCCCACCACGACGATCGAGCCGCCGGTGCCCTGCTTCACCATTAGCCGCACGGCGGCGGCGACCGTGTCGAAGTAGCCCTTGATGAGGAGGTCGCTGAGGAAATCGTAATCCTCGGGCGAGGTCTCGGCAACGGTTCCGCGCCGGGCGTTGCCCGCGTTGGCGACCACGATGTCCGCTCCGCCGAAGGCGAGGATCGTCTGACTCAACGCATTCTCGATCGCAAGGGGATCGGTTACGTCGCAGCGCACGGCCCTGGCCGCGCCTTTCATACCGGCCGCTTGCTCGACTTCCTTGACGGCGTCCGCCAGGTGCTCCTCGTTGATATCGAGCAGCACGACGTGCGCGCCGAGGCCGGCCATCTTGATCGCGGTCGCTTTGCCGATGCCGCTGGCTCCGCCGGTGATCGCTGCAATCTGGCGGGAAAGCTCCTTCTCCGGGGGTTGGCGCTTCAGCTTCGCCTCTTCGAGCAGCCAGTACTCGATGTCGAAGGCCTCTTGCTCGGGCAGGGCCGTGTACTTGGAAACCGTCTCGGCGCCGCGCATAACCTCGATGGCGTTGCGATAGAACTTGCCGGTGACGGTGGCCTCTTGGATGTTCTTACCGAAGGAGATCATGCCGACGCCGGGGATCAGGACGACGCTCGGGTTCGGGTTCCGCATCGCGGGCGACGTCGGCCGCTTGCAGCGGTCGTAATACTTGCCGTAGGCTTTGCGGAAGTCGGCCAGGGCGGCGTCGAGATCGCCATCGGCTTCCAGCACGAGCGGGCGAATCTTCGTGCGCAAAAAGTGGTCCGGGCAGCTCGTGCCGAGGGCGCTGAGAGCCGGCATCTTCGAACGGGACAGGAATTTCTGCACGGGCTCGCTCGTGTCGATGACTCCGATCAGCCGCTGGCCGTTATAGGCGACCTTCCCTCGCAGCTTCGGCAGCAGGTCGAGGAGGACGGCCTCCGGGTTCGGATGGCGCTCCCGCACAACCTCGCCGAAGGCGTGGGTCGCGCCGGTCTTGCGCTCGATGTACTCGGCCGCCATGTTGATGAGGCGCAGGGTCAGGTCGTAGCACTCCTCCCAGGAGTCGGCCCAGCAGATGAAGCCGTGCGAGCCCATCATGGCGCTGTTGATGCCGGGGTTCGCTTCAATCAGGTCGCGCAGCATCAGCCCGAGTTCGAAGCCGGGTCGTTTCCAGGGGAGGAAGCCCATCTGGCCCTGGAAGACCTCTTTGGTCAGCTCGATCACGTTCTCACTCGCGGCGATCGCGATGACGGCGTCGCTGTGCATGTGGCTGACCGCCTTGAACGGCACGAAGGCGTGGAGCGGCGTGTCGATGGAGGGCGCGGCCGGGTTGAGGTTAAAAATGCACTGCTGGTAGAGCCCGACGATGTCGTCCTCGGTCAAATTGCCGCCCGCGCCGCGCCGGTTTTTCTCGTAGCGCGCCTCGAGGCCGAGCACCTTGTCGAGATAGAGCGAGGCGAACCCCGACTTCTTCGCGGTGCCAAGGTCGCCGCCCGAGCCCTTCACCCAGAGCACTTCGGCCTTCTCGCCGGTGAGCGGATCGGTATCCGTGATCTTGACGCTCGTATTGCCTCCCCCGAAGTTGGTGATGCGGGGATCGGAGCCGAGCAGATTCGAGGCATAGACGAGCTGATCGACCTCGTCCATTTGGCTCGCTTTGGCCTTGTCCCAAAGGCTGGGGAGAAGTTCGGGTTCTTTTACCATCGCGGCCTGAGTGTACTTTCCCCGATTCGCCGAGAGGCCGCGCATAGCAGGAACTTAGCAAGGAAGCCAGGGCGGCTTGCGCTGCCGTTAAGCCCCGGCTACTTCGAACCGTGAACGACGAAGGTGCGGCGGATAAGGGCGGCCTCTTGGCGAGCGCGCAAGAGAGGTTCGACCTCTTCGGGGCGGATGGCAATGACCGGATGGTTGAAGTCCATCTTGCCCATGAGGCCTCCGTCGAGGCTGTCGTCGAGCCCGAGGATATGCCCAAACTCGTGGGCCGCGCACGCCCGAAGCTGCTCGAAGGTGAGAGGCTCGCCGTTCGGCTTTCGCATTCTTACCCAAACGTCCGCGGAGAAGACCGGGACCGGGTGCGTATCGGGATTCAGGACGCCGCGAGTCCAAGTCGAGTGGCCGCAAACTTCGATGCCCTTGTCGGAGACATTGGGCTGGAAGTGAACCATGATGTCGTACGGCCCGCACTCGGTGACCTCGAACTCCTTTTCCCCGAGCACGTCTTCCCACATGCGAAAGGCCCCGTTGAGAGCATTGCGGTAGAGGCCCTGATCGGTGGCGGGAATGGTGGAGCAATCGACTCGAACGCGAAGGCGATGGTCGGGATCGACCACGGCCGCGTGAGCGAGGGCTCCGTCGATGCGCCCGGACTGAGCGCATTTCCTCGCAAGATCGAGATGCTGCCTTACGTCGCGCAGCAATGGATGACGGTCGATAGCGACCGCAAAAACGGACAGACAGAGCACCCCAATGGCAAAAAATAAACGCCTTCTCATCGATCCCCTTGATGGAAGCAACCCCGTATCCCCAAACGCAAATCGGATTGCTTCTAAGGGGTATCTCGGCAGGCACGGTCGTGCGCTTCAGGTCGCAATATAAAGGAAAAGTTATACAAATGTGTTAAGCCATCGGGTTCTTGCGCTGACATGCAAAAGAAAACCAACGGTCGCGCAAAAAATCGCAAGAGGAGAGCCTGATCCCTGGGTTATTTCACGTACCGGTCCAGCTCTCGCTCCAGAGCCCGGCCCCAGGCCTCGTAGCCGCCTGGCTTGAGATGGATGGCGTCGTCGGCCATCTTCCCCATGTCGGCATAGCCCTCGGGCGTCAGGAGGTCGGGACCGATGTCGAGGAAGTGGGCATAACGCGGCAGGTGGCCCTTCACCGATTTGTTGATCTGGGCGACGATCTCCCGATTCGGATCGAGGGGCTCCGAGCCGACCGGGAACACGCCCATCACGATCACTTGCGCCTCCGGCGCGAAATGGTGGGCGGCCTCGACGACAACTTCGATTCCCTTCGCGATCGCTTCCGGCGAGTCGCTGGCCCGGTTGTTCGTGCCGATCAGCACCACGAGGGCTTCCGGCTTGCAGCCGTCGAGGGCGCCGTGCTCGATCCGCCAAAGGAGATTCTGCGTCCGGTCGCCGCTGATCCCCATATTCACGCTCGCGAACTTGGTGAGATGCCGGAGGAAGGCTTCCGATCCGGGAGCGGCGACCTTGCGCCCGGGCCCACCCCAGCCTTGGGTGATCGAGTCGCCGAGAAGGACGGCGAGAGGCTGATTCGCTTTCGCGGCTTGAATGCAATCGACGTGCTGGGCGAGCCAAGGTTGGCCGTTCCAGCCTGCGGAATCGTAGCGCGACTCCGGATTCGGGGCGGCGATGACCGTCGCGGGAGGGCTGTGCTCGGTGTCCCGCATGTGCCGGAGGAGGAAATCGACGAGCGGCTTCGGGTTGTCGAGACTGTGGGGATGATGGTCCGCGCCTGGCTTGTGGATTACCTGGATCGTGCCGCCAAGAGCCTTGTAGCGTTTCTCCAGCTCGCCCGTATTCTCCGCCATCGGAACCACGGAATCCGCGTCCCCGACGACGTGGACGATCGGGATATGGGCCTTGGCGAGCGGTTCCAGCTTGTCGATCGGATTGTAGGGATAGTCGAGGGCGGCCCGCTCGTTCGGGAAGCCGTAGGCGGCGAGAAGCTGCCGCCAGTCGTCCGGGCTCTTCCGGTACGGCCAGGTCTTGAAGTCGCAGACCGGCGCGTCGCCGTAGATCGCCATCACCTTGTCCGGGTTCAGGAAAGCCCAGTTGTAGGCATACAGCCCACCCCGGCTAAAGCCCTCCAGCACGCAGCGCCGGTTGAGCAGCCACTTCGCCGTCAGCACGCGGTAGAAGGCGCTGAACTGCTCCATGGCATGCGGCGCGCCGAAGGTGTTGCCGACCTCGAGATGAACCAGATGGAAGCCTCTTTCGAGGAGGGCGAGATCGAGCATCGGGCGGTGATCGAAAAACTCGGTCCGCCAAATCCAAGGCGCGCCCTTCATCGTCTTCTTCGGCTCGACGACGACAGCCTGCGCACCCGCGACCACGAAATGGTGCTGCCGGAAGCCGTGATAATCGGTATCCGACTGAGCCACCCATGCCCCAACGAGCACCAACGTCGCAAGCATGGATTCGATTGTGACGGGTTGGTGGGAAAGAAGAAAGGGGTAAGGAGTAAGGGGAAAGACAAATGGCTTCCTCGGCTGATCGCCCGAGGATCGACCGCGAAGCGGTCAGAGAAATCGCCGTACCTTTCATCCCAGCGACAGTTGCCTGAGGGACGAAGCCATGAACCGGCATGTCGCTTCTCATCTCCATCACCCCATCACCCTCTCACCCCCTCATCCCCAAGCGCGGGTACCCTGTCAGCCAATGTCTCAGGTTCAAGTGGTCGCTCTCGGAGGCGTCGGGGAGATCGGCAAGAACTGCACCGTCGTCCAGCAGGACGACGACATCGTCGTCATCGACTGCGGTCTCAGCTTCCCGACCGAGGAGATGCTCGGGATCGACATCGTCGTCCCCGACTTCACCTACCTCGTCGAAAACAAGGACAAGGTGCGCGGGGTCTTCATCACGCACGCCCACGAGGATCACGTCGGGGGGCTGCCTTACCTGCTCAGCCAGATCAATGTGCCGGTCTATGCGAGTGAGCTGACCACGGCGCTGATCACCGGCAAGCTCGAAGAGAAGATCCCAACCAAGCAGCTCGACATTCGCACGTTCAAGCCAGGCGACGTGATCGAGGCCGGCAAGCTGACCGTCGAGACCATCCGCATCACCCACTCGATTCCGGAAACCTGCTGCATGGCGATCGGCACGAAGCATGGCTACATCTTCTTCACCGCCGACTTTAAATTCGATTTCACGCCGGTCGATCATAAGCTGACCAACATCACGCGGATCGGAGAGATCGGGCAGGAGGGGGTTCTCTGCCTGCTTTCGGACTCCACCAACGTCGACCGGCCGGGCTGGGGGCCGAGTGAGCGGCTCGTCGCGGATGGGCTCCGCAAAGTCTTTGCGACGGCGCCGGGGCGCGTCCTCCTCACCACCTTCGGCAGCAATATCCACCGCATGCAGCAGTTCTGCGAGGTGGCCGGCGAGACGGGCCGAAAGGTCGCGGTTGTGGGGCGGCGGATGGAGCAGAATCTCGACATCTGCCAGCGCCTCGGCTACATCAAGATTCCAAAGGGCGTGAAGATCAACCTGGACGAGATGCCGCAATACGCGGACAGCCAGATTGCGGTGCTGACGACGGGCAGTCAGGGCGAGCCGATGAGCGCCCTCGTGCAGATGTCGAAGGGCACCTACGGGCGGCTCCAGGTCCGGCAGGGCGACACCCTCATCTACTCTGCCCGCCCGATCCCCGGCAACGAGGGCGCGATCTGGCGCACGATCAACCGCCTGTTCCGGCAGGGCTGCAACGTCGTCTATCAGAGCGTCGACCACATCCACGTCTCCGGCCACGCCTACCAGGAGGAGCTGAAGATGATGGTGAACCTGACCCGGCCCTACTACATCGCGCCGGTCCACGGCGAGCCTCGGCACCAGCATCTCTACAACCACATCGCGAGGGGCATGGGCTATCCCGACCACCGGATATTCACGATGGAGGCCGGCGTGCCGCTGATCTTCACGGACACCGAGGCCCACCTCGGCGAGCCGGTGCCTTGCGGGCGCGTGCTCGTGGACAATAGCGGGACGCCCGGCGTGCCCGACGAGGTCCTGCGCGACCGTTACAACGTCGCGAACGACGGCCTGATCGTCATCACGATCGCCATCGATCCCGAGCGCGGCGAATTGGTTGGCGACCCGATTCTGCAGGCCAAGGGCTTCCACGGCCCGGAGGGCCTCATCGACCAGGCGTTCAACGTCCTCGTCGACGCGATCGACGCCTTATCGAAGGAAGAACTCCGCGACACTTCGCGCGTCCGCCACGAGGCGCAGGACGCTGTGCGGCGGTTCATCCACAAGCGCTGCTCCCTCCGCCCGTTGGTTCTTCCGACAGTCGTGGAGGTTTAGTGCTTAGGTTAGGATTCGTTAAGCTCACGCGAGGATCGACCGCGAGGCGGTCGAATCTCGGCCGTTGCGTCCTTACGCCGGCGATCCCCAGCCGCCGCCCGAGCTTCGCGTGACCACGATCGGAACGACGACCATCCAATAAATGGATGAAATGCCCGAGCGTCCGTAGTAATAGGTCCCGAAGTAGGTGATGTGATTGCCATCGCGTGCAATCCGGGGTCGCGAGCAGTAAGGGACACCTGTGCTGACCGTGTACTGGGTCGACGTCGTGGTGTCGTAGACCTTGACCGTGGACGTCCCACCCGATGTTTCGGTAAGGTACGCGATTTTAGTTCCATCGGCACATACCGACGGATAAACGTTCCCATGCCCATCGTTGGGAACGACGCCGAAATCTTGGCCAAAAGCGTTCTGAAGCCCGATGGTAGCCAGTAATGCCGCGACAAAACAGAGTTTCATGTTGAATCTCCTGAGAAAGTTTAAGTTAATCCTCAGTATATGTTGATGACCAGTTAGCTTTCTGTAAATTTATGGTGATTTTTTGGCACGATTTATGGATCGTTGAGTGCCGCGGACGAGCGCCTACGTCCGATTCCATTGACCTTGCGTCACAGGAAGGCAGTTGGGCAGGCGGTGCTCATTGTCAATCCGCGAAGGGCCAGGAGCCGGAGGGTGGCATCCAGTCGAAATCGACCTGCTTGCCCATCAGCCGCCAGGAGCGAGGGCACATGGTTTCCAGCCAATCGAGCGGCTCCGCGGTCGGCGTCGGTTTTGCGGCTTGGGCGAGAGCTTTCGTGAGGGCGGCCTTCTGCTCCGCGCCCATCGCCTCCGGCTCGACTGAGACGAAGAGAGCCGAGCCGCTTTCTGAAACGAGCCGCAGCCAGCGCTCGGTGAGGTCCCAGGGCACGTCCCTGGTGACGGCGACGATGTCGGGGTCGACGGTGAAAAAGGCTCGATTCTGCGCCGCGCGGAAGGCGAGCGTGTTGACGCCCATGCGGCGCGTGCGGTCCCAGCTCACCCCGCTCGTGTCGTCCCCGGTTCGGGAGAGCTCGAAGAGCCCGGCCGAGAGGTGGCCGTAGGTGTTGCAGCCGATGATCGCCATGTCGCCGGCCTCCTCACGGATCAGGCGGTAGAGCGCAATCACGATCTCGGCGGTCGTGCGGCTCCGGTCGTGAAAAGCCCAACCTTCGTTCGTCAGGGTCGAGCCCATCGTCATGCCCCACCGGCCCATCACGTCCCAGCTCGTGTAGTCGTGCTTGAGCATCTCGAAGCCCCAGCCTCGAAGCCGCCGCACGTTCTCCGAGATGGCGTCCAGGGCGTCGGGGACGGTCGGATCGAGGCAGCCGTGTTCGCGGGAAAGGCGCCAATCCTGGGGCGTATCGCGGAGGACGGTCAGCGGTCGGAACCAGATACCGGGGCGCACGTCGATCTTCTTCAGCTTCGCTGCCATCTCGCCCATGTCGCCAAACTTCTCGTTGCCGAACCACGGCCCGTGGCCGAGTCCGCCCTGCGACCAGCCGTCGTCGATCACCGAATAAGGCCGGTTGCCGGCATCGGGAGAAAGATCGGAAATGAGCCGGCTCACGTTCTCGATCAGTTCGGCGCTGTTCTTGCCATAGGCGAAATCCCAATCGTTGGTGCCGTAGGCGGGCTGCTTTGTGAGGCGCGGAGCCGGACATATCTGGCGGCAGAAGGCGGAGGCGGCCTGATAGGGCGTTTCGCCCGGCTTGCCCTCTCGGCACAGGATGGTGCAGAGTTGGAGCGTCCGACCACCGAGCTCGACGGAAACGCCGCCGCTGCGAACGTCGATCCAAAGGGAAATGCCGTCGCAATCCGCCGTCCAGAAGCAGAAGGCGTTCGGCAAGGTCTGCACGCCGTAGGCATGGGTCGCTTTGCCGTCGTAAGCGAGGAAATACCAGGGCATCACCCGGTTCGGTGCCTCGGAGCGCCATTCGAGATCGGCGTACGACCGCTCCCAGTGATCGCCGAGGTACAGCTTCGCCTTGCGCAGGTCGCCGCGCCAGCGCAGTTGAATGCGGCTCGCCTTGGTCGTCGAATGGAGGCTGACGATCCCGTCTTGGACGGATAGGCCGGTGTCGCCGGTTGCCCACGCGCCGCTCTTGCGTTCCAAGGCGATCTCGCCCTGGTCGTGGAAGGCGCGAACCAAGTCCGGCTCGCGCCTAAGGTCGATGAAGGTTCCGGACGGGGCTTCCATGGCGGCAAATAAATCGAGAGGCTTCGAAATACCAACGGCGATCCCCCCGGCGAGGACCTGCCGACGAGTCGGCTTCTTCACGTGCTCAAACTACCCGGATTCTGGCCGGCTGGAAGCCGACGCTACTATCAGCGGACCGGCCAGCCATGTAGCTTGAGGAAATCGTGGGCGACGTCGCGCGGCGGGCGCTTGTCTCGGTCCACCGACAAGTTGAGCTGCTGCATCTCGTTTTCGTCGATCTGGCCGGACAGCTTCTCCAACACGCGCTCCGCTTCCGGATAGTGGTCGAGGGTCGCGCCGCGCATGACGATCGCCGCGTCGTAAGGTGGGAAGAAGTGGCGGCCGTCTTCGAGAAGGGCGAGATTGTAGGCGGCGATCCGGCCGTCGGTCGAGAAGGCGGAGATCACGTCCACCTGGCCGCTGCGCACGGCCTGGTACATGAGGTTCGGCTCCATGTCCACAGCCTTGCCGAACCGGAAGCCGTACTTCTTGGCGAGTCCGGGATAGCCGTCCGCCCTCTCCAAGAATTCGGACGTAAATCCGGCGCGGAGGGATTTCGCATCCTTCTTTAGGTCGCTAATCCGGCAAGCTGGAGGTGTTCGAGGAGGCGGGTCCAAAGCTCCGGACTCCTCGCCTCGACCATCCGAAGGAAGCCGTCCAACCTAAGCGCTCCCCGCCGCTCTGAGCAGTCTGGCCGGCTTGCCGAAGAGGTTGCGGACGAACTCGGTTTGGGGACGCTCCAGAACCTCGCGGGGATCGCCGATCTGCTCGACTTCTCCGAGATGCATGACGACGATCCGGTCGGCGAGGGCCAGGGCCTCGAACAGGTCGAGAGTGACGAAGACGACGGTGACCCCGAGCCGGTCCCGCAGCCGGAGCACCTCGTCCTGCAGGGCCTCGCGCGTGAGGGCGTCCAGGGCGCCGAACGGCTCGTCCATCAGGATGATATCGGTCCCGGTGATGAGAGCCCGCGCGACCGCGACCCTCTGCTGTTGGCCTCCCGACAGCTCGGAGGGCATCCTCCCCGACCACTCCGGCGGCAGCTCGACCAACTCCAGCGCCTTCTCGGCTCGCTGCTTCCGCTCCTTGGCGGGGACGCCCCGCAGGCGCAGCGGCAGGCTGATGTTCTCCCACACGCGCAGAAAGGGAAAGAGGGCGATGCCTTGGCTGACGTAGCCGATCGACCGCCGCGCCTGGTGGCTGCGGAGCTCTGCGCCGGTCCGGGTCCCCACGAATACGTTGCCGGCGGTCGGCGCGATGAGGCCGTCGATCATTCGGAGAAGCGTGCTCTTGCCGCTTCCCGAGGAGCGAGGAGGACGAAGATTTCGCCGGGAAGGACCTCGAATGAGACCCCGTCGACCGCGAACGTACTCCCGCCGTCGTAGGACTTGACCACCTCCTCCAACCGGATGACCGGCTGACCGGCTTCAGACATCGCAGTCTGGAAGCGGCCCGCCCTGCTTGCGCCCGACGATTCCGTAATAGAAGAGCGGCTCGCCGTCGATCGAATACCGGTGCCGATAGCGAACCAGGCGGTGCAACTCCAAGCGCTGGGACAGGAGAATCTGGCGGACAAGGATGGAGAACCCGGTGTCGTCCTTTTCGCTGAGGAAGGTTTCCTTGATATTGAAGCAAATCCAGCCGCCCTCGTCGACCAGGTTGTAGGCGTTGATGAAGGCTTGGGTCGGGATATCGCCAAAGCCGAGAGCCGCCACCGAGGTGAGGCAGTCGAAGCGCCATTGGCTCACCTCCTGGATGAGGGGAGAATCCTTGATCGTCAGATCGCCGATGTAATAGGAGTCGTAAAGGCCGGGCCGATCTCGGTCGGTCGCCTCCTTGGCTTCGGACAGAATGTCGACGCCGACCAGCCGCGCCACGCCGACCTGGGCCAGAGCCTGGCCGACCATGCCGTTGCCGGCCCCGAGATCGAGCACGCGCAACGCGGAAAGACTGCCTCCGCTTTCGAGCACCGAAGTCTCCAGCCAGTGAGCCATGCGTCGGGGCGATTCGCACTTCAGGCGCTCGTAGAAAATTTGTTCGTAGAGGCCGGGCCGCTTATAGATTTCATCGTAGTCGTGAAAGCGGATGCGAATGGAATCCGGGCCGTCGCCGAGATAAAAGTAGGCCTCGTCTTGGGACAGCTTCCGGCAATTTAGAACTGGGAGCCGCACGGAGTAGCGCGGCGCGTGCGCCTTGTGATGGCGTAATTCAATAACGGCGCGATGGCCGTTTTCGGTCTGCATTTCCTACCTCCCCTGGTAGCGTGTCGGTGAGAACTTGGCACGATGCCGAAGGACTCTCTTCTTGCCTACGGGGTTAGCTGACGGACTCGGCCTGAGAGTGGCCTACGCGAGATGCGATTCGCCCCAAAATTGGTTCCCCCGCTCCGGATAACCGGATTCGGATTTCCACGCAGTATACCTTAATTCATATCGCAGAGCGATAAATAAAGGCTCGTCGTGGCTTGGACCTCCAGGTCCGAGAACATAGGCTTTGTAAGCAAGCCTATCTCATGCTTTACGCCGCGACTTGCGGAGCGCGTAGAATGAGGTCGTGGAGGAATCCTTGCGGAGCGAGATGGAAGCGGATCAGGACGAGTCGGGTATCGACCTGTTCTGGATTCGCTACAACCGGTCCCTCACGCCGGCCGAGCGGGTCGAAAAGCACCGAAAGGCAGCAGAAAGCGTCCTGTATCTGAAAGATGTCGCGAAGCGCGCCAAACATCCTCCAACTGGCGAGAGCCCTCGCCGACCATGACGTCCGGTACGTATTGATCGGAGGCTTCGCCATGGTGCTCCACGGGAGCAATCAGGTCACGGAGGACTGCGATCTTGCCGTCGCCCCAGACCCTGCCAATCTGGATCGGCTCGTCGAGGCTCTCCGTCCGCTTCATCCGAAGCTCCTGCGCGGTCAATCGACTCAATGGACTCGCGACGCCATCGCCGGCAGCTTTACACGTCTCGATAGCGACGCAGGGACGATCGATATCATGCCGCGCGTGCTCGGCGTCGAGTCTTTCGCGAAGCTGTACGAACGCGCCGTCCGGTTCGATCTCGAAGGAACCACGGTGCCGGTGGCCTCAGTCGACGACCTGATCGCCATGAAGTCTCTCAGCCGGCGAGAACGGGACGCCGTCCACTTGAAGGAATTGCAGGCGATTCGACGGATGGGGGACGCAGTAGAATAGAGAGGAACCTGCGCGACCCTGCGTAGACTCTATTGGTTTGTATCGGGGCGCAACGAGGCGCTCCCTGCGTTCCGAGTTGTCCTGACTAGCCATGGCCGGCGTTTTGCCCCCACCCCTCCTGGTCCCCGAGTCGGAGGAGACTCGATTTGTCACGCAAGGCGACCTCACCAGTTCTGGCCGCCTCGGATCGTCGTCGCTCGTCGTGACCGACCGGAGCGCCTACCGCTTCGAAAAAACGCCTCTGGGTGAAGAAGCGACCGCCTCCTTCCCGATCCGCGAGCTTGCCAATCCCCGAATCGAGACGCTGGTCGATGCGAGCGCCCTGATCGTTGATTTCCAGGGCAAGCCGGTCGAGTTGCTCCGGGTGAGCGCGAAGCGCGGGCTCCAGCTTGCCGGCGCCGAAAAGCGCCTCAAGGCGATTCTCGAAGGCAAGGAGATGCCGGAGGTCGGGGACGAGGCGCGGCTTTGCCCCAAGTGCGGCCGCCCGCTGCCCGAAGATTCGGACGTCTGCCTCGGCTGCATCAGCAAGGGCAAGACCCTCCTTCGCCTCTTCGGATACACGAAGCCGTACAAGGCGCGGCTGATCCTCGGCGTCATCCTCACCCTCGGCGGCGCGGGAGTCGACCTCATCCCTCCGCTCCTGTCGCAGCGGCTCTTCGACGACGTGTTCATGAAGCACAGGGTCGCCATCTTCGGGTGGCTGATCGTCGCGCTCGTCGTCGCGCGAATCATAAGCGGAAGCGTGCAGGTCGCGCGAGGTCGGAACGTCGCCTTCCTCAGCGCGAAGATCACCGTCGCCATCCGACAGAGCCTGTTCAACAAGCTCCAGCAGCTTAGCCTCAGCTTCTACGACCGGCGAAACGTGGGCTCGATCATGAGCCGGATGACCAACGATACGTCGTCGCTGTACGACGTGCTCGTCGACGGCATCCCCGTCATCCTGAACCAGGGCGCGCTCCTGCTCTTCATTCCGACTGCGATGCTGATCCTCAACTGGCGCGTCGCGATCTGGACCCTGCTGCCGGTTCCGATCGTCATGTTCGGCGTCTACAAGTTCCGCCGCCGCATGATGCGGGTCTGGAGTCGCTACCACCACTCGAATTCGCGGCTGAGCAGCGCCCTCAGCGGCGTGCTGCAAGGCACCCGGGTCGTCAAGGCCTTTCGCGGAGAAGAGCGGGAGAAGAGGCGGTTCGGACGAAGAATCGGCGACCTCGCGGGA
The DNA here is from genome assembly GCA_035545155.1 of Fimbriimonadaceae bacterium. Lineage (GTDB taxonomy): Bacteria > Armatimonadota > Fimbriimonadia > Fimbriimonadales > Fimbriimonadaceae > JAEVZK01. Next base: position 1,122 of record DASZYX010000008.1, on the reverse strand, counting down.
ATTGGCTACGAGGCGGAGTCGAGCTGGTCGACGTTCTTCCCGATGGTCGTCTTCACGATGTGGGCCGGCACGTTCGTGATCTGGCTCGTCGGCGGCAACGGCGTCCTATCCGGCCACATGAGCATCGGCCAGTTCACGGCCATGCTCGCCTATTCGGCGATGATGCAGCAGCCGATGATGATGCTCCAGCGCATCGTCGACTGGACCTCCCGATCTCTGACCGCCGCGGAGCGCGTCTTCGAGGTGATCGATACTCCCCTCGACATCGAAGAATCCGCTCATTCGGTGCCGATGCCGCAGGTCGAGGGCGGCGTGACGTTCCGGGACGTACATTTCAGCTACGACAAGACCCGCGAAGTGCTGCACGGCATCGACCTCGATGTCAAGCCGGGCGAGATGATCGGCATCGTCGGCCACTCCGGGGCCGGAAAGTCCACCCTGATCAACTTGCTCCTTCGCTTCTATGATCCGACTCAGGGCTCGATTTCCCTCGACGGCGTCGATCTAAGGGATATCAGGATCGACGACTTCCGGAAGCAGGTCGGCGTCGTCCTTCAGGAAAGCTACCTCTTCCCCGGCTCGATCAAGGACAATATCGCCTACGGCCGCCCGGACTGCGACCTGAAGGAGGTTATCGCCGCAGCCAAGGCGGCGAACGCCCACCACTTCATCGTCAACTTCCCGGATGGCTACGACACCTACGTCGGTGAGCGCGGCCAGCGTCTCTCCGGCGGAGAACGGCAGCGCATCGCCATTGCCCGCGCGATCCTCCACAACCCCAAGGTGCTTATCCTCGACGAGGCGACGGCGAGCGTCGATACCGAGACCGAGCGCATGATCCAGGAGGCGCTCGAAAATCTCGTCGAGGGCCGGACCACCTTCGCGATCGCCCATCGTCTCTCGACCCTTCGCGAGGCCGACCGCCTGATTGTGGTCGAGGACGGCCGAGTGGTCGAGATGGGCACTCACGACGAGCTGATGGAGAGGGAAGACGGCGTGTTCCGCAAGTTGGTCGAAATGCAGACGCAGATCAACAAGCTCTCGGAGAACTACCTCGTCGGAGCCGAAATGGAGCGCGAGTCCGCGTAAGGCCCGATCGGCCTCGTACCCCCCGGGTAGCCT
>DASZYX010000007.1:0-46574 GCA_035545155.1 Fimbriimonadaceae bacterium | reverse complement strand
TCGCTCCCTCGCGCCGGTAGGTCGCGCAAGGCTGCCGAAACGAATGGACCAGGCGCATATCCGCAACTTTTGCATCATCGCCCACATCGATCACGGCAAATCCACGCTTGCGGACCGCCTGATCGAACGTTGTGGCGCGATTCGGGGCACCGCTCAAGAGCAAATGCTCGACTCGATGGATATCGAGCGAGAGCGCGGCATCACGATCAAGATGGCGGCCGTCCGCCTTACTTACAAGGCTCGCAACGGCGAAACCTACGAGCTGAACCTCATCGATACTCCCGGCCACGTCGATTTCACCTACGAGGTTTCGCGAGCGCTCGCCGCCTGCGAGGGGGCTCTCCTTGTCGTCGACGCCAGCCAGGGCGTCGAGGCCCAGACCATCGCCAACGCGAGCATGGCGATGAACCAGAACCTGGAGATCATCCCGGTCATCAACAAGATCGACCTGCCTCACGCCGACGTCGACCGGGCGAAGGAGGAGATCGAACACGCCGTCGCCATCGACTGTTCGGACGCCATCGCTTGCTCGGCCAAGGCCGGTATCGGCATCGAGGAGGTGCTGGAGGCCATCGTCCACCGGATTCCGGCCCCGAAAGGGAATAACGAAGCCCCTCTTCGGGCGCTTATCTACGACTCGCACTTCGATTCCTATCAGGGCGCCATCGCTTATATCCGGGTGAAAGACGGCGCGATCCGGAAGGGCGACCGGATGATGATGATGTCGACCGGAGCCCAGTTCGACGTCGATTCGACCGGCCACTTCAGCCCTGGCCTGACCGTGAACGACGGCCTCGACGATGGCGAGGTGGGCTTCGTCACCGGCGCCATGAAGTCGATCGGGGACGCCCAGGTCGGCGACACGATCACGCTCTCCAACAAGCCGGCAAAGGAACCCCTACCCGGCTACCGCAAGGCTCTCAGCATGGTCTTCTGCGGTCTCTATCCGAGCGACGGCGACCAGTACGAGGACCTGCGCGACGCGATCGACAAGCTCCGGCTGAACGACGCGGCGCTCCAGTTCGAGCCCGAGACTTCGGCCGCCCTCGGCTTCGGCTTCCGCTGCGGCTTCCTCGGCCTGCTCCACATGGAGATCGCTCGCGAGCGGTTGGAGCGGGAATTCAATCTCGACCTCATCCTCACCGCCCCGAGCGTCGATTATCTGGTCACTCATACCGACGGGACCCCCGAGCACATCTCGAACCCCTCCCATTTTCCGAATCCCCACGAGATCACGAAGATCGAGGAGCCGATCGTCACCGCGACGATCATGGTGCCCCAGGAATATGTCGGCGCGGTCATGACGCTCTGCCAGGAGCGGCGCGGGACCTACAAGCGGACGGAGTATCCGACTCCCCAGCGTGTCATCCTACACTACGTATTGCCGCTCGGTGAAATCCTCCTCGACTTCTTCGATAAGCTGAAGTCGAACACGCGCGGCTATGCCTCCTTCGACTACGATCTGGCCGGTTACCAGACCGCCGATTTGGTGAAGGTGGATATCCTGCTGAACGGCGACGCCGTCGACGCGCTGAGCTTCATCGTGCATCGCTCGTTCGCCTACAACCGGGGCCGTGCGATGGTGGAACAGCTTCGCAAAGTCGTCCCGCGCCAGCAGTATGAGGTTCGCGTCCAAGCGGCGATCGGCGCGAAGGTGATCGCGGCCGATACGATCAAGCCGTATCGCAAGAACGTCATCGCCAAGTGCTACGGCGGCGACATCACGCGGAAGCGCAAGCTCCTGGAGAAGCAGAAGGAAGGCAAGAAGCGGATGAAGCAGATCGGCTCGATCGAGCTTCCGCAGGAAGCTTTTCTGAGCGTTCTCAAAGTGGCTGAGTAAGGGCCGCTGGGACCGCGGAATTCATTCCGCTCTCCGAAAGCCATCAAGGGACGTCCCAATCTCGAAGCCGCGCCGATCCGAACGGCCAATCCGCCGGATGCGCGCAGAGACCGGCCTTGACCGGATTCAAATGGATATACCGGACCGTGTTCCTGAAGTGCGCCTCGTCGCGCATAAACCTGTCGTGATACTCCGGGAACCAGAACGTTCCCTTGCGTCCAAGAAGCCGGTTGCACAAGACGGCCGTCGGCCCCTTCCACCGCTTGACCACCACATACATGTCGACGTCCGCCTCGATCTCGACGAGGGCATGCACGTGATTCGGCATGATCGTCCACTCGATCAGACGGTAGGAGGACCCATCGCCTAGCAATAATTGGTCTTCCACGATCCCCGCAATCTCCGGCTTGCGCAAGTAGCAGGCCCCGTGGCCGGAATCCAGCCATTCTTGGAGTCGCCGCTGTTGCTCCGCCTTGCGGCGGTCCTCCGGCAAGGCCCCGATGCTCGCCACGATTTGGTCGATGGCGTGCTTCGGGAGCGCATCGCCGAGACGAAAGGTAATGAGTTGGAGCTTTTCCGGTGAGTCGAAGTGAGGCAAATAGCCGCGCGACCTCCACCCGGACGAACCCATTTGGCAAATCTAGCGCAGCCCGTCCGGCTCCGTCAAGGTAATTTCCGGAGCGGAATAAATTCCGCGGTCCCGGTATAGATACTGCGTATACAATGTTCGTCATGCGGTTCTTTGGCAGCGTTTCAATAGGCTTCCTCCTTGGCGTGATCGTCTTCTATCCCTCGCAGGCTTCGGCGCAGGCGGTGATGGACCAGTTCTACATTGGCGCGACCTTCAACTATTCCTATGGCACCGGCGTAAGCGGCGACGGTCAAGTGGCTTGCGGGTACGCCGCCAGTCCTACCTACACCACTTCCTTCCACGCAATGGAGTGGACCCGGCAGAACGGGATGCAGGATATGGGACTCTACAGCGGACAAAATCCGTACGATGCGACGTCGGCGCTCGCCGTCAGCCGGGACGGTTCGACCATCGTGGGCCGGGGCAATCCGGGCGGGCAGGGTTCGCCGCCCCAGCGCGCCTTTCGGTGGACGGAGTCCGGCGGGTACGAGGTCCTCGGCGTCATGTCCGGCGGCACCGTTTCATCCGCCACGGGCGTCGACGGCGATGGTTCCGTACTGACTGGCATCGGCGATTCCACGTTTGGCGCCGCGCGGTCTTTCCGCTGGACCTCCGCCGACAGCATGCAAGATATTGGCAACATGGCGGGAGGCAGCGCCGCTTCCGCAAACGGGATCAGCGCGGACGGCTCCGTAATCGTCGGAAACGGCGACTCGTCGAGCGGCGCGAATCGGGCGTTCCGTTGGACCTCCTCCGGTATGCAAGACATCGGGGCGCTCTCCGGCGCGACCCAGGCTTTCGCGTACGCCGTGAATCAGAACGGCTCCGTCATCGTGGGTTCGAGCGGTACCGGCACCAGCGATCAGCGGCCGTTCCGCTGGGTCAACGGCGCGATGAGCGACATGGGGCTGTTTCCCGGCAGCACGAGCACGACGGCGACGGCCGTCAGTCCGGAGGGCGACATCGTCGCGGGAACGTACACGCTTCCGAACTCGCCGTATCGCGGCGGATTCATCTGGCGGCAAGGCAGCGGCTACCAGGACCTCGACGACTACGCGATCTCGCTGGGCTTCACGAATTTCAACGGCCCCCTCGGCCCCTGGATCGTGAACGTCGGCGGCATCAGCTCCGGCGGGACGACCATTGCCGGGTACTACGTGACGATCAATGGCCGTCCCAAAGGCTTCGTCCTCTCGACGGCGCCCGTCCCCGAGCCGGCCTCGGTGCTGGGCTTGGCTGCCGGATTGGGGCTCCTTCTGAAAGGCCGCCGCCGAAATGGCTCAAAGGTCTAGCCGTTGAGGAATTGAGCCGACTGCGGCGGATAGCGGTGGCCAGTCGCCTGCGTCAAGTGCTCCAACTCGTCTAAGTCCTTTTGGGTGAGCTTGACCTCTGCCGCGGCTGCGTTCTGCTCCAGGTACTTCAGCTTTTTCGTTCCGGGAATCGGGATAACGTTCTCTCCTCGCGTCAGCACCCAAGCGAGGGCGATCTGCGCGGGCGTGGCTTCCTTCCGACTCGCGATTGACTCGACTTGCCGGACCAGATCCAGGTTCTTCTCAAAGTTGTCCCCTTGGAAGCGCGGATTCATGCGCCTCCAATCGTCCTCGGGCAGGTCTTCCGGCGACTTGATCGCGCCGGTGAGGAAGCCGCGCCCGAGGGGCGAATAAGGGACGAACGCGATGCCGAGCTCCTGGCAGGTCGGCAGGATCTCCGCCTCGACGTCCCGAGTCCAGAGCGAATACTCCGTCTGTACGGCCGTAATCGGGTGAACCTTGTGAGCCCGGCGGATGGTGTCGGGCGCCGCTTCGCTCAGACCGAGGTAGCGCACCTTTCCCGCCTTGACCAGGTCTGCCATTGCCCCAACCGTCTCTTCGATCGGGGTGCGCGGATCGACGCGGTGCTGGTAGTAGAGGTCGATGTGATCGATTCCGAGCCGCTCCAAGGAAAGGTCGCAGCACTTGCGCACATATTCCGGCGTGCCGTCGACGATCCAGAAGGTCTCCTCCTTCACAAGGTCCTGATGCGCGGTCAAGCTACGGTCGTAGACGTTTCCAAACTTCGTCGCCAGAAAGACGCGCTCGCGCTTCGTCGCAAGGGCCTTCGCCAAAAGAAGCTCGTTCTTTCCCGCGCCATAGAGATCGGCGGTGTCCCAAAAATTGACGCCAAGCTCCAAAGACCGATCGAGAACCCGCAAGCTCTCCCCTTCATCCGACGGCCCGTAGGCATGCGACATCCCCATGCAGCCAAGGCCAATCTCACCCACTTTCTCCGAAGCAATGGATCGTTGTTTCACGCCCCAGTACTACGGAGGGAAGCCGGCAACCCTTTCAGGCTAGCCGCAATTCGCATGTTAGATGCTCACCAGGGCCGGTTTGCCATCGACGTCCAGGAGTCTCGCGCCGAACCCAAGCCGAGCGACCTCGTCGTAGTCGTGGCCGCAGTCGGCCGGCCAGGCGCACAGGAAGACGAGCGGCTCGTCGCCCGTATTGACCGTCCGATGGGCGAATCGCCCGTCGATCCAATGCGTGGAACCGGGCCGCATCTCCTCGAAGCGGGTGGACCGGTCCTCGTCCATCAGAACCAAAGCCCCCTGTCCCCAGACGGTAACGCACAGTTCGCCGTGCGTCTTTCGAAGGTGGCGATGGCCGCGCGTCATGAAGAACTCCGCGCCGACTCGCCCAGGCATCAGCGTCGTGTTCCCCCAAAAGAGGATGCCTTCCGCCTCCAGCCCCGTCCGGAATGTCTGGGTGCGGTAAAGAAGTGCGTCCGGATCTGCGATCTCGGCGGGCTCCATCCAAAGCTCCCGTAGATCGCCGACGCACTTTTGAGCGTCCAACACCTGAGCCCCGGAAAGGAGGCCGGTTTGCAGGTCGGTAAGGGTCATGCGAAGAGTTTTACTGTATGGCGGGCGGGTAGATTGGACAGGCTAGATGGATCAGATTCGGCAGCATCTCGTGGCCGCGTTGAGGGGCGGCCAAGCGTACGATACGTTCGATGGCATCGTGGCCGAGTTCAAGCCGGGGGAGTACGATATCGTTCCTCCCGGCGCCACCCATAGCGCCTGGCAGATTCTCGAACATATGAGGATCGCCCTGCGCGACATTCTCGACTTTTGCCAGAACGAAGACGGCACTTACCAGGAGCTCGACTGGCCGGCCGAGTATTGGCCGGAATCCCAATCGCCGGTTCCCGGCGGATGGGAGCAAACGATCGAGTCTTACCACGCCGATCTGCGCGAGGTCGTCGGGCTGATCCGCGACGAGTCGCGCGACCTCTTCGCCCCCTTCCCTTGGGGTCAGGGGCAAACTCTATTCCGCGAGGCCCTGCTCGTCATCGATCACGCGGCCTACCATCTCGGCCAGCTCGTCGAGCTTCACCGCTGGATCGCGGCTACGCAGTCTCGATCGTGACTTTCTCGATAATCGCCGGATTCTCCGGATTCGGATTGTCCCGGCGGTCGCGAGGCAGAGCGACGATCTTATCGACGACGTCCATCCCATCGATCACCTCGCCGTAGACCGTGTACTGGCCGTCGAGGTGGGGCGCTCGCGCCACCATCAGGAAGAACTGGCTGCCCGCCGAGTTCGGGTCGGAGGTTCGAGCGGCGGAAAGGATGCCCCGCGTGTGGGGGGTGTCGTTGAATTCCGCGGGCACGCTGTAGCCTGGCCCGCCGGTGCCATGCGAGGAGCGGTCGTCGGAGCGGGTGTTCGGATCGCCGCCCTGGATCATGAAGCCGGGTATCACGCGGTGGAACTTCGTTCCGTCGTAATAGCCTTCCCGCGCCAGCTTCTTGAAGCTCGCAACGTGCTTGGGCGCCTTGTCGGGGAAAAATCGGAGGGTGATCGTGCCGAGATTCGTCTGCATGACGGCGATCTCTTGGCTTTCGCTATTCTCGCTCATGCGAGCAGTTTAGCCGAGCTATCATTCCCCCTATGGGCCACCGCGCTTTCGAAGAGGGAATCCATCGCGAGTTCAAGGACCGGATGGACTACAGCGGCTATCTCCGCCTCGACCGGATTCTCCACTCGCAGGAACCGCTCAGCCGCCATCACGACGAGATGCTCTTCATCATCCAGCACCAGACCAGCGAGCTATGGATGAAGCTGATGGTCCACGAATTGCGTGAAGCGGTGTCGCTCGTCAAGATCGACCAGCTCGAATCCTGCTTCAAAATCCTGGCTCGGGTCAAGCAAATCCAGCGCATGCTCTTCGAGCAGTGGAGTGTGCTGGAAACCCTGACCCCCAGCGAATACGCCCAATTTCGCGGCGTCTTCGGGAATGCGAGCGGGCTCCAATCGTTCCAGTTCCGGCTTATCGAATTCCTGTTCGGCAACAAGGACCCGCAGGCGCTCGTCGTTTTCGAGCACATGCCCGAAGTCCACGAAGAGCTGGAGCGGACGCTTCGCGAGCCTTCTCTTTACGACGAGTTTCTCCGCCATCTGGCCCGCCGCAAGCTGCCCGTTCCCGCGACGGCCCTCGACCGCGATTTCACCCAGCCGTACCGCGAAGACCTCGACCTCATTCCCGTCTTCAAGAAGATTTACGAGAACCCGGAGCTGTATTGGGATGCTTACGAGATGTGCGAAAAGCTGATCGACGTCGAAGAGCAGTTCGCGCTCTGGCGATTCCGCCACGTCAAGACGGTCGAACGGATCATCGGATTCAAGCGGGGCACCGGCGGCTCGTCCGGCGTGCCGTTCCTGCGCGAGGCGATCAACATCCGCCTCTTCCCGGAGCTCTGGGATGTGCGGACGGAGATCGGCAGCAAGTGAACGATTTGAGGGCGCGGTTCTCGAAGGTCCTCGCGCGGGATGAGGTCTATCTTGCCAACCATTCCCTCGGCCGGCCGCTCGACCGCATGGCCGCCGATGTCCAGATCGCGCTCGATCTCTGGTATTCGCGGATGGACGATTCTTGGGAGCCTTGGCTGCAGGAAGTGAACCGATGGCGCGGGAACATTGCCAAGCTGATCGGAGCGTCCGGGCCGGATCGGATCGTGCCGAAGACTTCGGCGGGCCAAGGACTGCGCGCGGTCCTGAACGCCTTTCCGCAAGATCGCCCGGTCAAGGTAGTCGCGACGCGCGGCGAGTTCGACTCCGTCGATTTCATCCTGAAGGCCTACGCCCATTCGGGCCGAGCGAAGGTTGCATGGGTCGAGCCGTCATCGGATGAGGCCGGCGTTCCCCTGTTTTCGGCCGATGCGATCCTGGGCGCTCTGACTCCCGGTCCCGGATTGGTCGTCGTTTCCTTGGTCTTCTTCGGAACCGGCCAGATTCTTCAGGATGTCGAAAAGCTGATCGCCGGCGCGCACGAGCGTGGATGGCTCGTGCTACTCGATATGTATCATGCGGTCGGCGTCTTTCCCGCTGATTTCGCGGCCTTCGGAGCAGACTTCGGCATCGGTGGCTCCTACAAATACCTTCGCGGCGGTCCGGGAGCCTGCTGGCTCGCCCTCGGCCAAACGGTGACGGACGACTTCCACACCCTCGACACCGGCTGGTTCGCGAAGAAAAACACGTTCGGCTATGAGAGGTCGGACACTCCCGAATTCGCCGGTAGCGGCGACGGCTGGCTCGAATCGACGCCGCCGATCCTCATGCCCTACCAGGCCAAGTCCGGCTTGGAATTCGTTCTTGAGTTCGGCGTCGAGACGTTGCGGAAACGCAGCCTATGTCAGCAGGCCGAGATGCGCTCGATTTTCCGCAAGCGGGGCATCGAGCTTTTCGAGCCGAGCGACCCTTCTCGGTTCGGAGCCTTTTCGCTACTCCGTCACACTCGCGCCGGGGATTTGTGCAGGGCGCTGAAAGAGAAAGGCGTCAACGTCGATTCTCGCGGCGAGTTCGTCCGGTTCGGTCCGGACATTCTGAATACGGAGGATGAATTCGAGCGCGCCGCCGCCGTTGTCGCGGAGGCGCTGGGATCATCACCTGGGCGTTGAAGGCCGGCGGCAGGTGGCGCGGCGCAAAGGTCCCAAACTTCAAAAGGCGACGCCTGAGGAACGTCGCCTTTGTGGGTCTTGTTGGGAGCACGCATTTGTTCTTCTCTATCCGATACCACCACCTCCTCTCGGTCTTGTAGGGCTGGCCGCCCCTTGCTCGCAGTTTCAACCTCTCGACGGGGTCTTATCTCATGGACTGGTTTGACGCGAAAGCCCGCATGAAGGAGGAGTGAAGTTCCATTCGGCCGGCTCCCAAAGTGAACTTAGAGAAGGATCTTACGTCTGAGCGACTTGTAAGTGCTTTGGGCCCCGACCTTCCGCGGCCCAGTTCAAATCCGGCCATGCCCCTTTCTTCAAAGGAGGCATGGTCCTTTTCTTTAGACCGGCCGCGGGCGACCAAGAAGCCCTGGCTGGCGGACTAGGACTCGAACCTAGACTGACGGCACCAAAAACCGCTGTCCTGCCATTAGACGATCCGCCAACGGGCTCAGATTATACCGGTACGGAGGATGGGCGGCACTCCCTTTCCTGGGGCCGCCTCTCGAGGCTCTCCGGATGTTCGGCCCGCGTCGCCGGTGCGACGCGTGAATCGCCCGTTCGACAAGGTAGGCGTAAATAGCATCCCGACGTCAGCTCAATAGCACTGGAAGATCATCCAGACCTTCTCGAAGTCGGCCATCTCCAGATCCTTCTCGCGGATGCAGAAATAGATCATTCCGGCATCGCCCCACATCATATTCGCGTCGTCGTCCGTGTCGACCTGGGCGACGAAGGGGAGCGGGCTGCCCTTGAACGTGGGCCAGTCTGTGCCGTCGGGCATATCCGGGAGCCCGCCGAGCTTCGTGCGGCCGGCTCTATTCCGGCCGTTGCCGACGAGACGAGCCGGATGCGAGGTTTGGATAAGGCTTCGACCGCCCGATAGTCGTCCCCGAGAATTTCCTTCAGTGTCCGCGTTGGCGGAGTGGGCTCCGGTGACTCTTAAATGGCCACCATTTCATTGGTTTAGGATTTAGGGGACGTGAGAGGTGGCTTAGGCCTTTGGCCTTGTCGTGCGGCGCTCGATCCGCTTCTCGTAATGCGGCCCCTGAAGAATCCGGTTCACGAAGATCGACGGCGTGTGGATCCGATCCGGATCGAGAGCGCCGACCTCGACGAGTTCTTCGACCTCCGCCACCGTTACCTTGCCTGCGGTTGCCATCATCGGGTTGAAGTTTCGTGCCGTCTCGCGGTAGATCAGGTTGCCGCTGCGGTCGCCGACGTGGGCTTTGACGAGCGAGAGGTCGGCGACAAGTCCGGTCTCCATCACGTAATGCTCGCCGTTGAAATCGCGCGTCTCTTTTCCTTCCGCGATGAGAGTCCCGTAGCCTGTCTTCGTGTAGAAAGCGGGAATCCCCGCCCCGCCTGCGCGGATCCGCTCGGCGAGGGTGCCTTGCGGATTGAACTCCAGCTCCAACTCACCGGAAAGGAACTGCCGCTCGAACTCGGCGTTCTCGCCGACGTAGCTGCTCACCATCTTTTTGATCTGGCGGGTCTGAAGGAGGAGGCCCATCCCAAAGTCGTCGACCCCACAGTTGTTACTGATGACGGTGATGTCCTTCACCCCGGAGTCCCGCAAGGCGAGGATCAGGTTCTCAGGAATGCCGCAGAGGCCAAAGCCCCCGCACATGATCGTCATGCCGTCGAACAGCAACCCTTCGAGAGCCGACTTCGCATCGGAATAGACCTTGTTCATCCTGGGAGGATTCTACTCGTGGCAGGTTAGTGTTGAGTGTTGAGTGTTTAGTAGCGCAGGCTTCCAGCCTGCTTCAGGGGCGTTGGGCGTTCGGCGTTCGGATAAGAAGCTAAAATCGTCAATCGTCAATCGTAAGTTGTCAATCGTCAATCGTCAATCGTCAATCATCTCCTACCAGCCGCCGCCCCCGAGGATCGGCAGGGGTCGCTTCGGGCGGGCGAGGAAGCCGTGGGTTTCGCCGTTGATCGTGCCGGTGCCCACGATCCAGCCGGCGTCGTTGATCTGGATGGCCTGTAGTCCGCTCCAGCCGGCCCCGCTCGCGTCGAGCATGTCCTGAAGGTTCCTCATCCCTCCCTTCCCCCAATAGAAGGTGCCGATCGGTCCGCCGACGTAGGTTTCGATGGAGCCGATGATCTGGCCGTGGTTGTTGATCGAGCGGCCGCGTGTGTAGTAGGGCGGGAAAGTGCCGAGGTCGTACAGGAATCCGTAGCTGTAGAGAAAGGCGTGGATCGTGCCGTCGGCGGCGGTCGAATAGCCGGTGACCTGGCCGTAGTTGTTCAGGCTATAAGCTTCGCCGTTCGTGCGGACGCCGCCGCCGATCGAGCCGAGGTCGGTCGTCGTTCCGTTCGAGTAGAGGAAAGGATGTTCGACGACGTGAACGTAGTTGTTCTGCACCCAGGAATAGCCGAGCGAGCCGACGTACTGGTCGGAGTCGTTGATGCAGGCGGCTCGATCCACGCTCAGGGCCGTGAAGTGGCCGCCGATGTAGCTGAACCCCTGGCCGCCGCCGTCGCCGTTGAGCGCGCGTCCGACGATGTCGCCGGAATTGTTGATCGATAACCCTTCCGAGCTTCCGCCGTCGATACTGCCGATCCGGCTCGCATGGCCGTTCGAGTAGCGCAGCGCTTGGTAGCCGGGGCCATAGCCGGTTGCGGCGAGTTGGCCGGCGTTGTTGATCGCGACGCCGTCCGCGCCGTAGGGATAGCCGAGGTCGCCGAGGTCCTGGAAGATTCCGCCGTTATAGATGAAGGCGTGGATTTCCTGGGTGACGGGATCGACGCCGACGCCGGTGATCATCCCGTTTTGGCTGATCCCGTAGGGCAGCGTCTCCAAGAACGGGCTGCCGGCCGACAGGTCGGTGATCGTGTAGGTCTGTGCCGGCAATAGAGCGGGCGCAAGGGCGAAGACTGACGCAATCCCAACCTTTCCAAGCAAATTCATTTTTGGATCTCCCCTAGGCCAAGGCTCGAAATACGAGATGGCCAACCACCAAGGATTATACGAGGACTTTTTCGACCGTCCTCACGAAAAATTAATCGTTCGAGGCCTTGCCAAAGACAAGGACAAGCACGACGACCGCCACCAGCAGGAAGGTCATGATCGATCCGATCACGATCCCCACGATCGCGTGGCCCTTGCCTGGCAGATTCGGATTCAGGCGAACCTCCTTGAGGCCGAGGATGCCGAGCACGATGGCGGCCGGGCCGAGGATCGGAGTGAAGCAGGGGACGATCGAGAAGACGCCGAAATAATAGGCGAGCAGCGCCTTCATGTTTTTGGCGGGAATCAGGTGATCGAGCGCGCTCGGTGGCTGATTCGGAGGCGGCGCATATTGGCCCGGCTGGGGCGGCCGGCTGTAGTCGGGTGGGGCGACGGGCGGGATTTCTGGTTCTTCGTTCATGTGTGGGGCGCCTGCATAACCAGACGTTCGAGCACCGCCACCGCGGCGGCTTGTTCGCGCTCGTGAGTGATACTGACGTGGATGCGCAGCCGGATCGGGTCGAAGCTGGCGTTCGAAATCTTGACGCGCGGGGCTCCCGTTTCGTCCGGAAGGACCTCGACGTCTTGCCACATCAAGGGCAGGCCGACCGCCTTGGCGATCGCCTCCTTCGCCGCCCAGCGCCCTGCGACGCAGTGCGGCGTGCGGCACATCGCCCGCTCGGCGTCGGTGAGGATACGGAAGATAAAGCGCGGATTCTCCATCGCCCTTTCGATTCGGCGAATCTCGACAAGGTCGATGCCCAGTCCAACAATCATGCGGTCATCCTACACCGGATGATTCAGAATTGGTGTATGCGGCGTCTCTGCCTCTTGTTCTGCGTCCTCGGGGTAGCCGGCTGCCACGACGGTTATCAAAGCCAGATCGTTGGGGACTGGAGCGTCGATCCGGACTCGGTCACAACGACCCGCCTCGCTCCCGGCGCCGACAAGAAGGCGGATTGGACGAACGCGGCCAAGGCTCTCGGCCAAGTCAAGGTCCAATTCACGGCATCGTCCGTGACGGCAACGGGCTTGGGCGGCGACTCCAGCGGGACCTGGAAGCTGCAAGGCACGATTATCAAGGTCGATGGGGGCAAGGAGGCTTGGCCGGACATGGTCTTCGATCCCCGCGGCCCGCGGATTCATACGACCATGGTGCGCGGCGCCGACACGGTGCAGATGGATCTGGTTCGGGCGAAGTAGAACGATTCGCGCTCCGACATGGCTCCCGGAACCCATGGCGACCGGGCAAAATATAGCATGCGCGAACCTGTTCGCGCAGTTCGTCGGTAGCGTGTCCAGCTTCATTTGTCCAGTTGGGATGCGCTTGTCGTGGCTTGGGTCTCCAGACCCGAGAGAGCTTGCCCTAAATCGAAACGGGCTTTCTCGGACGTGGACGTCCAAGCCACGACGAGCGCATCCTCCTTCCGAAGAAGAAGACAAATGAAGCTTGACATGCTACTGAGCGTAACTTGGTCACGCCGCACAGCTACAGGCCGATGGCCCTCACCCCCAAACCCTCTCCCCCGACGAGCCACACGGGAGAAGGGGCTTCCATCCGGCGACTGCTTGGGCGCCAGCAGCAACCGGCTCCTATCGCACCTTGAACACGCGGTCGATATCATGGGTGTTCGATTTGCCGGTCGTGTCCTCCGCGCGGGACAGACCGCCGTCGTCGACTTCGTCGTTGTCGATACTGTAGACCTTGAAGCCGTCGGCCGTGAGCTTATAACCGAGGGGCTTGTCCGAAAACGGGTCGAGGCCGTTGTCACCCATGTCCGGCAGCTTGGCAGGAAGGCGATGGGTTTTCTCGTAAACCGACAGCACGGCGATGCCGGCCCACAGCATGCGCCGGTAAGCAGTTGCTCGCGCGGGCGCATCCTGGATGCCATCCAGAACCAAGTCTTGGGCAATGATGTTTTCCAGCGACTTATCGGCGTCGATCGACGCCATGGCCGCCTTCCAAGCCGGCTGCGTTTGCTTCCAAGTCTTTCCTTTCAGCGTCGCCAGGTAGATCAGAACCTGGTTGTGGACAGCCTTGGCTTCGACGGCTCGGCGGAATGAGGCGTCCCGCGCGAGGACATTCAGGGGGAATGCCTGATAAGTGGCGCTCCCACCCATCCCCGTTTGCTGAGCGTAGCGATCCAGATGTTGAACGCCAATTCGTTCCATGACGATCTCGCCGCCAACCGCGCGGCCCAGGTCCTCGATTGGGGGCAAGCTTTCGAACATTTCTCTCGCCCTCGTGAGGGACGCCGGATCGTGGCGCAAATTTAGAACGTTGCAAGAGGCGGACGTGCACATGCCGTCGACAGCGATCTGGACGAGCAGGCCGATGAGAGTCGGATCGTCGCCGGCGTGCTTGCCGATCCGGAAGCCTATCGAAAGCAGCCGAAAGGCCTCGGCTGTGTGGCCTCGCTTCGCGGCGAGGATCGCCTTGGCGCAAATTAGCTTGACGCCCGACTTCATCGATGCCTGCTCGGGGAAAAGCACGTCCGGCCCTTGTTCCCATGGGCGGCCCCAATCCACAGCCGGCTTGGCGGACGCCTTCTCGAAAAGATCGATCGTCCGACGGGTCTTGTCGAGAAGATTCCGGACGGTCCGTTCTTCCGCCGGAGTCGCCTTGAGAGCCAGAAAGTGAGGCAAAGACATGTCCGGGCTCATCTGTGGCCACTCTTCCTTGCAGGCCGCGATCGCCGTCCGATAGTCTCCGGCCGCGTTTTGGCTTGCCGGAATCGCCAACTCGGCGCGCAGATCGGCGGGCTCGGTCGCCAAGCCGGCTTGCCGCGCCCTGGCAAGCTCCTTCGGAAGAGTGTTTCCGGCGTTTGCGATTCCAATCTTGAGTACGACGAGGCCGACGCCGGTCAGAAGGCAGGGGCAGCCCAAGAGGATTCCGACAAGCACCCACGGCCAACGCTTCCGTCTGCGCACGACGTAGGGACGAAACCGCAAGAGTGTTTCGTTCAGCGCTTTGGGCGAAGCTTATAGGTGCGCACAAGGTCGCCTTGTTTGCCGCCGACCGGCGCCGTACCGCCGTTGTCGACGCCGTCCCGGTCGATGCTGTAAATGGTGAAGCCATCGCGATTCAAGCGGTAGCGAAGCGGCTTGCCGTCGAAAGGATCGACGGAAACCGCGCCGTAATTCGGGAGGGTCGCGGGAAGGCTCCCTTTGGTGAGCCGGTCCTGCAGTAAGCGGATGCTCGTCGCGGCGATGCGGCGGCTGGCGTCCAAGTGGCCGACGGCGCGCGCGCTTTGGGCGAGGACCGGAAAGAGCAGTTGGCTGACCTTGCCAACCATCGAATCGTCGGCTTCGACGGCCTGATCGGTCGCCTGTAGAACGTGGTAGGCCTTATCCCATTCGGCGGGATTGGCCGGCATGGCCTCGATCGCTTGCCTCCATCGAGAGATCAATCTCGCGTCCATCCCCTTCGTGACCCAATCGGGCAACTTGGGGCCGCCACCCGCCTGGCTTCCGTCGCCAGTCCCAGAGGACTCGCTTGTAAGCGCCTGCAAATCGCCGAGGGTGTGGATTTGATGGATCATGATCCGCCCCATGACGAGCTCACCGCCGAACGCCGGACGCAGGTCCGTGAGCGGACCGAAGCCGTCGAGCGTGGCTTGAGCCTTGGCAAGGAGCGGAGGACGGTCGGCGGAAAGCTCGAGAAGGTGGCTGAACTCGGTCATCGCCATGCCTCGAATCGACAGCTCGACGAGCTTCCCGATGAACACGGGGGGCTGCCCTGCGTGACGGGCCAGCGCGTCGACGCGCGCCAGAAGATCATAGGCTTCCGCAATATGACCCTGCCGCGCCAGGTCGTGGGCGCGAGCGACCAGCAGGGACCCCGCGACCTTGAACTGTGCGAACTGGGGAAAGAGGAGCTTTGCGCCGTCCTCATAGTGGAAGCGGAAGTCGCAATAGGGACGATTGGTCGCAGCGAGAATCTCGTCCAGCGACTCGCGCGATTCGGCCAAGACTTGCCGAACCTCGGCCGCCTGCTCGTCGGTCGCGGTGTCGGTAAGAAATGTGCTCACCGCATTCCGGATTCCCCGATGCTTGGATTCGACTTTGTCGAGATGGGGAAAGAAGGAGCCGTAGATATTCGCCGCGTTCCGATCATCGGGGACGGGAGGATTCGGCCGGAGGTCGTTCGGCTCCAAGGGGATGCCGTCTTGGCGGGCCAGGCGGATTTCCTTGGGGAGCGATTCGGCGGGGCCGATGAAGTAGGAACGAACGACGAAGTAGCCGCCGCCGCAGATCGAACATGGGCAGAGCGCGGCGAGAATGCCGAAGGCCCACAGCACCTTGCGCCGGGTGTCGCCCTTCAACCCTGCCCTCGACATGGCAAGGATATGCTCCGGGGGGATAGAAGCCTAGTGAGCAACTTTGCGCCGGGCGTAGCTGGCGCTGCGATCGACCCAGGTCGTGAACTTGTCGAAGTTATCGAGGACCTCGCGCGGCATCTTGACATACTCGCGCATCGGCTCGGCATCGGGCTCCGGACGTAAGGGCTCGGCCCCAGGAAGCATCATCGCCTCTTCCAGGTCCTCGGGACCTAACTTAAGGCCGATATCTTCACCGACCAGGAAAGCGAACATTTTCTCGCCGGTGTAAACGCCCATGCCGTTAAACATGCGGCGGGCTCGGACGTCATAGGCCTCAGCGGCCCGCATCATTTGCTCGTATCGAATCGGACGGTAGACCATTCGGTGTCTTCCAATGGCCCTAATAAAATTAGGACGGGATTCGCAGCCCTACTGGGCAAGTTCTAAGAGTTTACTCTTTTTTCCCCCGGTCATGTTTACGGGTATTGCTCGCACCGCCGCAAATATGCGAGGGTTAATAATCGGGCGAGATATCGCACTCCGACCTAAAAGCCCTCTCTCGTGTGGTTTGCCACGGAAGAAGGGGTGAGGGGTGAGGGGCCGGGAACCAACAACCGGGTCTCAACTGTGAGTTTTCCGGAACCTCCACCCCTTTATCCCCTCCTCCTCTGCCGCACAGACATCGGCACAAGAGGAGGGGAACGGAAAGCCCCTTCCTCATGCCGGATGGTTCGTGCCGGGAGGAGGTAAGGGTTGGGGATGGAGGTTTCCGGGAACTTACAAATAAGCTCCATCTCGGGTCGGATCGCTGAAAAATGCCCGGCGATCTTGAAAAATCTCTTTCGGAATGGCGTGCGAAATCGTTGCCGGCAACCGGTTTGGCAGTAGAAGGGGAAAAGCCAGGCCTCGTTGCCTGGCTAACTACCGACGAGTACGAATCCGCGAATCGCCGACTCGGGAACGAGTCCGAACATTCGCGAATCGAGCGAGACGTCCGGATTGTCCCCGGTGATGAACATCTGCCCGTCCGGGATTGTTCTCACGCGGCAAGGGACGACGCCCCTCTTGACCATTCTCCGCACCGCGGGGCTTTCGAGTATTGCCCAGCGATGCGCATACGGCACGTACGTTTCCTCGTAGTGGTCTCCGCCGACCATGGAGACGCGCTTGATCAGCAGCGCCCCATCCTTTTCGACGAGAACCACGTCACCAACCTTGGGTTTGCGATGCTCTTTCACCGCAAACACGAGTTGCCCATCTTCGAAAGTAGGCTCCATCGACTGGCCCTTGACGATGACCGGCCGATAGGGCTGTACAAAATATCCAGCGGCCAGGATCGATACCAGTCCTATGACCACTTTGGCTGTGCTCCCCATGAAAGGGTTCCTCCTCGAAGCACCAGACATATAATCGGAATCGGAACCTCGTTAAGTTGCCGCCCCAAAAGAAACTGGGCCATAAGCCGCAAAAGATGAGCGGTAACCTTGGGCCATGAGTCCCAAAAGGCTCGTCGTTATCGACGGCTACTCGCTTCTTTACCGGGCCTTCTTCGCGACCCGCTTTTTGAGCACGAGCGACGGCCGGCCGACGAACGCGCTGCTCGGTTTCTCGAACATGCTGTTCAATCTGCTGGACAACATCCGGCCGGAAGCGATCGTCGTCGCCCTCGACGCGCCGGGCAAGACTTTCCGGCACGCCGAATACTCCGAATACAAGGGGACCCGGAAGGAGACGCAGCCCGAACTCAAGGAGCAGCTTCCCATCGCGCGGAAACTGATCGAAGACCTTGGCATTCCTCAAGTGGAAGTCACCGGCTTCGAGGCAGACGACGTCGTCGGAACGATCGCGAAGCTGGCCGAGGCGAACGGCTACCACACGACCATCGTGACGGGCGACCTCGATTCCCTTCAGCTCGTCGATCCCTGTATCAGCGTGCTCACGATGAAGATGGGCGTCTCCGACACCATCACCTACGTTCCCGAATCGGTGATGGAGCGCTACGGCTTCGCGCCGGAATTTATCCCCGATTACAAGGCGATCAAAGGGGACACGAGCGACAATATCCCCGGCGTCCCCGGCATCGGCGACAAGGGCGCGGCGGAGCTGATCCAGCAATTCGGAACCATCGAGCAGATGCTCGCCCGGTGGGACGAGATTCCGCCCAAGTATCAGAAGAAGATGGAGCCGGTTCGGGATCAAATGCTGAAGAGCAAATGGCTCGCCACGATCCGCCGCGACGTGCCGCTCACCTACGACTTCCAGCCGTTCGTGCTCACTCGAGCCCAGCTCGAAGCGGCCCAGGCGATGTTCGAGTCGCTGGAGTTCCGCTCGCTCCATCGCCGGGCTCCGAAGACGCTCGGCGCGTACCTCGACGGCAACGCGCCGGCCGTCAAGGAGGGGCTTCTCGATACGGGCGAGGTTGAAGCCGAAAAGCTGGAGGTCGCGTTATCCAAGGCGTCCGACTACGCGGCGCTGGCCCGCTTCGTCGACGATCGCCGCTATTCCGTTTTCTTCGCCGCACCCCAAGCCGCCGATCTCTTCGAGCAGCCGGCCCGCCTGGCTTACGTCGCGGTCGGGAAGAATGCGGTAGAGGCGAGCGAGGAGGACGCGTTGCGTCTGATCGCCGCGTTGCCCGATCTCGCCGTCCTCCACGACTCGAAGCCGAGCTACAAGAAGATCCTGGCGAGCGGTATGAGCTGGGTCGAAGCGCCCCGCTTCGATTCCCTCCTTGCCGGATACGTCCTTCAATCCGGCCGGGCTAACTATGCGCTACGCGACCTCGTCCAGGGCTACACCGACCTCCAGGTGCCGACCGAGCCGCACGAGATGGCGGGGGCGATGCTCGTCCTTGAAGACGAGATGATGAACCGGCTGGAGAAGGAGCAGCAAACCAGCGTCCTGCGAGACATGGAATTGCCCCTCATTCCCGTTCTGGCCGACATGGAGAACCTCGGCATCAAGGTCGACCGGAACCAGCTTCGGGAGTTCTCGAAGCAGCTCGAAGTGACGATCGACCAGACGGCGAGGCTGATCTGGGATATGGCTGGCTGCGAATTCACGATCGGCTCCCCGAAACAGCTCGGCGAAGTCCTCTTCGAGAAGATGAAGCTGCCCGGCGCGCAGAAGACGAAGACCGGCTACGCCACCGGCGCCGAAGTGCTCCAACTCATCCCCCATGAGATTTGCCAGAACGTCCTCGCCTGGCGCGAGCTGACGAAGCTGAAGTCGACTTATGCCGACGCTCTGGGCGGGCTCATCCGGGAAGACGGGCGCATCCACACGACCTACAACATGACGGTCGCCGCGACGGGACGCCTTTCCTCGAACGATCCGAACCTCCAGAACATTCCGATCCGTACCGAGCTCGGCCGAGGCATCCGCCAGGCCTTTCTCGCCGACGCCGGCTACCAGCTTGGCTCTTTCGACTATTCGCAGATCGAGCTTCGCGTCCTCGCCCACATGTGCGGCGAGCCGGCGCTCGTCGAGGCGTTCCGCAAGCACGAGGACGTCCACACGGCCACCGCTCAACTGATGTTCGGCCTCGGGGATGCGGCTCCCTCCAAGGCCCAGCGTGGTCAGGCGAAGATGCTCAACTACGCCGTCCTTTATGGCGTCAGCGAATTTGGATTAGCCCAGCAACTTGGCGGCGGCTTCTCGATCGGAGAGGCGAAGACCCTCATCACGACCTACAACGAACGCTTCCCGAGCGTGAAGGAGTTCACCAACTCGGTCGTCGCGGAAGCTCGATCCAAGGGCTTCACCACGACCATGATGGGCCGGCGGCGTTACTTCCCGGATATCCATGCGCCGAAGATCAACGAGCGCAAGGCGGCCGAGCGGCAAGCGATGAACGCGCCGATCCAAGGCACCGCCGCGGACATGCTGAAGCTCGCCATGATCCATATCCACCGGCGGCTGCGCGGCTCGGCGGCGAGGATGCTTTTGACGGTCCACGACGAGCTTGTCTTCGAGCTTCTGGCCGGCGATTCGAGCCTGGTCGAGCCGATTCGGGAGGAGATGCAAAGCGCGTTGCCTCTCTCCGTCCCGGTCGAGGTCGATGCGAAACTGGGTCCGAACTGGAACGATATGACCCTCGTGTAGAATCCCGATCAAGGAGCCAATAGAGAAATGAAATCGCTCACCCTCGTCTTCGCGATCCTCGTCGCCGGCATCTGCCAGGCCCAAGTCAAGCTATCCCTCACCGTAAACGGCCAACCCGTCGGAACGGCTACTTTCAAGCAGGGCCTCAAGGCCTCCGGCTCGCTCGAACAAACGGTGACGATGGCGCTCAAGGGACCCACGGGCACGGCCAACTTCGCCTATTTGTCAACGAGCGACAAAGCCGGACGCACGATCAAAGAAACGAACACGCAGACGATGGGCGCGACCTCGAAAACGGTCGTCGTCGAGTTCGGCTCCAAGACGGTCAAGGTGACGACGATTCAAAATGGCAAGTCCACAAGCAAGAGCGTCCCGATCCCGGCCGGAAACCGCGCCGACGCCTCCACCTTCTGGTTCGTCAATGTAAAGCCAAAGGCCGGGGCCACCTCGACGTATATGCACTTCGACGTCGACACCGGCAGTTGGAAGAAGGAGACGACAAAGTACGTCGGGGACGACGTCGTGCCGGGCACGAAGCTCAAAGGCCATCACATCCATCACGATGACGGCGACATGTGGCTCGACGACAAGGGCACGCCGCTCCGGATCGAAACAAGCCAGAACGGAATCCAAATGGTCTTCGTCCGTCAGTAAAGGAAAGCGCGATGAAAAGTCGTTTCATTCTGGTTTTTCTTCTCGCCTTGCTATCGATGATTGCGGGCGCGCAGCGCCAACGCCATCCGATCCCGACCGTGAAGGGTCCGGGAGAGGACATGCAATATGGCTCCGCCCTCGTCGCTCCGCCGCCCGATCTGAAGAAGGTGTTGAAGCTCACGGCGGCCGAAGAGAAGAAGATGAAGGCGATCAACGCGAAGTACGACGCGAAGATGAGGGCCTCCTTCGAAGCTCATAAGAACGATCCGCCCGACATGGAGCGGCTTCGCCCGATCTTCGAGGGACGCTGGCACGACCTTTACGCGGTCCTGACGCCGAAGCAGAAGGCGGACTTGCGGAAGTGGGTAGACACCCATCACCACCATCCGCATCCGGGCGCCCCGCACTAACGTCAACCTGAGTAGAACGTCCAGCTTCATTTGTCCGGTTGGGATGCGCTTGTCGCGGCTTGGGTCTCCAGACCCGAGAGAGCTTGCCCCTAATCGAAACGAGCTTTCTCGGACGTGGACGTCCAAGCCACGACGAGCCCTTTCCTATCTGAAGATAGACACTGTACTGAGCGAGTGGCAAGTCTCGCGAGCCGCGCAGTCGAAGGACCTTCGTTTCGAGCGCATCGTTTTATGCGGGTGTGCTAGGCGACCAAACCCTTTAGCAGCTCGGCCAGTTGTTCGGCGGCGGGCGCTTCGGCGAGCGGCAAGCGCACGCGAGCCGAGTCGAGCACGCCGATCTTCGCGAGGATCGCCTTGTTCGTCGCCGGCTGGGGAGACTTACGCAAGGCTTCCAAAGCGGGAAGGATCAGTTTGAACTTGGTCTCGGCCAACTCGCGGTCGGCGCGCCACAAGGAGACGATCTGCGACAGCCAGCTTGGCAAGACGTTCGCGGCGCCGCTGATCGTGCCGCTCCATCCGGCTTCCAGGGCCCGAGGCAAGAGCGTCTCGTTGCCCATGAAGAGGGCCTTGCTCGGCAGGGCGGCCGCGTATCCTTCGATATTCTCGACGGATCCGCTGCTGTCCTTGGCCCCCGCCATCCGCTCATGCTCGCCCAGCCGAGCCATCATCTCCGGAGACAGGGAAATGCCGGTGCGCTGCGGAAAGTTGTAGATCAAGATCGGCAAGCCGGCCTCATCCATGAGAGCCCGGAACCAGCCGAACAGCCCATCCTCGCTCGCTTCTCTGAAATAGCTCGGCGCCATGACGAGAGCCGCCGCGGCTCCAATCTTGGCGACCTGCTTGCAGGACCAAATCGCCTCCGATAAAGCCGGCGTCGCCACCCCGAGAATCAGGTCGAGCGATCCCCGAACCGGCATCATCGCCCGGAGAAGATCGCGCTTCTCGACGGCGGCGAGAGACGGCCCTTCGCCGTTCGTTCCCGCCAGAACGACGCCCGTACAGCCATGGGACTCGAACCAGGCGAGGAGGCGGGCCATCCCGGGCTGATCGACTTCGCCATCCTCGCGAAAGGGGGTGACGGCGGCGGGATAACAGCCGGAGCGCAAGGACTGGAGGATTGGAGGATTGGAGGATTCCATATCAGCCTCTTCCAATCCTTGCGCCTATTCGTCGACGCGCGAGAAATAGATCACCGTCACCCGGTTGTCCGGCGTGACGAAGTCGCCGTAAATCCGGCTGAGCACGGCGATGATATCGTCGGCTGTGCGAAACTCGGGATTCTCCCTCTCGATGTCACGCGGGGAAAGCTCGGCGATCGTCTTCACCTCGACGCGGTCCAGGATGGCGGAGTACAGCTTTTGCCGGCGGCCGAATCTGGGACCGACGGTGACCCAGACGACCATGCCGGTCTTGTACTTCTCGGACTTGTCGCCCAACCGGATCGTGACCGTCTTACGGTTATTCCGCAGGATATCGCCGTAGAGGTCGGTGTAAAAGTTGAGCGCATACATAAGCGTCTCTATTATTTGCGACTGGGGCTCCAAAACGCCAATCGCGGGGTAGGAATAGGCGATGATCTGGTTGCTGGCGGCTGTGGGCGTCTATTTCGTGATTCTCCTCGCGGTCGCTTTGTTCAGCCTCAGGCCCTTCCGCACGCCCCTCTTTATTTCTCCCGGAATCCTGGGGGCGCCCCAGGAAGAGATGGAGATTCCATCCACTGGCGGCGTTCGCCTCAAAGCCTGGTGGGTGCCGGCCGAGCGAGCCCAGTCGGTCGCCGTTCTGTGTCACGGCTATGTCATGAACCGCTCCGAGTTAACGCCGGTCGCCCATTGGCTTTGGCAACGTGGCATCTCCTCGTTGATCATCGAGTTCCGCGCTCACGGCAAGACGCGGGGCGGCCTTTCGACGGTTGGCTTCAGGGAGGCCGACGACGTCGCGGCGGCCGTCGCCGAGGCCCGCCGCCTCGCTCCGGGAGCGCGGGTCGTCCTGGTTGGCAGCAGCATGGGCTCCGCGGCTTGCGCCATCGCGATGGGCCGTGGCGTCGAGGCCGACGCCCTGGTGCTCGATAGTTGCTATTCCCGGCTGATCAGCGCCGCGTTCGGCTGGTGGCGCTTTCTCGGCGGCCATGTCCTTTCCTTCTTTCTCGGGCCGACCGTCCTCATTGCCGGACCGCTGGCCGGCATCAACCCGTTCCGGGTCGACGTGGCTCAAGCCTTATCGAAGAGCGCCGGCCCGGTTCTCGTCCTTCACGGTCGTCAAGACGACCTCGCTCTGCCCTCCGAGGCCGAGCGGAACATCGCCGCCCTCGGTAGCCGGGCGGAAGCCGTGTGGTTCGACAACTGCGGGCACTCCGAATTCCGCTGGGAGCAGCCGGAGCGCTACTATGCCGCGCTCGAGGCGTTTCTGGTTCGGCACATGCTGATGGCCGGGAAGTAGGGTTCGGCCGGCTCGCAAGGTAAGAGAACGAGAGCCCCTTCCTCCTGCCGGATGTTTGTGCCGGGAGGACGTAAGGGGGTGGGGGGATGGAGGTTCCGGGAACCTACAATCGTTACCCTCCCTGAGTTTCCGGAACCTCTACTCCCTTTGTCCCCCTCCTCCTTCACCGCCCGATCATCGGCGCAAGAGGAGGAGGAGACAAAAGCCCATGGTTCCCAGGTGGAAAACTTTAATGAACGGGGCGTGAAGTTGTTGCCCGAAAGGCCCGATTTACAAAACAACGGAACCGCATGCGCGTCAGCCGCTGTAGCAGTTGACGAACATTGCACGGGAGATGCATTGAAATGCGGATAACGGATTACGAGAGCACAAAAAATCTTACAGATGTGGGGATCGTCCTGACGAGGGACGAGGCTGAAGAGCTGTATCTGACTCTTCACCGGATGTTGGACAAACCCGAGGTGCGCCAGGCGTATCTCACCGAGTATCGCGGCTGCGGGATCGAGCGGGAGCTTTCCGTGACGATCGACGGCAGTTGCCCCCAAGTGTTGCTCAGCGCCTAAGAGAGCGCTGAGCCTTCAACCTATTCCCGTTGCACCATCGGACGCAAAAACCGGCGTTCCATTCTTGGAACCACCGAGGATCGCCGATTAGCGCAGATTGCTGCGCCGCTTACCGCGTTCGCCGAAGGACGATCAGAAGCGTCGGCGCTCCGATGATCGCGGTCACGACTCCAACCGGCAAGTCCACTACCGGCGTTAACCCGAAAGCCTGGGTTGCCGCCGGGATGGCTCGCTGGGTCAGGACGTCGGCGAGGAGCATCAAGCCGGAACCGACGATCATCGAGCCCGCCAGCGAGCGACGCCAGTCGGTGCCGAGGAGGCCGCGCGAAATGTGGGGCGCCACGAGCCCAAGGAAGGCGATGATGCCGGCCGTTCCCACCGCGAACGCCGTCATGGCCGTACCGGTCACGAGGACGACCGCCTTCAGCCGTCCCGTATTGATGCCGAGCCGGCGCGCGGTTTCCTCGCCGATGGCGAAGGCATTGAGTGCCTTGGCTTGCCGGACGAGAACGAAACCGCCGACGATCAGGGCCACCGTTAGCAGAGCGATGCTCGGCCAGCGGGCTTCGCTCGTGCTTCCCATCAGCCATCGCAACAGGTGGTTCGTATCCTGGCCGGCCGCGAGGATGGCGAGGCTGAGGAGCGCCGCAAGCATCGATCCCACGACGACGCCGGCGAGAAGCAGCGTCACGACATTGGTCCCGCCTCGCCTGCCCGCGAGCGCCATCACCAAACCGAGCGAGAGGATTCCGCCGGCAAAAGCTGCCAAATCCTGGCTCAGGCCGCCGAGGAAGCCGGTCAGCCCGCCCAACTCGACGAGGACGCCCCCGATGGCGGCGCCCGAGGAAACGCCGACGATGTAGGGGTCGGCGAGCGGGTTCCGGAAAAGCGCCTGGAAAGCCGATCCGACCGCGCCGAGAATCCCTCCTATCAGAAGGCAGGCGAGGCCGCGCTCCAGGCGGACCTGCCATACGACGTCGTTGGCTCGGCTCGCGCCGGTCGGGCCATGCAAAAGCTCCCGCGCCACATCGAGAGGGGAAAGCATCGCCGTGCTCCCATAGCCGACATGGAGCAGGAAGGCGAGCAAAGTAATCGCGATCAAGGCGAAGGTGATCGCGCGAGCCGCTTGGGGGGTAGGACTGGCGGCCACGGCATCCATTATGGCCCGTCGGCTGTCGATACCTCCCGAGAGGATATACTCGGGCAGGTGAAATCCCTTTCTCTCAGCGCTCGAGCCGGCCAGCTCAAGCCTTCCCCCACCCTTGGAATCTCCGCCCGCGCCCAATCCATGCGAGCTCAAGGGATCGACGTCATCTCGCTGGCGGCCGGCGAACCCGACTTTCCAACTCCCGAACCGATTTGCGATGCGGCGATCGCCGCCCTCCGAGCCGGATTTACGAAGTACACGCCAACTCCCGGCATCCTCGAATTGCGGCAAGCCATCTCCGAGAAACTTTGGAACGAGAACTCGGTCCGGGTCGCTCCGGAACAGGTCATCGTCAGTTCGGGCGCAAAGCAGAGCCTTTTCAATTCCTGCAACATCCTCGTCGATCCCGGCGACGAAGTCATCCTGATCGCTCCCTACTGGATGACCTACGCCGAGCAGGTCACGCTTGCGGGTGGCGTTCCCATCAAGATCCAGACGACGGCGGAAAGCGGCTTCCTTCCGACTTCGGATCAGCTCCGCGAAGCCGTCAGCCCCCGAACCAAGGCGATCATCCTCAACAGCCCGTCGAATCCGACCGGCGCGGTTCTCTCTCGCCAAATCCTCAAAGAGATCGCGGCCCTTGCGATCCGCCACGATTTCTGGGTCATCGCTGACGAGATTTATGAAAAGCTGATCTACGGCGCCGAGCACGTCAGCATCGCCTCCCTCGGATCGGAGATCGCCGAGCGGACGGTCACGATCGGCGGCTGCTCCAAGACGTTCGCGATGACCGGATGGCGCGTCGGCTTCGCAGCCGCGCCGCTGCCCGTCGCCAAGGCGATGTCGAACTTCCAGGATCAGGTGACGAGCAACGCGAACTCCTTTGCTCAGAAGGGCGCGGTCAAGGCCTTCACTCTCGGCAGCGACGCCGTGGAGGAGATGCGCTCCGAGTATGAGAACCGCCGCAACTTGGTCGTCGGTCTGTTGCGCGATATCCCGGACGTGACCGTCAACGTTCCCTCCGGCGCGTTCTATGCCATGCCGAACGTTTCGGCCTACCTCGGCGGTCGTTTTTCCACCGACCTCGAATTGGCCGAATACTTGCTCGAAGAGGGGAAGGTTGCGACCGTTCCCGGATCGGTTTTCGAAGGCCACGGCCACATTCGGCTGAGTTACGCGGCAAGCCGAGAGAACCTTAAGGCGGGTATTGCGCGTATATCCGATGCACTTCAAAAGCTGCGGGCATGATTCCGAAACCGATCCCATTGAAGAACGAAGCGGCCTTCGCCTTGGCGATGCGCCACCGTTCGGCTGCTCCCAACTCGGTCGAGGACAGCTATGAGCGGCTGGAGTTCTTCGGGGATTCGGTGCTCGGTCTCGTCATCGCCCAATATCTCTTCGAACACCATCCCGATTGGGACCAGGGAATGCTCAGCAAGGCAAAGTCGAGCGTCGTCCAGGAAGGACCGCTCGCCGAAACCGCCAGCCGCCTCGGCCTCGAAGAATTCCTGGAGCTGAGCGCCAGCGAGGAGCAGACCGGGGGGCGGACCCGCCCCTCGATCCTCGCGGACGTCTTCGAGGCGATCATCGGGGCGATCTACCTGGAATCTGGCCTCGAAGTCGCGCGCTGGTTCGTCCTCGAACAACTGCACGATTACCTGAAAATCGTCAGCACGGGAGACGTCAGCCCGAACGATTACAAGTCGAAATTACAGGAAGTCGCGCAGGCGATGTGGCGAAAAACCCCGCAATATAAAGTGGTTAAGGAAAGCGGGGTAGCTCACGAACGCCGGTTTTTCGTACAGGTTTTGTTTGACGATGAAGTGATGGGAGAGGGCTCCGGCAGGAGTAAAAAGGAAGCCGAGCAGGCCGCGGCGAACGATGCTCTCCAGTTAATTGAACGGGCAAATCGCTCGAGAAGCCAAAACATCGACCCATTTGTTGTATAAAGTAACCGCATTGGCCTCCTTCTTGAAAGAGAGCTAGTGAGCCCTGGTTTGGGGCTTATGAAAACGGTTTGAGGACGACAATGAGGATCTTTAAAGCATTAATACCTGCTGCTTTGGCGCTGCTAGTGGCTTCCGCCGCGCTAGGGCAGTCGAACCCGCCCAGGAATTCTTACCTGGACAAGAGGGTGAATAGCACGGCCGATCTTGTGCAGCAAGTCCAGAAGGACTCCGCCGTTATGGACCGGTATCGCCGTCATTTCGCCATGACGAACGAAGAGGTAGTCGCTTACCTGTCAAGTTTGCGTGTTAGCAAACTGGATAAGGATGGCGTCTATACGGTTTACGGCGTCCCCCATACCAGTGGCGACTTTCATGCCCATTTGAGGCTATTGAAGAAGGGAGAGCCGGTCTTTGTCGAATCCGACGGAACTCCGGCCTTGCAGCTCGTCTGCGGCAATCCGCTGCTTCTCGGTCCGAAGAAGCCGGTCACGCCGAATCCGGTGGCGACCGCGACCGGACCGGTCGAAGGCACGAGGGAGATTCCGGTCGAGGCCCCGCCCGCGGTGAGCGCCGTCGCTCCGACGCCGGAGACGCCGGAAGTCGGACAACCGGTTCAGCCCGTCTATCCGACCCCGCATGCGAATTCCAACCCGGTCGCGATGCTGCTCGGTCTGGCCGGCGCCGTCGGCTTCTTCCCGCATCACCACTCGCCGCCGCCCGTCCCCGAGCCCGTCTCGATGGTCGTGCTCGCCGGCGGTCTGGCCGCATTCGCCCTGCGACGACGAACGCGGAAGGCCTAAAGCTCGAGGAGCGTTGGGCTCGGCTCCCGGTTCAGGGATTCGTGCCCATCCGCCGTCGCCGCGACGATATTCTCGATCCTCACCCCAAACGAGCCCGGGAGATAAATCCCGGGCTCGACGCTGAAGCATTGTCCCGGCTCCAACAGGTCCGTATTCCCCTCGATCATGTAGGGCTCCTCGTGCCCGCGCATCCCCAAGCCGTGCCCGGTCCGGTGGACGAAGAATTCTCCATAGCCTGCGTCCTCGATCACTCTTCGCGCCGCCCGGTCGACCTCTTGGGCGGCCACCCCGGACCGCACCGTGGCACGTCCCGCGGCTTGAGCGCGGTAGACGACGTCGTAGACCTTCTTCGCTTCCTCGCTCGCCTTGCCAATGCAGACCGTCCGCGTGATGTCGCTCTTGTAATCTCCCTCCACGTCGCAGCCGAAGTCGAGGACGACGACGTCGCCCTCGTCGAGCACCGTCCCATCGCTAAGGTGATGCGGCTCAGCCCCTCCGGCCCCGGTTGCCACGATGCAGAACGTCGGACGGCCGCCGTGGCGCCGCATCTCGTCGCGCAGCATTTCGTCGACTTGGATCTCGGTCAACCCCGCCTTGATGCGCGGCAGCACCGCGTCGAAGGCGTCGTCCGCGATCTTCGCGGCTTTGCGCAGCAGCTTTAGCTCGTCCTCATCCTTGTTCCGCATCAGCTTGGAGAGAACGACCTGGCCCGGCTTGAAGAGAGCGGCGGGAAGCGTCGCCTGCATTTGCAGAAGCATCTGGGCGCGCATGTCGTCGTCGACGGCGAGGATGCCCGTCTTCAGGTTCCACTCGTCGGCGAGCCGATCCAAGAGAGCAAGCGGATCTTCCCCGTCCCGCCAAGAAGCAATGTCTTCGATGCCGACCCGCCTCGCCTGGGACTCGGATAGTGCCGGGCAAATCAGTCGCGTCCGCCCGTCCGAGTGGATGGCAAGGGTCAGGAATCTCTCGTACGAGCTTTCGTGATAGCCGCGCAGGTAGCCCATCGTCACCGGCGAGGTGGCAAAAAAGGCGTCCAACCCTTCGTCGGAGAGGGCCTTGGCGAGCCGTTCGATGCGGGAGCGATAGGCGGTCGTGGTCATGCGTAGAGGATATCCCGCGAAGCCGTGTTCGTGGACCGTGTTTTCGTCTTCCGGAGTCAGAACTGGATTACAGAAGTGGCAACCGAGCGAAGAGGGTGGCGCGGGGCCGGCGTGGGGCAGAGTTATAAAATCGGCTCTTTTCGACACGGAGGGGGCAGGGCAACGGAGAGTTTTCCTATCTCCGCTTCTCCGTTTCTCCGCGTTGAATCTAAAAGCTTGACAATTCCAATGACCCGGAGAACTAGCCAAACAGGTTATTCAACAGTTCCGACAAGTTGGGATGCGCGAAGGTCGCGTTCGCCAGGTCCTTTGCCGTCAGCCCGCCCATCATGGCGATCTCGATCATCGACATGATCTCCCCGCCCCAAATACCGAGAGCCGCCGCTCCGAGGATCAAGTCCGTCTCCTTCGAGACGAGCGCCTTGACGAAGCCGCGCGTCTCGTTCATCTCGAGCGCGCGAGCCACGTAATCCATCGGCAGCTTGCAGAGACGATAGTCGATTCCCTTCCGCTTCGCCTCGTCTTCGCTCAGCCCGATTCGGCCAAGCTCGGGATCGGTAAACATCGTGTAGGGTACGAGGCGGCCTTCCGTCGTGCGGTCGCCGTCGTCGAGCAGGTTCGTCTTGAGAATCCGGAAGTCGTCGTACGAGATGTGGGTGAAGGCGGGGCCGCCGTTCACGTCTCCGATCGCATAGACGCCCTCGGCGGAAGTCTTCAGCCGGCTATCGACCGGGATGAATCCGCGCCCATCGAGCGCGATCCCTGCCGCCTCGACGCCCAGATCGTCGGTATTGGGTCGGCGGCCGGTTGCGACGAGGATTTCGTCGCCTTTCACGAACATCCCCGAGGCCAGCTCCGCCTCGACGCCGCCGCTTCGGCGGACGCGCTTGACCGGATCGCCGAGCCGGACGTCGACGCCTTCCGTGCGGAGGAACTCCAGGATTTCATCGGCCACATCGGCATCTTCGCGAGGCAGGAATCGCGAGCCCTGTTCGACGATCGTCACCCGGCTGCCGAACCGTGCGAACATCTGCCCGAATTCAAGCCCGATGTAGCCGCCTCCCAACACGATCAGCGACGGCGGCACATGGTCCAGTTCCATGATCGTCCGGTTGTCCAAGTAGCGCGCCGAGGCGAGCCCTTCGATATCGGGGATGAACGGACGCGCTCCGGTGTCGATCACGACGGCCCCACCCTCGATCGTCCGTTCTCCGACGCGCATCCTCTTGGGACCGGTGAACGTGGCGTGGCCGAAGATGAGGTCGAGGTTTTCGGTCTTTTCGAGTTGCTCGCGCGATCCGTTGCTGAAGTCGGCGACGATCTGTCGCTTGAGTTCCCTCGCCTTCGGCATATCCATGGTTGGCGGGCCGGATAGGACGCCGTATTCGCCGGCCCGGCGCACGGTCTGGGCAACCTTGGCGATGTGGACGAGCGTCTTCGTCGGCGTGCAGCCGTAGTTGATGCACGTTCCCCCGATCGCCGCTCGCTCGATCAGCGCCGTCCGCTTCCCAGCTTCCGCCGCCGCCCGGGCAAAGGGCACGCCGCCCTGCCCGGAGCCGATCACGATGAAATCGTAGCTGCCATCCATTTGCATCAATTCTGTACGACGCCGAAACCGAGGGCGTCCTTCCCAGGTTTGAAGCAACTCGGCGCGCCCAGAACTGAGCCTTGTTAATGCCTGCTTACATGCCGCCGACCGCAGGTTCACAGCAACGCCGCTCTGAATGGCGGTTTCATCAGCGGGCTTTCTCGGACGTGGACATTCAAGGCGCGACGAGCGGACCCACTATTTCCAGACAAACCACGGACCTTCCGACTGAGGCCAGAATGGGATGAACCCGTGGAGAAAATATGAAGTGGTGGCCATTCGGCAACGAAGATCGGGCAAAACCTGAGCCCGCAGTCCAGCCCGCCCCGCCCGCGCAACGGACGCCGTCGATCGAGGAGGTTCTCGGGGACAGGCTTGCCGAGGTCCAAGCATTGGCAAGGCCCAGGATTCGCCTCGTTCCCTCCACCAAGGCCGGGACCGCACCGGCCGGTAGGACGAAGCTTGGCGGCCTTCCCGATCTCCCGGAGGGGATGGAATGGCCGACTCTGAAGGGTAATCCGCTCGCGTTTGTCGCTCAGATCGACCTTGAGGCCCTGTCCGGATCGACCGGAACCCAGGCTTTGCCGGAGGACGGCTTACTGCTCTTCTTCTACGATGTGGAGTTGCAGTATGGCTTCGTCGACTACGGCCGCATCGGCTATTGGCAGGTCGTCCACGCAACCGGGCCGGTTTCCCCGAGGAACGTTCCGTCGGCGCAACATGAGCCGCTGACCTACTATGAAGTGAAGCTGAGCCCGGTCTGCGACGTCCAACTGCCCAATCCCGAAAGCCTGGAAAACCGGATCTCCATCGACAAGGAGTTGCTGGACGAGTATTACGACGCTTGGTACGGCCAGCCCGGGCCGGCGCCGCAGCATCAAATGCTCGGTTTTCCCCAGCCGATTCAAAACGATCCGTTCGAGGAATGCCAGGTCGAGGCCAACGCCCTGAATGTGGCCGGGCGAAAAGGTGTCCTCGATCCGGCATGGCCCTCCCTCCAGGAGGGCGTCAAAGATTGGCGGCTGCTTCTTCAAGTGGATTCCGACGAAGATGCGGGCATGATGTGGGGCGATGTCGGAATGCTCTATTTCTGCATCCGCGAAAGGGACCTGGAGATGGCCCGGTTCGACAAAGTGTGGATGATCTTTCAGTGCAGTTGATCATGTGGTCTATGTCGACCCAGCGGTTTGCCGATGCGGGCGCCCCATCCGCCGATCCGTCAGGCCACAATAGAATATGCCTCTGACCCGCGAACAACTCGCGCAGCGCGCCGCAAAGGAGTTGCGCGACGGATATTACGTCAACCTCGGCATCGGTATCCCGACCCTCGTCGCCAACTACATTCCCGAGGGCATGGACGTCGTCCTCCAGAGCGAGAACGGCATGCTCGGGCTCGGCCCTTTCCCCTTTGAGGGCGAAGAGGACCCGGACCTGATCAACGCGGGCAAGCAGACCGTCACCGCGATTCCCGGCACCTCTTTCTTCTCCTCCGCCGATTCCTTCGGCATGATCCGGGGCGGCCACATCGCCCTCGCCATCCTCGGCGCGATGGAAGTCAGCGAAAAAGGCGACCTCGCCAACTGGATGATCCCCGGCAAGATGGTGAAGGGAATGGGCGGGGCCATGGACCTCGTGGCGGGCGTGAAGCGGGTCGTCGTGGTCATGGAGCACACGAACAAAGCGGGCGAGAGCAAAATCCTGCGCGAGTGCAAGCTACCCCTCACCGGCAAAGAATGCCTCGACCTGATCATCACCGACCTCTGCGTCTTCGAGGTCGTCCGAGGCCGGCGCCTCCACCTCATCGAGCTCGCCCCCGGCGTGACCGAGGAGGAGATCAAGGCGAAGACCGAGGCAACCTACACCGTCGCCCCGAGTCTCCAAATGGTTACCGTCTAGCATAGATTCAAACCGGTGCAGAGCGCGAAATCCCCAGATCCCGGTTAGCGCCGGGATCACAGAGCCATCGGGCTAGCCGGGTAACGTGAGCGGGATGTCTCTCAACTGGCAAGGCGTCTTTCCCGCCATCACGACCCCGTTCCGCGAAGACGGATCGATCGATCATAACTTTCTTCACCGTCACGCGAACTGGATGCTGGGTGCGGGGTGCCATGGCATCATTCCTTGTGGGTCGCTCGGCGAGGGGGCGACGCTGAGCTTCGACGAGAAGATCGCGGTGATGAAAACCTGCGTCGAGGCCTCCGCCGGAAAGCCGGTGATCCCTGGCATCGCGGCGCTTTCGACCCAGGAAGCCGTCCGGCTCGCCAAGGCGGCGGAAGACAACGGATGCCGCGGGCTCATGGTCCTCCCGCCCTACGCCTACAGCACGGACTGGCGGGAGATGAAGGCTCACGTGGTCGCGGTGATGAAGGCGACCAAGCTGCCGTGCATCCTCTACAACAATCCCGTCGCCTACAAGACCGATTTCCTGCCCGAGCAGGTCGCCGAGCTTGCCGAGGAGATCGACAACATGGAGGCCGTGAAGGAGTCCAGCACCGACGTGCGCCGCGTGACCTCCATCGCGGCTCTGACCAACCGAATCACGATCCTCGTCGGCGTCGACGACGCGATCGTCGAGGGGATCGCGGCGGGTGCGAAGGGCTGGGTCGCCGGCCTGGTGAACGCCTTCCCAGACGAGTCGGTCGCGGTCTGGAAGTTGGCGCTCGAGGGCAAAACGGCCCAGGCGACGGACATCTACCGGTGGTTCCTGCCGATGCTGCGCCTCGACACGGTTCCCAAGTTCGTTCAGCTCATCAAGCTCGCCCAACAGATGGTTGGGATGGGCAGCGAACGCGTGCGTCCGCCCCGGCTCGAGCTCATCGGCGCAGAGCGGGATGACGCCGTCGCGATCATCCGCGAGGGTATCGCCAGGCGTCCGTCGATTTGATTCGACGCGGAGGAGCGGAGAAACAGAGATCGAGTCCTCCGTTCCTCTGCCTTTTAGAAACGACACAATAGACATTGATTCCCCATGACCACGTCGTTCCTAGGATTCCATCGTAGCGCCGCGTCCGGCTCGACCTTTGCCGCCAAAGACCGGGTGTCCAGCCAAACCTTGGAGGGCTCCTTCGTCACCGCGAGCCGGGAGGACGTCGCCCGGGCCGTCGAACTGGCGACAAGCGCCTTTCGGCCTTACCGCGATCTCGGCGGAGCCCGGCGAGCCGAGTTTCTCCGGGCCATCGCTGCCCAGCTCGAAGCCCGGCGCGAAAGGATCGTTCCGCGCGCGATGGCGGAGAGCGGGCTGCCCGAGGCTCGCCTGAACGGCGAGTTGGGTCGGACCTGCGGTCAGCTTCGCATGTTCGCCTCGATCGCCGAAGAGGGCTCGTGGGCGGATGTCCGCATCGATCCGGCTCAGCCGGACCGGAAGCCGGCTCCGGCTCCGGACACCCGGTCGATGCTTCGCCCGCTCGGACCGGTTGCCATATTCGGAGCGAGCAACTTTCCTCTCGCCTTCTCCGTCGCCGGAGGCGATACCGCCTCTGCCCTCGCGGCGGGATGCCCGGTCGTGGTGAAGGCGCATCCCGCCCATCCCGGGACCTCGGAGATTGCGGCGGAAGCGATCGTCGAGGCCGCCAAGGCGACGGGAATGCCGGAAGGCGTCTTCTCTATGCTCTTCGACGAAGGGATCGCGGTCGGCCAGGCTTTGGTCTCTCATCCCGGAATAAAGGCGGTCGGTTTCACCGGCTCCCGGCGAGGCGGGCTCGCTCTGTGGCGGCTCGCTAACGAGCGGCACGAGCCGATCCCGGTCTACGCAGAGATGGGGAGCGTCAATCCCAGCGTCGTTTTGCCCGGAAAGCTGACCGAAGAATTCGCGGCCGGCCTCCACGCCAGCGCCACGATGGGCGTCGGCCAATTCTGCACCAACCCGGGGCTCGTGATCACGGTCGGGCCATGCGAAGCCTTCCGTGAGGCGTTCGCCGCCAAGATGGCGAGCACGCCCGGATGCCCGATGCTCACCGACGCCATCGGCGCGGCTTACCTGGAGGGTGCAAACGCGCTCGGCGAAGCCGTCGCGACACTGGTCAAGCCGACGGTCGTCGGCGCCCCATCCGTGTTCGAGGTCGACGCGGCAACCTTTATCCGCGATGCGAGGCTGCAAGACGAGGTCTTCGGCCCCTGCACTTTGCTCGTTTCCTGCCGGGACAAGGCGGAGGCCGTCGCCGCGATCCGATGCCTGGACGGGCAGCTCACCGGCAGCATCCACGGCTCCGATACCGATCTGGCGGAGGCGAAGGACCTTGCCGACGAGTTGGAGGAGAAAGTCGGACGCCTGATCGTCAACCAGTTCCCGACCGGTGTCGAAGTGAATTCGTCGATGGTCCACGGCGGCCCCTTTCCGGCCACGACCGATTCGCGGACGACCTCGGTCGGCGGGCGCGCGATTCTGCGCTGGGTCCGGCCGGTCTGCTATCAGAATTTCCCGGCAAGCTTGTTGCCGCCCGAGCTTACATAGCGGCGTCGGAGTCCGTCGCGAAGCGACCTTCGGACTGCTGAAGCGCAGCTTCAGCCTTTCTCGCTCGACGAATGCGCCAGCCGGAGATGTTGGCCCGTGAGCAAGCGCTGACTCGGGTCAGGTTCCTCGCCTCACGGCAACGCCACAGCTTCGCGCAACATTCACGTTCGCGATTTCGTGCGAATTTGCTATTCTGCGAGTAGTCCGTATGTTGCAACTTGCCCTTCTCCTGCTTTGCGCCCAAAAGCCCCTGACGCCCGTCGATTTCGGAAATGCGGAGATCGCGAAGATAGCCGGCGAGCGAGCCGCCGACGTGAAGATCGAGATTAAGCCGACTCCGGAGAAGGAGAGCTTCCGGATCGCGGGAGACGGCCAGAAGGTGACCATCACCGCCTCCGACCAGGTCGGCGCGATGTATGGCGCCTTCGAGTTCGCGGAGCGGCTCCGCCAGCATCCCGGCGAGGCATGGAGCACGAAGTTCGAGGACTCGCCCTACCTCCCCGATCGAGGGCTCAATCTCTTCCTCACGCTGCCCTGGGACTACAAGAAGAACGATACGGATTACGACGTCGCTGCGCTCACCGATCCGAACCGGTGGTGGTTCGCCAACGAGGACTACTGGAAGACCTTGCTCGACACGATGGCGAAGAGCCGGCTCAATTGGCTCGATATCCATGGCGGCTGGGACATCTCGGTGACGAATGCGCCCAACCTCTACGCCTACTTCGTGACGAGCCGCTCCTTCCCGAAGGTCGGGGTGCCGGACGACGTGAAGGCCAAGGACCTGGCTCAGCTCAACCACGTCATCGAGATGGCCCACGAGCGGGGAATCCGGGTCAGCCTTATGTGCTACGAGGCGAACCTCAAGATCCCCCAGAACCCGAACCCACCCTATCAGGCGACCGAGCAAAACATCTACAAGTACACGAAAGAGGTCGTCGAACAGATGATCCGCAAAGCGCCCGGCCTCGACGCGATCGGCTACCGGATCGGGGAAAGCGGCCATGGCGAAAACTTCTTTACTTGCTATGGAGAAGCGATCAAGGCAAGCGGAAGGGATATCCCGATCGTCACCCGCAGTTGGATCACGAGGAAGCAAAAAGTGCTGCCGCTCGCCCGGGCGAGCAAGGACTTCACGGTCGAGATCAAATACAACGGCGAGCAGTGGGGCGCGCCGTACATGGTCGCGGGCGGCCGCATGGCCAACTGGCACAGCTACTCGTACGAGGATTACCTGTCGGATTCTGAGAACGGCGATGCGAGCGTGCCGGGTATCGACGCGCTGACGCGCGTGCCCTCACCCGCGCTAGCCATATCCCCCGACACGCCTTCCGTCAGCCCCTCAGCCCCTCAACCCCTCACGTCCTCACCCGCATCACCTTCTCACCCTCTCACCCCCTCACCTTCAACCAAGAAGCTGTGGACCGGTTGGCCCGCGGAGGGTGGCGGCAACTGGCCGAGCGAGCCTTACAAGATCGTCTGGCAGGTGCGGGCAAACGGGACGCATCGCATCTTCCCGTTCTACAACCCGGAATGGGTGCGCCGCTCCATTCTCGCCATGAAGATCGGCACCGCCTCCGGCTACACGATCGAGGGCGAGGACGCCTACTATCCGAAGTCGCCCGACTACTACATGGCCGACCCGGCAAAGGACAAGTATTGCGACTGGCTGCACCAGCGCGACGAGATGTACTGGACGACCTGGGGGCGGCTGGGCTACGATCCCAACACCCCGGACGCCACCTTCGACGCCCAGGCCGCCGAGATGCTTGGCGCAAATTCCGCGCCCCTCGTGCAGGCATGGAAGGAGGCGAGCGTTCTCCTTTCCAAGGCCTTCATGGCCTACGCCCTCGGTCCCGACCACCGCGACAACGCGCCGGAGCTGGAATGGGATGGGGACACCGAGGCCTTTATCCAGGGAGCCGGTCTCGACGCCTTTTCCTTCCAGCCGATCAACGAAACCTACGCGAACGTGGCGACCGGCGGGATCGATGGGCGGATCAGCCTCTACGACGTCGCGAAACAACTCGAAGCGGAAGCCGAGGAAGCGCAGCAAGCGGTTTCGCCCTTTGCCGGATCGAGCGAGCCCCGAGTCCGGGAAATCGCCAACACGGTCGAGATGATGGCCCTCCGCGCCCAATACTTCGCCAACCGGTTCTACGCGGCGAACTCGATGGCGGCGGTCGAAGGGGCGTCGGGTGAACAGCTCAAGTTCGCGGAGACGGAGAAGATCGGCGATGCCGCCACCGATAGCTCGGCCATGGCATCCAATCCCTTCTATCGGCCATTCACGGAACGGCTCCGCATGCATACCAACGACTTCGCCTGGAAGCAAGAGGACGCGAAGGTCGTCGCCGAAGCCAAGCGCCTCGACGCGCTGCCCCCGGCGTCGGGCGCGATCGCGGAGTGGGAAGGCTCGCATGCTCCCGAAGACAAAGCCGACGTCAAGTGGGCCTCGTCCGGAAGCGACGTCGTCTGCACGGCCACCTCGGAAAGTGCGGATCGCGCCTGGCTTCTTATCAAGCCGCTGCCAAGCTCGACCTTCTTCCATCGGGTTCCCATGGAGCGAAACGGCCAGAGCTTTACGGCGACCTTCCGCCGCGAGAATTATGGCCACGCGTTCGCCGTGGAGTTCACGAAGGGCAATATCGCCTGGCGCAGGCCCAACCCGATGCAGGCGCGGCCCTACCTCATCGTGCCGTCGCTCGCCGGCCCGACCCCCCAGATCTATAACTCGGGGGAAGCCCTTGGCTTCCTCGACCCGAAAATCCTCACGCCCGACAAGTTCGGCGGCATCCTGATCGGCTCGCGCGCCGACAACTTCTTCCGCCGCTTCAATAAGGCGACCCAGCGAAAGCTGCTCGACCCGGTCGCGCGCGGCATGCGAATGGTCATCCTGCAGGAGGACTTCGCCAAGGATCGGCTCGATTTCCTCCCCAAGCCGCTCCGCTTCGAAAACGCGAATCTCGACGAGTTCGACCCGGGCGGACAGCTTGGCCTCGACAAGGTCTCTCAGCCCGGAATCATCTACCAGCGCTTCCTCCCCAGCGCCGGCTGGGACGTCTACGGTAACGGTGGCCTCGCCCGCATGGTGTACGGCAAGGGGGAGATTTGGGTTACGTCCGCGCGCTTCATGCAGTTTATGCAGATGCCAAGCTCGGCCAAGGCCTTCGTGAAACTTCTTTCCCTCGGCGGTGAGACGAAGCCGACCGTGCTGGTCGACGCTTGTTCGGAAGGCTCGGTCTTCACCAGCTCTTGCCATCAGGATCTGATGAATTCGCACAACATTCCCTTCCAGACTCTCGGAGAAGCCATCGCGCAGGAGCAAGGCATGAATTCATTCACCGTCATTCCCGGCCCCACGATGGACGACGACGTGCTGAACGGCAAGGGCCAGGCGATGGCCAACAAGTTCCTCCGCGACCGGGTCATCGCCCTCTCGACCCGCCCGACTCCGCCCAATCTCGTCGCGTTCGAAAAGCTGCGCGTCGAACGAAAGAAGGAGCTGATGAAGTCGCTCGGCCTCGATCCGATGCCGCCGAAGACGCCCCTCGACGCGCGAATCACTGGCACGATCCAGCGGAACGGCTATCACATCGAAAAGCTCGTCTTCGAGAGCCGGCCGAAGTTCTATGTCACCGGTCATGTCTACGTGCCCGACGGCCCGCACGGCAAGCTGCCCGTCATCGTCAACGTCAACGGCCACTGGGCGCACAAGAAGGACGAGGACCGCATCCAGTTGCGGTGCGCCTTCCAAGCCACCCAGGGCTACATCGCCATCGCCATCGACTCGCCCGGTTGGAGCTTCGAGGGCAATAACCTGATCGAGCGGCGGGCCGAGGGGAACCATAACGATTGGGACCTCGTCGAGGGCGGCTCCAACACAACCGGCTACTACGTTTGGGATGCGATCCGGGCCCTCGATTATATGGCGACCCGGCCCGATACCGACATGAAGCACGTCGGCCTGACCGGCGCTTCCGGCGGCGGCTTGACGACGCTCTACACGTTCGCCGCCGACGACCGGTACTCGGCGGCCGTGCCCGTCGTCTACATGGCGAGCCTTCAGCTCGCGCCCGACAACGGCTGCCTTTGCAACCACGTCCCCGGGACCTGCCAAATCGGCGACCGCAGCGACGTGATCGCCATCCAGGCCCCGAAGCCGGTCTACATCATGGGCGCGCAGAACGACGGCGAATTCCCGCCCGACGCGACGCGCCTGACCGCGGCAAAGATGAAGGAGAGCTGGAAGCTGTTCGGCAAGGACGGCGACGTCTACGTCCAGATCTTCGGAG
Source organism: Fimbriimonadaceae bacterium (assembly GCA_035545155.1). Classification (GTDB taxonomy): domain Bacteria; phylum Armatimonadota; class Fimbriimonadia; order Fimbriimonadales; family Fimbriimonadaceae; genus JAEVZK01. Next base: position 7,361 of record DASZYX010000007.1, on the reverse strand, counting down.
GAGGGCACGACTACAACCAGCTCATGCGGGAAGCCTCGATCGGGTTCTTCGACAAGTATCTGAAAGGACAGGGCGACGGCTCCCCGGTTCCCCAGCCACACCTCGAAGCCATCGATCCCGAGGACCACCAATTGCTCGCCCTCGATCCCCCGATGCAGGATGAACGCACGATGCGCGATCTCTCGCTGGAATACCTCGCCCGGGCCCCGGAGAAGGCGACGGCGGCCGAGGCTATCGCGATCAATGGCGGTTGCCCGGCCAAGACACCTCTGAACTACAAGGAGTCCGGGATCGGCCAACGGCGAGTCGTCACCTTCGAATCGGAGCCGGGACTCACCACGCCGGGAATTCTCCTTTTGCCGAAGGGCAAGGTCGAGGGAGTGATCGTCTTCCTCTCCGATTCAGGAAAGGCGGCGGAGCTCGCGGCTGCCCAGAAGCAGAGCGACGACGGCAACGCCCGGCTATACATCGACGCCCTTGGCACCGGCGAGCTTTCCGGCATCGAATTGCGCTACCCGATCTACGCGGGCCGGTCCGTTGCGTTCACGGCCGGCTGGCAAGCCGTGTGCGCCGCCGAGGCCATGCGCAAGTATTCGCGACACGTCCAACTCGTAGGCCACGGACCGATGTCTTCGCAGGCGGTGATGTACGCGGGACTCCTCGATTCCTCGTTCGAGCACATTTTCGGCATGGGCTGTCTCAGTTCCTGGGCGGACGTGTTCAAGGAGAGCGTCGATCCGATCGCGGTACAGCCTCGGGCTCACCTTCTCGGCTCGCTGGAAAACCTGCGGAAGCTGGTGAAGAACGCGACCTGGCTGACCGGCAAATGATGCTAAACGTACGTCATCTGTGCAAGAATCTGGCATTCGCTTATAATCTGTCATAGGAGATCAGGACGGAAGGGTCCTTGATCCCCGTAACGCTAAATCTGCCGCATCCTGTCGGCGGCGGCGAGGCTACCAAGATATGGCGCGAGATTTTGCCGGCTGGTCGGCCGAGGTGCAGAGGCGCCTCGCCAGGGACCGAGAATGCTTACAAACCCCGGGGATGCTTCTCGTTTCGGGAGATATCTCGTTGTCGCATATCGTGCTCCAAAAAGACGATGCGAACGTGTACGACCGATTTGTCCAGGGATGGAAGATCAATGATTACTATGTGCCTGGGGGCACCTATCTCCTTGAATTCATGCTCGACGCATGCCGCCGGCAAAGACTGCCCGAGTCGAGCGATGCGGAAGGCGACCATTATTTTGTCCGCGGCCCGTTCCGCCGCCGCTGGGTTGCTCCTCACTTTCCTAAAGGCGTCATCGATATACGCTCGTTCCCCATGGATACGACGACGGTGCGCCTTTATAAGGGGAACGGGAACGATCCCGGCGCATCTTATGATGCGTACCGGGTCAAAGAAGGATTGGGGCTGCGAAAGGGCGACTACGTTTCGAAGGTCGAACGTCTCGCCGCGCAACGCCCGATCGATTTTGACGAGGATCTATGGAAGTATTACCGTCCCGGCAAGGACGATAACCTCGGCTACCTGATTCACACCGAGAGGGCATCGCTCGCTGGAAACCGCGCCTATGTTCATGTGCTAAATCTGGAGTTCGCCGATTTTGGAACAGACGGGCAGGCCTGCGCCGCAAACAAAGTCGATCCGCCATCTGGGGATCGGGATCATATCGGAACCTCGGCCGGAATTACCGATATCGAGGGTTGGATTGCCTCGGAAAAGAACTTCATTCCCGATCATCTGGCCTATGTCGTCAAGGTCAAGAATCGTTCCGCCTGGACAGGGATGCGCGACCCCAAGGAACGGGAGATCCGGGAGTCGCTCTGCTCGTTTCTCTGTCAACCCATCCTGGCCGACGGCAGCGCGAAAGGCCACCGCCGCGACCGGACAATTGTGGTTGTGTCGGCGGACGAACTCCGGCAGGGCAACGTCTACATCAGCAACCATCTATCCTGGGAACGGACGATTCAAAGCGCGACCCTCGAGATGAAGACGGTCGAGACGCAGGTCAGCAAGTTTCTGAACAGCCCGGAGATTCTCCAGAAATTCGCATCGCAACCAGGCTACGCCACTTTACGAGCCGGAGAGGAGGTCGTGCTTCATGACACGGATTCAGGAGTTTGCTCGAACCGATTTGAGGGGCAACTCCATCCGCGAGAGCTTCTCTGGCAGGCCACGAAAAACTTTGCTTACGGATTCCTGATTCTGCCCAAACACCTCGTCATTACCTTCGCTTGCGATGGCGCGATCTACCTGGAGACGAATTGGGCCCTTAAGTTCGTAAAGGGCGACCCGGCAGGCAACCCCAAAGACCGCCTTCGATTCGAGTGGAGGCCGAAGGCCGCTTACCTCGCCTTGGAGCCGACGGTAACCGAAGGCAGCCACTTCGATCGTTATCCCGGCCGAATGCGTGGCTTTGACACCGTCGTGACGACGGCCCTGGCCCACTATGCGATGGAGAGTTGTCTTCGAGCCCTCCGCAACCCCGGTGCAATCGATGCGAAGACTGATCTTTGCTGCTCCGTACGCAATGGCCTCAAGTTTGGGTTGAAGGCAGGGCGCTTTATGCAGTCCCACGGTTACGACATCTTCGACAGCAAGGCCTGGAGCGAGATTAGAAAGAGCGTCGTGGGAGAGCTGCCAAGCAAGAAGAAGCCGACATTCACGATTCAAGAGGCGGGCCAGAAGATGAATCTCTATCGCGAGAGGCTATTCCCGTTCCGCCTGGCTCACGAGTTCGTGACTCGCCAAGTGGCGGAACTCAGCCAATGGGCGATGCCGCCCGTCGAAGGGCGTCCGGCCGTCCCAGATGGCATTCCGGTCATGCCATTCGACGCTGTGACCTCTGTCATCGTCCACCATTCGATCAAGAGGTTCGACTCCGCCGGTTTGATAACCGAGGAGGGTACGACCGAGGTCGCCGACCGGCTAAACGTGTTCAGGGGCCGCCAAGAAACCGAGTGGAGGAACTGCGGATTCATTCAAGACATGATCTTGGCCGACAGTTCCACCCTTTCCGAGCTCATCAGCGACGGAGTGGACGATTGGGATCCGAAGATGCTCCAAGCGTGGAAGCGCGCCGGGTACGGCAGTTTTGACCGCCGGTGGTGGAGCCTGGCCCAGGCAAGTATCGGCGATGCGCTCGCCGACTGCTTCACATTTCCGCCTGTGCGGTGGCCGGCTCCGATTGATCGGCCTCACCCCGCCGCTCCGGTACCGACCGATCCCCGCGCCGTCGAACTCATGATCTTCGAGCCTTTGCCCGACGACTTGCGTCGTGCTCGCAACAAGAGCCTTATCCTGGCCTACGCGGTACTTAACTTCGGCATGGATGTGCTCCATCCTCGGAAGGCGGAGGATGTGACGACCAACCTGTGCAAGGTCCTCTTCTGCGCCATCGACGCCGACGGCAGCATCGACGCCTATTGCAATCGCATTCCGCGAAGGGAGGCCATTCGAACCAGGGTCAACGACGTGTTGCGCGCGCTTGTGCCGACAGGAATCGATCCTGAAGTGATCCGAGGCGTCGAGACCTGCTTCAACGATAAGTACGCATACATCGGCGATCCCGAAAAGGCCCAGGAAGCCTTGGAGACGATCCATCGGAATCTGCGAAAGTCGCCAAAGCATGCGGTCAATCAGTGGATGGGACTCTTCCCGCTTGTCAAGATCGGAGCCCTGCAGAGCATCGAGAGGAGGGAAGTGGAGAGTTACCGAGTGCTAGAGGAGATCATGCGCGAGTACATCAAGCGAATCGAAGATGTGCGCCCCCTCAACATCGGTGTCTTCGGTCCCGCGGGGTCGGGAAAGAGCTTTGCCGTTCGCGAGATTGCCAAGTCCGTGCTTGGAGATCCGGATAAGCTGGCCGTTCTCGTTTTCAACCTATCCCAGTTTCGCGGGCCGGAAGACCTCGTGGACGCATTCGAAGAAATCCAAGATGCCGGGATCCAGGGGCGACTCCCGATCGTGTTTTGGGACGAATATGACTCCCAACACGATGGGCCACTCGGATGGCTGTCCTACTTCCTCGGCCCAATGAACGATGGGCTCTACTTCCGCAAGGAACGCTCCCGGAAGCTGCCGAAGTGCATCTTCGTCTTTGCCGGCAGCATGTTCGACGAATTTACCGACATGCATCGTCTGGACTACGAATTGCGCTCCGAAATGGCTCGCCGAAACGAGGGAGGGGAACGGCAGACTAATCAGGATCCCCACGAAAAGCAGCTAGCCGACGACGGCCGAGAGGTGCTTTTCGGGCGTTTCACGATCAAGGACTGGGCTGCCGCCAAAGGACCCGATTTCAAGAGCCGTCTCACCGGATGCCTCGACGTCCTTGGGGTCAACGCTCTCCGCACGCCCGATCCTTTGCTCCGGCCCCGTTTCGACCGCTACGGACACTTCATTCGGCGAGCGTTGACGTTGCGAAACCTCCTGAAGCAAATCCAGCCGGAATTATTCGATGCGGAAGGCAAGCTTCGAATACCTCCCAACGTTTCGAGGGGTTTTATCGAAATCGAGCAGTACTTCCACGGCAATCGCTCGATCGAGCAGATACTCAGGATGTGCGATTTCGGTGACGCCAAGGTCTTCGAATATGCCTGCCTACCTTCTGCGAGCCAATTCCTCATTCACGCCAACCCCAGCGACTGGGAGATCCTGGCAGAAACGATGCGCATGAGGCCGGGCCGATAGAGGGTTGCGGCCGCGTCCCGACTAAGTACACTCCGGCAATGCTTCTAGAGGGGAAGAAGGGGCTCGTCCTTAGCGTCACGAATGACAACAGCATCGGCTGGTGGGTCGCCGACCATGCGCAACGCCATGGGGCGGTGGTCGGCATTGGGACGCAAACCGATCGGATTCGAGACAAGGTCGCGACGCTGACCGAGGGACGCGAGTGCATGGACCTCTTCATCTGCGACTTCCAGGACGACGACCAGGTTTCGAAGCTGGTTTCGGACGTTGCCGCGAAATACGGGAAGATCGACTTTTTCGTGCATTCCGCCGCGTTTGCGAACCGGGACGACTTGAGCGGGCGATTCATCGACACTTCCCTTGCCGGATGGAACATGGCACTCGAAATCAGCGCATATAGCCTTGTGAAGCTGTCGAAGGCGCTCGAACCGGTCCTGAACGATAACGCGAGCATCATGACGATGAGCTACCTCGGCAGCACGCGCACCGTCGGCAGCTACAACATCATGGGCGTGGCGAAAGCGGCGCTCGAAGCCTCGGTTCGCTACCTCGCCGTCGATCTCGGAGGACGGGGAATCCGGGTCAACACAATCTCGCCTGGCCCGATTCGGACGGTCGCGGCGAAGGGCGTTCCCGGCCTGATGGACATGATCGGCTACGTGGCCGGTAAGGCTCCGTTGAAGCGAGCCGCGACCCAAGAGGACGTAGCCGGCACCGCCGTCTATCTCATCAGCGATCTCAGCTCCGGGGTGACCGGCGAGGTCATCTACGTCGACTCCGGATATAGCATCGTGGGGATGTGATGCGGATTCTCACGATCCCGAATTGGTCGTTCGGCCGGGATACCGACCTGCTGAATAAGTTTCGGGACGCGCTGGAGGAGGCCCAGCTCGACGTCCATTATCTGCAAGGGGACGTGGATCATAACCGGACGGTATCGGCCTTCTCGGGCGAGTCCGGCGCCGTATTCGCCGCCCTCGAAAGGCTCTGCGAGCTGGCCTTCGACCGGATCGACCTGAACCATCACGTCGGCGTCCATCCTCGCATCGGAGCCCTCGACGTCTGCCCCTTCCTCTCTCTTCCCGCGGCAAGCGTCGGGCACGCTCCCCAATCCGCGCCCTCCTTGCCCCCGCCGAAAGCCTCGTCGCTCGGCCCGGCGCCTCAACCGGTCGCGCTCGACCGGCTACTTGCCGACGTCGAGGTTTTCGCCGCCAAAATCGCCGGACGCTTCGAGCTGCCGATCTTCCTTTACGAGAAGAGCGAGCGAGGGAGACACGAGGCGGATTTGCCTTCTCTTCGTAAAGGGGGCTTCGGCGGCCTTGTCGGACGCGAGCTGAATCCGGATTTCGGCCCCTCCTTCGCCCATCCCCGGCTTGGCGTCTCCGTCGTCGGCGTCCGAGAGTTCCTGATTGCGATGAATGTGAACATCGCCGGCGAAGACCCCGGCGTTGCCAAGCAGATCGCCACGGAGATTCGGAATCTCCGCGCCTCGGGCGATCACCGCTTCCTCGGCGTTCGGGCTCTCGGCTTCTCGCTCGCCAGCGTCGGCTTGAGCCAGGTCAGCCTCAACCTGACCCTGCCCGACCTGACCCCGGTCGATCCGATCGTGGAGTGGATCATGGAGCAGTCGGCGCGGGCCGGCCGCCGGTTCGTCGCCACCGAGCTTGTCGGCGTCATCCGCCGTCGCGACCTCGCTGAAGCTACTCGCCTCTCGGTGCGGGAAGCACAGATCGTCGATCTTTGAGCTGAAGAACGGCTCACGGCTCGACCCGGATCGGCCGGGAGGCCGAGTCGGTCGAGACCAGATACGCCTCCGCCCCTCGTTGGGCGGCGCCGACATGACGAATCGACCAGGACTGATCGGCCAGATCCCGAGGTTCGAGAGAGCCCAGTTCGGCACGCGACTCCGGCCAGCGGCCGGTCTGACGATAAACCGCCTGGATGGCGCCGCCCAACTCCGCGCGAGCATGGACCGTGAGCGGCCCGATCCGGTTAGGCGGGATGAAAATGAGAAAAACCAGCAGGATGATTCCGACGAGAGCTATCGCCAGGGCGAACGACAACAACCGGACCGCGAACTTCACTTGCGCTGATCGGAATATACCGGCCCTTGCGTCGAAAGGTCATCCTGGAATTCCATCCGAAGCGAGGTACGAGCGGCCCCTACCCCCTTCCTCCTCCCGGCACAACCATCCGGCAAGAGGAAGGGACTTCCGGATTCCCCTCCTCTTGCGCCGATGATTGTGCGGCGGAGGAGGAGGGGATTAAGGGGTGGAGGTTCCGGGAACGAACAAAACCGCCTCTCTTGTTATCCTCCGCCCCACCAGATGTAGTTGAGCTTTTTCGTATTCCGGCCGCCGCACTGAGGGGCACTGCGGCGCATGTTCCGGCTCGAGATGAGGACGAGGATAGTTGCTCGCGGTCGGCTGCATGGGCATTCCGATTTATTGCGAATGACCGGTCTTCTCCGAAAGCCATATCGCCTGTACAATGGGCGGCACGATGGAGCATCGCGACGTTTTTCGCAAGAATTATCTGGTCTGTGGCCTCAAAGACGAGATCATCGATCAGATCGAGCAGATTGCCCAGTTCAAGGTCTATCTCGCACAGGAATTCCTGATCAAGCACGGCGAGCGGAACTGTGACCTCTTCGTCATCCTGGA
>DASZYX010000006.1:0-51073 GCA_035545155.1 Fimbriimonadaceae bacterium | reverse complement strand
GTACTCAGGAGGCTCGTGGCCGCACTTTTGCCAACGAGGCCACCAAGAAAGCTCTCCAACCTGCTCAGATCATCTAAGAGAGCAAGAGCAACATTCTTTAGAAGGGTAGAACAATATGCCTTATTCTAACGCCTATGCCCCTACCCCCTTCCTCCTCCCGGCACAAACCATCCGGCAAGAGGAAGGGGCTTCCGGATTCCCCTCCTCTTGCGCCGATGATTGTGCGGCGGAGGAGGAGGGGACTAAGGGGTGGAGGTTCCGGAAACCTACAAACGCCCCGCTCTTGTCATCCGGCTCGGACGCCATGCGTTCCTTCCTACACTTTCGGCCGCCCGGGGCCGGCGGGCTCGGGATGACGTCCCCTAATGTTCCGCGCAACACAATGACGCAGGCTCTGGAAGGCGATGCCACGCGCGTTTGCGAACAATACGGGCGAGATGAAGATTCCGTGACCTGTCACATGTGACAGGACGGTTCGGCATGGAGAATGCAGCATCCTAGAGGTAGATGAAACGATTCCCAACCCGCTCGACGACAGCAAGTCTCGCTTTCTTTCTCGCGATCGGTGGAGCTTCGGCGGCCGATCTTGGCCTTGCCAATCAGTTCAATGGTTTCCTCTTCGGGAATGCCGTAACGAGCGGCGGCCACTCCGACGGCGCGATGGCCGTCGGCGGAAGCTGGTCCGGCTCCGGCTATGACGCCCTCCAATCCTCGCTCGCCGCGACGGTCGGCTCCCTGACCAACGTCGGTATGTACGTCGGCGGCAGCGTCAACTTCACAGCTTCGGGCAGCGTCAACAATTCCGGCAACGCCTACGTGAACGGCGACTTTCACGGCAACACGTTCAACATGAACGGCGGCACGCTCTATTACGGCGGCTCCGTCAGCGGCGTCAACGGAAGCAAGGTGAACCAGGCGAACACGGTTTCCGCTTCGACCTTCGCCGATCAATACGCCTACTCGGTGCTCCAGTCGAACTATCTCGCGTCTTTGGGCGGCGAGGCGATCAACACCGCCGATCCGAACAACTGGAGCGTGAACGCGGCCAACCAGAGCGGCAGCCTCAAGCTTTACACGATCTCGGCGAGCGACCTGAACAAGCTGCGAACCCTGAACTTCTCGAACCTGGGCAGCGGCGATACCGCCGTCATCAATGTGCTCGGCGCGACGGTGGTGGGATTCGGCATCACCGTCAATACGAACACCGGCTCGTACAGCCATCTGCTCTGGAATTTCTCGACGGCCGGCAGCATCGCGATTGACCAGCGGGCTCTCCACGGCTCGATCCTCGCGCCGAACGCGGACGTGACGCAGAGCCAGAACATCGACGGCAACCTCATTGCGGACAACTTGACGGTGCTGGGCAGCGTGGAGCTGCATAACGGCATCCAGGCCAAGTTCGGCGGCGACATCCCGGTCCCCGAGCCCGCGACGATCCTCGTCGCCCTCGCCGGTCTGGCCGGCATCGCCTTCCGACGGCGTCGGTAGGAATGACATCCGAACATGAGGATGCGGCCCTCTTACCGCTCCCTAGGGTCGCTTTCCTCCCCCTCGGGGAACTGGCGCCTGGGAATGAATCAGGCGCGGTTTGCCCCCTCACACTCCCGGAGGGGAGAGGACGTCGGGAGAGACTTTGTGAGACGCTACACTAATGCCCGCCGCCGTGCCTAACTGGCGCTTGGGCCGGCTTCGGCGGGGACGCCATGCCGGAGGCGAGTAGCTTCAGCTCGGTCTGGCCGGTGAACTTCTCCTCCTCGAGCGCCTCGTCGGCGAGGGTGGTATTGATCGCGAAGCTGCCGCTCGCCTTGGAGAGGGCATGGACCGTCCGCTTGCTGCCCATATCCAGATCGAAATCGATGTTTTGCTTGAGGGTGAGAGGGATGCTCTTCAGCTTGCTTTCCTCAGGCTTTTGGTCGAGGAGCTGGTTGATGAATGCGCCGATGTCGGTGTTGAGATCGAGCGCCGCCGCGACGCGGTAATACTTCTTGCCATTCACGTCCACGAGGCCCTTGTAGGTAAAGGTGTAGTCGAGGCGCTGGACGGCCTGCTTGCCCTCCTTGCCTTTCAGCTTTTGCGGCTGATAGCCGACCGTCATCTTCCAGGTGTCGCCGACCTTGACGTCGTCGAGAGGCAGCGAGGGAGCGAAATCGAGCATTTCCAGGGAGCCGATATTCAAGGCCAGTTGGTGAACCTCGCCAAGAAATTGATCCAGAAGGGCGTCCAGCGAGCCTTGGGCCGCGCCGCCGCCGAGCCGATACCGAAGGAGACCGCCGCCCTCGTTGCCTCCGCCGCCGTTCGGCTTCTTTGGCGGCTTCTTCGGGTTGAGGTCCTTGATGTCGAGCACCTTGTTGATTGGGCTGACCATGAGGCTCAGATTCCAGTCGACCGCTTCGGTCTTCTTGGTTTCCGGCTTGTCGTAGGTCTGCTCCTGGATTTCGACGATGTTCGGCCGCTGGTAATGAATTTCCGCCACGCCGTCGCCCTTGAGGCCGGTCACCTCGGTCGTGAACTTGTAGGCGTAATCGAAATCGACGGGGATGAAGGTCTGGAGCCCGATCTGCCTGCCCTCGACATGCAGGTTCGACGAAATCCCGTATTGGAGCTTCTCACCCTTGACGAATGTGCGGCTGAGCGTGACGGGCTTGTCGTCTCGAGCCGGGGCGGTCGTGGCCTGTTGCGGCCAGACGAGGGCAAGGGACAGAGCGACGGCGGAAAGGATCATTCGGGTACCTCAAGGAGTTATAACGCGCGAGCAGGGAGGAGACGTTTCAATTGTACGAGACGCGGCGCTCAAATCTGGCAACGGAGCCCGGCGAATCCCTTCGGGATATCCCGACGCCGAAGGATTTCCGCAGGCTCGTTACGTTATCCCAACCTATAACGCCCCGAAGGGGTTTCGTAACAAAGCCCAGGGTGCGAAGCGACCCTGGGGAGCGCGGCCGTCGATTCCCCAACCCTGAAAGGGTTGCGTTTCTCACCCGGGAGAGGAGAGGTTAAAGCGGGACGGGTTGCAGACCGAAGTCCGCGCTCCCATGGGTTCATACTCATCTACGTGGACTTGGCGGCCGTCGACGCGGTGATCCGCGAGGGAATCGAGGAAGGCGCGGCGCCTGGCGCCTGCTATGCGATCGGCTGCCGGGGCGAGGTCGCGATCCGCTCTTTCGGACGGTTCACGTACGCGCCGGATTCTCCGGCGGTCATGCCTGAGACGATCTGGGACCTTGCCTCGCTCACCAAGGTGATCGGCACGACGACGGCCGCGATGCTGCTCTACGAGGAGGGCCGGCTGCCTCTCGACCGGCCCGTCGCGGACATCCTTCCCTCCTTCGGCAAACCGCATGTCACGCTCCGCAATCTCTTGCTCCACAACTCCGGGCTTGCCGCCTCCCATCCGAATTCGACCGCCTTCACCGATCGCGAAGCTTTGCTCGCTTCGATTTTCAGCCAGGAGCTTGCGTACGAGACCGGTTCCGACGTGATCTACAGCGACCTCGGCTTCATCGTCCTCGGCTGCGCTTTGGAGGCTCTGTCCGGCATGCCGTTGGACGCAATCCTGGACACGCGGGTGTGGCAGCCTCTCGGGATGAGGGACACCGGCTTCCATCCGGCCGAGCGGGACCGATGCGCGCCGACCGAGACTCCCGAGCCGTGGCGGCTTCATTTGCGCCGCCTGCGGGGCGCCGAAGATAGGAGGGAGTGGATTCAAGGCGAGGTCCACGACCCCACCGCCCTGGTCCTCGGCGGCATCGCCGGCCACGCCGGGCTCTTCTCGACCGCAAGCGATCTGGCGACGTTCATGACGGCCCTGCCCAGCCTCGTTTCGCCGTCCACCCTCGACCTCTTCACAACCCCCGCCGCCGGTAGCCGCGCCCTCGGCTGGGACACGCCCTCCGAAGGTTCCAGCGCGGGATCCCTCCTCGGCCCCGGAAGCTACGGCCACACCGGTTTCACCGGGACGAGCGTTTGGGCGAATCAGAATTTCTTCGCGATCCTCCTTACCAACCGCGTCCATCCCACGGCCACGAACCAACGCATCCGCGATCTACGCATCCGGTTCATCGACGCGGCATGGCACGCTACCGCATCGAGCCGAGGAGACCGCCGAGGATTCCTCCGACCAGGATGAAGAGAGCGGGGTTGATCTTGGTGCGGAGGAGCAGGATCGTGGAGCCAACGCCGATGACCGCGGTGGGCCAGTCGACGAGGGCGTCCATACCGAGCCGGACCGCGACGACCGCCATCAGGCCGAGCGCGGCTGAATTCACGCCGTCGAGGAAAGCTGCGGAGACGGGCGCCTCGCGGAGCTTGGGCAAGAGCTTGCCCACGACGGCCACGAAGAAGAAGGAGGGGAGGAAAATGCCGGCGGTCGCGGCGGCGGCTCCCAGCGGCCCGGCTTCGACGTAGCCGATGAAGGTCGCCGTCGTGAACACCGGCCCCGGCGTGAACTGGCCGACCGCCGTCGCGTCGAGCAGTTGCCCTTTGGTAAGCCATTGCCAATGGGTGACGAGGTCGCGCTCGAGGAAGGCGAGAAGGACGTAGCCGCCTCCATACAGCACGGAGCCGACCTCCGCGAAGTAAACGAACAGCGCCCATGGCGTGGCATGGAGCCCCGGCCCGCCTTGCAGGTAGCGCCAGGCGATAGGCAAGGCGGCCGTCGCGGCGACGCAGGCCAGCAGGGAGAGGAGCGGCTTGGCCGACCGCCAATCCTTGGTGCGCCGAAGGGCCAAGCCTGCGAAGAGAAAGGAGGGGGCGAAGAGGAGCAGCAACTCGTTCACGCGGAACCAGGAAAGCGCCCCAACCAGACCGAAAACAGCCCGCTTCGGCCAGTTATCGACGACCTTTCGCACGAGGGTAACGATTGCCTGGGCCACGATCGCGACGACGACCGGCTTGATCCCATAGAGCGCGGCCTGGAAGCCGGGGAGGCGATGGTATTGGACGTACAGCCATGCCACAAAGAGCACGATCGCGACGGCGGGAAGGATGAAGCAGGCTCCGGCGACGAGAAGGCCGGCTGTTCCTCCACGCTTGCGTCCGATGAGGATCGCGACTTCGGTCGAGCTCGGGCCGGGGATGAGATTCGCCGCGCCGATCAGGTCGACGAATTCCTGGTGATCGAGCCACCCGCGCTTGCGGACGAACTCGGCCTCCATCATCGCCAGGTGCGCAGCCGGTCCGCCGAAGGCGGTCGTGCCGAGCTTCAGAAAGGCCCACGCGATTTCGGCCAGCTTCCCCTTCACCTGCGGCAGATTTTGCGTGATTTCGGCCGCCGAACGCACGGAAACAGAGCCCTCCGGGCTTCCGCCTCGAATCTGGAGCGGAACGGACAGCCCCGATAAATCGGGGCATGTTCAACGCGCGACCGAGGTTCGCCGCACTCCGTACCGGCCCGAATCTACCGGCGGCGTCGCAGAGCCAGGATCGTCAGACCACCGAGAGCGAGCAGAGAGGCCGGCTCGGGGACCGCAACTTCCTTGTTCACGTTAAACTGCAAGCTGTCGCCCGCCCCGAGGGAACCGCGCCATTGGAAGACGGAGCCGATGTCGCTGTTCGTGAACGGCGAAGAGCCATCCGGCAGGTTGCCGCCGCCGAGGGCGCTGCTCGCCGCGCTGCTGAACGTGTTGATCATCCAGTGGGTCGGTGTGAGGTCGGTCCCGACGGTGACCGCGGTGCCATTGTTCACCTGCTGGATCGTGTTCGGATCGAGGAGGGTCGCCGTGCCGCCCGTCTGGTTCGCAGGCGCGAGGTGGTTCAGGTCCTCCAGGTTGTAGGTGAACGAACCGTTGCTCGTGTTCATGAGCGTCACCTGTTCCGACAGGTCGCACAGGTCGGGCGCGCCGCCCGTTAGCAGATAATGCACGCTGATCGTATAGTCCGACTGGGTGTAGCGGATCGTCACTTCCCGGCTGGAGGGCTGATCGACCGCCGGAGCGCCGAGGTCGTTGATCGGCACGACGCCTCCGCCGTTGATGCTGAGAAGGTAGACCTGCTGGCGGATTTCCTGGGTGCCGCCGACGGTCCAGCTATTCACGCCGAGCGGCCCGGACGATGCGCTGGTGCCGGCGTTGACCTGGGCCGTGCATCCCCCGTCCGCCAATTCCAGGACGACGTTCTGACCGAAAGAAACTGCCGAAATCCCGGCTACCGCCAAAACGGCGGCCTCTCGAATATACTTACTCATGTTTAAACTCCCCCAAAATAGGCGCTATATTGCCCGCAATTCGACTTCAGATTGTATCGTATTAGGTTTGGATTGACTCTTCTCGGGAACGACATTCGCCAATAACCTGGCAAATGTCCGAGCTTTGCTCGGCAACGCGGCAGCCTAGCGCAGCGACGCCAGAAGCCGCGCTTCGAGCGGGGTGGTGGCCATGCGGGAGCCGACGCGCTGCCGGTAGGCGGATTCCGAGAGACGGTTGGCGGCAGCCTTGTCTCCCTCCAAGAGGTTCAGTTTCGCCATGAGCTCCTCGGTGTAGACCCCGAACTGGGTTGCGCCTTGGGCGTAGAACGTGGGCGAGAGGGCTTCCAATTGGCGAAGCGCGGCGGTTCGTCGGCCGTTTGCCGCGTCGAGGATCGCGCTCGTGGTGGCGCTGACGATGCCGGTGCGGAAGTGGCCGCTCTCCCGCGCGATACGGAGCGCGCGCTCATGGGTAGCCTGGGCACGCTCGAACCAACCGGCCGAGGCTTCGAGGAAGGAGCGGAGGTGAGTGAGGGAGGCGAGCTCCATCGGGTTGTCGAGCTCCTCCTCCAGCCGAAGGAGGGTTGCGCGGCCGGACTCGGGGTCGCCCCATTGGAAGAGGACGGTACCGCGCAGGCGCAAGGCGTTCTTACGAGCATCCTTTGTCCTGGACCGGGCCGCGATCTCATCGGCGAAGTCGCAAATCTTGATCGCCTTCTCGTATTCGCCGGTTCGGGAATAGGCGCGGCCGAGCTCGAAACAGACCTCGGAGGCGAGGGCGAGGTCCCGCTCGTCCCGCGCCCGCCGCAACGCGGAGCGCAGGAGCCCGATGCATTCCGCGAGGTCGTTCTTCACGGTTCCGAGCCAGAAGGCATGCCAGCCGGGCGGGGGATTCAGGCCCTTCGTGTCCTCCAAGAGGCAGTTCAGGGCGAGATAGGGGAGGCTGCGCGCCAAGGCGGGCGTCGCGCCGAGAATGGCGTACATGCTTCGCGAATCGTACGAAGCCAGCGAGCGGAGGGTCTCGAGGTAGTGGTCGACGGCGGAGGGTTCGGCGTCGCGACCCTCGATCGACTCCAGCCGGACGTCCTCGAACCACTCCCCCTCGTGGCCGGGCATGAAGCCGCCGTCGGCGCGCAGCGACGGCGAATCGTGATCGGACGCCAATGCGAAATCGGAAGACAGACGGCAATGCCCGGCGGAGCCTTCGATCGACTCGGGCCCGAGAATGCGCCGCAGGACGGCGAGGGCTTGCCGGAGATTGGCGAGATTCTGCGGCTCGCGGCCGGGCCAGAGGATATTCGCGGCGCTCTGCCTCATGACGCCGAACTTGCGATTCAGGGCGAGGATGGCGAGGAGGCCTTCGGTCTTCCGATCCGGCAGCCGCACGGCTCGGCCGTCGGGACCGACGAGCGAGAACCGACCGTAAAGCCGAAGCTGCCAGGGCTGGTTTTCGATCGCCGTCACCCTATCATTTTGCGACATTTTACGGCCGGGTCCGAGACTGCTTTTCGATGCGATCCCTATGGCTCTTCCTGCTCGCCGTTTTTGCGTTGGCCCTCGCCGGTTGCGGCGGAGGCGGAAATTCGCTCCCGCAGCTTCCCGTTTTCACTCCCGGCAGCGTCTCCTCGGCTGAGCGCTACGCCGCCTACGACGAGATCGAGGCCTTTTTCGAGACGGTGCGGGGTCAGCCCGACGCGACCGCCCAGGTCGTCGCGAAGATGAAGACGATGCCACAGTTCGCAACCGCGGAAGTCGCGACGAGCGGCCAGGCGGTCGGCTGGTTCAAGGATGGCCAGATGTACGTCGTCTTCACCGTCGACGAGGACGGCACGACTCCTGCGGGTCACCGCCAAGCCCAGCCCCTTCCGAAGTCCCGCGACCTTCCGGCGGGGACCATGGCTTACGTGATCGACGCCTTCGAGCCGGCGAGGCAGGACGCCGGCTCGGTTATCGGCCCGGAGCTTGCCGCGAAGGGATACAACGTCCAGCTACTGTCCGGCACGGTCAACGACTACATGTCGATCCAAAACGCGGCCCTGCTCGTCATCCACGCACACGGCATTCTGCACACGGACAAGTTCCGGACGCCGGCCTTCTGGTACGCGACCTCCGAAACGCCGACCTCCGACCACGACGACCTGTACCAATCGTATTGGGACAAGGGGGAAATCGCCGTCGCTTCGGCCGACACCATCCAGGCCGACGGCTCGACAGGCCATGCCCGGTTTTATATCGTCAGCAACCTCTTCCTTCACGACGTCGGCATCACCTTCGCCCAGAACGCATTCTGGATGTCCCAGTCGTGCACCTCCTATAACCCGGTCATGGTGAAGTCGGTTCTCGATCCGGCCGTGGGCTTTCACGGAGTGGCGACCTACGCGGGCTGGACGCTGACCGAACTGACCGCCGATTCGACGCCGACGACGGAATTCGTCATCGATCGCCTGCTCGGCCTGAATCAGGTGGAACCGGTCGATCCCGGCAATCCGCCACCGTATGACATCGCGACCCTGACCAGCCATATCGGCACGACGAACCGGCCTGGACGCAACTATCAATACGATGCGTCCCAGGGTCCGGATGGGACCTCCGAATTCAAGATCAAGACGGCGACTGGAAGCGACGCGCCCACAATCATCCCGTCGGTGACCTCGGCGAACCTGAACGCCGGCACCCACACGCTCACCATCGGAGGGCATTTCGGGAAGCCCCAAGGCTCGGTCACTCTGAACGGCGACTTCTTGAACGTGCAGTCCTGGTCGGAGACGTCGATCAAGGTGGATCAGCCGACCGCGACCAGCGGAACGCTGCTCGTCCGCTCGCTTGGCGGCCCCTCGGAGGACGGCTATCTCCTCAGCAATTCCTATCCCTATGAGAGTCTCGGGATCGAGATTCAGGCGCCGAACACGTCCGTCGATCCCTCTTCGAGCGAGACGCTGACCGTCGTGGCGATCTCGGGCACAATCCCGTCCGGGGTTTCTTACAAGTGGGCCGTAACCGGCCTCGGCACCGTGAACGGGAGCAACCAAACCACCACGACCACGCCGAGCGTCACCTACAAGGCTCCGAGTCAGGATTCCTCGGACGTGATTTCCGTGCAGGTCGTCGATTCCCATCAGACGGTCCTCGCGGTTGCCCAGATCGGCATCGACACCGCCGCCAACCCCTCCCTGCATCTCGTGATCAGCGGCAACTGGGATTCCCTGACCGAGGGGATCGTCGGCACCTATAACTTCACGCCCGGCAACGGCATCCGCACGACGATCAGCGGCCTCGACTACATCTTCTTGGAGTACGACCCGTTCCAATCCGGCTCGGGAACCGGCTACGGCGTGACGTTCACGCTGGGCATGCCGATCGGGCAGGCGGTGACGCAAGGCGAGGTCTTCACCTCTGCGCCAAGCAACCAGACCACGGGCTCCGGCCAGTTCAAGCTCCTGCTCGACACCGACCTCAACGACCCGGCCAGCGGCGGAAACTTCAACCCGCAAGGTTCGGGGACGCTGACGATCACGTCGGTTCAGCAGCAGCAGGACGGCAGCTATCTCGCCCACTTCTCGTTCTCGATGACGAGCGACGTGGGCGGCGGCACGATCACCGGAAGCGGCGTCGGGACGTGGCGGTAAAGCATCGTCCCGCCGCCCTCAGGGGTAGAGGGACCGGACACCGGCGATGTCTCCCGCCTGAAGAGTCCGACGTTGCTCGCCGAACTCGAAGAAGGGATACATCACCGCCTGGGGGTTGTTCGGATCGTGATCCAAGCCCAGCGCGTGGCCCAGCTCGTGCAGGCACACGGACTCGAAATCCATCTGGCCCGCCGGCGTGACCGGCTCCGCGCTGAAGCACTCGCCGAGATCGAAGTAGCAATGCCCGGCCGGGCTTCCGTCGCACGGGAAGTACGAGTAGGCGAGGGTTCCGCCGCATCCGTCCTGGAAATCGAACAGGCGCGACTGGATCTCCGCGCTCGCATCTCCCGGCTGGAATTGGATATTGGCGACGGCTTGCCATTTGGCGAGGTTCGCCGTGAATATCCTCTCATGCTCGCCGGGAGGAAGGCTGGGATGGGGAGCCGCGACGAAGTAGCGGAGGACTCGTTGGTCCCAGCCGCAGCGCGCGACAAACTCTGCTCCACCGCCCGCTTCCCCGAAAGCGAGCGTCTCCGGGCGGAGCCGGTCCGGAACCCCGCAACGCGGGGTTTGGATCAGCTTTTTCGTCGGTTCATCGAGCTCTCCGGTCTGCTTCAGTCCGAACGCCGCCTGAAATCCCGCCAGCGAATCTTCCAGGTCCTTGCCGAAGTAGTCCGGGGCTTCCGGCATGAGATGCCGGAGGTCGCTCCTCACGTCGGGCGATATCCCTTCTGGCCCTCCTACCAAATGCCCGTGGGCGGCGAGGTATCGGTAGAGGGCACGAACCGGCTTGCCCCGGCTGCTCCGTCGCAATACCTTGTCGGCGGCGACCTTCATTTTCAGTTACCTCCGAAGATGTTGGTGGAGAAGCGGAGCCCGACGAACCAGAAGTTTTGGTTCGCCGAGGTGTTCCGGCCGACGCCGGCGATGACCGAGTCCCGGTAGAAGCTCAATCCGAGCGCGATGATCGTGTCCGCCGCGTCTGAATTGGCGCGGGTAGCGGTTCCGAATCCGATGGCCAACCCGAAGTTCATCCGCTCGCCCGCGCTGGAGCCGTTCAAGAAGTGGTAGGACGCGAACTGGGCCGCGCCCGGCTTGAACGCGTTGTCGTGGGTGTAGTGAATGCCAAGGGCGGCCGTCGAGGACACCCAATAGGTGTCGCGGAAGGCATATAGGGTCGTGACGGGTGGCAGATCGACGTAATCCTTGTCGGTCTCGAACTTGGCCGAGACCTTGATCTGGATTCGGTCTTCCGAGCGGAGGCTTGCCTTGTTGAAGCTGCTGTCCGTGTTGACGAAGTCGGGCAGATCGAAATCGCCGTTCGTATTGCCGACCGCCGACTGGGTGACTCGGTCGATCTCCTCATAGACCGGCTGGATTTCCTTGAAGAATGCGCTGAGCCCGAGGAAGAGCTTCACCGTGTCCGAGGACTGCATTGCGGTCTTGATGTCGGTCAGCGCCGTATTGACGGCTTGCTTTTCCGGTTCCGTGAGCATCGTCAGCCCTTGGACGACCCTCGTGAAATTATCGATGTCCGATTGGATGATCTGGAAGTCCGACTGGGCTGGTCCGAGCAGATATTGGAGGGGATTGGAGCCGGCATTGGAGAGATCGTCGGCGGCCGTCTGCAAGTGAGCCGGTATGCCATCGAGCACGGCGGTCGCAGGGCCGAGGTTTGGGTACTTATACGTGCCGTCACCGTTCTTTTCCCCAAGGTTGGCGATCTCTTGCTTTACTGCGTTTCCGACCGTCGTCAGGAAGGCGCTGAACTTCGGTCCAAAGTCTTTCAACTCGTTCTGGGCGGCGGCGATCCCCGACAAGGCATCTTTCGCCGCTTGCTGCAGGTCCTTCAACTTGGACTGATCGCCCGCGAAAATGCTGAGGGGGTTGGCGTCGGGAGTCCGGTTGGTGCTCGTATCGCGAGACACGATGAGATCGGCGGTGACGTCGACCTTCGCGGCTTGGATAGCGTCGGCCAACGGCTGCAATTGCGAAAGAAGGGCGGCCCGGACGGCAGCGCCCTTCGATCGAGCGTCGCCGATAAGGTCCGGAGCCGCGCTCGCGGCCGCCCCGCCGCCCCCCTCCTCCGGGAGCATGGCCGGCCCCTTTCCGAAGAGTCCGTTTAGGTTGGCGATGATTCCCTTGGCATCGGTTGGAGACGCGCCTCCCGCGGCGCCGGGCAATCCAGCCGCAGAGATGATCTGTTGGATTCCGTTGACGATGTCCCGGCCAGAGGCTTGAAGGGCGGCTGCGCCTCCCGGTCCCTCCGGCCCTGGGGCGACGTTGGCCTTCGCGCCGGAGGCGGACGCCCGGGCCGCCATTGCCGCGCCGTTCGACGCCTGCTTGAACTTCTGGACGAGGGACTCAGGGATGACCGGGGCCTGCCCTGCGCCGCGCTGCCGGTTCAAGAACTCGCCGAGGGCCGGGCCGTGGACGGTGACCCGCAGGCTGTCGGTCCGACGGATCGCGTCGTGGCCGCTTCCTCCAACCGGCTTCCCCTTCGTGGCGGTCGCATTTGCAGGCACCACGTACACATCGTAGAGCGATTGCGACTGCGCATTGGCGTGCGTCGCGACAGCCGACAAAAGGATTGCCATCGACCAGTAGGTAGCTCGAGTCATGTTCACTCTCCCATTTCCGAAAGGAATATCCTTTCGTAATACGAATACTGTATCCATGTCATAGATACATTGTCAACAATCTTAAAATAATTTGATGAAGAAGGTTTGATAGAACGCATCTAACATAAACATGTCCATCAGACCTGGTGAGCAAAGGCCCAATGCTGCTGCCTGGAGTACGGGCCCGGCGAGAGCCAGAGAACGATTACCGGAACGTTGCCATTAAGCGCCCGCCCGATCGCGTCGCGCGAAGGGACTCGAAGCCCGCACCGGGAACGGTAACCTATTGGGCGAAGGAATGGAAACCACACTCGTACTTATCAAGCCAGGCGGAGTTCAACGCAACCTGATCGGAGAGATCACTCGACGCATCGAGGCGCGGGGCCTCAAGGTTGTCGGTCTGAAGCTGATGCACGCTTCCCGCGAAGTCGTCGAGGAGCATTACGGCGAGCATCGCGGCAAGGGCTTTTTTGAAGATGTCGTTAACTATCTGCTATCCGGCCCGTCGGTCGCGATGGCCGTCGAGGGCGTCAACGCGGTCAAGGCGATCCGGGCCATGATGGGCGCGACCAACCCGGTCGACGCCACGCCGGGCACCGTCCGCGGCGATCTCGCCCTCAGCATCGACGACAACCTGACCCACAGCAGCAGCGATCCCGAAGCGGCGGCAAGAGAGTTGAAGCTCTGGTTCCCCGAGGGAACCGTTTCCTAACGTTGCGGAGCCCAAAGGACCCTCCTCTCGGTTTCCAGCTTGGAGACGAGGTAGCCGCGAAGCGGCTGTAGTCGCAACCTTTACGGTTGCGGGCCCGAAGGGCCCCCTTCGCCCTTCGGGCGCGCCGGGATGAACCCGGCGACTACAGCCTTCGGCTTCCCCGGTTCCCAGCTTGGAGACGAGGTAGCCGCAAAGCGGCTGTAGTCGCAACCTTCACGGTTGCGGGCCCGAAGGGCCCCGTCGCCCTTCGGGGCGCGCCGGGATAAACCCGGCGACTACAGCCTTCGGCTTCCTCGATTCCCAGCTTGGGCCGAGATCAGTTCAACGCCGCATAAACCAACCCGGCCGACGAGCCGTAGTTGCCGTTCGCGTACGTGTTCGTCTTCGGGTTGATCCATTCGAACGGCGCGCCTTTGGCGCGCATCGCGCGAATGTGGGCGACGAAGTCGCCGAGGACCTGGTCGCCGGCCTTGCGGTCGGTCTTGCGGAGGGCGGCGACGAACCAGCCGGTGGGCGTCGCCCAGTAGCCGCCGTTCTGATAGGTATCGGGTGCGGATTTCGCCTTCTCCCAATAGCCGCCGAGCGCGCCGTCCGGCGGGAGGCCGCGGACTTGGCCGTCGACGACGGTTCCGCCCGCTCGGTACAGATCGACGAGATGCCGAGAGACGGCCTGCTCGATCGGCCGGGGCAGGATGCCGAGCCAGACCGCGAAGGCGGAGCCCCAGACGTCGTCCTTGCGGCCGAGCCCGGTGGCGGAAACGAGCGAGCCGTGGGTGTAGAAGACCTCCGGGACGCTCTTCCGAATCCGGTCGGCCTCTTCGCGGAACCGCTTCGCCTGGCTTTCTTGGCCGATCGCTCCGAAGAGTTCGGCGAGCCGGCGTGCCGCCTGCCAGCGCAACAGCGAAGGCATCAGACAGGAGCCGGTTTTCGAGATCGAATCGCAGAAGCCCCAATCGACCCGCCCCTTGCCCGGCGTCGCGTCGCATAGGACGAGCCCGGTCGCCGGATCGGCGGCCACCGAATCGAAGGCCTTTACGCTGACCTCGCTCAGGGCGGCTTCGCCCCAACCGGTCTTGACCTTCTCGGAAAACGTCGCCGCCTTCCGGGTGAGCCGGTAGCGCTCGTAGACCATCTGGATGAAGTAGAAGGCGTCGTCGGCGGGTGGCAGGTAGCCAAAGTCGCCGACGCCCTGCTCGGCGTAGGCGCCGGGATACCAGCAGGCCACGCCCTGGAGCGTAATGTGGTCCGGAATGCTGTAGGGCGGGACGTGGAGGCCGTGGGGAAAGTCCAGGCCTCCCGGCCCCGGCTGCACCGCCGCCACGACCTTGATCCAACCTGCGATCTCGTCGGCGGGCACGAGGTCCGCGCCCAACATCATCGCCGCATCGCGAATCCAGAAGGCGGGATAGTAGGTCTGAGTGCCGCCGGGGACGCGGAGCGTAAATCCGGTCGTATTGCGGCCGGCGTTCGCGATCTCGCCGCCCGGCTTGACGACGGCGGCTTGCGTGACCTCGCGCGCCACCTGGCGCAGGTAGTCCAGATCGCTGGGGCCGGCGAGAAGAATGAATGCGAGAAGAGGCGTCAACTCACGTCCAGCTTAGCAGCCGGAGGAATCACCTTGAGGACGGTTTTGAATCCGTCGCGAACGACCGTGCAGCCCCGGCCTTGCAGGGCAACGATCAATGCTTGGGTCGCAGCCTCATCCAATAAGTCGATGTCGAATTCGGTTTGACCGGCTGCCTGATCCAGGAGCACGTCCGCCAGTCGCGACGCTGAATTGGGATCCATCCGCACGCAAATCATAGCGCGTGCATTGCATCCCCGGAAACTGGAGTAGGGAAATGCTACAAAAATTACGCAATAATAAAGGCACGGCAAGATCGCCTATCGATGGATGGTTCCCGAATGATAGGTCCAATACATCGTGCCGAAGATCAACAGGGCCAGCCCCCCGAAAATGAGAAATCCGAGAACCACGTCCTCGGGCGTCAGCTTCCTCAATTCAGGATCGGGGCGGCGGTCTTCGGGATTGAACACGTTCTTAGTGTATAGCACGTTTCAGGCCACGCGCTCGTCGCAAGTCCCTTAGATTGAGCCATAGACTGAGGATCGCGACGACGACGAAGACGGCGGCCGTCGCGTTCGAGGCCAGCTCCGCGTTAGGAGTCCATCCCGTTATTCTCGATACTAAGTACTGTATATAGGTCCTCTCTTGGATATTCTCGCCCAGCGCGGCTCGTATCCGCCAGTGCAGGTCGGTGCAGAGGCAGTATCCCGGACCGAACCAGATGCCGAGGAGAAACCAAGAAGCCGCCGTCGCCCCGAGGGTGGCGAGGTGCAGCCGTCTCGTCCTCGGCCAAATCCAGCCCACGCAGTTGAACAGGACGAGGAGCGTATGGAACGCGAAGAGTCCGACGTCGGCGATTCGGAGCAGTAGCACACTCTATTAGTGGCCGAGGAAGAGGCGGCTTGTCGCCCAGGCGGGTCTGAGTTTTCTAGGCGGCTGGAGGCAATACGGTTTTAGATATGCAGGCGTCAGCCTGAGTAAAACGTCAAGCCTCATTTGTCCAATCGGGACGCGCTTGTCGTGGCTTGGGTCTCCAGACCCGAGAGAGCTTGCTCCAAATCGAAACGGGCTTTCGCTCAGGACGACGCCTCCAATACTAGCTAGGACGTAGCGACAGGCAGGCTGGAAGCCTGCGCTACTTTCGGACCCAGACGGTGCCGTCCGGCGTGTCCCGCAGCTCGATACCCTCCGCGTCGAGCTGCCGGCGGATCTCGTCGGCGCGGGCGAAGTTCTTTGCCTTCTTCGCCTCGGCCCGCTCGGTAATCAGGGCCTCGACGTGGGCGACGTCGACGTCGGTTTCCACCTTCTTTACGGGCTCGGCGACCGCATAGGCATTGTCGTGGCGGACGATGCCGAGGAGGGCGTTGATCTTGTCGAGAAACTCGGTCGCGCTTGCCGCCGAGGCTTCGCTGAGCGATTCCCCTTCCCGGAGAATCAGGCGAGCCCCTTCCAGCGCCTTCGCCAGCGCGACGGCGGTGTTGAGGTCGTTGCACATCGCGTCCAGCGCCTCGTCGTAAAGATTGCGAAGCTCGGTCCCGACCTTGTCCTCGCCCGGTCGGCCTTCCGCGGCTTTTGCCAGGGCATCGGCGTCGCGGAAGCGCTGCACGTTGCGCACGGCGTCGACGAGGCTCTGATCGGTGAAGTTGAGCGGCTTGTTGTAGACGCCCGAGATCAGCGCGTAGCGGATCGCGAGGGGATCGACGCCTTCCTCGACCAGCTCGCGCGGCCGGGAGATGTTGCCAAACCGCTTCGACATCTTCTCCGCGTTCACCTGGAGAAAGCGCGTGTGGACCCAGTGGTTCGAGAGCGGCTTGCCGGTCAGGCTCTCGCTCTGCGCGATCTCGCATTCGTGGTGGGGGAAGATGTTGTCCTCGCCGCCGCTGTGCAGGTCGATCGTGTCGCCGAGGTAGGCGCGGGCCATGACCGAGCATTCGATGTGCCAGCCGGGGAAGCCCCAGCCGTAGGGCGAATACCACTGCATCAGGTGCTTGTCGTCCTTCTTCCAGACCGCGAAGTCGGCCTGGTCGCGCTTGTTTTCATCGAGGACCACGTCGCGCGAGGCATCCTTGAGCTTCTCGCGCGTGTTCCCACTGAGCTTGCCGTAGTCGGGGAAGCTGGCGACGCTGAAATAGACGCCGGTCGGGGTTTCGTACGCGTGGCCCTTGCGGATCAGGTCCTCGGCGGCGAGGATTTGCTCGCGGACGTGCTGGGTCGCCTTCGGGCGGATATCCGGCTCGGTGAGGTTCAGCCGCCGCCAATCCTCCTTGTAAGCCTCAGTGTAGTACTCGGAGAGCTCCCAAATGTTATGGAACCGCTCGCCCTCTTTGCTGCGCAGGGCCCGCTCCATCTTGTCCTCGCCCTGAGCGTCGGCGACGTCGTCGTCGGTCAGGTGGCCGACGTCGGTGATGTTGGTGACCCAGGTCACCCGCCAGCCGATCGCCTTCGCCGTCCGCACGATGAGGTCGGCGGTCAGGAAGGAGCGGAAGTTGCCGATATGCGCGTACGAGTAGACGGTCGGGCCGCAGGAGTAAAACTTCAGGTGGCCGGGCTCTAGCGGCTGCAGCTCTTTGACCGTTCGGGTCATCGTATCGTATAGGCGGAACGACCTCGGCATGGGGAACCCTGATGTTACCGCCGACGCGCTCGATCCCCTTGGGACAACGCCTGAAACCCCATCCCTTTGAGCGGAATTGGAAGGAAACCGAGACGTTACAGGAAGAGCCCGCCGTCGATGGTCAGGGTTTGGCCGGTGATGTAGCTCGCGTCCTCGCTCGCGAGGAAAAGGATGGCGGGAGCGATATCGGCGGGGGCGCCGAGGCGGCCGGCGGGGGCCTGCTTGATCGCCTGCTCCTTGAAGTCGGGCGGCAGATTCTCGGTCATGTCCGTCTCGATGAAGCCAGGCGCGACCGCGTTGCAGGTGATGTTGCGCGAGCCGAGCTCCTTCGCCACCGCCAGGGTCAAGCCGATGAGTCCGGCTTTCGAGGCGGCGTAGTTGGTCTGGCCGGCGGCGCCGTGGAGCCCGACGACGCTGCTCAGGTTGACGATCCGGCCGTAGCGGGCCTTCATCATCGGGCGGCTGACCGCTTTGATCCACAGATAGGCGCCCTTCAGGTTGACGTCGATCACCCGGTCCCAGTCCTCGTCCTTCAGGCGCATCATCAGGTTGTCCCGCGCGATTCCCGCGTTGTTGACGAGAACGGCCGGAGTCCCAAGCTCCTCCTGGATTTTCGCCATGGCCTGCTCGACCTGCTCCGGATCGCTCACGTCGCAGGCGTAGCCCTTGCCGGCGATCTCGCCCGCGACTTTGTCGGCTCCTTCCTGGGTCGTGGCGACGCAGGCAACTTTCGCGCCCTCTTTAGCGAAGGCGGCGGCGATCTCCTTCCCGATTCCCCGGCTCGCTCCGGTGACGATCACGACCTTGTCCTGAAATCTCATTGGTTTTGGAGTTTAGCCCCTGGCTCCCGATCCGACACAATCATGGGGGGCGCCGAAAACGGTTGAGAACCTGGAGGCGCCGGTCGAGAAAGCCGTGCTTGTCCTCGTGAACGAGGAGGAATCGGAGGGCCGGAAGACAAGCGCGACATGTCTACCGGGAAGGGGCGGTCATGTGCCGAGGCGCGGATACATTTGCGAGGCGATGAGGATAAAGAGGAAAGTCGAGCCGCTAAGAACCGCGGCGTCCAACCCGAGGTGCATGGTGGCGACGGCGCCGGGAATCATCAGGCTCCGAAGCAGATCGACCTCGTAAGTGAGAGGATTGCCCTTGGACAAGACCTGCAGCCAACCCGGCATCATGCTCACGGGATAGATGGCATTGCTGGCGAAGAAGAGGGGCATCGTCAGCACTTGGCCGATGCCCATAAACCGCTCGCGGCTGCGCACGATGCACGCGATGATCAGCGAAAGGGTGCTGAAGAACGCGGCCCCTACGACGACCGTGAGAATTACCCCGAGCAGGCCGAGAGGGCTCCAGCTCACCCGAACTCCGAGGGCGAGAGCGAGCACATAGACGATCGTCGCCTGGGCCAGGCCGCGCGCGCCCGCCGACAGGGCCTTGCCGAGAACGAGGGCGCCCCGGGGGGCAGGGCTGACGAGATACTTCTGAAGAATGCCAAGGTCGCGCTCCCAGATCGCGGAGAGGCCGTAGAAGATCGAGGTGAAGAGGACGCTTTGGGCGAGAATGCCGGGCGCCATGAAGTCCATATACCGGACGTTGCCGGTGGGAATGGCGCGCGTATGGGAAAACACCTGACCGAAGACGAGCATCCACAGCGCCGGCTGGACGGCTCGGGAAAAGAGATCGGTCGGATCGCGGCGA
This sequence comes from Fimbriimonadaceae bacterium, assembly GCA_035545155.1. Classification (GTDB taxonomy): domain Bacteria; phylum Armatimonadota; class Fimbriimonadia; order Fimbriimonadales; family Fimbriimonadaceae; genus JAEVZK01. The sequence goes on along the minus strand of DASZYX010000006.1, from coordinate 32,051 downwards.
AGCTTGGCGATCTCGACGCCGACAATGGCGAAAGTCTTGGAAACGAAGCCGGTCAAGGTTTCCGTCTTCGCGCCCCGCAGGGCGGCCACGCTCATCCGAGCCTCCTTCCCGTTCGGCGGAGCCGGGCGGCGGCCCGAAATTCTCCCTCCTGCTCATGCGTTCCGGCGAAATGGACGAAGACCTCGTCGAGCGGGGCGTCGGGTCCGACCTGCTGCCGCAGCTCTTCGACGGTGCCAATCGCGGCGAGCTTTCCATGGGTCATGATCGCCATCCGGTCGCATAGTTCCTCAACCTCGTCGAGAAGATGGGTCGTCAAGAGGATCGTCGCGCCAAAGTTATTACGGAGCTCCAAAATGTGCCGCCAGACGGAAGCGCGGGCGACGGGATCGAGGCCGAAGGTCGGCTCGTCGAGGAAAAGGAGGTGGGGACGGTGCAGCATGGACTGCGCGATTTCGAGCCGCCGGACCATCCCGCCGGAATACGCGCGCACCAGCTTATCGCCGACGTCGGCGAGATCCATAAAGCGGAGCGCCTGATCGACCCGGCTTGCCCGCTCGGCGCCGGGCACGTCATAGAGCCTCGCATAGATTTGCAGGTTCTCGCGGCCGGTCAAATCGCCATCCACGGAGACAAGCTGCGGCACATAGCCGATTGTCCGGCGCACCATCGCCGGCTCCCTCCGCAAGTCGTATCCGCAGACGACGGCGCTGCCTTCGGAAGGAGGCAGCAGGGTGATCAGCATCTTGATGAGCGTCGTCTTGCCCGCGCCGTTGAGGCCGACCAGTCCCAAGACCTCGCCCTCTCCGACGGAAAAGGTCACATGGTCGACAGCGATGAACCCGTCGAATCGTCGGGTCAACCCGCGAACCTCGAGGATCGAGCTTCGGCTTCGGGGAATGTCGGCCATGGAACTCAGTATCTCAAAAAAGCGAGGCTTGGGATGTCCTCTTGTTCTCGGACCGTAAACGCCGGACTTTAATGCACCGTGATTTTGCAGTGTTCACAGCCAACGTCCCGAGATTTAGGTTGTCCCCACGACCCTATCCTGAAATCTCATGGTTTGAAGTTTAGCCCCTCGCCCCCAAATCCGGCACAATCATGGGGATGCCGAAAACGGTTGAGAACCTGGAGGCGCCGGTCGAGAAAGCCGTGCTCGTGCTCGTGAACGAGGACGAGTCGGAAGATCTCGCCGTCGAGGAGGAATTGGAGGGACTGTGCGAAGCCGCGCACGTGCAGCCCCTCGCCTCGATTCGCCAAAGGCTTGACCGGCCCTACAAGACCAATTTCGTCGGCTCGGGCAAAGTCGAGGAGATCGCGGCTCTCGTCGCCGATGCCGGCGCGAACGTCCTCATCGTCGACGCCGAGCTGACCGGCATCCAGAGCCGCAACCTGACCGACGCCTGCAAGGTGAAGGTGATCGACCGCACCCAGCTCATCCTCGACATCTTCGCGACCCGCGCGAAGACGCGCGAAGGCATGCTCCAGGTCGAGCTCGCCCAGCTCACCTACATGCTGCCGAAGCTGATGAGCGTCTACACCCAGTTCGAGCGGCAACGCGGCGGCATCGGCATGCGCGGCCCTGGCGAAACGAAGCTGGAGTCCGACCGGCGCATGGTGCGAGACAAGATCGCCAAGCTCAAGGAGGAGATCGAGGACGTCAAGCGTGTGCGCGACCAGCAGCGGGCGGGGCGGCGCAAGCACCCGTTCCCCTTCGCATCGATCGTCGGCTACACGAGCGCGGGCAAATCGACCCTGATGAACCGGCTGACCGGTACCACCCTCCTCGCCGACGCGATGCCCTTCGCGACCCTCGATCCCACGACCCGCAAGATCGACCTGCCGGACGGCTACGCCCTCTTCCTCACCGACACCGTCGGCTTCATCCGGAATCTGCCGACCCAGCTCGTCGCCGCTTTCCACTCGACTCTGGAGGAAGTGACCTTCTCGGACATCCTCATCCATCTCGTCGACGTTTCGAATCCGGCCTGGGAGATTCAGCGCGACGCCGTTATCGAGACGTTGGAGCAACTCGAAGCGGGAAGCAAGCCGGTACTGACCGTCTTTAACAAGATCGACGCGCTGGAGGATCACGAGATCGCGAAGCATCTTGTCGCCGAATGGCCGAACTCGGTCGCGATTTCCGCCTCGAACGGGACCGGGGTCGACGACATGCTTTCGGCCCTGCGAAGGATGGTGCAGAACCTGCTCGGCTTCGTGCGCGCCTTGCTGCCGTACGGCGAATCCTCGCTCGTCCAGGATTGCTACGACTACGGCCGGGTTCTCAAGGCCGACTACCGCGAGGACGGCATCTACTTGGAGGCCGAATTGGTCGCGGAGATGCGAGCGAAATTGCAGCGGTTTCTCATCGAACGGTAGCCATCGTGTCTTACATGAAGGCCTTATTCGGCTCTTACCGCAATTGCCGCTTTATAGAGATTCGCCTTCGGCCTGAAGGAAATCCAGGAAATGCGGACCAAAGCCTACAAGGAAGCGCCGGCCAACAAAACGCAGCCCGACTTCGACGCGATCACGAAGGCGGCTCGCGAAGCAATAGGCTATTTCCGGGGGCGGCGAGGCCGCTCCTGGAGAGCCACCAGGGTTGCATCGATCGCCGAGGCGTAGGCCACGATCCGGCGGAAGCTGATGCGCCCCGGCGTCCGTTCGAGCTCGGTGACCCGAGGCCGGGGCAGGCCCATCCGGTCGGCGACCTGCTCCTGGCTCAGACGCCGGGCGACCCTGATCCGCACGAGATCGTGGATGACGTCCAGAGGCCTCCACTCGGCCTCGAATCCGGGTACCTTCCGCGCGCAAACGCGCACAACCCGGTCGAGGTAGTTCTCGCGGTCGACCTGGCGCGGCCTGCGCTTCTTCTCCCGCGCGGCCTCGATGACGGAGCGAGGGATTTCGTCGGCTACGGTGTTGAGCGCGGCGACGATGCTGAGAACCTCGATATCATTTTCTTTTCGGGAGGAGAAAAAGAGACACGCTGCGGGAGATTTGGCGGAGGCCTTGATCGCCCAAATACCGCCTCCCTGGTTCCGAAGGACATATCCGCCCTCGAATCCGTCGTTGTGGGCACGCATGCCATTAAGTAGGGGGGCTAATTCCCGTGGCGGGATCGCTAGGAACTCTTGTTCGATGGCTTCAGGTTCCGAAGTTTGCCACTGTCTTGCCATGGCATCCATTTTGGCCGAAAACGCCATCGATTTGCCTCTTTAGTCCACGGTATTTCAGGGTTACCTTGCTCGCAAGCATTGAGGTTAAGCTCCCTCTCCCCTCCGGGGGAGAGGGTCTGTGAACCGTCGCGTAGCGAAGGTGAACAGGGGTGAGGGGGCAAACGGCGCCCGATTCATTCCCATGCGACAGTTCCCGGGGGAGACGGTTTGCGAGTCTTGCGAGCAAGGGTGGGGGGGGCGCATGACGCAAAGATTGGACTTCATTGGGCAGTGGTGAGGGTCCTCAATTGCGAGTTTTCCGGAACTCCACCCCTAATCCCCTCCTCCTCGGGCCGAACAATCGTCGGCGCAAGAGGAGGGGCGGAGTGTCCGTGACTCGCGCATCGATCGGGCTAGATGCGTTTTTTGTCAATTAACGCGACAAGGCAATTGACACGTTAAGAATCAAGATCAAAATAGGCAATGCGTCCGCAGTCCCTCGACTTCCTCAAATCCATCGTTAACGTCCCGTCCCCTTCCGGTTACGAAGAGAGGGCAGCCGAAATATATCGGCAGTACGCAAAAGGCTTCGCGCACGAAATCAAGACCGACGTGCATGGCAATGTCGCCGCCATTCTCAATCCTCAAGCGCCGATGAAGGTCATGTTGGCCGGGCACATGGACGAGATCGGCTTCATCGTCCATCACGTCAGCGACGACGGCCTCCTCTATTTCAGCGGAATTGGCGGCCACGACAGCGTCATCCCGGTTGGGCAGCGGGTTTGGGTGCATGGCAAGGAGGCGGTGGCGGGGATCATCGGGCGTAAGGCCATCCATCTCCTGGAAGACGAGGAGCGAAAAAAGAAGCCGGAGCTGAAGGACCTGTGGATCGATATCGGGGCCTCGTCGAAGAAAGATGTCGAGGAGGCCGGGATCGAGATCGGCGACGTCGTCACCTACCAAGTCGAGTTCCAGACGCTTCTGAACAACCGGGCGACCGCGCGCGGCTTCGATAACAAGATGGGCTCTTTCATCGTCGCCGAGGCTCTTCGGCTGCTCGCCGAAGAGGGCGGCCTCGATCCCAACGTCGGCGTTTACGCGGTGGCGACGGTTCAGGAGGAGATCGGCCTGCGCGGCGCGCGGACGTCGTCGTTCTGGATCGGCCCCCAGAGCGGCCTTGCCGTCGACGTCAACCATGCGATCGACTATCCCGGCGTCTCGAAGAGCCGCTATGGCACGCTCGACGTCGGCAAGGGGCCGTCCGTGATGCGTGGAGCGAATACGAACCCCATCGTCCTCAAGATGATCCGCCAGGCCGCCGAAGAAGACCAGATCCCCTATCAGATCGACGTCGCTCCAGGGGGAACCGGGACCGACGGGAACGCGATGCAGATCAGCGGGCCGGGCATGGCCGTGGGCATCCTCGGCGTCCCCCTCCGCTATATGCACACGCCCTGCGAGCTTCTCGCTCTCAACGACGTGGAGAACTGCGCGAAGCTGATGGCGGCCTACTGCCGGCGGGTCAAGCCGGACACCGACTTTACGCCTCGGTTGCGATAGCTCAGAGCGGGCGGCGGTAGCGGAGCTCGACGAAATTCTGTCCGCCGAGCGCGCGTTCGCGGCGAGCGCCGTCCAGCGCCCAGCCGGCGGCCTCGTAGACTCGGCGCGGGCGGTGGTTCAGCTCGGCGGTCCAGAGCGTTGCGGTTCGAAAGCCCATTTCCCGAAGGCCCTCCACCGCCGCCCTCAGCAATTCGCGCCCGACTCCTTTCCCCCAGGCGTCGGGATGGACGTAGAAGGAATCCAGCTCGCCGGTCGAGGTCTCGGCATCCTCGTCTCCCGAATGCCGGAGGACGGCGAAGCCGCAGACCTGGCCCTCGTCCAAGCCGACCAAGACGCGGTAGGAGGGATCGGAGATCGCCTCGCGCCATCGCGCCGGCGGGCTCAGCCGCTCAAGGAATTCGGCGGGGAGAATATGGGGCCACGCCGCTTTCCCGGCCGCCACAAAGCTCGCCTCCATCCGGGACCAATCTTCGGGAACGGCGGGGCGGACTCGGAGGTCGGACACAAGGTCGATTATGGCGGGTGAAGACGAGTCATCATTTAGGGCATGCCCGAACCGAGCGCCGTGGAAATCTGGCCGAAGGCCACCGGGATTCTCGACTTGCCCGAAGACTGGGCGAGCCTCGAAGTCTCGGCATTGCGGGGCGTCGAGGTCGAATGGAAGGAGAGGCGCGAAGCCGCGCTTGGCTCCTCCGAACTGGAGACTTTCACCGAGCAGCTCAACCGCGAATGGGCGATCGAAACCGGCATCATCGAGAACCTCTACGATATCGAGCGCGGCGTTACGATGGTCTTGATCGAGCAGGGCTTCAGTGCGGCGGTGATGGAGCACGGATCGGTCAACAAAGAGCCGGCGCACATCCTCGCGCTCCTGAACGACCAGAAGGATGCTCTGGAGGGACTCTTCGATTTCGTTGCGCAGCGGCGCCCTCTCTCCGCGGGCTACATCAAAGAGCTTCACGCTGCAATGACGAAGAGCCAGACAACGGTCGTCGCTCGCGACATCGGGGGCGTCGAAACGGAGGTCCCGATGCTCCACGGCGAGTGGAAGACGCAGCCGAATTACCCGGTGCGGGACGGCCAAATCTATCGATACTGTCCGCCGGAGCACACCGCTTCGGAGATGGACCGCCTCGTCGCGATGTATCTTCGGCACGAGCGCATCCCGCCCGAGGTCGAGGCGGCATGGCTTCACCACCGCTTTACCCAGATTCATCCGTTCCAAGATGGGAACGGGCGGGTCGCCAGGGCTCTCGCATCCCTCGTCTTGATTCGCGCCGGGCTCTTTCCGTTGGTCGTCCCCCGGGACGAGAAGTCGATCTACCTCGAATCCTTGGAACGCGCCGACGAGGGGAACCTTCGTTCCCTGACCCTGCTGATCGCCCGCCGGGAGGAAGCCGCCTTCCGGCGAGCAAAAGACGTCCTCGAGAGGCTTTCTAAATGAAGAGGCCGGCCGTCGTCCTCCTCTCGGGCGGGCTCGATTCCGCGACCGCGCTCGCGATCGCTCGCCAGGAGTTCGAACCGTACGCCCTGACCGTCGTTTACGGCCAGCGGCACGCGGTCGAGATCGAGGCGGCGAAGCGGGTGGCTCAGGCGCTCGGAGCGAAAGCCCACAAGATCGTGGGCGTCGATCTGGCCGCCATCGGCGGCTCCGCCCTCACCGACGACATCGACGTGCCGAAGGATCGGGAGGATGCCGGCGACATCCCCGTCACTTATGTGCCGGCACGGAACACGATCATGCTCGCCCTCGCCCTCGGCTATGCCGAGACCCTCGAAGCCGACCACATCTTCGTCGGCGTCAACGCCGTCGATTACAGCGGCTATCCCGACTGTCGGCCCGAGTTCGTCGAAGCCTTCGAGCGGCTCGCCAACCTGGCGACGAAACGAGGCGTCGAAGGCCATCGCCTCACCATCCACGCACCCCTGATCCACCTCACCAAGCCGCAAATCATCCGGCGCGGCCTCGATCTCGGCGTGGACTACAGCCTGACCCATTCCTGTTACGATCCCGCCCCGAGCGGCCGCGCCTGCGGCCATTGCGACTCCTGCCTCATCCGGAAGAGGGCGTTCGAGGAATTGGGGATGGTCGATCCGGCGCTGGCCTAACCCCAATGCCGTTTAGTAGCGGGTGCGCCCGTCGTGGCTTGGGTCTCCAGACCCGAGAGAGCCTGCCCCAATCGAAACGGGCTTTCTCGGACGTGGACGTCCAAGCCATTACGAGCGGGAATTTCGCACTCTGCGGCCTGTTTGCGCGCCGGGAGAAGCTCCTGGGCGACGATTCGGGAACGAGTCGTTTTACGGTCACTCTCGAGGCGAAGCGAGGATGCGGCTTACAGAGTAAGCCGCCGCCGCGCCTCGACCTCGATCGGGTGGGGTTTCGACTCGTCCTTCACGATCCAGATCGCGAAGTCGGGGCAGCGCATCTCGCAGATTCCGCAGAAGACGCATTGGGCGACGTCGGTGATGCCGATCTTGCTCTTCCCGTCCAGGAACAGGATGTCGGCCGGGCAACTGTTGACGCACAGGTTGCAGCCCTTGCACAGAGTCGCAGAGGTGCCGACGTAGTAGCCTCCCTGGTAGGTTTTCAGGAAGGGGCCGTCGTGTTTGACCGCGCTCTCGACAGCCCGCCGGGGTTCGGGCAGCTCGAAGGGATGGCCGCATAGGTAAGCGTCGATGCCGCGCGCGGCGAGCTTGCCGTGCCGCACGGACTCCACCGCGGTTGTACCGCCGTTGATCACGTCACCACCCGCGAAGACCTTGGGATTGCTCGACTGGAACGTCTCGCTGACGATGGCCCGGCCCCGGTCGGTGCGAACCTGCAAGGAGTCGAGCATTTGTAGCAACGGGCTCTGTCCGATCGCTTTGACGACCGCGTCGCATTCGAAGACGAACTCCATTCCCGGCATCGGGATCGGCTTCGGCCGGCCCGAGGCGTCCGGCGCGGAGAGCTGCATCTGCGTACACTCGATACCTTTGACGCAGCTCTTTCCGACGAACCGGATCGGCGCGGTGAGGAACTGGAACTTCACGCCTTCCGCCTTCGCCGCCTCGACCTCGTGCCGGTAGGCGGGCATCGAATCCTCGTCGCGCCGGTAGACGAGCGTGACTTCCCTGACGCCGATTCGTACGAGCTCGCGACCGACGTCAATCGCCGTATTGCCGCCACCGATCACCGCGACGCGCTTGTTCGCGAGTCCCAGCTTCTCGGGCTTGCCGAGCTTGATCTCCTGGATGAGCGGCAGCGATTCGAAGATTCCCGGAAGCTCTTCGCCGGGCAGATTCGCGGGCTGATCCGGCCCCATGCCAATGCCGAGGAAGACGGCCTGGTGCTTGAAGAACAATTCTTCGACCGGAACGTCCTTCCCGACCTCGATCCCGAAGCGCATGCGGATGCCGAGGGTCGCGATCCGCTCCGCTTCCTCGAAGATCGGATCGATCCGCTGCTTGTAGGGCGCGATGCCGTAGGTGACGAGGCCGCCCGGCAGGGCTCGCTTCTCGTAGACCGTCACGTCGTAGCCGAGGCAAGCCAGCTCTTCCGCGCAGGCGAGCCCGGCCGGCCCCGCGCCAATCACCCCGACGCTCAAGCCGTTATGGGTTGCCGGTTTCGTGCGGTGGCGCGTGCCGAGGGTTTCGAGGGCGACGTCGGTCGCGTAGCGTTGGAGGCGCCCGATCTCGACGGGCCTGCGTCCTTCCTTCGTCATGACGCAGGCTCCTTCGCAAAGCTCCTGCGTCGGGCACACTCGCGCGCACGACCCGCCGAGGGCGTTCGAAGCGAAGATGGTCTGAGCGGCTTCCAGAGGGGCTCCGTCTCGAATTTCACGGATGAAGCGGGGTATGTCGATCACGCTCGGGCACGCGGAGACGCACGGCGCAGGCGCGAGTTCGCCTCCACACTGAAGGCAGCGCTCCGCTTCGACCGCCGCCCGCTCCGCCGATAACGGCGGATGGATTTCCTCGAATCCGAGTACCGCCCCTTCCGCCTTCTGGTTCATGAGTCCACCTCGCCCGGTCATCGCCGAGCGCTCTTTATTGAGATAATGCGAGGCGATACCGGTCCCCAACTGAGGCGAATTCTATTGACGAAAACTCACGGACAAGCTCAGGGGACATGAAAAAGATGATGGGCGCTTTCGCGCCCATCGCTAGGGAGGACAAGGCCGCGAGCGGATGCCCGCGACCCTTACGCGGCGAGCCGTTGATCTTGGCCTGACTCCAACAGCATGTCGTCGAGACAGCGCAGGACCGTGGTCTTGGCGGTGAGAATGTCGTCGTAGGCCTTCCGCGCCGTGTCGAAATCTCCTTTCTCCACCGCTTCGACGGCACGGCGGGCGCAGGCGTGGACTTCGCTGTGCGGGGCTTCCAGAGCCCGGAACGCGGCCAAGTTGCCGAAGCGCGCTTTGCCGTCGCCGTAGTACCACTTGCCGAGGGCGCAGCACGTTGGATCGGTCAGGTCTTTGCGGTCGATGATCTCGCCGTCGTCGACCATCTTTTGAACCCGGATACACCAGCGGACGTGGGCCGCCTTGAACTTGTTGACCTGCGAGACGATCGACGACCCGCCGTCCATGCTGAACTTCGACATTTGGAAGGTCAGCTCGTCGGACTGCTTCTCGAGTTCTCGAGCCCGGTCGCGGGTTTCTCCGAAGCCGGCGACCTGCTCGCGAACCGAGCGGGCGGCTTCCTTGGCCCAGGTCGCCATCTCTTCGGTCGTCGCGCTGAGCTCTTCCGAGCCCGCCGCCGATTCTTGCGCGAACGAGGCTACGCCGGCAACGAGGCCGGAAACCTCGTTCACCGCCGTCGTCATCGCCTGGGCTCGATCGGTATTCGCCTTGGCGATTTCGGCGGTTTCCTTACCCGCCTCGCGGATCTGAACCAGGCTGCGCTGCGCCGCCGACGAGTTTTCGACGACTTCCCCGACCTGATGATTGGTCCGATCCATCGAGTGGCTCGCCTCGTCGACGTCGGCCTTGACGCTGTCGATGATCGAGGCGATTTCCTTCGTCGCCTTGCCCGCGTTTTCGGCGAGCTTCCTGACTTCGTCGGCCACGACCGCGAACCCGCGGCCGTGCTCGCCCGCTCTCGCCGCTTCGATCGCGGCATTGAGGGCGAGGAGGTTGGTTTGCTCGGCGATCGTCTCGATGGTCTGAACGATCGTGCCGATCTGCGCCTGCTTCTTGGCAAGCTGATCGATAGCGACGCGGGTGGCCTCGACCTGCTTCTTCGTCGCTTCGACCTTCTGGATCGTCACGCCGACGACTTGGACGACCTGTTCGGTCAGATCGCCCGCCTTCAGAGCTTGCTCTTCTTGCTCCTTGGAGCCATGGGAAATCTCTTGAGCCCGCTCGACGAGCCGCTCCAGATGCCGCGTGGCCTCGGCCGAGGTGTTGGCCAAGTGCTCGCTGCCCTCGGCAAGGCGTTCGGTCGTCAGCGCCGATTCCACCGTGGCCTTCGTAATCTCCTCGATCTTCTGGATGATGAGATCGGAAGCTTCCGCCGATTCGGTCGCCGAAGCGCGCAGCCGGTCTCCCTTCTCCGCGACTTCGTAAGCCCGTTGGGCGACCGTCGCCACGAGCTCGCCGAATTGGGTTTGCGCGGTACGAAGGGAGTGAATCGTATCGAGGCCCTGGTCGATGACGTTGTTCACGGCATCGCACATTTGGCCGAGCTCGTCCTTGGAGGACCAATCGATGTGCTCCAAGTGGACCATGTCGATCGCGGTGAGGTCGCCACTCGCCATGGCCGCGGAGCCGGCGCGGACGCTGTCGAGAACCGTCGTCTGGACGTCCTGCAACATGTTGCGCAGGAGCTTGACCGGCTTGGTCAGGGCTCGGGTGATCATCAGCGTCATCGCGATCACGGAGATCACCGAAATCACGAAGACGAGCATCCCGATCGTCTGAGCCTCGTTTAGCTTATTTCCCGCTTCCTTCTGAACGCCCATGACGTGATCCCGGTTGTCGTTCAAAAAGGCGGTGAGTGCGGGTTCGAGGGTCGTATTCCAAATTCCGCGCAAAACGGGGGCGACCTGAGCCAGCTTTTCCTTGTCGTTCGTGTGGGAAGCCACGATGAAGTCTTGATCGGTATCGACGTAGAGCTTCCAGCCCTTCTGAAACGCGCCGAAGAGCTGCGCCTGCTTCTGATTCGAGAAGCGCTTGGCGAGCCCGGCAGTCATGTCGTCGATCTTCTTGCCGGTCTTGGTGAGGTCGGCAAGGAGGTCGTCGGTCTCCTTCGGAGTCTTCGCGAGCATGATGCGGTAATGCAGCATGCGATAGTTCAGAACGTTGGCCTCGATCGCGGCGACCGTCAGGTTGTCTTCGACGCCCTCGCGGGTCGAGATCGTGGTTGCGGCCTGGATGGAGTTCAGAGACAATCGGCCGGAAAGAGCCGACACCCCCTGCAAAGCCAACATGAAACCAAACGCGAGGAGCAGTTTGTTTCGAATGCTAAGATCACGCAAAAACCTCACATACTCTTTGTTGGCTGATCGGTATGGAGGATAGCATCCCCCTTCATGCCCTTTTCGGGGCAAGAAAGCATAAACCGGTTCCGACCCGTTATGAGTACAGTAGGAGCCTACATCGACAATAATTAATAGGCCAAATCGGGTGAGCCATATAGGACTCGTCGAATTCTTTTTGAGAAGAGTGATTAATTTATGGCGATTAAAAGTTTAGTGTCGATCAGGTTAGAATCTATCGTTTCTGACCACGCTAAATTGCCTGCCAGGCCGTATATAATTCTGTGAACGCGATCCTGTACTTGGTTTTTCTCGGAAATCCCGGCCCAGCCCCCAAAATCGCGTTCGTCCGCGCCCACACTCTCTACGTTCTCCCATGCGATCCGGCCGGCAAGCCGAAGGGCGGGGCAAAGCCCGTGCGGATATGTTCCGTGCCCCAGGAAGCGGCCGGGGGCGACAAGATGATCGAGTGGACGCCCTCGGGACGTATCGTCTTCATCCCGATGTCCGAGCCCCACGTTTATCCGCCGACGGTCGAAGTCGTCGATCCCACTCCGGGCGCGAAGCCGTCTCTGCTCGTCCGTGGCTACAGCCCCAGCTTTTCGCCGGATGGAACCAGGCTCGCTTTCTCCACGACTGCCGAACGGTGGGGGACCGCGAAGGTTTCGATCCTCGATCTGAAGACCGGCAAGATCGCCCTGTTCGCCGATCATGCGGCCGACCCGGTTTGGTCTCCGCGCGGCGACCGCATCGCCTGCCATTTGGAGGGAGACGATTTCTCCGAGGAGGTCGACGTACGCGAATACCCCTCCGGCAAACTGGTGCGCAAGTTTCCGCCGGCCGTCAATCCGAGCTGGATGAGTTTTTCGCCGAATGGATCGGTTCTCGCCGTCCACTACAGCCTGTCGCGCCCGAAGACCGGCCACACTCTTTTCGACCTTGCTTCCGGAAAGGTAATCGATCTCCCCTATCCGAACAAATACGCCCCGCCGACGATCGAGGACTGGTCGCCGGACGGCCAGGCCGTGATCTGCGACTGGCGGGTTATCGACCCCAAGAACGACGGCAGTTGGATCAAGCAGTTCGAGGCCGTAACCTGGTTCGGTACCGGCAAATCGCAGTTGCTCGGCGAGGGACGGGACGGGCAATTCGCCCCGGACGGCGCGCACGTGCTCTATATTTCCGGCACGCGCGGGGCCGGCAGCCTGGTCTCGCAGCCCACCCACGGCGGCGCGAAAGTTCGGATCGCCTCGGATGTCACCCAGTTCGCGATTCGGTAGGGTTACGCGCTAACCGCCGCCGCGTTTGCCTCGTCCGCCGCCGGAGCGGGATGGGGTCGGCTTCGTCCGGGGCGAGCCGGTTACCGTGATCTGCTTCATGACGATCTGGCCGTGAACCCAGGCGGTGACGGTCGCCGGGCCGGGTTTGAGCGGCTTCAGGAGTCCGCCCTGGTCGATCCAGGCCGCGCCCTGCGCGCTCCAGATGACCTCCGCGTCGGGCACGGCTTTGTTGGCGTCCATCGCATGAAGGGTCACCGTGCCCGCCATATCGAGCGTCGCCGGCCCGTCGATCGTCGCCGGATGCGCGGGCTGGACCGGCGAGGCCGGCCTTGGGCCGAAGAAGAAGATGCCGTTGGCGAGCTCCCGCTCGACTCCGTCGCTCGGCCTGTTCACGTTCACGCCCATGATGTTCATGTCCGTGCTCCCGCCTCCGTCCAGATTGATCGCATCCCGGCAGCCGAGCTTGAACATCACCTGCGCCAGCTCCTGGATCGTCGCGCCCGCGCTGACCGGCGAGCGGCCATCGACGGCGACGAACCAGAAATCGCCGTTCGCAGTCTTGCCGACCGCGCTGCGCGGATGCCGCTGTTTGGAGAAATCGTCCCGGAAGTGCTCGGCTTCCGAATCCGGCGTGATCTGCCCGTCCTTGACGAGGAACGGACCTCCTCCGATGAGCTGATCGACCTTCCGCCAGTCGATCCCGTCGGCCCGGAACTGGATCGTAATTTTGTCGCCCGGCCGCAAAGAGGTCAGCGCGCCGGTCTTCGCGCCTTGGGCCACGAGGATCGCGCAGCCCTTTGGCACGGCGAGGCTCGGCTCGTCGGCGGTCATGGCCTGGATCGTGCCGGTCGTCTTCCCATTCGGGCTGAAATCGGCCTCGGCGATCCGGATCGTAAGTTGCACGTTCGGCGTTTTGCAGAGGGAGAACCCGGTCGTCTCCGTGTTGAAGGCGATCCCGTTCGGCGGGCAGTCCCCGTCGACGTTGTCGATGGCGGTCTCGTTGCCGTTCGCGGTGAACGAGCCGTGGAAGCTCATGATTCCAAACGTGCCGGAGCCCTCGGCGTTCGACCAGCCGAAGCTCGCCCGAGGCAGGGCGGGCACGCTGATCAGCTCGCCGGAGCGCACCATCGCGCCCAGCGGATCGCCGGTGTAGGGAAAGAAGTCGCCGTTGATGCCGGCGATCGCGCCCTGCTCGGCCACCATTTGGCTCACCGTCAGCCGCCCTTTCGTCGCCGTCTCGGCGTACACCTTCTTGCCCGCCAGATCGACCATCGCCTTCGTCGGAGAGCCCGGGCTAAAGCGCAGCGCGTGAATGATCCTCGGCGTCGTCGCATCGATCTCCATGTGATAGATGAGGCCGGGCGCGATGGGCTTTTCCCAGACTTGAGCGCCGGAAAGCGCGGAGACGGCGAGGATGAGGAGGCTGAGCTTCAGGCGCATAGCGATTCTGTATACGTTAGGGTTCCCGCATCCGCGTCGAGCTCGGCGCGGATTCCAAGAGGAAGGGTGAGCATGTTTTTGCAGTGTCCGAAGGGGAAGTCGACAATAGTCGGGACGTCCAAACCGCTCAGCCGGTCTCGCACAATCTCGCGCCAAGGCCGGCTTCCGATGCTTTCGTCGGCCTTTTCGTCGGTGCGGGTCATCTCGCCGATCACGATGCCGGCCGCTTCTTGGAGGATGCCGCTGAGGCGGAGATGGGTGAGCATGGCGTCGATGCGGTGGGGATGCTCGTCCACATCCTCGATCAGGAGGATTTTGCCCCGGCAATCGAGAGGATCGGGCGTCCCGATGCTGTCGGTGAGCAGGCAGAGGCAGCCGCCGGTGACCACGCCCTCCGCCTTGCCGCCTCTGAGCGTCGTTCCCCTTGAGGCCGTTGGCGGAATCGGGTTGTCGCCCTTGAGGGCGGCGAGGAAGGATTCCCGCACCCAAGGCTCGCGCTCGACCGTGAAAGTCAGCGCCATCGGGGCGTGGGCGGTCACGAGCCCGCGCCGGTTCAGGGCGATGTGGAGCGTCGTGATGTCGCTGAAGCCGAGGAACATCTTGCCCGACGCGGCCATCCGGTCGAGATCGAGATAGGGCATCAGCCGGGCGCAGCCATAACCGCCGCGCGTACACATGACGGCGTCGACGTTCGGGGCGTCGAAGGCCCTTTGGATATCCGCGGCCCGATCCGCGTCGGCCCCCGCCAAGTAGTAGTCAACCTCGAAGACGTGATCGGAAAGCTCGATCCCGTAGCCGGCCTCCTCCATCATTTTGGCGAAGGGCTGGGTCTTCTCCGGGGTCATCGGCGAAGCGGGGGAGACGAGGCGGATCACCGATCCGGGCCGGAGGGCCTTGGGCTTGGTCACTTTGCTAGTGTAGCGTCTCACAGGCGCGCGGTTCCCTCTCCCCTCCGGGGGAGAGGGTCTGTGAACCGTCGCGTAGCAAAGGTGAACAGGGGTGAGGGGCATCCGGCGCCCGATTCATTCATGCGGCAGTTACTCGGCGGAGGGGGAAAGCGAACCCCAGGGGATCGGGGTGGCCGCGAGTCGAGGAGCCGGATGGGCGTCGGCGGATCGCTCGGCTCCGCCGGGATGACAAACGCTGTCATCATCGTGAAGTGTCCGAAACCCTCCTCATCATCGACGGCGATAACCTGACCCATCGCGCCTACCACTCGACGCCGAAAACGGTGACGGGGGAGAGCGGCGTGCCGGTCAACGCCGTCGTGGGCTTCTTCAACATGCTGTCGAACATCTGGCAGAAAGAGGGCCGGCCGAGGGTGTTCGTCGCCTGGGATACGCTCGGGATCGATACTTACCGGAGCAAGCTTTGGCCCCAGTACCAGGGTGGCCGCGTCTTCGAGCGAGAGATCCTCCAGCAGCTCGATCTGCTGCCGACGCTCTGCGAGGCTTTCGATTTCGGAGTGGGAAAGCAGGCCGGCTACGAGGCCGACGATCTGATGGCCTCCGCCGCCCGGGCCCAGACCGAGGCGGGAGGAGCGAGCCTCGTCCTCACGACCGACAAAGATGCCTACCAGCTCGTTTCCGACCTGGTGACGATCCTGAATCCGAAACGAGGGACGCGGGAATTGGAGCGGATCGGTCCCCATGAGGTCGTGGCGAAATTCGGCGTTCTGCCGGAGCAGGTGCCGGACTTCAAGGCGCTGGCCGGAGATGCCTCGGACAAGATTCCCGGCATCAAGGGAATCGGCCCCGTCGCGGCGGCGCGGCTCCTGCTGAGGCATGGATCGTTGGAAGGGGTCATCGAGACTTGGGGCGAAGGGCGCCCCGACGCCGAGCGCGCCTTGATGTTTCGCGAGGTCGCGCGGATGCGCGACAACCTCGCGGTGACCCTCCCCGCCGGCGCTCCGGACTGGCGGGCCGGCGCCGCCGCAGTCCGGCTCGCGGGAGCCGCCGGCCTCGCCGACCGGCTCGAAGCGCTCGCGAGCGCCTAAGGCAGCGCCCAAATAGTCGTCCTGGAACCGAGCCTGCGAGGCGGCGTCGCGCTTTGCGGTGGGTTTGCGTCCTTAACGGCAACCAAGCTCCCGAGCGTTCGATTCCAAATAGAGCGTCGAGGCTCTACCGGTACCGACTCTTGCCGCTGTCGGCGGCAACCCGATAAAGTAGCGGGTGGCGATGTTTCTTCCCCTCCTTCTCCTCCAATCCGAGCCGGCGGCCGCCTTTATGCGCAGTCCGGACATCCACGGCGACCAGGTCGTCTACACCTGCGAAGGCGACCTATGGCTCGGCGATCTTGCCACGCGCAAGGCGATCCGTCTGACCCGCGACGTCGGCACGGAGATGGATGGGCGGTTCTCGCCGGATGGCTCGATGATCGCCTACGATGGGGAGCTGGACGGCATCCGCGAGGTCTACGTCATGCCGGTGACGGGGGGCGCGCCGAAGCGGCTGACCTATCGGAACGAGTCCGCGGAAGTCGTCGATTGGAAGGATAACCACACCATCGTCTTCCGGGCTCATAACTACCCCTCCTACACCGCGCCGACCCTGTTCACCGTCGATATCTCCGGCGACGAGCCGAAGCGCCTGCCCCTCGAATTCTGCTCGATGGCGACCTTCGCGCCGGACGGCGCCCGGTTCACCTTCAGCCGCTACCAGCGCTTCACCAACGCCTGGTTCCGCTACCAGGGCGGGCTGAAGAATCCGATCTGGGTCGGCGATCTGAAAGCCCTCGACTTCAAACAGATCTACGAAGGGCCTGGAAGCTGCGAATTCCCGACCTGGCTCGGCGACCGCATTTATTTCTGCACCCAGATCGACGGCGACTGGTATCTCGATTCGGTCAAGACCGATGGCAGCGGCGTCAAGCACGAAACGCCGGCCAGCCCCTACGAGCTGCGCTACCTGCAGGGGGACGGCAAGAGGCTCGTCTTCGAGCACGGTCTCGGCATCGAGGTCTTCGATCCCGCGACCGGCAAGGCGACGCCGGTGCAGTTCGAGATGGTTTCCGACCTCCTCCACACCCGGCCCTTCATGGTCCCGGCCGAAACCGCCGTGCTCTCCTCCAGCCTCGGCCCGACCGGCAAGCGCGTGCTGGTGGAGACGCGCGGCCAGATCGTCAGCCTCCCCGTCAAGGAGGGGGACGCCCGCGTCATCCTCGCCAAGGATGGGGTGCGCTTCCGCTATCCGCGCTATTCGCCGGACGGGAAAAAGATCGCCTACTTCTCCGACGAGGGCGGCGAGATGCAGCTATGCGTCTGCGATCCCGACGGCACGAACCCGAAGACCCTGACGAGCGGCAAAGATTGGGAGCTGGACCGGATCGTCTGGTCGCCCGATTCGAAGACGATCGGCTACACGACGAACGCCGGAGAAATCCGGCTCTACGATCTTGCGACGGGCGCCGACAAGCTCGCCTTCAAAGGGGAATTGTTTAGCTGGCAGGCTCCCGAATTCGACTTTTCACCCGACTCCAAGTGGCTCGCCGTCAACGACATCGACCTCTGGCTAAACTTCCGCTTCCTCGACCTCTACGAGATCGCGTCCGGCAAGCTGACCCGCGTCAGCAGCGGCGTGGTCGAGGATTTCAGCCCGCGCTTCAGCAAAGACGGCAAGTATCTCGCCTTCCTTTCCCGCCGCAATCTCGCCCTCGCCGGGGACGACATCCAGAACCACATGGATTTGCAGAAGGATGTGAAGGCATACCTGCTCGTATTGGCGAACGACGAGCCTTCGCCTCTCAAGACGAAGGACGATGAGGAGGGCGTCCCCGAGGCCAAGGATGCGGCCGCCAAGCCCTTCCGGATCGACCTCGACGGCCTTTACGGGCGATTCGTCGAGCTGCCGATCCCGCCCGGCTACTACGACCATCTCGAATTCGCGGGCGACCGGGTGATCGTCCACGACCAGATCGAGAACGAGCTTCGCTTTTACGACCTCAAGGCGAAGAAGGCGGGCACGCTCGCCACAGCCGCACCCGCCGTACAATCGAGCGACGACGGCAAGCACATCCTGATCGCGGCCGGGCCGAACCTGCGGGTGATGGACGCGACCGGAGAGAACGATACGAAGGTCGGCTTCGCCGGGCTTCAGCTCCGCATCGACCCGAAAGCCGAGTGGCGCGAGATGTATTGGGATGCCTGGCGGCATATCCGCGACTACTTCTACGTCGCCAACATGCACGGCGCGGAATGGCCGGCGATCGGCAAGAAGTATGCGGCGATGCTGCCGAGCGTGCGCTCGCGCGACGAGCTCGACCTTCTCCTCCGCTGGATGCAAGGCGAGCTTTCGATCTCCCATTCCTTCCTCGGAGATGGGGACGTGCGCTCGTTGGTCAAGCCGGCTCATCCCTCCTTCCTCGGCGCCGACTTGGAGCCGGCGGAGAATGGTTTCTACCGGATCGCCAAGATCTTCCGAAGCCAAGATTTCAACGCGGCCGAGCGCTCCCCCCTCGCCGAGCCGGGACTCGGGATCAAGGAAGGGGACTACCTGATCGAGGTCGGCGGGAGGCCGGCTAAGGTCGGGACCTCCTGGCGCGAGGCTTTGCTCGGCCGAGCCGGTCAGCTCGTCACGATCAAAGTGAACTCGACGCCAACCGAAACCGGCGCTCGGAGCGTGCAGATCAAGCCCGCGGCGAGCGAGGTGCGGATGCGCTGGTGGGATTGGGTCCAAGGGCGCAAGGATTACGTCGCGAAGGCCTCCGGCGGGAAGCTCGGCTACGTGTACTTGCGGGCGATGGTCGCCGACGATATGTCCGACTTCATCCGCCAATACTATCCGCAACGGGACAAGCAGGGCCTGATCGTGGACGTGCGGTTCAATACGGGTGGCCTCATCTCCGACTACATCATCACCGTTCTGAAGCAGAAGGGGCTGGCCTTTTGGAACCAGCGGAACACGGTGACGCCGTGGACGCGCCAGGGCGACTTCTTCCCCGGCCCGATGGTCTGCCTGGAGAACGAGTTCAACTATTCGGACGGCGAGGAGTTTCCTTACTATTTCCGATCGATGAAGCTCGGCCCGGTCATCGGGATGCGGACGCGCGGCGGCGAAGTCGGCTCCGACCCGGCCTGGCCGCTCGCCGACGGGGGGACGATCAACGTGCCGAACTACGGCATGTTCTCGCCGGATAAGGGCTGGGTGATCGAGGGCCACGGCGTCGATCCCGATATCGAAGTCCTCAACGACCCGAACGCCTGGGCGCGGGGCAAGGATCCGCAGCTCGACAAGGCGATCCAAGTTCTGCTCGACGATATCGCGAAGCACCCGTTCAAGCGCCCCACCTTCCCACCCGATCCGGTGAAGATCAAGCACTAGGAAAAGCCCCCTTTATCCCCTTCCTCTTGCCGGATGGTTTGTGCCGGGAGGAGGCAAGGGTTATTCCCTGAGCGAAGCGGAGCGGAGTCGAACGGGTGGGGGATGGAGGTTCTGGGAACCTACAATCGGGCCTCAACTACTAGTTTCCGGAACCTCTTCCCCCTTTATCCCCCTCCTCCTCCGCCGCACAATCATCGGCGCAAGAGGAGGGGGAGAGAAAGCCCCTTCCTCCTGCCGGATGGTTTGTGCCGGGAGGAGGCAAGGGGGTGGGGTGAGGGTCCGAGAAATCCCATCCCAAGAGGGCTGGGATGAAACGGCGCATCCCTGTACAATAGCCCCGTAGGAATGGAAGCCAAATCGCTCGGTCAGATGCTGGGGCTGCGTTGCGCGAGGTTTGCGGGCAAGACCGCGATGCTTGCGCCGGGGCAGGGCGGATTCCGCCCGATCAGCTACAAAGAGCTGTACGCCACGGTTCAGATGTACGCCGGAGCCATCGACAGCCTCGGGCTGAAGAAGGGCGACCGGCTCTGCATCCTCAGCGAGAACTGTCCGGAATGGGCTTTCGCCGACTGGGCCTGCCAGACGCTTGGGATCGTCGTCGTCCCGATCTATCCGACCTTGCCCGCCGATCAGGCGCAATACATCGTGAAGGACAGCGGCGCGCTCGTCCTCCTCGCCGGAGACGCCAACCAGGCCAAGAAGGTGGAGGGAGTCGCCAACCTGAAGGTGATGCTCCTCAAGGGCGCGGACTCGCTCGACGAGCTTGCCCGAAGCCGCAAACACATGATCGCCGCCGACGCCTGGGAGAAACGGATCGCGGAGATCGAGCCGGAGGACATCGCGACCGTCATCTACACGAGCGGGACCACGGGCCTGCCCAAGGGCGCGATGCTCAATCATCGCGGATTCCTGTCCGTCTTCCATTCGATCCTGCACAGCATCCCGATGTCGGATTCGGACATGTTCCTCTCCTTCCTCCCGATGTCCCACGTCTACGAGCGCACCGACGGCCAGTATTTGCCGATCTACCTCGGCGCGACGATCGCCTACGCGAAGAATCTCGCCTCGCTCGCCAACGACATCGTCCAGGCCAAGCCGACGGTCATGCTCGTCGTTCCCCGCTTCCTGGAGGCGACCGCCGACAAGATTCTCGACGGCATGAAGAAGCAAAAGCCGCTGAACCAGAAGCTCTTCCACTGGGCGCTGCAGCAGGGGACGAAGCATTTCAACGGCGAATTCGCCCCGTTCTATTGGCTGACCGAAAAGCTGGTCGGGAAGAAGGTGCGCGAGCGCTTCGGCGGGCGGCTGCGCTTCTTCGTTTCCGGAGGGGCGGCGCTACCTCGGCACGTGGCCGAGTTCTACGGCGCGTTCGGGATCCAAATTCTCCAGGGTTACGGCCTCACCGAGACCTATTCCGGCGTCTGCGTCAACCATCCCGACCGGAACCGGCCCGACACCGTGGGCGAGGTGCTCGACAGCGTCGAGGTCAAGATCGCCGACGACGGGGAAATCCTCTTCCGAGGCGACGCGCGGATGGTCGGCTACTACAATCTGCCGAAGGAGACAGCCGAGGCCATCGACCGGGACGGCTGGTTCCACACCGGCGATATCGGCATGTTCGACGGTCAATATCTGAAGATTACGGATCGGAAGAAAGACCTGCTCGTCCTCGGTAACGGCAAGAACGTCGCTCCCCAACCGATCGAAAACAAGCTGCGCTCCTCCCACTACATCCAGGAAGCCGTGGTCCTCGGCGACGGCATGGATTCCTGCGTCGCCCTGATCGTGCCGAACTTCGAGGCCCTCCGCGCGGAAATTCCGGACTTCAAGCGGATGGGCGACGACGAAATCTCCCGGGACGACGAGGTGCGGAAGAAGATCCGGCAGGAGATCGACAAGGTCAACAAGACCCTCGCCGGCTTCGAGATGGTGAAGAAGTACGCCATCCTCGAACGGGCCTTCTCGATCGAGAGCGGCGAGATGACGCCGAGCTTCAAGGTGAAGCGGAACGTCGTGAAAGAGCGCTACTCGAAAGAGATCGCCGACATGAAGAAGTAGCGTCCTGCCCGGCTTGCCGGGCAGGACAAAGGGCGAATGCTTAGCCGACCAGTTGACAGTCCGTCGACGCCGCCAGAACCCGTCGAAGGGCCGCGACGATCCGCTGATCGTGGGGATCGGCCACCTCCTCGCTCGGGTCCATGACGGGGCGAACCTCGATGCTCGAAAAATTCGCGTTCGGGAATTTCGAGGCGATCTGGATGGCCTCGTTGAGGTCCCGCGCTTCGATGATCGTGAAGCCGGCGAGAACCTCCTTGGTCTCCGCGAACGGGCCGTCGGTCAGCGAGATTTCGCCGTTGCGGCGGCGCAAAGTCGTCGCCGTGCGCGGCGATTGCAGGCCGGACGACAAGACATGGTGCCCACTCCGTTCGAGGCCGCCGACATAGGCCATGCATTCTCCGATCATTCCGTCCAGTTCCGCGTCGGGAACGGTCTTCAACTGCTCTTCATCGTGATAGACGAGGCAAGCGTATTTCATCTGTTTCCTCCTGGCATCTTCATCCATGGTCGCGCGGCCGCCCCCGGTTTCGACAAGAGGGCGAGCGTTTTTTTGAAAAGAAGAGAACCCGCCCCCCTCTTCGCTCCGGGGAGTGTGAGGGGGCACAGGGTCTGTGAACCGTCGCGTAGCGAAGGTGAACAGGGGTGAGGTGACGCTCAATCCGGCAAGCCGGAAATCTCGATGACCGGCCGCACCTCGACCGTTCCCCATTTCGCGCCGGGGATCTTCTCCGCGATGCCGAGAGCCTCGTCGACGTCTTTCGCATCCACCAGAAAGAAGCCGCCGAGCTGCTCGTGCGTCTCCGCGAACGGCCCGTCGGTAACGAGGCGCTTCCCTTCGCGGACGCGCACGCTTTTGGCGGTCGACGTGGGATGGAGGGGAGCCGCGCCGACGTATTTCCCGGCCGCATGAAGCTCCTGCGTCACGCCGGCCGACTCGACATAGCAAGCCTCGCGCTCCTCCGCGCTCAGCGCGTTCTCATCCCCGTAGATCAGCAACATATACTTCACGAGCTTCTTTTACCGCGATTCTCGGTTACAGGTACGCCACCAGTTGCTCCACGTGATACATGTCGTGGCCGATGAGCATGCCGATCAGGTCCTCGGTCGTCATTCGACCTCGTTCGGGATGGACCACGGTGTGGCCGAGCTGCTCTTGGGTCAGGCTTTCCAAATAGGCGACGGTCTTGACCCGCTCGTCCTGGAACAACCGGCTTTGCTCGCCGATGTTCGATTCGGCGTACTTGTGGTCGATCGCCATTTGCCCCTCGTCGTAGGCGGCGATAGCCGCGCCGGGGGTTTCGACGGCGACGCGAACCCGCTCGCGCAGGATCGGCTCCCAGTCGGCGAGGTGAGCGACAACCTCTCGCGGCGTAAACCGGCCCTCGGAAAGCGGCCGGTCACGGTCCTTTTCCGGGATGAGCTCGACAAGACGGCCGATGACCCTCGGTCCCGCCTTCAGCCCGGTGAGCATGTAGAAATGCATGCGCGTTAGACTACCCACCAGGGTCGGCCGAAACCGTGGCCTCGACGCGTTCCTCGTCAACTGAGAGTTGGAGCCCGATTGTAGGTTCCCGGAACCTCCATCCCCACCCGTTCGACTCCGCTCCGCTTCGCTCAGGGAATAACCCTTGCCTCCTCCCGGCACAAACCATCCGGCAGGAGGAAGGGGCTTTCTCGCTCCCCCTCCTCTTGCGCCGATGTTTGTGCGGCGGAGGAGGTGGGGGATAAAGGGGGTGGAGGTTCCGGAAACTCGTAATTGGGAGCCGATTGTAGGTTCCCGGAACCTCCATCCCCACCCCCTCCTCTTGCGCCGATGATTGGGCGGCGGAGGAGGAGAGGGATAAAGGGGGTGGAGGTTCCGGAAACTCGTAGTTGCGGCCCGATTGTAGGTTCCCGGAACCTCCATCCCCACCCCCTTGCCTCCTCCCGGCATAAACCATCCGGCAAGAGGAAGGGGCTTTCTCTCCCCCTCCTCTTGCGCCGATGAATGTGCGGCGGAGGAGGAGGGGGATAAAGGGGGAAGAGGTTCCGGAAACTAGTAGTTGAGGCCCGATTGTAGGTTCCCGGAACCTCTATCCCCACCCGTTCGACTCCGCTCCGCTTCGCTCAGGGAATAACCCTTGCCTCCTCCCGGCACAAACCATCCGGCAAGAGGAAGGGGCTTTTCTCTCTCCCCCTCCTCTTGCGCCGATGAATGTGCGGCATGCTGGCTGGGGAGAATTAGGCGACAACCGCGAGGTGGCGGGCGAACCAGTCGGCGGCGAGGGTGGCGACCTCGTCCAGCTTGCCCGGCTCCGGAAACAGATGCGAGGCGCCGGGGACGATGTGGAGCTCGACCTCGCACCGCATTCGGCTCATCGCCTCCCGGTTCATCTCCAGCACCTCCTCGTCCAGGCTGCCGACGATCAGCAGCGTCGGCGCGGCGACGTCGGGCAAGGCGCTTGAGGCCAGGTCCGGGCGGCCTCCGCGGCTGACGATCGCCTTGACGGAGTTCGGATGACGGAGGCTCGCCACGAGGGCCGCGGCCGCGCCCGTGCTCGCTCCGAAGTAGCCGATCGGATAGGCGTCGAGGTCGTCTTCGCTGCTCAGCCAATTCGTGACGGCGTCGACCCGGTCGGCGAGCAGCCCGATGTCGAAGCGAAGCTCGCGCGTCACCATGTCGATCTCCTCTTCCTCCGGAGAGAGCAGGTCGAAGAGGAGGGTCGAGAGGCCGTGCCGGTTGATCTCGTCGGCGACGTGCCGGTTGCGCTGGCTCAGCCGGGAGCTTCCGCTACCGTGGACGAACAGCACGAGGCCCTCCGACTCCGCCGGCACCTGGAGGTCGCCGGTCAGGAGGACCTTCTCGACCGGGATATTGACTTCGCGCCGGGCGACGTTCACGAGAGATACCCTTGCGCGGCGTTCTTGCGCAGGAGCTCGACGACCTCCTCGTCCGTGGTCTGGTAGAAGTCGTCGTACCAGGCCCCGACCGCATAGAAGAGCGGCGGCGTGGAGAGGGTGACGAACTCGTCGACCTCCGGGCCGATCAGCTCGGCGCCCTGGCTCGACGAAACCGGAACCGCGAAGACGATCCTGGCCGGGCCGAGCGAACGGGCGTAGCGCACCGCCGCCAGCGCGGTAATCCCGGTAGCGAGCCCATCGTCGACGAGAATCACATTCTTGCCCCGAAGGTCGAGAGGGCGGTCTCCGCGATAGGTTTTCAACCGGCGCATGACCTCGGCCCGCTCCCGCGCCGTGATCTGAGCCAGCTCTTCGGGATTGATTTCGAGCCGCCTCACCGCGTCCTCGTCGAAGGCGTCGATCCCTTCCGGTGCGACGGCCCCGATCCCGTACTCGGGATTGGAGGGAGCGCCGACCTTGCGGGCGACCAGCACGTCGAGCGGGGCGCAAAGGCTGCTCGCCACTTCCGACGCGACCTCGACCCCGCCGCGCGCCAAGCCGAGGACGACCGGCTTGGACGCCTTCAAGTGGCCGAGCGCCGCCGCCAACTTTCGACCTGCATCGAATCTATCTCGAAACCGATCCAATAAGACCTCCTCAATTAGACCGGGCCAATCGGGGCGTTGTTCATGCGGCCTGGCCGGCGAGCCGCCGGCGCTCCCGGCTAAACGGCTATAACGAAATGTGAAGCGCGCAATCCTGATCGTCCTCGACGGCTGCGGAGCCGGCGAAGCGCCCGACTCGCCCGCATTCGGCGACAATGACCATCCGGCCACCGTGAGGCACGTTTGGGAGAAGGCCGGGGGGCTGAAGACGCCGAATCTCGCCGCCTGCGGCTTCCTGTCCGCCTGCGGGATCGAAGCCGGAGGGACGCCGAAGGCAAGATGGGGCCGGTTGCGCGAGCTTTCGATGGGCAAGGACTCCGTGACCGGGCATTGGGAGATGATGGGGGTGATCACGGAAAAGCCGTTCCCGACCTATCCGAACGGCTTCCCGATTCCCCTCGTCAAGGAATTCGAGCGGAGGATCGGCGTGCAGACCCTCGGCAACCGGCCGGCCAGCGGAACCCAGATCATCCAGGAGTTGGGGCCGCTGCATGTCGAAACCGGCTTCCCGATCCTCTATACGAGCGCGGACAGCGTCTTCCAACTCGCGTGCCACGAGGCCGTCGTTCCGCTGGAGAAGCTGTACGAGTGGTGCCGGATCGCCCGAGAGGTTTGCGTCGCCCCCAACAACGTCCAGCGGGTGATCGCCCGCCCCTTCGTGGGAGACGAGCCGAGCGGATTCACTCGAACCCAGCACCGCAAGGATTTCCCGCTCCCCGCGCCGCCGAACCTGGCGGACGAGATCGGCGACGTCTACGGCATCGGCGTCGTGCCCGAGCTTTTCGACGGCCGAGGATTTCGCCAGGTGCGGCGCACCCAGAACAACGCCGAGCATGAGGGGGCGGTTCAGGCGGCCCTGGAATCCGACGCCCGCTTCATCTTCGCCAATTTCGAAGACTTCGACATGCTGTACGGCCATCGCAACGACCCGGCCGGCTTTGCCCGGGCCCTGGAGCAGTTCGACGTCTACCTGGGCGGCCTCCTGACGAAGCTGGGTCCGGAGGACCTGCTCCTCCTGAGCGCCGACCACGGCAACGACCCGACCTCGGCCTCCACCGACCACAGCCGGGAATACGTACCGGCCTGCGTCGTGGGGGCGTCGGTCTCGCCGGGGCCGCTCGGCGACGTCGACGGGATGTCCGCGATCGGCGCGACGGTCGCCGCCCACCTGGGTATCCCTTGGGACCGAGGGAAGAGCCTGTTGTAGACCGCCGCCGGCTCTCGCCGCCGCCACTCGCAAGACTCCTCGCAGTGCGATGAAACCTCGGTCGTATTAAGACGTATGAATTTTATGGCGGAACTATTGGGGATCGGCCAAAAGTTCTAATAATATAGAGATAAGCAGTCTGCGAAGGCTGTGCGTTTTGCCTGTGCCATCGGCTACGACAAGCCACACCGCCTTCCGGGCTTAGGAGAAAGAACGGGAGCTTCAGAGCGTTCTGGAGGAAGAATGGGCAAAAACGTTAAGATTGCAGTGGCGGCGGTTCTGGGTTTGACCATGCTCGTCGGTGTGCCTTCGGTAGCCAAGGCGCAAACCGACCCGGCGACTCAGATTATTCCCTCTTTGGACTTTGATTCCGTCGATGTGCGGGAGGCGCTTCGCGCGCTCTTCAAGAGCGTCGGCGTTTCCTACTCGATCGCGCCGGAAGTGCAGGGAACCGTGACGGTCAACCTCAAGAACGTCCGGTTCGACACGGCGCTTCAGAACATTCTCAAGCAGGTCGATGCGACCTACCGCGTCGAAGGTGGCGTCTATCAGATCATCCACCGCGAAGAGATCGTTCCGCCCACTACGACCGGCCCCGAGACGACAGCCCCGACCCAGAACAAGATCCGCCGGAAGGTCTACATCCGGCATGCGGACCCGATGTTCATCGCGGCTTTGATCGGCCAGGATAAGGGCAACCAGTCCTTCATGCTCGATCCGGAGATGAGCACCGTGTACAAGACGGGTTCGGGCCGGGGCGGTGGCTATGGCGGCGGCGGTAACGGCTTCGGCGGCGGCGGCGGCTTTGGCGGTAACGGCTTCGGCGGCGGCTATGGTGGCGGCGGTTACGGCGGCGGCGGCTTCGGCGGCGGTGGCTACGGAGGCGGCGGTTACGGTGGCGGCGGCTATGGCGGTGGCGGCTTTGGCGGCGGCGGCGGCGGCTTCGGCGGACGACGCGGCTAAGTCCGCTTCATCAGTCACTACGGAAGGCCTCGACATGTTCATGTCGGGGCCTTTTGCCGTGGAAGGGTACGGCCGTGAGGGGGAATTGGGGCGGATAACGGGTCTCGAACCCGTGACCTCCTGAGCCACAGTCAGGCGCTCTAACCCCTGAGCTATATCCGCCGTCCGGGGAAGGGCCTATTCTGACCCAGCCGACGCCCCTAAGTCAAGGAACGAGCGGCCAACTCCCGCAGGCGTTCGTCCGCCGGGAAGCGCGCGGCGAGCCGCGAAATCGCTTCGATTTCGATCCGCCGCCAAGGGAACGGCGGGGCGAGAGGCAGGCGGGCCGCCGCCGCGACCTGGTCGGCGGCTTCGAAATCCAAGCCGGTCGCCTCGAGATGCGCGTACGCGAGCAGATAGCGCAGCATCGGCAGATCGACGTGGCGCAGGGCTTCGTCGATCCAGCGCCCGGCCGGCTCGAACAGGCGCGCTTCGACGAGCAGCGCGGCGACCTCGATGAAATTCTCCGGATGCTCGGCCATCGGCCTCAGCAGAGCGACCGGCTCCCTGCCTTCCTGGCGCGGCTGGCGGAAGAAGCTCTCCGCCCGCAGAGCGGGATCGAGAGGGGCGAGATAGTGGGCGTTCAGCATCTCCGCCACCTCCTCGCCCTCGTGCCCGGCTTCCCGCTGGGCCACCGCCTTCATCCACCAGGTCAGGTGATCCTCGGCGTTGTAGAGCAGCGCCTGCTCGTAGCGGTACTCGGCCTCGGCGAGGTCTCCCGCCGCGAGCGCCCGATCGCCGAGCAGCGCGTGGGCGAGATGGCGGCTCGATACGTCGAAAGTCGCTTCCTCCAGGTCTTCCGAAAGGGGCGACGGGCGGGCGGGAGGCAGGGGCGGCGCCGTCTCGTTGCCGACGGCGGCCCATTCTCCTCCCCAGCGAAGAACGGTCTCCTTGTGAGGATCGAGAACGGCGACGCCGACGACCGGCTCGGGCAGGGCCATCTCGATGATCTCCTCCGGATAGGCGTGTAGCGGAGCCTCCAGGCTTTGGCCCGTCCGCGTCAGGAGGACGATCTTGTGGGCGTTAAGGGGTTCGGCGGCTTGGAGGCGAAGAAGGCCGTCCTCGACCATGAGAGCGCCGTAGCGGCTCACCGCATCCACGCGGCTCAATCCGGAAATCGGAACGATCGACACCGTCCACGTATCGAGCTGGCGCGGCGCGAGCCAACGCGTTTCGCGGAAGCGGGCGAGGACGAGGGAGCCGCCTTCGAGGCCGCCATGCCACTTCCCCCGCTCGGGAATCACCCCGATTCGCGTCGTAAAGAAGGCGGCGTCGTCCGTCCGGCATCCTTCGAGCGCAGGGATCAGCAATCCGGCGCGATAGGCCACCTCCTCCCAAGTCCGATTAAAGATCCGCACCTCGATCCGGAGCTCGGCGCGATCCGGGGGCAGGGTGACGCGGAGGTGCCAGCTCAGGCCGGTTCCGGTCACCGCTTCCGCGAGCCATAGGGCGGCCTCTCCCTCGTCGCCGGCCTCCTCGGCCGCGTATTGGACGGAGGCCATGCTCGTCAGGCGATCCGCCCCGTCGAGGTGGAGCTGGATGCCGGAAGGGAGATGAGCGCCGCGCCGTCCTCCCGGAACCGGCGTCAGCGGCCCTTCGTGAAGCGTTTCAATCTGGGTCCGCTTGTCGAACAAGGACAGCAGCCTCCCGCCCAAAGCGGGAAGGAAGGTCGCGCGCAGGTAGGGGTTTTCGAGTATGACGGCGCGGAAGGCCCGCGTTTCCGACCGTCCGAGCGGCGAGAGCGACGGGTAAGGGTACGAGTCCGCCGTGACCGCGCCGGCCTCGAGCAACCCGATTTCCAGCTCCAGCGTCTCCTCGAAGATTTCGCTTGCCATCGGTTGGCGCGCAGGTTACCCAACCGTAAAGCTCCAGCCTATTTCGGCGCAAGCTCGCGGATCAGAGCGGCGGTGAGGCGGGCGAGCTCTTCCATGGCTCCCGGATGCATCAGCTCGTAGCCGTGGCTGTTCTCCATCGGCAGGCCTAGGGTGATCGGCCGGGCGCAAAGGCCGTGGCTCGCCGCGCAGGACGCGTCGCTGCCGCCCCGCGAGAGGGCTTGAAATTGCAGCTCCATGCCCAACCGCTCCCCGACGCTCGCGACGAGGTCGCCGTCCGCCGCCGACATCGTCGAATAGCTGTCGGTCGCCCAGACCGTCGGCTGGTCGGTGAGCTCGACGGGGGCGTCCGGCGCGTTCGGGCCGAGTTCGAGGGCGATGCAAACCTCCGGGCGATGTTCTTGGAGCAGGAAGAGAGCCCCTTCCCCGCCGACTTCCTCGGCGGCGGTCGCGGCAAAGAGCACGTCCTCCATCGATCCGATCTCGGCCAGCGCGAGGAGCCAGGAGACGAGGTCGGCCCGGTCGTCCAGGAAATAGCTGCCGATCAGTAAGCCGACCGGCGTGACGGTGCGCCGGCTCGGATGGATGACGACTCGCGTTCCCGGCCGCACGCCGGCCTTCGTCAAGGTGGCGCCGTCGTAGCCGGTGATCACCCGAGCCATCTCCCAATCGACCGTCGAGTGGTCGGCCTGGCGCACGTTCGACGCCTCGTCGGCGGTGTGGATGGAACCAAAGGACAGCGCGCCGACGAACGGCGGATCGGTGAGAATTTGAACCGGCCCTTCGCCAAGCTTCCACGGAAACAGGCCGCCCAGCGGGCCGACGGCCAGCGTCCCGTCCGGCTCGATGCGCCGCACGATCATCGCGATCTCGTCCATGTGGGCGGTGACGACGATCCGGGGACGCTCCGAACCCACGAGGAGATTGCCCTTGGCGTCCGCGCGATGAGCCAGACCCAGGCGCTCGACATGCCGCTCGAGGGCTTGCCTGACCGGCGTCTCCTGGCCGGGGGGGCCGGAAATGGCGACAAGCTCGCGCAACAGGTCGAGGGCGTTCATGAGCCGATTTTAGCCGGTGTCGTCTCTAACCGGGCGGGATCGAATCCTTGGTGGGCGTCGGGGCCGGCTTGGCGAGCGCCTTCGCGCGTGCTTGCTCGACCTCGGCGCGAATTGCGGCCGGGAGCTGATCGACGGTCTTGCTCGATGGGTCGAAGAGCGTCTCCGTCAAGTGGATCGTCATCGGCAAGGAGCCGGGCTGGAGGACGAAGCGCAGGGTGTAGCCGCGATTCGTGCCGAGGCGGAAGCGGTCGAAGGATCGGTAATAGTCGGCGGGCTCCTCCCAATAGGTGTTCCCCTTGGCGAGGAACGTGCCGAAGCTTGCTGCGTCGATCGGCCGGACCTGGGCGGGCCGGCCTTCCTTGGAGGGCCAACCGATAAAAACCGTCTTCTCCGCGATCGTCAGGCTCACCGAGCCCCCCTCGATGCCGTTCGGCAGCAATTCGGTCGGCTCGTCGCTCGAATCGAGGCCCGCGAACCAATAGACGATCCGGGCGAGCTGAGCCTGAGCGGCGGGAGAGAGTCGGCCGAGCGACAGGGTCCGCCCGTCGCGCAGCTCGTGGCGGACGTCCGATCCGAGCTCATCCCAGAGGCGAAGCGACGTGTCGTCGATGATCGTCGCGGTGGCGCTGTAAGGACCGCCTCCGGAGAACAGGACGCCGAGATAGTCGCCCAGCCAGTTGACGAAGGGCCAGCGGTCGGTAAATTGCCCGACCCAGGCTGCCGCTTCGTCGACGGAAATGCCGCCCTGACGCCAGGAGGTCGAGAGGAGGTTTCGCGCCTGCGACCGGGAGGCCCGGGCTCGGCGCATGTGATCGCGGACGACGAGCCAGCCGCCCGGCTTCGGCAAGACGTCGACGATCGCCTTCCCGAAAACCTGGCTCGGCGTCAGCTTCTCCGGCTTCCAGTAGAAGCCGCCGAAAACGTCGCCGACGGTACCGATCAGGTTCTTCCCATCCTCCTCGGCAGCCGCGACGAAGTCGGTTCCCGTATGCCAGCGGGTTGGCTCGTATTTGACGGGATCAAGGAATCTCGGCTGCCACTTGGCGAGGAGGCTCTCCCGCTTCGGGTTTGTGGCCCGGGAAAGCGCGATGCGGGCCTCCAACGCCTCTTCTGGGATGGAGATCGGCTTCTCGCCCGGCTTCGGCGAGCCGAAGGGCCCCGTAAACGGCGTTTTCAGCTTCGCGGAATCGTCGTTCATCCGCGCCCCGGAGCGATCCACGGTCGTTCCGTTCGGCGCGAGCGCCTCGAAATCTACGTTCAAGGCGCTGCTCTCCTCCCATTTCTTGACGGCGATACGCACCCGCGCGACCTCGACGCCGGGCTTGAGGAGGGCAAGCTCGCGGCGATATTGGCTGAGCGCGGCCTCGCAGGCGGGCGGAAAGGCATGCTGCATCGGCGTGGGCTTCTCCGCCCAGACCTCGCGGTCGTCGTAGGGCATCGCGAGAAGCGCCTTTTCGCCGAGAAGAGGCATCAGGCGGGCGACGGCGCGCCAACCCGGGGTTTCCTCCTCGGCGGAGGAGGCCATAAACATCCGGGCGTAGTCCTTGGCCGCTTCCGCCGCTTTGCGGGCCGCATCCTCCGCCTCGGCCTTCGCCTTGTACGCCTGGATCGCCCTCTCGTCGAGCTCTGCCGGCTGCTCGGCGAGGCGCTTGGCGAGATATTGCAGGGAGTTGTCGAGGAGCGTCTTGTCAGCGGCCTCGCGCTCCGCGTCGGCGGCGCGGACGGCGTGGAGGTCCCGCACGAGCCGCATCGTGCCGTCCGATTCGGTCTCCCACTTCGCCAGGAGGGATTCCGCGAGGTAAGCGAGAGTCTGATCGACGGGCGCATCGTGCAGCCTGGCCAACACGACGTCGTCGAGGAAGGGCGTCGAGGCCGCCAGCTTCTTGCCCGACGCCGCGCCAAGAATCTCGAGCGCGCGGGGAACCGGCGTCGGCGGGAAGACCAGCGTCAACGTCGGCCGCGCCTGCAAGAGCATCAGCGGCACGAGCGGCAACATCGTCTCAATGACGGTTCGAAGACGCAGAATCGTTGCCTTTGGCGGGTGAGGGGATAATGATTGAAGCCCACCGGTCACCGGTCATTCTGCTTGGGTTCTCGCTCCCATGAGCTTCCGGAACCTCTACCCCCTTTATCCCC
>DASZYX010000005.1:0-143948 GCA_035545155.1 Fimbriimonadaceae bacterium | reverse complement strand
GCAGCTTCAGCACTCCGAAGGTCGCTGCGCGACGAGGTCAGGTCGGCAGTTCGACCGTCGAAATCGTTGCGTGCTCCGGACGTCCGGATAAGGCTGAAGCTTCGCTTCAGCACTCCGAAGGTCGCTGCGCGACGAGGTCAGCTCGGAAGTTCGACGTCGAAATCGTCGTCGGCGATCTGGAGTTTCGTGGGAACGAACGAGCGGAGTGTGGAGGCCTTGTAACGGCCATTAACCTCTTCCGACCATCCGGCGCTGCACCAGCGATATTGCTCTGCAGAGGCAACCAGGCCGTGACGCACGGCGTTATGCCAAACGTAGGCAGTCCGAGCGAGAATCGATCGCTCATGGGTCAGCTCCGTATCCCGATACTGATGCCAAACCTGCCGCCCCGGCGCCCCGTCGATCCGGTTGGCCTCGATCGCCGCATCGGAGTGAAGCTCCTGAATGGTTTTGCTGACGGCGATGCCATCCGGCGGGACCCCGACGACGATATGGTAATGATTGGAAAACACAGCCCAGGCATCCAAGCGCCATCGCGCGGCCTGCAGGCGAGAAAGGAGTAGCTGAGACATAATCTCCAGCTTCCTGTGGCTTGCGAAGAAATGCTGCTTGTGTAAGGTCGCTGCCGTGACCATGTAAGTCCCGGGGTGGGCGGCGCTATGCCTCGGCCCGTGGTGCCATGCCATGCCGTGAATGGTACATGAGCCAATATGTTAAGAGCGACCTACCTCCAGGGAACACCCGTCGCGCAGCGACCTTCGGAGTGCTGAAGCGTAGCTTCAGCCTTAGTGCGTCATGATCGAAGCTGGGAAGGGCGGAAGCTGCACTCCGAAGGTCGTTGCGCGACGGGTTACTTGGAGAGCACGAGGCCAAGCTTGTGCTCGTCGAGAATCGTGATGATATGTTTGTCGGTCGAGACGAGACCGGCCTTTTGCCAGCGGCTCATCACGCGGATACAGGACTCGACGGTCGTGCCAGCCATCTCCGAGAGCTCCTGACGGGTGAGGGGAACGCGGAGGGTCAGCTTGCCGTCGTGCCGCTCGCCGTACGATTCGGAAAGGATGAAGAGGATCGCGGCGATCCGCTCTTCGACCCGCCCGCTCGACATCCGCGCCATGAGGTCCATCGCGCCGTGCAGCCGGAGGGTCATCCTCCGCACGAGCCGGTCCTTCAATCGCACGTTCTTCTCATAGATTTCCAAAAACGGCCGCTTTGGAATGCGGAGGTACCACATATCCGTAACGGCGATGGCGGTGAGCGGGCAGCCGGTCATCGTGATCGTGCCCATCATGCCGAAGATCTGGCCCGGCCCCATGAGCTCGACGGCCACGTCGGTGCCGTCCGCGTTGCCGCGCACCATCTTGACAAACCCGGTACCGGCGAGGCCGAAAAAGTCCACCTCGTCTCCCGTCGACCAGATAAGCTCTCCGCGGGCGACGTGCACAACGCGCGAGGCGGCATGGAGACTTTCCATCTCCTCACTCGTAAGAGCATTAAGAAGCGTACTAGACTGAAGGAGAGACTGGACGGACGGTTTTGGAGTTGAATCAGACATCGGCGGCTCTCTCCATAGAGACAGTGTAGTTCGCTAAACGATTTGTACCTTGTTCGAGATGTTCGATCCTTATCACAGGCGCATCGATTATCTACGGGTCTCGATAACGGACCGGTGCAATTTCCGTTGCGTCTACTGCATGCCCGAGCAGGGCTTCCCCGCGGTTCCGAAGGAGCAGAGCCTCACCTTCGAGGAAATCGCCCGGCTCGTGCGGATCGCGGTTTCGCTCGGGATCACGAAAGTGCGGCTGACCGGCGGCGAGCCGCTCTTGCGTAAGGAGCTGCCCCACCTCATCCAGGAAATCGCCTCGTTCCCCGGCATCGAAGACATCTCCTGCACGACCAACGGCTACCTCCTCGAAGAGCAGGCCTGTCGCCTCGCCCTCTCCGGCCTTCACCGGATCAACGTCAGCCTCGATACGCTCCGGCCCGACCGCTTCACGGAGATAGCCCGTCGCGGATCGCTGGATCGGGTGCTGGCAGGCATCGACGCCGCCTTCGACGCCGGCCTCAATCCGGTCAAGCTGAACTGCGTGTTGATGAAGGGCGTCAACGACGACGAGGTCGCCGACTTCGCCGCGATGACCCTCGAACGGGATATCCACGTCCGCTTCATCGAGCTGATGCCGATGCGCTGGAACCTGGACGAGAGCCCGGCTTACACCCCCGGCTGCATGTCCGGCCTCGTCCAACTCAAGGAGGCCGCCGGAGGAATGCTGAGCGACGCCCAGATGCGCCGGATGTTCCTCTCTGCCGACGAGGCCCGACATCGGATCGAGCGAGCGATGGGGGCGATGGAGGAGGCCGACGTCCGGACGAACGGCCCCGCGCGAAGCTTCCGTATCCCCGGCGCGAAGGGGACCGTCGGCTTCATCAGCCAGATCACCCACGATTTCTGCGAGCGGTGCAACCGCATCCGCCTCACCAGCGACGGCTTCCTCCGGCCCTGCCTAATGTCGGACGGCGAACTCGACCTGCGGACGCCCTTGCGGTCCGGAGCCTCGGAAGAAGACCTCGCCGAGTTGTTCCTGCACGTCGTCGAGCACAAACCCGAACGGCACTACCTGGCCGAAGGCCAAAAGGTCGTCGGCCGCGGGATGAGCCAGATTGGGGGATGATGGGGTGAGGGGGTGAGGGGATGAGAGGGTGATGGAGGTGATGGAGGTGATGGAGATGAGGTGGGTGAGAGGGTGACCGGTGACCGGTGGCCAGTGAGCGGTGTGACCAGTGAGCGCGGAGACCGTCTCCCCATCATCCCCCTCACCTCCATCACCTCCATCATCTCCATCATCTCCATCATCCCTCCGCGGTGCATCCTTCCCCGCCAAGCGCCGACAGGATCGGTCCCAGGAGGGGGCCGAGCGCCTCGATCCCTTCTCTCGCCCCCTTCGGCGAGCCGGGCAGGTTGACGATGAGAGTCGAGCCGCGGACGCCGGCGATACCCCGGCTCAGATGGCTCATCGGCGTTTTTTCCAGCCCCCTCAAGCGAATCAGCTCGCTCAGGTTGTCGGCGCGCTTGTCGAGGAGGGGGAGGGTTGCTTCCGGCGTCACGTCCCGCGGGGTGAAGCCGGTGCCGCCCGTCGTGAAGACCGCTTGGCAGTTCGCGCAAAGCCGGAGGATCGCGTCTCGGATCGCCTCGATCTCATCGGCAACGATCGCCGTTTCGAATTCTTCGTAGCCGAGCAAACGAAGAGCCGCGACGACGGCCGGACCGCTGAGGTCCTCGTTCTCGCCGGTCGAGCGCGAATCGCTGACGGTCAGGACGCCTAGTCGCGCTTCCAATCCGCCTTGCCTCCGGTCTTCTCCAGCAATCGAACGCCGGATATCTCCAAGTTCGGATCGACGCCCTTGAGCATATCGACGAGCGTGATCGCGGCGACCACGACGGCCGTGTATGCCTCCATCTCGACTCCCGTCCGGTCTTCCGTGCGAGATTCCGCGACGATCCGGAGCGCTTCCCCCTCCCGCGCGATCCGTACGTCGAGATGGGTTAAGGGAATCGGATGGCACAGCGGGATCAGATCGGCGCATCGCTTGCCTCCTTGGATTCCCGCAATTTGGGCGACCGTGATCGCGTCTCCTTTGGGCAGGTGGTCGAGGGCGTCGAGGTGCGCCGGCTTCAACTTCACGTAACCCTCCGCGACGGCCCGCCGAACGGTAACCGCCTTGCCGGAGACGTCCACCATCCGCGGACTGCCATCCTCGCCCACATGGCTCAGCCTGCTCATGGGAAGAGTCTACATGGGACAGGTCGAGAGGATCGAGGTGAAACCAGACGATCGGTAGCCCCACAGGGGATGCCGCCGTTGCTACACGATATCCTTGCGCTGATGAACGCAGATGTTTTGGCGGCGCCGCCCTACGGAGCCCGCAAGACGGACGCTCCTCCGACGAGCGAGAAAAACCGCCGGTCGCCGGCCTGCCACATCGCCGCGGCGATGGCTTCGCTCCGCGCGCCGCTCTCGCAGACGAGCAGATAGCGCTCGGCCTCGGGCAGCGACGAGGGATCGAAGCGCGAGGTCGGCAGAAGGCAGTCCGCCGCGAAAGGCTCGATCTCGACTTCGTCCGGCTCCCGGATATCGACGACGCAATAGGCGCTCGTCTCGATATCGACTACTTCGACGTTGTAAGGCGGCGCTTCGGTTAACGTTCCCGCTCCGCAAATGGGACAATTCGGGTCGCGGGCGAGGTCGACCATCTGTTGCCGGTAGCTCAGAAGATCGAGCAGCAGCATCTTGCCCTCCCGCAGCGGCGAGGGGAGGTCGA
The DNA here is from genome assembly GCA_035545155.1 of Fimbriimonadaceae bacterium. Lineage (GTDB taxonomy): Bacteria > Armatimonadota > Fimbriimonadia > Fimbriimonadales > Fimbriimonadaceae > JAEVZK01. The sequence goes on along the minus strand of DASZYX010000005.1, from coordinate 139,628 downwards.
GGAAGAACTTGATCGCCTCCGTGGCCTGGAGTGCCCCGAACAGCCCCGGCACGACGCCAAGCACGCCGACCTCGGCGCAAGAGCCGACGCAGCCGGCCGCCGGCACCTCGGGCCAAAGACAACGCAGGCAGGGCCGGCCCGGCTCGACGAAGAGCAGTTGCCCCTCGTACTGGTAGATGCTTGCCTGGACGAGCGGCTTCCCGGCTCGGACGCAGGCGTCGTTCAGCAGGAATTTCGTGGCGAAATTGTCGGTGCAGTCGAGCACGAGGTCGTAGGCTTCGACGAGCGCCGGCGCGTTGGCCTGCCCGATCCGCTCGCGATAAGTCGCGACCTCGATATGCGGGTTGAGGGCGCGCAAGCGGTTTGCCGCCACCTCCGCCTTCGAGCGGCCGACCTCGGCCGCCGCATAGAGGACCTGGCGATGGAGGTTGGAAATGTCGAGCCGGTCGAATTCGGCGATCCCGAGCGTGCCGATGCCGGCCGCCGCAAGATACAGGAGGGCCGGAGAGCCGAGACCGCCCGCGCCGACGACGAGCACGCGCGCCTTGCCGAGCTTCGCCTGACCCTCGGCCCCGATCTCCCGGAGGATGGTCTGCCGCGCGTAGTAGCGCATTTCGTCCGGCTGGACTTCGCAGTTGACCCAGCCCGAATCGCCCTCCGCGTAGTGCTCCTTCTTCCAGATCGGGACGCGCCGCTTCACTTCGTCCACGATCCAATCGCAGGCCTCGAAGGCGGCCTTCCGATGGGCGCTCGCGACCTCCACGCGGATTGCGATATCGCCGATTTGGAGATGGCCGATGCGATGGGCGCATCGGGCGCCGAGGATCGGAAAACGGGCGAGGGCCTCCGCAAGAATTTCCTCGCCGGTTTTCACCGCGAGCTCGCCGAATGCCTCATATTCGAGAGATCGGACCCCCCGGCCCTCGTTATGATCGCGCACCCGTCCCTCGAAAACGACGTAACCGCCCGCGGCATCCTGGGCCGCGCTCGGCGCGGATTCGATCGGGTCGGAGGTCAGTCGAAAGCGAGCCATGTCTTATCTACGTTCCCATGTAGACGGCGAAGCTGCCCAGCCAATGCTCGCCCTCGTAGTGGCCGCTCGCGACGTGGGCGATGCCGGCCTGAGCGTGCAGTTCGGCGAGGCGCAGCAGCTCGGCGTCGCCGAGATCGCGGCCGATTCCCTTCAGACACCAGGCCCGGCTCAGATTCAGGCCGTCCAGATGGGCGATTTGAGGATCGGATCGGTCGCTCACGATGGCCGGCGATGCGAAGGGCGAGAGATCGAGGAGAAAGCTCCGGTACCAGGCCGCGAACTCGTCGCCGAGGACGCGGCGCATCAGGTCGGCCTCCATGAGGGTCGGGGAAAAGAAATCGTTTCCTCCCGGCTCGAACCGGGCGGCGCCCGGCCGGTCGCGATCTCCCAGGAAATAGTCCCGCGCCCGCGCCTCGATCAGCCCGGCAAGCTCGACGTCCCCAACAAAGCGGGCGTAATCGAGGGCGAAGGTCAGCCCGAACGCGGTATTGCCGTGGGTGCCGACCCGGATCGCGTAAGTCTGTTTCGGCAAGAAGGCGCGATAGGAGTCGACGATCACCCGCTCGAGCGGAGCGAGGTTCTGCGACCACCGGGCCGCATCGGGATCGTCCCATTCGCGAAGCTCTTGGCATAGCTTGAGCAGCCAGGCCCAGCCGTACATCCGCTCGAAGGTCGGATGCTTTTCGAAATAGGCGGCCTCCGCCGCCAGATTTTCCGCAGTCAGGCTACGCGAAAGGGAGGCGCGAATCGGCGCGGCGCGCTCCAATTCGAAGAGCCGGAGCAGCCGAACCAGCATCCAATGCCCATGCACGGCCGAATGCCAATCGAGGCAGCCGTAGAAAGCCGGATGCGCCTGATGTGGCGGCCTCAGGCTTTCCGGCCCCAGCAGGAGATAGCCCGGCGCGTTCGGATACTCGCGGTGGATCGAGGCGAGAGGAAGCCCGGCAAAAGAGTTCGCCTGCTCGATAGTCAGGGTGAGCGCATCCACTCGATGTAGGATAGCCTACGCGGGGGGAAGCTTCCAGCTAAGGATTTCGGGCGCGTTCCGTCCGTGGCCCGGCGGGAACGCGGCGGGATGGCCGACGATGACCGGCAGCCCGATCCGGCAATCGGCGGGAATGCCCAACTCCTCGCGCGTCTCGGGCAGGTCGAGGACGGACCAGGCAAAGCCGATCACGCAGGTTCCGAGCCCCATGTCCCTCGCCGCGAGCAGGAGATTCTCGCCGGCGAGGCAGCAATCCCAATCCGGATGCTCGCCGACCGGCTTCGCGCAGATGACGATAAGCGTCCCGGCATTGTAGAAGATATTGAACTCGGGATTGGCGATCATCTGGGTCAATTCGACGGGAAAGTCGAGGCGAAGGAGCATCGGCTTCGCGCGATCCGAAAGCTTCTTCAGCAGGTCGCGATCCTGGACGACGGCAAAAGCCCACGGCTGGGCGTTGATCGCGCTCGGGGCGAGCGTGGCGGCTTCGATGAGCTGGCTTACCGTCGCTTCGCCGACCGGCTCGTCTGTGTAATCCCGAACGGCGCGACGCATGCGAATGGCATCCCAAGTTTCCATGGCGGCCCTATTGTGGATGCCTTCGAGCCCCAGGCGGCAGTCCCTATTTGTGCCGTCGCAGGAAAGACCGACCGCACCAAACCGTTTAGCGGACTCGCCCGCGCTACCTGGAGCCAAGTCGGAGGACGCTCGGCCCCGGGCGAATGTTAAACTGTTTCGATGCGATCCTTCGAGCAGAACCTTGCCCTGTACGCCGAGCTGACGATTCGAGAAGGGGTTGGGCTCCAGCCAAGCCAAGAGCTTCTCCTCTTCGCCGAAATCGGCGACGCCCCGTTTGTGCGCCTCCTCGTCTCCGAGGCCTATCGACTGGGCGCGAAGAACGTCGAGGTCATGTGGAGCGATTCACAGGTCACGCTGGCTCGGTTCCAGGAGGGGAGCGACGAAGCGATCTCCTACGCCCAGGCCTGGCTGCTCGACGGCGTCGCCCGAGCCCATCGGGAAGGGGCTGCGCGCCTTGCCGTCGCAAGCGCCGATCCGGGCCTGCTGTCGGGCATCTCGCCCGAGCGGATCGCGACCCACGGCCGGATCCAGGGCGCGGCGAGGAAGGCGATCAGCGAGCTCGTCGCCGGCTTCGCCATCAACTGGTGCGTCGTCGGCGCAGCCTCGCCCGCCTGGGCAGCCAAGGTCTTCCCGGGCTTGCCGGCCGAAGAGGCCGTCGCGAAGCTGTGGGACGCGATCTTCCTGACCTCCCGCGTGCATGAATCCAACCCGATCGCCGCCTGGGTCGCCCATAGCGAAGGACTGGAGCGGCGAGTCGAACAGCTTAACGGCTTGCGGTTCGACGCCCTGCATTTCCGTGGCCCCGGCACCGACCTGCGCATCGGCCTCGTCGAGAATCATCTTTGGGCGGGCGGGCGCGGGCGCGCGAAGAACGGCGTGATCTGCTCGCCGAACATCCCGACGGAAGAGGTTTTCTGCATGCCCCACCGCCTGCGGGTGGACGGCAAGGTTTCGAGCACGAAGCCGCTGAGCGTGCGGGGCCAAGTGCTCGAAGGGATCGAGGTCGAATTTAAGGGCGGCGAGGCCGTCCGGGTCTCCGCCCGCCAGGGCCAGGAAACCCTCCAGCGCCTGATCGACACCGACGACGGCGCGAAGCGCCTCGGCGAAGTCGCCCTCGTGCCGAACAGCGCGAAGGTCGCCCAGGCCGGCATTCTGTTCTACAACACGCTGTACGACGAGAACGCGGCCTCCCACATCGCCCTGGGAGCCTCCTACGCCGAGAACCTGGACGGCTACGATTCGATGAGCGAGGAGGAGCGCCTCGCCCACGGCGCGAACGACAGCATCATCCACGTGGACTGGATGATCGGCTCCGCGCAGGTGGACGTCGACGGCCTCGCCGCCGACGGCTCGCCCACCCCGCTCATGCGAGCCGGAGAGTGGGTGTAGCGGTGTCACGAGACGAGACGGGCTTACGGCTTGGCCGAAAACGGGACTTGGAACCTCACGGCCCATCGTAAGCCCGAATCAGCCCGCCGGAGGTGCGGAGCCTTTCCTGCGTCATGCTCGCGGGCTCTCGCCCTCTTCCCTGCTTCGCAACGATCTCCACCATAATTCCAGAAGTCTTAACCGCGAATGGGAGTGATCGAGAAAACGCGCGAGCTGGTGCTGCGGCACGGCTGGAATGCGACGGCCTATCAGCTCGTTAATCCGGGTATCACCCTTTGGTTCCCGAAGGATGGCGAGGCGGTGATCGGCTACGTCCGCCGGCACCATACGCGAGTTGTGGCCGGGGCTCCGGTCGCGGATCTCGACCGCCTGCCGACCCTGGTCCACGAATGGGAGAGCCTTTCCGCGAAGTCTCACGACCGGGTTTGCTACTTCGGCGCGGCCGGCCGGATTCGCGAATTGCTGGAGGGGCATCAGGGCTACAGCACGGTCGTGCTCGGGGCACAGCCCGTTTGGAATCCCCAGCGGTGGGCCGAGAACTCTAGCAGGGTCCCGAGCCTGCGCCAGCAGTTCAACCGGGCGCGAAACAAGGGCGTCGTCGTCGAGGAATGGCCGATCGAGCGGGCCAACGGCAACCCGGCCCTTCACCGCGTTCTCGACCAATGGCTCGATACGCGCGGCCTGCCTCCGCTTCACTTCCTCGTCGAGCCGCAGACGCTGAGCCTGCTGGAGGGTCGCCGCGTCTTTGTGGCCTCGGTGCACGGCGAGGTGGTCGGCTTCCTCGTGGCTTCCCCGATTCCGGTGCGGAGCGGCTGGCTGACCGAGCAGTTCGTCCGCGGCTGGGCGGCGCCGAACGGCACCGTCGAGCTGATGGTCGATTTCGCGATTCGGTCGATGGCGGCGAGCGGCTCGACCTACGTGACGATGGGGCTCGTCCCACTCTCCAGCCAAGGCGCGCCGAAGCCGGTCGGCAATCCGGTTTGGCTGGCTTGGCTGATGGCCTGGGTGCGGGCTCACGGCCGCCGCTTCTACAACTTCTCCGGGCTCGAGGCTTTCAAGGCCAAATTCCGTCCCGACTACTGGGAGCCGATCTACGCGATCTCGAATGAGCCGCGCTTTTCGTTCCGTACGCTCTACGCCATCGCCGCCGCCTTCACCAAGTCGCCGCCCCTCGTCGCCGTCGCCAAAGGCATGCTCAGGGCGCTCCGGCAGGAAGTGAAGTGGCTGGTCAAGGGCCGGTAAAGACTCGCCCAAGAGACGAACGGAGTCGAGCCCCGTCGCGAAGCGACCTTCGGAGTGCTGAAGCGAAGCTTCCGCCTTTCCTGCTTCCATAATGACGCGGAAAGGGTGAGATAAGCGGGAACAACTGGTCGGGGCTTGGACCTCCGGGTCCGAGGAACGAGAACCGTCCAATAGTCGAAACTAACCCAGTATTGGGCAAGAAAGGCTGAAGCGGTGCTTCAGCACTCCGAAGGTCGCTTCGCGACGGGTGTGGCGGGTTCATCGCTTCCGATCTCCGGAATCGGCCCGGTTCTCGTCACTTCTGCATCCACAACGAGAAGGTTTGGGGCAGGCGGCGAAGCGTGTCGGTAGGCATATTCGGATTGCCGTCCCAGAAGGAGTCCGGGTGCTCTTCCAGCTTGACGAGCCGCAGGCCGGCTTCGACGAGGATGGTGACGACGTCGCCCAGCCGCCAGTTTCGCTCGTGCTTGGTCGCGTGCTCCTCCGTGGGCTTGCCGAGATCGCCGATGTAAGTCTCCGGCCAACCCTTCTCCGAGAAGACTTGATCCGTGAAATAGTCGCCGTAGACCGGATCGAGGCGGTATTCGCTCGCCGCGCAATCCCACACGAAGCAGATCGGATGGCCTTCGAAGACATACAGCCGGCCGCCCGGCTTGAGGAGGCGCACGATCACATCCGCCCAGGCCCGGAGGTCTTGCATCCAACAGAGCGCGCCGCGGCCGGTATAGACGAGGTCGGCGGTCCCGTCCAGTTCGTGCGGCGTTTCGAGGATGTCGCTGCGGACCCACTTCGCGTTCGCGCCGATGGCCTCGCCCTTGCGGCGGGCGACCTCGATCATCCGGTCGCTGATATCGACGCCGACGACCTCGCGAGCCCCGAGATTCCATAGGGAAAGGGTGTCGGTGCCGCCCGCGCATTGCAGATGGATCGCCCGCCCGCACCAGTCGCGAAGGTCGCGCAGGTAAACGTATTCCGGACGGACGAAGTTCGTGCCGCCGTTGCGGAGGAATTCGATCTGGGCGTCGATGTCCTTCTCGTACGCCTCGGCGCCCTCGTTCCAACCGGCGCGGTTGTCCTCGTGGAGCTTCCGGATATCCATCACAAGGTGACGGGTTGCCCGCTCGCCGCACTCTCATAGCCGGCAATGGCGACCCGCGCGGCCTGGATGCCGTCCCATGCCGTAATCGGCGTCGGCTTGTCCTCGATGCAGGCCCGGACGAAATCGTCCACGAGTCCGGCGTCGAGATTGCTGCCATAACCCGCCAGCGTGTGGGTGACGTTGCCGTCAGCATATCGATCGATGGCCTGGTTGAACATGTCGAGTTCGATGACGCCCTGCTCGCCGACCACGTTCATCGTCACGTCGCCCCAGGTCTTGTAGCTCGGCGGCCTCGACCAGCTCGAATCGAGGGTCGCGAAGATGCCGCTCTCGAATTCGATGGTGAGCATCGCCGTATCATCCCAATCCTGGCCGTACATGTTGTTGCCGGTCTGGGCCTGGACGCGCACCGGCTCCTCGCCGAGGAGGGTGCGAAGAAGGTCGGCGACGTGGACGGTATGGTCGATCATCGCGCCGCCGCCGCTCGCCGCTCTCTCGACGAACCAGTCGAACGGGCATCGGCCCCGGTTGGTGGCACAGATCGCCTTGACGGCGCCGATCTCGCCGGCTCCGACTCGCTCGCGAAGACGGATGAAGGCAGGCGAGTAGCGGCAGGGGAACGCGGTCATCACCTTCACGCTCTTCGCGGCTCTCAGCATGGCCTGGGCGTCGGCCTCGTTCGTCACGAGCGGCTTTTCGCACAGGATATGCTTGCCGGCCTCGGCCGTTTTCGTCGCCAGCTCGGCGTGCTTGGTGTTGACGCTCGTGATGACGACCGCGTCGACCTTGCCGAGCAAGTCGTCGATGTCGGCGAAGCTCGGAATGCCGGTGGATTCGCAGAATTTGGCAAGCCGCTCCGCATGGTCGTCCCACGCGCCGACGATCTCGACGTCGGGCCGCTTGAGCCCTCCCGCATATCCCCACACATGCATGTGCGCGACCGACAGAATGCCGACTCGAAGGGCCATGCGCCGAGTTTACTATCGCGGACACGGGCAGGATGCCCATGCGACGCATCGCCGAAAGGCGATGCTACGACTTTCGGCGGACGAACTTCAGGGCGGTTTCCGTCTCGCTGAACTTGCAGACCTTCACGTCGACCAGGCCGACGGCCTTTCCGTGAGCGAACACATCGCTCTCCTTGATGTCTTGCCGTCCCTTCGGATAGACGATCCATAGCACCGTCTTCTCGCAGACCGCGTGGGCAATCTGTCCGAGTGCGCTTAACTCCGCCAGAGTCGGCGCACGATAGAGAATCGCATCGCACTCCTTGCCGGTCGCCGAGGACTCGAATGGATGGCCGGCCAGGAACGAGGCGTCGTCGAAGCCGAAGAGGGCGACGCGCATGCCCGGCTTGATCCCGAGCTTGTCGAGCAGGGTCGGCGGATGGAGGATTTTGTCAGCCCATTTCGCGGCCTGAGGACCGAGGTCGAGCGATGTGTCGTCCAGATGAAGCACGCCGTCGACGGCTTCTACCCGGCTCAGCCCTGCGAACGGGATCGTCGCCTTGATCTCGCCTCGAAGGATGACGGCCTCGGTCTCCAGCAGCGCCTTGACCTCCGCGCTCCCGCCCCCATGGCGGACCACGCATTGCACCTCTCTACCCATGACGCTTATTGTGGGCCCGTAATCGTCACGACGCGACCTTTTTCCGCGAAGCCGATGCGGACATGCCACACCTCGTTCTCGCCGGCAAGGCCGGCCGCGCGATCCGGCCATTCGATTAGGCAGAGGTGGGTGTCGAGGTAGTCCTCGACGCCGATCCCCTCATAGGACGCGACGCGGTAGAGGTCGGCGTGCAGAACCGGCGGATCGGTGGCGAAGGTTTGCAACAGATTGTAAGTCGGCGACCGAACCGGCTCGGTGACGCCGAGCCCTTCGAGGAGGCCGCGCACGAAAGTCGTCTTGCCCGCGCCGAGAGGTCCTTCGAGAAAGACCAGATCACCCGCTCGCCATTCGCGGCCCATCCGAGCGCCGAGAGCGCGCATATCCGCCTCGGTGGGGACGACCACGCGGTTAGGCGAGGTCCTTGGCCGTGACCCCGGTTTGCATCGCCTGGATCGGGTTGCCGTCGAGATCGTGGAAGTCCATGACGCTGCCGCCGGGAATGTCATGGTAGTCCTCACACTTCGTGCCCGCCACTTCGAGGATCGCGCGCAGGGCTTTCAGATCGTCGACCTCGATGCCGAGAATCCATCCGCCGCTCGGCTCCTTCATGCCGCCTTGAAAGGGAGGATGGAGGCCGATCCGCATGCCGCCGACCGAGAAATCCGACCAGAACGGACTCGACACGCCCGGCGTCAAGCCGAGCAAGTCGCGGTAGAAGGCGACCGCGCGGTTCATGTCCGCGACCTCGCAGAGGATCGTGTTGACATTCTTGACCATGGGCTCCATTTTACGTGGGCAGAGGGCTTCTCTCCCCTTCTCTTGCGCCGATGATTGTACGGTGGAGGAGGAGGCCAGAGGGTAGAGGTTCCGGAAACTCGTAGTTGAGGCCTGATTGTAGGTTCCGGAACCTCCATCCCCAACCCGTGGGAGAATAGGTCTCAGAAAGTAATGCGTTCGCTTTCCCGCCCGGCCGGACATCTCTCTCCCGCAATGTCGAACACCGACGACGGGAAGTTGTTGCGGCGGTATGCCGAGTCCGGGGACCGGGAGGCCTTCGATGCGCTCTGCGAGCGCTACTGGAACCTGGCCTATCGGACCGCGTACCGGGAGCTGGGCGAGCATGAGGCGGCGCAGGATTGTGCGGCGGCCGTCTTCGCGACCCTCGCCCGGCGAGCCAAGAGCATGAGCGCAGAAACCTCTCTCGCCTGCTGGATCTTCGCGACTTCGGTGTTCACGGCAAAAAACGCCCGAAAGGTGGAGGCACGAAGGCTGATGAACCTGAAACGATATGCGCAGGCGCTGTCCCGGCGGACGGCGCGGCGAGACCCGAACCTGAGCCATGCGCTCAACGAATGCATCGGAAAGCTGAGCCGGGAGCAGCGGGAAGCGATTCTGCTCCGCTTCGTGCAAGGCTGCTCGTTCGAAGAGATCGCGGCGCAGCTTGGTCAGACGCCGGATGGCGTGCGGATGCGCGTGAACCGGGCGTTGGCGAACCTGCGCGAGTCGCTCGGTACGGCCGGCTACGCCCTGACGGCGGCAGGGCTGACCGAGATTCTGAACCCAAAAATTCCCCTCGCCAGGCCGACCGTGGCGGGGCCGCGGGTGAAGGCTCTGCTGGCCGCGAACGCGGCGGCGATCCGCTGGGCGGTCCTCAAGTTCGCGGCCGCCTCGGCCGCCGGCCTTGCCCTGATGGGAGCCGGGTACCACAAGGTGCAGGAGATGCGCAGCCATGTCCAGGCGGCGGCGCTCGTCGCGAGCCTGAAGGCCCAGGCCGCCAAGCGCGAGACGCTGCACGCGAAATACACGAGCGTCGATACCTCGGGAGGCAGCTCGGGCCGCACCGTCGGAATGCTCGATCTGGCCCGGCCGGACCGCTTCCGCATCCAAAACGGCCCGCTTTACGCGAGCCTCTACATCTCGAACGGCAAGAAGATTTGGTCCGAGCGCCACTGGCCGGGTTCGCCCGCGACCTCGAAGGAGCAGGATGCCACGCCCGAGAATCTCCGCCTCGCGGAGATGAACGAGTTTCTCGCTTACGTGTACATGACCGGCAACCTGGAGGACGCGGCCAAGGTGCTCGTCGACAAGCCGGGCCCCGCCGAAATCGTCCCGCCCGATAACGACGGCGATGCCAAGTTCCGGATCATCGAATTCAAAGGCCCGACCGACTATGTGCGATTCTTCGTCGACCGGGACGACCTCGTGGAGGGAATGGAAACCAAGCGCCGGATGCTCTCCATCACCGAACTGCCCGACGGCAATCGGAAGGAGGAGTGGGTTTGGACGACCTCCACAACCTTCCTCAGCGACATTCGGCGAGGGCAGCGCATTCCGGATTCGACTTTCGCCTACGATCCGGGCAAAACCATGAAGGCCGCGGAGCGCCCGCCGCTCGTAGTCGTCGGCGCGAAGGCCCCCGACTTCACCGCGACCGACCCCTCGACCAACCGCCAGGTCAGGCTCTCCGAGATGCTGAAGACGAAGAAGGGCGTCCTCCTCGACTTCTGGTTCCTCGGCTGCCCGCCCTGCCGCGCGGAGATGCCGGAAATCGCCAAGCTCTACGCCTCCGCCAAGGACGCCGGACTGGCCGTTCTATGCGTGAACGGGATGGACGCCTCCGACCAGATCCGCGTCTACTTCCGGGGCGAGAAGCTGCCGATGACGCCTCTGATCGCCAGGCACGACAAGCGCGCCGACGTCGACGAGGTGGCCTGGGCCTACGGGATCAACGCTTACCCGACGAACGTGCTGATCTCGCCATCGGGCGAGGTTCTGTGGGTCGGAGTCGGCTTCAACCTGCCCGCACTGAGGGACGCGCTCGGCAAAGCGGGATTCTGAGGAGCCCGGGCCATCCGAGGTTGGTTTTCGCTGCGTATCACCCTGGTAGGCGCCCGCCCTAGGTCTGACTAGCGAGCCAAAATGCGGGCGGCTCGCTGGGCGGCGGCGCGAACCTGCTCGTCGTCGTCCATCAGCAGCGGCTTGATCCCGGGAAGGGCGTCCTTTGCGTTGATATCGACGAGAGCCCCGATCGCGTCGCGCCGTACCGTCGACGTCGGATCGTGCAGGAGGCGGAGATACTGGCTCTTGGCGCGGGGATCCCGAATGGCGATCAGAGCGCGAACGGCATCGAGTTGCCGCATCCAGTCGCCCGACTGGCTCAGTTTGATAAGGTCCGGAACTTTGCTCTTCGGATAAGGATCGCGCGGATCGAGTTTGGCGATTGCGGCGGCAAGGCTGATCTCCACCATGGGATCCTTCGTTGTCTCCAACTTACGGAGCTCGGGAAGGACGGAGGGATCGCCTAATTTGCCGATTCCATCGAGGAGGTATTGGGGATGCTTCGATCCGGCGAGCATGGCAGCAAGGGGGGCGGCGGCCCGCTTGTCGCCAATCTTGCCGAGTGCCTGCCCGGCAGTGTATTCATCGACTTTCTTCGCCCGCACGGCAGCCAGCAGGGGAGCGACGGCCCGGGGATCCCCAAGGTCGCCAAGAGCTTCCGCTGCCTCTCGAACGGCCCGCTTGTCGGCCGATGCGCAGAGATCGAGGAGCGGCTTCAGCGCCCGAGGATCCTTGGTCTGTCCGAGAAAACTGATCGCCCACCATCGGACGTCTCGGTCGGGGTCGCGGGTAAGGCGGATCAAAGGCTTTACGCTCTCCTTCTTCCGACTCGCGATATCGTCCCAAAGCCTCTCCCCTTCGCTCCCCCCTTGGTCATCGGGCGGATGGGCAATGGTCCGCACTTCGTCCTCGATGCTTTGCGGCGCGGCCGGCCGAAAGACGACCTTGTCAGTCAATATGCCGAATTTGCTTAGGATGAGGTTCCCACCGCTATCGATCCTCAGTTCGACGCTCTTCGGCAATTCATTACCGCCAACGGCCTTCAAGGGGGCCATCTTCGCATCCATGAAGTAAGAGTCGACGCCAAGCATCTTATCCAGGGAAAGAGCGACCTTGTCGCCTGAGACCGCATATCGGCCCGCCATCTGCAGGCCACCGTATTCCAGGAACGTGCCGTCCGGCTTGAATCGGAAGTGGGCGCCGCCCCACATGGTCTCGGCGGCCCCGCTCGTCGTCGAGGCGGGAAATGCCTGCCAGTCGCGCTCGATCGTCCACGCCGGGCGAGCACTGGACTTCTGCTCGGAGCAGCCGGCCAGAAGAGTCGCCAAGACGAACGCGATCAAGCACCTCATGGCCACCCTACGGCTTTGGCACGGATCGAGTTGCACGTCCCGTTCGCGCAAACATGCATGTGCGAAAACGATTCCTTGCGATGATGAGGCCAATAATGGCTCACGCTCGCACTCTTGCCTGCTTTCGGACCCATGCACGCATGGCAGTTTTCCCCCATGAAGAGATTCTTCTTTCTTTCGGGCATTGCGGCACTCCTCATCGGATGCGGCGGCGGCGGCGTTTCGGTGAATGCGAGCCACGAGTACCTGGGAACCCAAGGGCCGGGCGACGTTTGGGATTGGGCGTTCGATGGCAATACGTTTACGGCCACGAACGAGACGAAGAATTTGCACTACGCCGGCACGAAGTCGGTATTGGCCACCGGCTTTCTGAAGCTGCAACTCACCTCCACCGACGACCCCAACGTCACCCTCGGGCAGTCCGCCTACGCGGTCGAGGTTCCCGGCACGGCGCTGATGCTGAAGATGGCGGGCGACGATGCCTTGCGGCCGGTCGTCGCGGGATGCCTCGGCTCGAATCCGGCGGGCCCGCAGGTGAGCTTTAACTTCGTCGCCGTCGGCGGATTGAATTTCGATCCGGTGACCAGCCAAGCCTACGGCCACGTGACCTACGACGTCTCCGGCAACGCCTATACCGGCACCGCGCACCGGTGGGCGATCGACGGGACGGCGCTTTCGGACAGCCCGAGCTACATCACCGGCGACAACGGCCTGATGACCGATCACGACACGCAGGGCGGGAATATGACGGCAACCGGCGCGATGTCGCCCACCGGCGTCTGCGTGCTCGACTACGGCCCCAACGCGGGCGGCGTCATCGGCGTCAAGCAGCCGGCTGCGAACATCGACTTCGCCGACCTCGCCAGCCGCTCCTACCGAGGCTTTCTCATTAACCAGGGCAAGACCCAATGCGTCTCGGTCACCCCGAACGGAAACGGCACCCTCCACGGCGTCGGCTACGCCAACCCGAACGGCGTCGAGACCGGAACGTATGACGACGGCGCGGGCGTGACCGTCAACTTCATCGGCCAACCGAACCCCGGCGAGTGCACGATCACTCTGACGACCTCCGGCGGAACGGAATCCCTCGTCGCGGCGATCAACGTCGTGGACGGCAAGTACGTGATGTTCTGCTTCGGCGTCGGCCAGGATCAGGTTCCGTACAACGTCATCCTCGTCGAGAACTAGGGGAAGCGACTCGCAATAGCCCCTTCCTCCTCCCGGCACAATCATCCGGGAGGGGGAGAGAAACCGTTCTTGTCGTTCGTCAGGGCTTGATGAGGATTCCTTGACCGGTTGGGAGGTTGAGGATCTTCACGCCGTTTCGCTCGGCGAAGCGGTCGAGGGCGAGCTTTTGGTTGACGTGAGGCAGCCAGCCGTAATCGTCCAGCACGGCGACGGCTCCGGTGACCATCTTCGGCCAGAAATGCTCGATCGCGGCAAGCTCGGGGGCTACCGCGTTCATGTCGATCGACAGGTAGCAGACTTGGTCGATGTCGACGGCGGCAAGGCTCGCCGGTATCCGTCCGCGGATGAGATGCGCCCTGGGGAAGGGCGCGAAGTTGCGTTGGGCCAGAGCCCAGCATTCGGGATAGCTGGCGTCGTGAACCTTGTCCAATCCCATCGCGCGCTCCGCCGTCGTGAACTGGTCGGCCGGCGGTCCCTCGAAGGTGTCGAAGAGATAGAAGTCCTTGTCGAGGTGGTTGAAGCCGATGTAGTTCATCACCGCGACCGAGAAGATCCCGGTGTTGACGCCGCACTCGACGAACGCCCCTTCCAGGTGCTTGGCATGCCAGGCTGCCCAGCAATATTGGTGAACCCGCCAGCGCAAGTCGATGTCGCCGAACTGATGCCCGGTCTGGATCCCCTGGGCATAGGCTCGGCGGAAGCCCGGCTCGTCGAGGCACGAGGCGTTGTGGTTCGTGCAATAGCCGTCCGAGGCGTAGGTATACGCGGGCCGGACATACTGCCTTCCGTCCTGGGTGTTCACGAGGAAGGTGCCATTGTCGAGCTGCAGCTCGAGGTTGTAGACGATGCCAGCCATAGCGTACTCATTGGCCGGTTGCGGGCCGGTGATTCTACCGGTCCTTGCGGTTCTGGAAACGAAATTCTCGGCGTCGGGGGGACGTCATCCTGAGCGAAGCGGCGAGTTTTGCGAGCCGCGCAGTCGAAGGATCTCCGCACCAAGCGCACCGTTTTTGCGGGGGTCCTTCGACTTCAGAACTTCGCCACAGGCTCGTTCTTTCGCTCAGGATGACGCCCCAAACACCATGACGCAGCCTCGTCGGAGCCGAGCTGAAGCTCGGCATGCGAACTGAAGTTCGCGCTCCCAGCGGGCCTCACATGTAGTTGAACGGCAGGCCGTCGGGCACCTGGGTATCGTTGGCCGACCAGGCGCGTTGCTCCTCGGTCGCGCGGCGGAAGTAGGCGGAGGCGGCGGCCGCTGAGGAGCCGGCGATCCCGACGTCGGCGAGGGCGCGGTCGAAGGCGGCGAGGCAGGCCTCGTCCAGCTCGACGTGGACGCCGTTGCAGGCATGGATCCGCTGCACGTAAGTCTCGTCGCCGTAGCCGGCGGTGTATAGGGCCGGCCCGCCGAAGGCCTCGGCGAGATACGCGGCGAGCCGTTCGTCGTGCTTCGGATGCAGGTCGTGCTCGAAAGGATGCGCGGCGACCGGGTCTTGGAGGCAGAGCGCATGCCAGCGCCGGGTGAGGGCCAGGATCTGGTCGAATCCGCCGATCTGGTCATAGAGCGAGTCCATCTCACCGTTTTACCAAGTCGCCTCAGAAATGGATTCGATACTGGACGAAAACGGTGGCCGGGACCGCGTCGTAGGGCGGGCCGGAGCCGGTCGTGGGAAGCCCGCCGTACTCGGTCCCGCGCCGGGCGATCGGAGTTTGGAGGCCGAAGAGGAGGTCCGATTCGTCGCTCAGAGAACGATCCTCCTGCAAGGCCAGGTACAGCCCGCCGTCGTCCAGGTTGACGATCAGCGATCCGGTGAGGGTTTCCAGCGGCGTGCATTCCAGCGTGCCGCCGAACCCGAAGTAATCCCTCGCAAGGCCGAAAAGCTGGCCGCGGGCGAGGCGGCGGGCCAGGTCGGAGGGAAGGGAATCGTAGGACCGGCCCCGGCTGCCGACCCCGAATCCGTTGCGGTAAAGCTCGGCGAAGATGGTCGCGTTTCGGCGAAACAGAGTGAGAGCGTCCTCGACGTTCGCCAGCGCCGATAGCTTCGTAGCCCCGGCCTTCTCGCCGGTCGCGAGAGCTTCGAAATTCCAGGTTGCGCCCCGCCATGGGCCGTTCGCCCGGGCGGCGGCCGTCCAGTCGCCATAGTCGTAGGCGAGGATCCATTCCGTGCTCAGGTTCCCGACTCCCTTGCTCAGATGCAGCGCCGCCGTGCTCGCCCCGGCCTCGACCGGCCCGCCGATCCGGGAGCGCCGGGGGACGCCGACGAACTGGAGATCGGAGCCGTCGGCGAAGAGCCATTGGGCGAAGGCCATATCGACGCCCGGCTTATACTCGGCGTCGACGACGTCCGGCGGAAAGGGATTGACGATGTCCATCGGATGGAACAGCTGGCCGCCGCCCCAGCTCAACGCCTGCCGGCCGAGTCGGACGACGAGCTTCGGCGTCGTATAACCGACCGCCAGCCGGTCGATCGTGCCGCTCGCCTGTGCCCCGTCCGCGGTGGAGAAATGGCTTGTCAGATCCAAGAGAGGCGGCGGCGAGACGATGGGCAGGAGCTTGGCGCGGCGGCGCTTGAGGATGGCTCCGCCTCCGAAGTCGCCGAGAACGTCGTAGTGGACCTGGTAGTCCCAGTTCGACCGGCGGGAAGTCCATGTCAGCCGCAAGTCGGTCGCCAACTCCGCCCAATCGCCGTAGCCGAGCGAGGCGTCGAGGCTGTTGGAAGAAGAGAAGCCGCCGGTCCCGATCACGGAGAACCGCCCATGAATCTGCCCGTACGCGGGGCAAGCGGCGAGGGCGAGGCCAAATGCGGCGAGCCGCTTCATGCGCTCCCCGCCAGGGCCTCGTCGGATGTGATCTTCCCATCGACCAGGGTGATCTGCCGTTTCGCATGAGCGGTGACCCGAGCGTCGTGGGTCCCGATCAAGAACGTCACGTTCGATTCCGCGTTGAGCCGCTTCATCAAGGCGACCAGTTCTTCCGCCGTCTTCGAATCGAGGTTGGCCGTCGGCTCGTCCGCGAGCACGATCGAGGGGCCGGCGACGAGGGCTCGCGCGATGGCGACTCGCTGCTGCTGGCCGCCGGACAACGATTGCGGCCGCCGGTCCGCCAAGCCCTCCAGTCCGACGCTCTTCAGGGCTTCCAGGCTGCGCCGGCGTCCCTCCGCCGCGTCCACGTGTTGCAGGCTGAGAATCAGCTCTACGTTCTCGCTCGCCGAAAACACCGGGATCAGGTTGTACGCCTGAAATACGAACCCGATCTTGCGAAGGCGCAGGTCGGCCAATTCTCCCTTGCCGAGCGCCCCGAGGTCTTGGCCATCGACCCAAACCGAGCCCGAGGTCGGACGGTCGAGCCCCGCGATCATGTTGAGGAGCGTCGTCTTGCCCGAGCCGGAAGGGCCGACCAATACCGAGAATTCCCCTGCCTCGATCCGCAAATCGACGCCGTTGAGGGCCGGCACTTCGAGCGCGCCCGACTTGTAGACCTTCGCGAGGTCTCGGCAAACGACGATGGCGTTGGGTTCTTCGTTACGTTGCATGGGCAATCACCTCGGCCGGATCGGTCTTCGCCGCTCGCCGGGCCGGAATCAGGGCCACCGCGACCCCCAGGAACCACACGATAAAAGCCACCTCCAGGAACTCCCGCAAGTTCACCGACGGGTAGAGAACGTGCCCGGCGCCCAGGTACTCGGCTCCCTGGGCCAGGATCGTGAGGTCCACGCCTCGCCCGAAGAGAGCGACCGTCCCCACGGCGGCGGCAAGGCCCCCCGCGACGCCGATTCCGACGAGCAGGGCGGCCTCCAAGCCGACCTCCAGCACCAGCCGGGCCGGCCTCATGCCGATGGCGAGGAGAAGCCCGAATTCGCGGAGCCGTTCGTAGACGGACATCAATTGCGTATTGAGAATTCCGATCGCGATGAAGATGAACGTCAGACAGAGCCAGACCCACACGAAGCCGTTGGCGAGCTCCCCCATCGCGACCGCCATCGGGGCGAGCTTCGTCCACGGCTCGACCTCCAAGCCGGGCGCGGCCGACTGGAGGCCGGCCGTCACCGAGCCGAGGTTGGCGCCCGCTTGGAGGGCATAGCCGATCTCGGAAATCCGACCCTCCAGATGGAGCGTCCGCCTCGCGACCGCCAGCCCCGTCTCGACTTCGGAATCTTCCACTTCGAGGTTTCCCGCGAAGAGGCCGACGACGCGATAGCCGCGCTGAGCGAGGGAGCCGTCGGCCGCTTGGGCCAGCACGATCACTCTCTTGCCGACTCGCGTTTTGAGCCGAGAGGCGAGGCGCTTCCCCAGGACGATGCCGTCGTCGTCCGGCCCTTCCAGGTACCGCCCGTCGGCGATGTGGCGAGGGATCGCCGAGATCGCCTCCTCGCGGGACGGCTCCACACCCCAGAGATTAGCCGGCAACGAGCGATATTCGCTCTGCACGATGCATTGAACGCGGATGCGCGGCGCCCAGGCGCGCACTTCGGGAGATTCGAGCTGGGAGAGAAGGCGTGAGTCCGGTTCGGCCATGCCGTTCGCGGCGACCGGATTGTCCCGATAGCCCTTCGCGTGGATCTGCCCGCTGGCGGTGACCCAGATCATCGTCGTTTCTTCGCTCGACCGGGCCCAAGCGTCCATCAAGGAGGCCAGCACGAGCACCGAATAGAGGCCTCCCCCGACGACGGCCAGGGTGATGAGCGTGCGGTGCCGGTTCCGCCAAACGTTGCGCCAGGCAAGAGCCAACAGTGTCGCCCAGACTCGCATCATCGGCCTCCCATCGCGGCGGCCGGATCGATCCGGCGTACCCGCCTGGCGAAGAGGAGCCCTCCCGCAAGGGCGATGGTTCCGGTGATCGCGGCCGGACCGGCGAGCAGGCTCGCGGGCGTGACGTGGATGAAGAGCCGGCTCGGCAAGCCCCAATCGGCGAACACGCCCTGGAGCCCGCCGATGGTCATTCCCTGCCTCTCGAAATAGTAGGCGACGGAGCCGCCCAGCAGGATCCCGGCGCCGTTGCCGACCAGGGCGAGCAGGCACAGCTCCAGCCAGAGCATCTTCGCGATCGACTCGGACCGCATGCCGACGGCGAGGAGCATCCCGAATTCGCGCGTCCGCTCCAGGACCGCCATCAGCAGCGCATTGAAAACGATGAAGGCGACGATGGCGATGAGGCTCACGTACCAGATCATGCCGGTCGAGAAGTCCAGGGTGATCGCTTGCTTTAGCGCCGGCTCCAGCTCTCCCCAGTCTTTGACCTCCAAGCCTTCTTGGTTGGCGATCCGGCGAAGATCGGGAAGAGCCCGATCGACCGCGTCGAGGCTTCGTCCCCCGATCAAAAGCACGTTCGCCTTGCCGCCGAGGGCGAACGTCTCCTGAAAGCGAGCCAGCGGGATTTCCGCAACCTGGCGATCCAAATCGCCGATGCCGGAGTGAAACTCACCGACGAGGACCAAGCCGTCGGCGGCGATGGAGCCGTCCGCCGCCGATCCGACCAGGCTCACCTTGTCGCCGGGCGACACGCCCAGATTGCGGGCGAGCGCGTCTCCCATCACCAGCGCTCCGGAGTCGCCCGCGCGGAGCCATCGGCCCGCGCTCAGCTTCGCGTGAAGGGTGGTCAACTCGCTGTCCGGCGCCGGATCGATGCCGAGCACCTCGGCGCCGAAGCTCCGCGGACCGTTCGCGAGGATCGCGTACGCGCTACCGCGAGGCGCGGCGGCAATTCCCGGAATCCGGGCGATGCGCGCGGCCAGGTCGTTCGCATTTCCAACGGTCTTGCGGATGTCGGGATCGTCTTGATAGCCCTTGGGCTGCACCTGGGCGAAGCCGTCCGTCACGCGAAGGGAGCTCTCCTTCATCGCGCCATAGAAGCTCAATTGAAACGACAGGCTGAAGACGAGCAGGGCCGAGGCGAGCGCGATGGTCAGAATGCTCAGCCAGGTCCGCACCGGCTGCCTCCAAAGATTTCTCGACGCGAGCCGAAGGAGCACCGGTTAGCCTCGCGGGTTCTGAAGGTTGGACTTGGTGAACGTGTAGGAGGGTAGGGGGACGTCGAACTTGGCCTCCACCGTCTCCACGCTCGTCCACTCGCCGGGCTTCCCGTTCGGCGCCATCCGAATCTCGATCGGGTAGGCCCTGCCTCCGATGCTGCCCACTTTCTCGGTCGTCATCGTCCGAACCGCCTTCATGTCCTGATCGTAGAACACTTCCTCCAGGAACACGCCGTCGTCCCGCACTCTGACGAGCTGCTTCCCCCAGACGACGGGCGCGGCCGGCTTCGGGATCGCCTCGACGATGTAAACCTTGTGCCCGCCCGCCGATTCGGTCGAGAGAATCCGGCTGCGGTAATCGGTGATCAGGCTTTCCGTCTTCGATAGATCGTCGTTGGAGAAGTCGGACCCCATCCAGGACTGGCTCATGGCCGACGCCGGCAGGGCCACGATTTGATTGAGCTTGGGCGTGTACATCCAGGTTCGGCCCGAAACGGTGAGGGTCCCGTTTCCGGCGTCTTTGGCGGGCGCGGTGAATCGGACGAGCGATTTGTCGTGACCCTCGGTCCACACCCGCATCGTGAGACTCCGCACCCAGTCGGGGCGGTGGATGGTCATCTTGACGACCGACTCGGAAGTCTTGCTCCGCCAATTGTCGAAGCCCTTTCTCAGGATGGAGGCGGCGTCGACCTGGGAACGGCCGGACCATCCGCCGAGCGCGATAATGGCTCCGGCCAGGAGCACGACATTTCGAATTCGCCGTCGTTTCATCGTTTGTTAGACTCCTTCTCGTTGTGTACCGCTAGTGTGTACCGATTGGTACACACTATACCACGGGAAGCCCTGCTAGAATGCCAACAATGGGGTCTCGACGGCTGGACAGGCTCGAACCGGAGCGGCAGGAACGCCTGTTCGAGTGCGCGACCGATGAATTCCAGGCGAACGGGTATGACGGAGCCTCCCTGAACCGCATCCTCGCCCAGTCGGGCATGAGCAAGAGCTCCTTCTATTACTATTTCGACGACAAGGCGAGCCTCTTCACGACTCTGGTCGAGCGATCGATCGCCTACCTGTTCAAAGAGGTCGGCGGCCTGGCCCCAGAGGAGCTGACGGCGGAGGATTACTGGCCCAAGCTCGAACAGATTTGCGCTCGGGTCACGGATATCGCCAACAAGAACACGTGGTATCTGAGGCTCGGGCGAATGTTTTACCGGCTGCGGGGAGACCTGAAAGAGGGATCGCCGACTCGCCATACCTTTCAGGCGGCTCGCCACTGGGTGGGCGTCCTCCTCGCCCGCGGCCAAGTCCTCGGCGTCGTGCGCGACGATCTGCCGATGTCGCTCCTCATCGACAGCGTCATGGGCCTCGGCGAGGCGGTCGACCGATGGTGGGTCGAGCATTGGGACGAGTTCGACTCCGACCGCCGCTCGGAAATCGTCGCCAAGCTGATGCAGGTCTTCCGGCAGCTCTTGACGCCGAGCGCCCAGGCGTCATCCTGAGCCCGCCGGCCCCCGGGCGGCCGAAAGTGTAGGAATGACAAATGGGAGCCCGGAGGCCTGTAGCCGTCGCAACAGCGACGCAGGCGCGAAGCGCCCTTGTCCTTAGGAGTAGCATGTCAAGCTTCACTTGTCGTTGCTCGGGTGAAACTCCTCTCCCCTCCGGGGGAGAGGAAAGCGACCCGAAGGGAGCAGGTGAGGGGGCGCATGCCTCCTGCTCTCAACCAGACAAACGAAGCTTGACATCCTACGCAGGATGACGTCGCCTTCGGAAGGTTAACACAGACCTAAGCACGTGGCTCCGCGGCAGGCGGAGTGTGACAGAGCCATCTTGGCTCTGTTATCCCGGCGTTAGCCGGGTCTGGGGCCTGCTTGAACCTTTCGCGAATCATGGGCTCGCAAGCCCAATTTGATGCGATTCACGCCGGCAGGCGCATCGAAGGCGTGCACTCGCAAGGGGTATCGAGTGGGATTCCGGGCCGGCTTACTTGCCCGGATCTTGGCGGATGGCGATCGGCACGTATCCGAATTCGAGCCCCTTCGGCGGATGGACGATGAGGGCGGGATCGAGAGCCGCCAACTCGCCTCGGTCCGGGGGCGCCATGTATGGCTTGTCCATCGTCCAGTTGCGTTGGATCTTCTCGGCCAGAGACTGGAGACGAGCCTTGTCCGCCTCGCTCAGGCCGGCGTCTTGGAGGGACGGCTGGTCGATGAATCGGTACCAGCAGTACGTGACGACGCTGCCATCGGCGAGCTTCGCCTGAAAGGGGCCGGCAGCGGGACCGGGATGCTTCCAGACGCCCTCTCCATTCTCCGAAGGCAGGTAGGACCGCGTCCGGTCGGGTTCCGGGAATTGGGCGGCCTGCAAACCGGTCGTCTCCGGCGTCGAGCCGGCCGAAACCGCTTCGACGCTCGCGCCTTGGCGCTTGAAGTAGTTCGGGAACTCCGCTTTCCAAAGATCGCCCTTCCAAGGCGAGAGGACCGACTTCTTCCACTGAAGTCCAAATGTGTGGTCGTCGAGGCTCTGCGTGGAGAACCACCGGTCCACACCGGTCACCGCCTGCCGCTTTCCGCCCTGGGTGAAATGGAGGGGATTCGCCTTGATGGCAGGGAGGAACGCGCCCCTTGCGTCGAAGGCCCCCGCCGCCGGCTTTCCTCCCGCCGCCCAAGCCGCGACCTGGTTCCACAAAGCGGCCTTCGAATAGACCGTCAGCTTGTGCATCAGCACGGTCCGCCCGTTGCGGTCGGCGGGAAACTGCAGCGTCGGGATTCGGGAGTAGGTCGCGCCGCCGATCGGGTCGCTCACGAACTGGGGCACCGTGTTGATCTCGATGGCGCCACTCCCGGCCAGCCCGGGCAAGACGTCCAGTCCCCGCCCAACCGCCGGCGGATAAGTTCGGGACATGCGGGTCCAAGCGACCGGCAAATAGAAGGCGACCGGCCCCCGGAAGTTCTTGGTGTTGAAGAAGGCGGTCCAGCACTGATTCCCGGTCGGGACGGGCGTCTGCGTCGGCGAGACGAGCGGCAGGGCCATCCAGGCGTAGCCAAACAGTTGCCCGCAGGTGTCCTTGGCGAGCGTCACCCCGTCCGGCGGAATGAGAACATGCGAACTGAGCTGCGCGATGCCCATCTGGTCGCCTGGGAGCGGCTCGCCGCCGAACTGCCAACCCGGCGAGGAGACCTCATGGTTGTAGCCGTCGACGGAGCCATTCATTCGGAACTTCGCCGTCGGCGCGGGATACCGATTGCTCACCCAGAAGCCGAGCCCTCCCTCGATGGTCTGGAACACCGTCCAGAACGACGGCCCGCGCTCGGGCATCGAATCCCTCGCGACCGTGCCGCGCGGTACGAGAGGGAAATCGACGGATCGATTGTCCGGCAAGATCCAGGTCGAGCAGAGACCGATCTGGAAGTTCGCGACGGGACGCGCCAGCAGCGGCCAAGCGGTCGAATACAGGCTGACGCCGTAACCGTACTCCGCCGGAGGCGGAGTCACGCTCATACTGATGTATCCCCAAAGGCCGTCGGATTGGAGCTTCGGAGCCTGGAAGATCGCTATCGCCGCCAGGAAACTCAGCATAGGCCCGCATCTTACCGCGACCATCCTCGGCGCTCGCCGTCTCCACGCCTCGGGACACGCTCGCCGCAAATTATCTGTCCCAAGGCTACCGCCGCCCGCTGACGAGCTGGGGCGGGCAGGTGAGTTATATAGCGGTGTCCAGAACGTTTTGCTACCGATCTGTCCGGAATGAACAATCTCGCCAGGGAGTGGACGACGTAGAAAAGAGACTCAATTCGAGGGATGACCCTTCACAACCTGCACAGCGCGTTCGGAAGCTATGCGCGGTCGACAAAAGAACTGAAACAAGAAGCTTTGCAAAGGTTTTTGGCTTGCGCAAGGGCGTCGAATTCTCTCGATCCTTGCTCGTTTTCCACAACATGTCGAAAAAGATAAGAATTCCAAATCTTTTCGGCGAAAGTGTCGACGCAATAAACATATCCCTACAACATGTCGAAATATGGCCGATTTTTCGACACGTCTTCCCATAATGTTTATGTCATGAACATTTCCGGTGATGATGACTCTCAAATGACGCTTCCGCTGGCGAGCGGATTTGACCGCGAGACTCCCTATAACGCCTTGCCCGTTTTGCCCCCCAAGAGAGATCTCGAAACCGTCCGGACTCTGAAGAAGGCTATCGGCGCAAACAAGGCTTTGGCCGAATTGAGGGGAATTGGTCAGCTCATTCCATACCAAGGAGTGCTTATCCGGGCGATCGTCCTGCAGGAGGCCAAGCTCAGTTCCGAAATCGAGAACATTGTCACGACGAATGACCAGCTATACCGTGGCTTCAGCGACGACCCCAGCGAGAGCGACCCGAGCACAAAAGAGGTCTTGCGATACGAGGAAGCCCTTTGGTGCGGCTTTCAGCACCTCAGGAATGGGCGTCCTCTGAGCGCATCCCTTTTCGTTGAATTAGTGCAGATCATCAAACAGGCTTCGATCGGCATCCGAACGATGCCAGGAACTCAAATCGTCAACGAGCGGACTCGCGCCCCCATATACACTCCACCGGTCGGAGAATTATTCATCCGCCGGCTACTCGACAATCTATCGGATTTCCTTTATGCAACCGACCCGACCGATCCCCTCATCAAAATGGCCGTTGCCCACTATCAGTTCGAAGCCATACACCCTTTTTCGGATGGCAACGGTAGGACTGGCCGCGTGCTCAACATCCTGTACCTCGTGGATCGAGGTCTGCTGGATCTGCCAGTGCTGTACCTCAGCCGACATATTCTTGAACACAAAGCGGACTACTACAGCGGCCTTCGCCAAGTCACGGAAGAAGGCTCTTGGGAAGACTGGATCGTGTACATGCTTGAAGCCCTCGAGGTGACAGCAATTGACACACGCAACCGCGTCCTACAGATTCGGCAAGCCCTCGACACCGCCATTGCCGAAGCGAAAGCGAAAATGAGCCGCGGCTACAGCAAGGAACTCATCGAACTGGTGTTCGAGCAGCCATACAGCCGCATCCGCTTCTTGGAAAGTAGGAATATCGCGAAGAGGCAAACCGCCTCTGAGTATCTAAAGGAACTCCATAGGATTGGTCTTTTGCGCCCGATCAAACGGGGCCGTGAGCTCTATTACGTGAACGACACGTTAATGAAGATCCTTACCCGCTAACATGCCCCATTCCTTGCCCCATTTCCTTTGTCGACAGGTCAGAACCGGGGCACCGTCTGTCCTGATTGAAACTTGGAATGGTGGGCGGTACTGGATTTGAACCAGTGACCCCTTCGGTGTGAACGAAGTGCTCTACCACTGAGCTAACCGCCCAAAAGAAGAGCAAGAGATTACCACGCCGCTACCGCTTGCGCCGGGTTGGTTCCTTAGCGTTTGGATTGATTTGCAACGTGGCAGCCGTCGCAGGCCCTTTTTTCGGGGCCGGCTTTCCCTCCGGGCAGGACGGCCAGTTCGGCGAGGCAATCTGCTGGATCGGAATGTGGACCGGGGCCGGCGTTCGTGGCAGGACCGCCATTTCGACTCCGAAGAGTCCGACGCAGCCGAGGAAGACCGAAATCAAAACCTTCGTGCGAAGCGCCATCCCGAGCGGCTTCCAGGTCGGCAGGCCCGGCCGGACAAGGGAGGCCACCTTCCGCGAGAGGGCGCCGAACTGCGCGTAGCGGGACCGGCAACTCTCGCAACGGGCAAGATGGCGATGCGCGGACAAAGACTGAACGAAGCCCAACGACCGGTGAGCCAGCAACAGCAAGTCCTGGTCTTCCAGATGCTTCATTTCGCTCCTCCCGCGTCGATCAATTGAGCCAATTCGGTATGCGCCCGATAGAACTGATACTTCACCGTGTTCAAGTTGCGATCCAACAATCGCGAAATCTCCGGCAGGGTCAATTCACCGTAATAATACAAGTCTAGCAACTGGCGATGGTTGTCGGACAGCATTTCCAGCAGGCTCGGCAGCATGGCCTCCAGATCGGATTCGGGCGGAGCCGACCGCATCCTTTCCGGAATGACGTCGTCCAGCGACAAATGGGCCACCCCGCGCTGCTGGGACCGATAGTACGACTTGCACTTGTTGATCGCGATGCCGTAAAGCCACGTTCGGAAGCGGCTGCGGCTGTCGAATTCGCCGATCGAAGTCCAGGCCGCGAGCCAGACGTCCTGCAAGAGATCGTCCGCGTGCTCCTTTTGAACGCGCTTCAAAACGAACTTGCGAATCTCTCGCTCGTGGCTGGAGACGAGCCCGTCGAAGGCTTCTCGATCTCCCGATTGCGCGGCAACGACTTGTTTCTGTTCGCTCGAGGCCAAGCGGCGTACAGCGCCCTCCCGCAAGACGGACAAACGGATCAACGCCCCCTCCTCGATTTGGAGCGAGCATGGGAGGCCCTGTCTGTCCGCAGCTTGCACGATTTCATTAGTCGCAGATAGGCGAATGAAAGGTTGGACGCAAGAAATGAAGCCCCGAGGCCAGGGGTTCGACGTTTTCCTACACATATCAGAGCGGAGATCGGGAGTGGTTCGTTCATCTCTTCCTGCGAACCTCACAAGGCTTACAGGGTGAAGAAGAACGAGGCGCCGCTTCCGGGACGGCTTTCGGCCCATACCTTTCCACCGTGCCGCTCCACGATTCTTTTAACGTTGGCGAGGCCGATCCCAGTGCCCGGATATTCGTCGTCCCGGACCAATCGCTCGAAAGGCAGGAAGACTTTCGAGGCATATTCCTGATCGAAGCCCGTCCCGTTGTCCTCGACGAAGAAGACGCGCTCGCCATCCGCAGAGGTCGAGGCCACGCGCAGGCGCAAGACTTCGTCCTCCTTGGCGAATTTGAAAGCGTTGCTGAGAAGGTTTTCGAAGACGAAGAACAGGAGCTTGGCGTCTCCGACCGCCTCCATTCCCGGCTCGATTTGGAGTTCCAACGGCTTCGCATATTGCGTGGCCAGCGGGTGCGCCGCAAGCTCGGCCAGCGCGGAGAGGTCGACGGTGCTGCGAGCCAGCTCCTGGCGGCCGAGGCGGGAAAGCTTGAGCAGATCGTCGATGAGCTGGCCCATCTTGTTCGCCGCGTTCACCTGGCGATGCAGTAGCGCCCGTCCGTCGGCGTCGAGAAATTGGCTGTAGTCCTCGATCAGCATCCGGCTCGTCGCCGCGATCGCCCGAAGCGGGCCGCGCAGATCGTGAGATACCGAGTAGGTGAAGCCCCGCATCTCCTCGTTCGCGGCTTCCAGATCGGCCGTCCGTTCCCGCACCCGGTGCTCCAGGTCCTCGTTCATCGATCGGACCTGGCCGTAAAGCCGGGCATGGTCGATCGCGATCGCGGCCTGGGCGGCGATTCCCTTGATCAGGCGCTCGTGCCGCTCCGTGAAAACCCCCGGCTTCGAATGGCCAAAGAAGAGGCCGCCGATCACTTCTCCCGACTGCGACACCACCGAGACGGCCAGGTAGCTGACAACCCCCGCGACTCCCTCGGTATGGGGGCATCGAGGATCGGCCGCAAGATCGTCCGAGCGGACGGCGTCGCCGCCTTTGAAGGTTTGTGAGACGATGTCGGCGGGGACTCCGCCCGGGAAGCTGTCCGCTTGGTTGGACGGATTGCCGGAAAGGGTGAAGAGCCGGCGTTCGTCGCCGTCCGAGCTGTAGAACGAGCCGAACTCCGCCCCGATAAGGTCCATGGAGGCATCGGTCAGCTCCTGGACGATGGACTGGAGCTCGAGCTGGGAATTCAGCGTCAACCCGATCCTCTGGATCGTCTCCAAGGCCCTCGTTTCGTTTCGAAGGGCTTCCTCGTGCCGCTTGCGATCCGTGATGTCCCGCTTGATGCCGACGTAGCACTGAGCCGCGCCGTCTTCGTCCCTCACCGCAAAGGCGGAAAGCTCGATATCCCGCTCGTTTCCGCCCTTGTGCCGGCTCTTCAGTTCGCCGTGGAATCGTCCTTCGGTTTCGAGCGTCGTTTTGACCTCGGCGAACACGTCGTCGCCCATGTGGAATCCAGGCGTCCGCCCGGTGAGGTCCTCGTCGTCGAACATCGTCAAGAGGCGGTGCGCCGCATTCTGCTCCAGATACTGCCCATCGGGCGAGATAATGGAAATCGCCTCCGTCGAATTCGCGAAGACCTGCTCATAGCGCTGCAGCCGGCGGGCCGCCTCCTTCTGCTCCGTGATGTCCACGAGCATGTTGATCGCCCCGACGATCCTTCCTTCCCGGTCGAAGAGCGGCTGCGGATGAGGCAGTACGAAAGCTTTGCGCCCGTCCGGCCGCTCGATCACGATCTCGACGCCCCGCACCGGCCTGCCCGTCCGCAGCGTAACCGCCATCGGACAGCGATTGAGATCCATCGGGTTTCCATCCGGACACCAGATTTTCCAGGAGCCGCACCACTTGTCGACTCCGACCTCGGGCTCCCGACCCCACATCGCCGCCGCCAGATCGTTGAATATCGTAATGACGCCGTTTTGGTCGGTGGCGTACATTGGAACCGGCATCGACACGATGATCTGCCGCAGCGTGTCCTCGTTCGCCCATGTTTCGAGGAAGCGAGGCGATCCTTCTGCCGCTCCCGTGATCGCTGGACAAGACTTCAACGATTTTAGGCTCATTCGAAAAATCCATTTTTGCGCGACTAGGCGCAATAATGGCTATTATAGCAGACCCCTCTCCGATCCGCCAGCATAAATGCTGAAAGCACCAAAATAGACGTATCTAAATCCTCACTCGAATCCCGTCGCGCCGCTTGTTTACAATGGTGGCGTGGCCGCCGTCAAGACCGATTGAACGCCTGATTATCCTTAACTAAACAGTATTGGAGCTAGCCTCCACAGTGTTTGGCTAGCGTCAAACCTTCTGAAGGCGACGTCATCCTGCGCAGACTGTCAAGCTCATTTATCCAGTTGGGATGCGCTTGTCGTGGCTTGGGTCTCCAGACCCGAGAGAGCTTGCCCCTAATCGAAGCAGGCTTTCTCGGACGTGGACGTCCAAGCCACGACGAGCCCTTTCCCCATCTGAAGAAAAGACAAATGAAGCTTGACAATCTACTCAAGATGACGCCTGCAACACCATGACGGTGTTGGGGTTAGTCGCTCTCGGGGCTCATGGCCCGCTCCGGCCCGACGATATGCAGGCCTTGGTGGCGCTGGAGAATGCGCTCGGCTCGGCCCAGGGCCATCGCGAAGTTGGCGACGATGTTCCGCTTCCCGACGTGCTGGGTGAACCGGACTTGGCGCATGAGACGTTCGGGCTGCTCGCGCATCCCGCATAGGATCAGGTGGCGGCCGGAGGCGTGGAGCAGCTCGGAGAGGTTCTCCAGGGCGGCCAGTCCGGTCGCGTCGATCGCCGTCATGTTCCGCAGCCTGAGGATGACCACCGGGGGCAGCGTCTCGATCGCGCTTTCGAGCAGATCCAGCTTGTCGGTCGATCCGAAGAGGAAGGGGCCGTGGACGCGGTAGATGGCGACCCCGGCCGGGATCTGCTTGTGTTGCAGGCTATGGTCGAGGCCCTCTTCGATGTACTCGGGCGTGACCTCCGCGACCGTCGTCGTCGCCGTGACCTTGCGGATGTAGACCAGCGCCGCGAGGATCATGCCCGCCTCGACGGCAACCGTCAGGTCGGCGAAGACGGTGAGAAGAAAAGTAATCAGCCAGACCGAAATGTCCGACTTCGTCAGCTTGAGAATGGCGCCGATCTCCCGCCATTCCCCCATGTTGTAGGAGACCACGAGGAGGATCGCGGCGAGCACGGCAAGCGGGACGTGCTGGACGATCGGCGCGGCGACGAGCAGGATAAGCAGCAAGGTGGCGGAGTGGATGATGCCGGCGAGAGGACTCGTGGCGCCGGAACGGATGCTGGTCGCCGTTCGGGCGATGGCCCCGGTCGCCGGGAGGCCTCCGAAGAGCGGGGAGGCGACGTTGGCGAAGCCCTGGGCGACGAGCTCCACGTTCGGGTTGTGCTTGTCCTTCGACATGCGGTCGGAGACGACGGCGGAGAGCAGCGATTCGATGGCGCCAAGCATCGCGACCGTGATCGCCGAAGGGAGGAGGACCGGGATCAGCTCAGGCCGGAAGCGCGGAATGGACACGTGAGGCAGCCCCGACGGGATTCCTCCGAACCGGGTTTGGATCGTCTCGACGGGAAGCTTCGCGAGCCAGGCGACGAGCGACGCCGCGACGAGGACAAGGACCATCCCCGGAATTCGCTTGACCTTCAGATTGAGGAGGACGATGGCGACCAACGATCCCACGCCGAGCGCGGTCGCGGACGCAGACAGGGTCCCGAAGTGCTCGACGAGGGTTCCGATCCGGGCCGCGAAATCACCCGGAACCTTGGCGATGCTCAGGCCAAAGAAATCCTTGATCTGCGTGCTCGCGATCAGCACGGCGATGCCGTTCGTGAAGCCGACCACCACTGGCCGTGGGATGAACTTGACGGCGGAGCCAAGGCCGGTGATGCCGAGGGCGAGCAAGAGCACTCCGCCCATGAGCGTGCACATATAGAGGCCGTCCGTGCCGTACTTGGCGACGATGCCGGCGACCACCACGACGAAAGCGCCGGTCGGCCCTCCGACCTGGGTCTTCGAGCCTCCGAGCGCGGAGATCAGGAAGCCCGCCACGATCGCGCAGTAGATCCCGGATTGCGGCAAGACTCCGGACGAGATGGCGAATGCCATCGAGAGCGGCAGCGCGACCAGGCCGACGGTAATGCCGGCCAGGAGGTCCGCGACGAAGCGCTCCCGATTGTAGTTCCGGAGCTCGATGACAGACTTCGGCAGCCAGACGGCGGAGACCTTGCTCAACGGGGCTGACCCTCGGTTACGATCTCCCGCAACATCGCGTACGACTCCCGCAGGTCCCGCTCGAAGTAGCCTCGCAAGAGGTCGAGAATTTCGATGAGGCTCGGATCGCGGAGCGAGTAATGAACCTGGTTACCCTCCTTGCGCTTCTTTACGACCCGCTTGTCCCGCAGCACCGCGAGATGCTGGGAGGCGTTGGCCGGCTCGATGCCGAGCGCCTCCGTGAACGCGCCGGAGACCAACTCGCCTTGCCTCAGGAGCTCGACCATCGCAATCCGCGTCGGATGCGCGAGGGCCTGGAATATCTCAGCTTTGAATAGCCGGAGCGATTCCTGCAGCTCCGGATCGTATTGAGGAGGGTTCACGCTCAGAGAGTTTATCGCGTGATTTCGAATTTTCGCAAATACGCGTTACCGGGCGTTTGATGAGAGGCGCGTCAGGCGGCTTCCATCTCGACCAAGCCTTCGACCGTCATCACCCGCAGGAAGGCCTCGACGATGGCCGGATCGAACAGCTTGCCGGCGTCGTTCACGATTTGGGCGATCGCCTGGCTGACGGATATGCGGCGTCTGCCCTCCCAGCCGGTGGTCAAGGCATCGAACTCGTCGGCGACGGCCACGATCCGGGCTTGAATCGGGATGGCCTCTCCCGCCAGACCCTCCGGGTACCCGATGCCGTCCCATCGCTCGTGGTGGTAGCGAGCGATCTTCTCGGCGAGAGTGATCAGTGGCGAGCGTCCCCCTCGGAGAATCTCGGCCCCGATCGTCGTATGCGTCCGCATCGTGGCGACCTGATTATCGGAGAGCAAGCCCCTGCTGAGGAGGATTGAGTCGCGGATACCGACCTTGCCGATATCGCGAAGCGGAGCCGCCAGGCGAATGAGCTCGACCTCGGTGGTAGGCATGCCGAGCTCCAGCGCGATTCGCGCCGATAGCTCGCCGACTCGGCAAGCGTGCTCCCCGGATTCGCCTTCACGCCATTCGGCGGTACGGGCCAGCCGTTCGAGGATTTCGCGTTGAGATTCCCATAGCGATCTCGTGCGCTCCCACACCTTGGTTTCGAGCTCCCGGCTAAGCCTTTCGAGGCCAAGGTAGAGTCTCCGGGCTCGAACCGCGTTCGAGACGCGAAGCTGTATCTCGTTGATGTCGCCGGGCTTGGTCAGGAAGTCGCTCGCTCCCAACCGCAAGGCGCGGTGCTTCGAATCGGGGTTCAGGTCGGCCGTGAAGACGAGGACGGGCGTCCGCACCGTATTGTCGTCGAGGGCCCGCAACTGAGCAAGGATTTCAAACCCGTCCAGGCCCGGCATGTGGAGGTCCAGGATGATGAGCTCCGGCTCGAGCGCGCGGCAGATATGCATGACCCCGCCCGATGCGAGCAGGCACGTGACCTCGTAGCCGGCCCGATTCAAAACGGTCTTAAGCAGAGCGACGTTGGCCTCGGTGTCATCGACGACCAAGACGCGTCCGCCCTTCTCCATTTCTGTTCCTAGTTCCATGTCAATGGCTTTCCTTCCGTGCTTCACTCCTCTAAGCTGCGAGCCGAACGTTCACACCGAAACGCCGCAGAACCTCCATGACGTCCAGAACCTCGATCGGCTTGGTGATGTAGCGTTCGGCCCCGGCCTCCAGAGCCCGCTCCATTCGGCTGGAGCTGGCGTCGGCGCTCGCAATGATGATCGGGATATGTTTGGTTTCCCCGCAGGCCTTCAGCATGCGCAACACCTCCGTGCCCTGGATGTCCGGGAGGTCGAGGTCCAGGAAGATGACGTCGGGCTGAAGGGACTTCGCCTCCTCGAAGCCCAAGAGCCCCTGGCTGCTCGTATGGAGGACGATCCCCGTCTTACGGGCAATCCATTCCATCAGTCTTACGCTGGAGAAGTTGTCTTCGATGTAGAGGACGATGCTTTGCTTCGGCGTCGGGGTGAAGTTGATCGTCTCCGTGTCGGCCTGAGCCGTCGGCGCCGATGCGGGCTGGAGCTCCACCGTAAAGATGGACCCTCCTCCTGGGGCGTCGGCCATCGTGATCTTTCCCCCCATCACCTCGGCCAGCTTCTTGCTCAGAGCCAAGCCAAGGCCCGTGCCCTCGACTCCGGACTGCTCGGCGCCGATGCGGTCGAACGGGCTGAAAAGGCGCGGTTTCAGATTGTCGGGGATGCCGCGACCGGTGTCGGCGACGCTAATCCGGACCGGGCCGCCTTCGGCGGGCGAAACCGAGATGGAGACCTTGCCGCCGGCGCGATTGTATTTGATCGCATTGGAGACGAGGTTCAGGAGCACCTGCCGAAGGCGCTGGACATCTGCGTTGACATAGAGCTCGCGATCGGCCGACTGCGTCGGCGTTATGCTGACCGTTCGTGCGGCAGCCATCGGCACAAGCAAGTCGCAAACCTCGTTGCACAGGCCTAGCACCTCGACCGGCTCGCAAGACACTTGGATCGTGCGCGATTCGATTCTCGAAATGTCCAACACCTCGTTGATGAGCGTAAGGAGATGCCTGCCACCCTTGACGATGAAGTCGACCATCTCCTTCGTAGGGTGATCGTCAAGCTCAACCGTCAGAACCTGCCCGAAGCCGAGGATGGCGTTGAGCGGCGTTCGCAGCTCGTGGCTCATTCGAGAGAGAAACTCGCTCTTGGCGAGGTTGGCCCGCTCGGCCGCTTCCTTTTCCCTGGCAAAAAGCTCGGCGTTCTTCTCGTCGGTAATGTCAACGATAATTCCGTCCCACACGACGGAGCCGTCGTCCGCCGCCTCGGGCCGGCTCGTCACTCTGAACCAATGTTCGTCGCCGGAAGCAATCTTGAACCGGCATTCCCAACGGAACTGCGACAGGTTGGTGGCCGACTGGACGATCAGCGGCGGCAGTCCTTCCAGGTCGCCTGGGTCGATGCGGCCCATTAGCAACGAGGCGTCGGCGATCACGGCTTCGGCGCTGATGCCAAACACCTCTTGGCACCGAGAGCTCATATACGGGAACGAGTAGGCTCCATCCGAGGTGACGCGAAACTGATAGAGGACGCCGGGAACGTTGGCGATCGCTCGCTGGAAGCGTCGCTCGCTCTCCTTCAGCGTCAGTTCGACCAACTTTTCGTCGGTAATGTCCTTGGCGCTCCCGTTGAGCCTGACGATGCGCCCTTCCGCATCGGTCACCGCCTTGATGTGGCCGGCCGCCCAGCGGATCTCCCCGCTCGGGCGGACGATGCGATACTCCGTGATCGCTTCGCCGGTTTCGCGGATCTGGGCGTCGATGTTCTCTTCGAGGCCCTCGGCGTCCTCCGGATGGATGACTTCTTTCCAGAGGCCGGGGTTGGCGTAGAACTCCTCGGCGGGGCGTCCATACAATTGCTCGTGACCGGCGCTCAGGTACTCGATGCGGGAGCCGTCGGCGGCTGCCGACCAAATCGAGACTTCGAGGTTGGATAGGATCGCCGTCACCTGTTCGTGGGCATTGGCGATCTCTTGCGCGGACGCGGCTTGGAGACGGGTTCGCTGCTCGCCGAGAGCCCGCGCCAATTGCCCTCTCGTTTGTCCGACGGCTCCGAGCAGAGCGAAGAGGACGGCCGCGATGAGGAATGCCGGCGTCAGGGCATCGGCCAGCGACCGCGCGTTGGCGGAACGATCGTCCATCTCGGTCTCTGCTCGCGACAGCGCGGTCGAGAGTTCGCCGTAACTGGGATCGACGATTTCCCGATCCGCCTTCTTGGCCGATGCGACGTCCCCCCGGTTCAGAGCCCCGAATTCCTGGTCCAGTCCATCTCGATAGGAGCGACTCAGCCGAAGGACGGTACCGATCGACGGAGTCGCATGATCGTAGGCCGACAGACGGTCGATGGCCCCGTCGAGGCTTCTCAGGCGGCTCTTCGAGAGGATGGAGAAATCTGGGGCCTTGAATTTCCAACCGTCGAATTCCGCTTCCAACCGGCCAACCCGGTCGACTTGATGCTGAAGGTCCTGGATGGCGTGAGTGGCCGCCCGCGCGCTTCCCGCCGTCGCGGAGAGGTAAACGATGATGGAAATCGAGGCCGCGCAAGCCGCAAGCCCGACGACGACGTAGGCGAGCACGGCCCGCCGTGCCTGACGGTATTTCCCACGACTCCCCTGCGCGCTTTCCCGGTAGTCGGCGTCGGCAGGCGCTATGGTCACATCCGTGTTCATCTTGCGATTCATCGTTGCTTCTGAGCGGAGACGCTCGTCCTTCTCGGCCATCCTTGGCTCAAAAGGTTTGCGGCGGCGAATCGTCGTGCCCTCTGCTGGGCTATCTAGTACGGTTCAAGCGTTCGCACTAACGAAGGTCCGCCATGCATTGATTCGGCCAAGCGGGCTCGACAACCCATACCAGGAAACAATTCCTATGCACTAATGAGCAAATCTTGGGCTACCGGCTAGTCGTATTACCAGGCCTGAAACTCACGGAAACGGCTCTGCTCACGCTCGTAGGGGCCGATTGTCGGGACCGAGAACCGGCGGGCCGTGGCTTGGACGTCCCGGTCCGAGAAAATCCCAACGCTCCGTACCTCTTGTGGCGGCCGAAAGCCCTCGACGCCCGATAGACAGAGCCGGTCTGTTTCTGCTTGAATAGTATCCTCGTCCCACAACGGAAGAAGTTGGAGCATGCAGTGAGAGAAGGATTCCGGGGTTTTATCGAAGATATTATCGAAAGCCTGAAAGGCTCTTGGGCGGCTTTCCTAGAAGACATGGGAGCGAACGCCGAGATCTGGGTCGATCAAATCAAGGCGTTCTTTTCCCGGAAGGAACCCGCCGCTGAGAAGCGGCGCGAAATCCCCGAGGCTTGGCTGCAGGCCGTGCGCAAGTATCTCGACGACCTGAGAGACCGGGGCTTCATCGATATAGCGGCCATCCCCGAAACCGTGCGCCATTGCGCGACGATCGAGATATGGACTTTGCTCAAGGAATACCATAAGAAGCAGGTCGCCAATGGCCACAAGCTGAGTCCGACGCCTGACGAAAAGGTCATCGAAAAACTCTTTCGATCGGCGCTGCTCAGGTGCGCGGATCGAGAGTAGCCGTCACGCGGTCACGACATGCCTTACCGACGCGCATAATTGTCTAATCTTGGCGACCTGACATTCGCTCAATATTTGAATGCCGTCCTCGTCCGGATGACCTAGCCGTTCGAGCGTTGCATCGATCCGAGCCCTGAATGGGCCGTAACTCCGGGCAAGTTCGAGCGCTTCCTTGCCTCGCTCCTTGAGAGGAAGAGCCAACGAGACGTGCAAAGCAAAGCTGTCGCATAAAAGCTCGATATCTCGATCGGAAAACGACGCTGCAAACTCTTCTTGTGATGGATACATCTTTTTGCCTCCTGGTAAGGGCGTCAACGCGGCAAGTGGTTGCGTTGCGCTCTCTCTACTAGTTAAAGGCGCGGATTTCGGCCAGAAATTTCAGCTTTTTTCGAACGCGGAAATTACTCCGATTTTTGCGAGGAATCTCAATCACAATCCCTGAGATTCTTATGAAGTTAAAAAGCGAATTCCTTTCGCTTGTCTCTTTCGAGGAGCGCCGCTGGCGGGACTTCCCCCATAAGTAATGAGCGCGGCTCAGGTGCGTTTTTTTCACGTTTTTTGGCGAAATGCGCGCTATCTCGACCAAGCCAAAAAACGGTCCATCAGTTGCCTTCTCCGGCGAGTAAACGTGGCCGGGCTGATTTTCAGCGTCTTCGCGATTTCGTAGTCCTTGAGGTCCCGCGCATAGCCTTCGAGAACGGCGTTGAAGAGCTTCAGATCGGTTGGCTTCAGGCTTTTCATGAAGTAGTAGGCCTGCAGCATCGCGTCCGCGCCCTCTATGGTGCTCTGCGGCTCGTTGAGGTCGATGGCGATCGTTTCGGCCAGATCGGCATAGTCTTCGTCGAGCGCCTTTTTCCGCAGATCCGGTCGCGAGACGCGATTCCGCAGGAAATAGCGGGTCGCCATCGAAACCTGGCGAGTCACCCAGGCGGATCGTTTTTTGGAGTCTTCGAGGATCGCTTTGGCTTCCGAGAGGGATTGCTTCAGAACCTCATAGAACGCCAGGACGACTCGGGTCTGGACATCTTCGACGGCCACCTTGTCGAGCTTGACGTACGCTTGAGCGCGGCGGGCGACCTCCTCGTAAAGCAGCTCGATCTCGATCCCGGATAGTTGTGCCAGCCTGGCTTCGATTTCGCCTGGTTCGCCTGAAGGAGTCATTCGCGCGGGCACCTAACCGATATTCCACCTAGTTGGCGGCGAAGAGAGCATGCCACCTGCCGCACCCATTTGTCTCATTCCCGCTCCGTGGCCGATTCCACTGCAGGTTAACCCAAAAGCATCGAATCGCGCACATCTGGGAACGCCGATCTGGCCTCGATTCGCGCAAGCGCGTGGCTCCGCGGCACTGGCGGAGTGTGCCAGAGCCATCCTGTGGGCCCGTCATTGTGTCCGCCCCATACCTATTGGGACGTCATCCTGAGCGAGCGGCGAGTGTTGCGAGCCGCGCAGTCGAAGGACCTCCGCACCAAGCGCGTCGTTTATGCGGGGATCCTTCGACTTCAGAACTTCGCCCGAGGCTCGTTCTTTCGCTCAGGATGACGTCGCCCTCGGATGGTAACGCCGGCTCCTAAGCCGCGTTGGGATTAGCCGCCTTCGACCTTGCCCGAATCCCCCGCGCGGTGGTCGCCGATCTGGAAGCGCAGGAAGTTGTGGATGGCGGCGATCGCCTTCGCATTCGACGTTCGGATGCGGACGCGGCCTCCGTTGGGCAAGTCGGCGTAGGAGTACGCGATCTGCTTGCGCAAGGCTTCCATCGTCTTCTGGCCCGGCACGACGCGGTCGTGAATGAACATGGGAAGATGAAAATCCCCCTTTGCGAACATGCCGGAGATCATCTTCAGATGAGACCGGATGGCCGTCACCTGGTCTCGATCCTTGTTATCCTTGACGACGATGTCGATGCTTCCGCCGTCCTTGAACAGGCGGAAGTGATGCTGCGTCTTCTCGTGGCTGAAGCCCATGGCCTTGTCGCCGCGCTTGTCGACGCCTTGGGCGTGCCGGTCGCCCTGCATCATCGGGCAGCTTTTCATCTGCGGGCAATCCTGGGCAAACGAGACGCCGAACGCGAGTCCGATAACGAAAACGGTAACGATCTTCATGATTCCTCCGGTTGCGGAAGGAGCGATTCCAGGAGATACGCGGGCTCGCCCGGCCCCCGGCCTTCGAGCCGCCGGTCCCAATCCTGGACGACGCTCCTCAATTGATCTCGGAGAGCGGTGAGCGCGTCGATCTGCTTCTCCACGGCGGCCAGCCGCTTGTTCGCAAGCTTCCGGATCTCCTCGCACGGCGGCGTTCCGGCCTCCCGCATGGCGAAAATATCCGCCAGATCGCGGAGGGAGATTCCGAGATCGAGGGCCGATCGCACGATCCGCACGCGGCGCAAAGCGGACTCCGGATACAGCCGGTATCCCGAATCCGTCCGCCGAGGCGCATCCAAGACGCCCATCCGCTCGTAGTGCCGCAGCGTGTCCTTGCTGACTCCAGCCAGGCCCGCCAACTCTCCCGAGCGCAGCATTCGCTCACCTTCCGAGTTCACTTCTTCGAGGATAAACCGTGGAACGTATTCCAGGGTCAAGGCTTTTGCGAAAACTCTCCCGGCTCGGATCCCGGCCGCGAGTTGACGGACGTCGGCAAACTTGCCCTTGATCGGCTTGGCCGCGAACTTGGCCGTCGTGGCGTCGCCCTCGTTGTGGAGGAGCAGGCCGACGCCGCGCCGGTCGACGAGGAGGACGTCGGCCCGCCCGTCCCCGTCGAAGTCGGCGACCGCCGTCCTGACCGGCGCTACCGGCAACTCGTCGGACGGAATCCGGCCGTCAAGATCGTTGTGCTCGTAAAGGTTGGTTCCCGCAGGCATCCCCAAGCGACTCGGATCGAGCCATCCGCGAAGGCGGCCAGGTAGTCGTCGGCCTTGGCCCTCACGAACGGCCCGCAAGCCCCGGCCAGCCCATCCCTGCCAAACCCGCTCAGCGCCGCGTTCCCATAAGTCGGCTTGCCCAGAGCCGAGGTGCGGGCAAGATCGATCACGCCGTCGCCGGTTGGCCAAAGGGAAATGAGATCGGCCCGGCTATCGCCATCGGCATCGCCGGCCGTCGGCATGCGCTGTTCGGTGCCAAAAGGGAGATGCCAGAACTGCTCCGGCGTCATCCCGAAGCCATCCGGCCCGCGCAGCCCGGGCTCCGATGGCAGGGCAAGGTGGAGAATGGCGCCACAGAGCAGGACGCCTCGCAGGTCTAGAATCATAAGCTCGCATCTATCGGACGCCGATGCCTGGCCGGAGATACGGCGCAGAGCCGAAAACGAGCCAGGTTGGTCGCCAGACGCCGCCAGACATATAATGAGTGAGTGGTTGGTCAGCGATGGGTGGCTCTTGTAAGCGTCCTAGTTGTGATCGGCTTCGGACTTGGCTACTGGTTTCTCGGCAGGCGCTTCCATGTCGGCGCGAGTCCGGAGCGGTTCATTCAGGTGCTCGACTCCAACGGCAAGGTTCTGGAATCGAAATGGGAGCCGTACCGCGCACCAGACCACTTTGACGAAGACGGCCTCTCGCACCTCAAGCCATACGTTCAGAGGCTCCTCGATTCTCACAATTGGTTTACGACGATCTCGATATTCACTCCGGACGGGCAACACGGCTTCGCGCTGTGGAAGCAAGGCGGAGTCGTCACCGCAAACTTGATAGTCGAAGCGAGGAAAGAGCCAGCAAGGGAAAAGAGGATTCGCGAGTTTTTCGCCGGCCGGTCCATTCAACCCAGTGAAGACTACATGGCCGGCAACGGAGGCGTCTCGGATTCGACGCGGGTCATGAGTTGGCCCATAACGGGTAACGCCGACACCGTCACAAGCCTTGCCCAGCGCATAGCCCAAGAGCTATGCGACATCCCCAACCATTCGGGGCTGGACATTCAGTTCGAAGAGCAAGCCGACGAGCGCGGAAAGTACGCCGGGCTCGACCGGATAACCATCGAGTCAGGACCAGTCGTCAGCAGAAGGCCGGGGCACTGAGTAGCTCGGGTGAAACTCCTCTCCTGTCCGATGACATGACATCCTTGACACCTATGACAAG
The DNA here is from genome assembly GCA_035545155.1 of Fimbriimonadaceae bacterium. Lineage (GTDB taxonomy): Bacteria > Armatimonadota > Fimbriimonadia > Fimbriimonadales > Fimbriimonadaceae > JAEVZK01. Next base: position 100,465 of record DASZYX010000005.1, on the reverse strand, counting down.
ACATCCCTGACGGATGCCTTTTCGAGCCCGCCGGCCCCAGGCGGCCGAAAGTGAGGAAGAAACGCATGGCGTCCGAGCCGGATGACAAGAGCGGGGCGTTTGTAGGTTTCCGGAACCTCCACCCCTTAATCCCCTCCGCCGCACAATCATCGGCGCAAGAGGAGGGGAATCCGGAAGCCCCTTCCTCTTGCCGGATGGTTTGTGCCGGGAGGAGGTAAGGGGTTGGGGATGGAGGTTCCGGGAAACTACAATTGGGCCTCAACTACAAGTTTCCGGAACCTCTACCCCCTTTATCCCCCTCCTCCGCCGCCGCACAATCATCGGCGCAAGAGGAGGGGAGAGAAAGCCCCTTCCTCTTGCCGGATGGTTTGTGCCGGGAGGAGGTAAGGGGTTGGGGATAGAGGTTCCGGGAAACTACAATTGGGCCTCAACTACAAGTTTCCGGAACCTCTACCCCCCTTTATCCCCCTCCTCCTCCGCCGCACAATCATCGCCGCAAGAGGATGGGGAAGAAAAGCCCCTTCCTCATGCCGGATGGTTTGTGCAAGGAGGAGGGGAAATCCGGGAACTGACTATCACATCTAACGAAGTAGACTCGAAACTCCATTTTTTGAGGACACCGATGTCAAAGACGATCGATACCCTGCTCGACGAAAACCGTAGTTTTGCTCCTGCGCTCGACTTCACCCAACAGGCCAACGTCAACGATCCCAACATCTACGCGGAGGCCGCGAAGGACCCCTACAAGTTCTGGGAGAACTGGGCGGAAAAGCTCGACTGGTTCGAGAAGTGGCATACGGTCTGCGACTTTGAGGCGCCCAACGGCAAGTGGTTCCTCGGCGGAAAGATCAATGCCTGCTACAACTGCGTGGACCGCCATGCCCACGGCAAGCGGGCGAACAAGATCGCCCTCCTCTTCGAAGGCGAGCCCGGCGAGGTTCGCCAGATCACCTACCGCGAGTTGCTCGTCGAAGTTTCCAAGACGGCCAACGCTCTGAAGGAGCTTGGCGTCGCGAAGGGCGACCGGGTTTGCATCTATATGCCGATGGTGCCGGAGCTTGCCATCGCGATGCTCGCCTGCGCCCGGATCGGGGCCGCCCATAGCGTCGTCTTCGGCGGATTCAGCGCCGAATCGCTTCAGGAGCGGACCAACGACGCCGAAGCGAAGGTCATCATCACCGCCGACGGCGGATGGCGGCGCGGCAGCATCATCCCGCTTCAGAAGATTACGAGCCAAGCCCTCGAATTGGGATGCCCGACCGTCGAGAAAGTGCTCATCCTCAAGAGGATCGGCGATCATGCGGCGGTGCCGGAAGGTAAATTCGGCCCTCACCACAATCCGGCGACGAGCAAGACCGACCCGAAAGCGGCGGGATGGGTTTGGTGGCACGAGATCGTTCCGCGCCAATCGGCGGACTGCAAGTGCGAACCGATGGATAGCGAGGACCTGCTCTTCATCCTTTACACGAGCGGCTCGACCGGCAAGCCGAAGGGGATCGTCCATACGACCGGCGGCTATATGGTCGGGACCTACGCAACCGCCCAATGGGTATTCGACCTGAAGGACGACGACATCTATTGGTGTACGGCCGACTGCGGCTGGGTCACCGGCCATAGCTATATCGTGTACGGGCCGCTCGCAAACGGGGCGACCTGCATGATGTACGAGGGCGCGCCGGATTCCCCGAACAAGGACCGCTTCTGGCGGATCGTCGAGCGGCATAAAGTGACCATCCTCTACACGGCCCCGACCGCCATCCGCACCTTCATGAAATGGGGCGTCGAGTTTCCTCGCGCCTGCGACCTGAGCTCCTTGCGCCTGCTCGGATCGGTCGGCGAGCCGATCAATCCCGAGGCCTGGATTTGGTATCACCGCTATATCGGAGGCGAGCGTTGCCCGGTGGTCGATACCTGGTGGCAGACCGAAACGGGCGCGATCATGATTACACCCCTGCCCGGCATCACCCATACCAAGCCGGGCTCGGCGACCCAGCCCTTCCCCGGGATCCGCGCCTCGATCTTCAACGAGAAGGGCGAGGACATCACGCCGTCCCAGGTCGTCGGCTCGGTCAACGCAGGCGCGGGGAAGAACGAGGAGGTCGGCGGCTTCCTCGTTCTCACCGGCCCTTGGCCGAGCATGACGCGCGGCATCTACGGCGATCCCCAGCGCTTCAAGGACGTGTACTGGTCCAAGTTCCCCGGCAACTACTTCGCGGGAGACGGAGCGAAGGTGGACGAGGAGGGCTACTTCTGGCTGCTTGGGCGCGTCGACGACATCATGCTCGTCGCCGGGCACAACATCTCGACGATGGAAGTCGAAAGCGCCCTCGTCGACCATCCGGCGGTGGCCGAGGCCGCCGTCATCGGCAAGACCCATGAGCTGAAGGGACAGGCAATCGCCGCCTTCGTCACCCTGAAGGCGGGCCACGAGGCGGGAATCGACGAATTGAAGAGCCATGTCTCGAAGAAGATCGGCGCCCTCGCCCGTCCGGACGACATCCTCTTTGCGGCCGAGCTGCCGAAGACGCGCTCCGGCAAGATCATGCGAAGGCTATTGCGGGACGTCGCGGAAGGGCGCGCGCTCGGCGACACGACGACGCTCGCCGACGCGGCCGTCGTGAACGCCCTGAAGGCGCGGTACGAAGACACGGAGGGATAGGGCAGGTAAAAAGAACGGGATGATCCTCACCGCTGTTCTATCCCTCGTGCTTTCGCCACCACTGATTGCGGTTCCCGAACAGCAGCTTCAGAAGGAGTGGCAGCTTCTTCGCAAGCGGGTGAAGCACGTCTTCATCCTCTACCAGGAGAACCGAAGCTTCGATCATTATTTCGGCACTTTCCCCGGCGCCGAGGGGCTTTTTAGCCATCCGGCGGCGCATACGCCAGGATTTAATCAAACCTTTATCGGGGTCGATGGCAAGCCCCGGAAAATCCATCCGTTCCGCATCGGCCCGGCGCAATATGCAGCGGATACGGCGGACGTGGATCACTCCCATTCGGCGATCGTCGCGAAAATGAACGTCGTGCAAGGCAAGCCGAAGATGAACCGCTTCGCGCTCGTCGAAGAGCGCAAGCATGCCAAGACGGGCAATCCCTCCCTGTCGGCGGTCCAATATGGCGAGCTGGCGATGGCCTACGTCGACGGCGACACCATTCCTATCCTGTGGCGATGGGCGAACCGCTTTACCCTGTGCGACCACATCTTCCAAACCATTACCGGGCCATCGACGCCGGGCAATCTGGCGATCATCGCCGCCCAATCCGGGGTCAGCCAGTGGATCCAGCATCCCGAACAGGCAAGCGGAGCGTCGCCCTACGGCCCAGGCGTGCCCGTCGAGAACGACGCCAACCCGTTCTGGGGCTCGACGCAGGATAAGACGGCGGACGGCAAGATGCCTTACAACCCGGACGACTTCAAATACCCGCCCCAGATCAATCTGACCTACCCGACCTTGCCGCTCACGCTGGCCGGCGGCTCGATGGGCGAGACGGCGGAGGCCGACCGCGACCGGGACGGCGATCTCGGCGACATCCAGGAGGACGTCGGCTTCCTCACCAAGCAGGGAAAGCGCTCGATTCCGTGGGGCTGGTATGAGGAAGGCTATGATCGTGAGCCGACCGACATGGACTCCAGCGACCCGGTCGATGCGGGCGGAAGCCATGCGAGCTATATCACCCATCACAACGGCCCTCAATACTTCGGCTACATCGCGAACAACCCGAAGATGTCGGCCAACCTCCATGGCCTGAACGACCTCTATGTGGCAATCCGCGAGCGGAAGCTGCCAAAGGAAGGCGTTTTCTACGTGAAAGGCGGCTACAAGAACCTGATGGGACTTCATCCGGCCTGCCCCGATCCCGATGCGCAGAAGGCTTTCGTCGGAGACGACGACCACCCGGCCTATTCGGATGCTCAGATCAGCGAGGCCCTCCTTGCGAAGACGGTCAATGCGATCGCTCGCAGCCCTTATTGGAAAGACTCGGTCATCATCATCACCTGGGACGACTCCGAAGGCGATTACGACCATGTGCCGCCCCCCGTCCGCACCGTCGGCCCCGACAAGCAGCTCGTCTCCGAAGGCCCGCGCGTCCCGATGATCGTGCTCAGCCCCTTCGCCAAAACCCATACGGTCTTCCACGGCGTCGGCGATCAGAGCTCGGTCGTGAAGTTTGTCGACAAGCTGTTCGGCCTCACGCCGCTCGCCGACCTGCCGGTAGAACGCCGGCTTCGCGCGATTGGCAAATCAAAGGGCATCGCGGACCCTGGTCCCCGGGACGATCTGACGCCCGGCATCGACGACCTGCTCGGCACGCTCGATGTGCAGAAGCTATCGGGCAAGAAGCGGCCGCTCGCGGCGAGCTATGCGGAGATTCCGGATCGGCTGGTCTACAACATCCCGCAACGCTCCGGCTACGGCCTGAAGCAACTTGGAATCGTTCCCACGGACCGGAGGAAGCACATCAAGAACGAGATTCCGGCCGATTTCAGCCCTCGGCCAAAGCACTAACCCGAATCATTCGCGTAAGCACGTGGCTCCGCGGCACTGGCGAGCAGGCGGAGTGTGACAGAGCCATCTTGGCTCTGTGATCCCGGCGTTAGCCGGGTCCGGGAATTCGCACTCTGCGGCCAAAGCCAACGCTGTGTGGTTAATCCCTTCGACTATTGGACGGCTCTTGTTCTCGGACCTAGAGGTTCAAGCACGACAAGTTGCTCCTCACCATCTAAGCAGTATTGAGGCTTAGGCCCCGAGACCCCACGAAGAAAGGTTGGGTGAGGGCACGCGTGACTCCCGGTAGAGGCGCCGACCCCAAAATTGGGGGGCGGCTTGCGTGATTCACCCGGCCTTCCTTCAAAGAGGCGATTTACTTGCGCTTGCGGCGCATCAGCAGGAGCGCGGGGGCGAGCGCGAGAACCGTCAGCGGCTCCGGTGCGGGCTGCGGGTTGATCACGATCGACTCGAATTGCCCCTGGAACGGACCGCCCTCATAGACGTAGGAGGTACCGGTCGGCAGGAAGGGCGAATAGGGCGAGTTGGCGGAGAGGTCTGCCGGCGTTTCCGTCGACGTAAAAGTGAAGCTGCTGGACGACTGTCCGGATCCGAGCAGATTCGAGTTGGCGACGAACTCGATGCTGTAGCCGTCGTTGGACCCGCCGTTCACGGCTTGGCCGGTCCAGCCGGTCGGGGCGGAAATATTCGTTGGCGTGGCGCTCATAAAGTCCGCGCCGGGAATCCATGAATACCACAGAGTGCCGATAGACGTCGTGCCGGTATTGGACAGGTGGATCGTGTAATCGTAGCTGCTGCCGTTCTGAATGTAGGTCAGAAATCCGGAGGCGCCGATCTGGGCCGAGGCCGGAAAGGCGAGGGCTGCGGCAAGAATGGCGAATGTGGCTCTCTTCATCATCTGGGCTCCTTCAAAAAAAGTGACATCGGGAGGAGTCGCCTTTAGATGGGCCGAAGTTGGGTCGATCAGCTTCTTTTTTGCAAAGTGTCAACGTATGCGGCCAGCGTTTCGAACCGGAATAGGTAGCCCAGCTTGAGGGCTCTGTCGGGAATCGCCCGCTCGCTGAATGTGATCGATTCGCCGAATTCGCCCGCACCGAGCTTCAGCAGCCAGCGCGGAACGCTCCCCCAAACCCGCTTCTTCAGCCGCGCGGCGAGGGCCTTCGTCAGCTCCTCCTGAGTAACGGGATTGGGGGATACGAGATTGAGCGGGCCGGACACGCTCTCGTGTTCAAGAGCGAAGACAGCCATTCCCACCCAGTCGTCGAGCGATATCCAAGGAAAGTAAGACTCGCGTGGGCCAAGAACGACGATCGGCAACCGCCGCATCATCGGCAAGGCTTTTGCCAGAAAGCCGCCGCCGGGATCGAGGACCTGGCCGGTCCGCATGAGCACCGTGCGGGTTCCCCGCCAGGCAGCGGAGGAGGCCGCATGCTCCCAATCGCGGCAGACCTTGGCGAGAAAGCCCTCGACGCGCGACACATCGGCCGACTCGGTAAGCACCGTCGAGCCCGCGTCGCCGTAGATGCCGACCGCCGATCCCGAGAGGAAGACGCTCGGCTTTACCGGCGATTTTTCGATCCAGTCGGCGAGACGGCGCGTCGTCTCGATCCGGCTGTCGTAGATGGCGCGACGCTTGGCTCGGGTCCAAAGCCCCACAACGCTTTCCCCAGCGAGGTTGACGACCCAATTGTGAGGCTCCAATCCAGGCAAGGCCTCGCTACGGACGAAGGTGGTCGAGCCTTCCGGTTCGGATCAGGTCCGGGAAAGGCACGTCGTGACGTGGCCAAGCTCCCCGAGCCGCTTCCGCAACGCCGTTCCCAAAAAGCCGGTTCCCCCCGTCATGAGCACTTTCATTTCTGTCCATTATCTTGACCACATGCAACGTTCTGAAATCAGTCGTACAATGCGGCTATGGTGTTCCAGAATTCGATTCCGTTCGGCGCGCCATCGCAGCGCCGCCTTCACATGGTGGCAGGCCCCCAGGACATGGCCTACATTGCGGTCCTGAATCAATTCAACGAGCAGCAAGGCAATCTGCACCACATGACGGTGCCGGTCGCCGAGCTCGAAGCTCTCGCCAAGGCCGGCGCGGGCTCTGTCACGGCACGAGGCCCCAAGGCCTCGATCACCTTCAGAACCGGAGATCACGAGGCGCATTACGACTTCACTGTCATCTGCGAGGACATGGGAGAGGAAGCGCACACGGAAACCGAGGTCGAACGCTCCGAATTTGAAGAACTCGTCGCCACGCTTCGCCAACCGACGACCGCGTGAATACTAAGTAAACGCGCCACTCTCTATCGGGGCGGCGCGTTTTCGCGCGCGGGCCTAGCCGTGAACCCCGACGATCAGCCGGTAGATCACGTAAATCCAGTTCAGAAGGCCATGCCAGATCGCCCACCCGACCGACTGGTTGATCGACCACGAGATCTGCACGGCCACGGCAACCCCCACAGACGTAATTAGGGATATGCCCGTATGCGCGGCGCCTCGGCCTCGCTTTGGAGAATCCATCTTCGCTCTTCCTCCAAGAATGAGACGGGTTGTCCGGCCCGGAGTTGCGACTGCTGCCTCGCGAGCTTGGGCTTGCACGACCCGTCGCCGGGGGTCAAACACAGAGGAACGGAGAGCCGCGGAGTCCGACAGGGCAGTCCGACTTCTATCCCACCGCTCTGGGCATCTTTCTCGAAGCGGAGGCGGACGAGGATTCGGAACGAATGATCGAGCGCCTCCGGACCGATCCGCCGGGAAACCCGATGACCCTCGGCCAATGCGTGATCCTTCTCGATAATGCGGGAAGGAAGGAGGAGGCAAGGGCTCTCTATGCATCGACCGTTCGGCGCTTCCCGAACGTGCCCACGTTGAAGATGATCGGAGCCGGCCTCGAAGCCGGGGATGGCAACCTGGAAGGCGCCCTTCGCCTCATGCGCTCGATTCCTCCCCACGAACGGCCAGGCGCCCCGAAGTTTTCGGGGCTGAAGGAGAAGCTCCAGGGATTCTTCCGAGGCAAACCTGGTAATCGTTGAGGTTCTTGCGGAATTCAGGCATCGGATGACGGATTCGAACGATCCGCCAGGAATCACCGCGTCTAGGGAAGGTAATACACGCAACGTAGGCTCCCGGATTTGCCAGGAGCTCTTTCTTGTTTCAGTTTGGAGGAGATAGGCTATTGAAGACAACTCTTAGCAGATCGGCCGTGCTGATCGCGGCCCTTTCGCTCGTCGGCGTATCGCAAGCCGACCCGACTTATACGATCATCGATATCGGGCTCGTCGGGCAATCCGACTCCGCCTCCCAGGCTTTCGGCATCTCTCCCGGTGGCGTCGCAACCGGACGCTCGCTCCACTCGGGCGGCGCGCAGGCTTTCTCTTGGACGCAGGGCGGCGGCCTCGTCGGCCTCCCGAACCTCAGCTCCCCGGCTCGCCCGTATGCGGTCGGCAATTCGGCCAACGACTTCGGTACGATCGTCGGCACCGGCGCGACGACGGCATTCGGCTCCAGCCGCCTGCCCCTGATCTGGCAGAACGGCGTCGTCTCTCAGCTTGCCCTTCCGGGCGGCCAGACCCTCGGCGACGCGAACGGCGTGAATGCCTCGAACGTGGCCGTCGGCTCCTGCAACAGCGGCATCGACCAGCGGGGCGTCATCTATCAGGGCGGCAGCGCTTCGATCATCTCGGCCGTGAGCTCGACCGGCTGCTACTTCCTCACCGCCTTCGGCATCAACGATTCCGGCCTCGTGGTGGGCCAAGGCATCGATCCGAACAACGCGGCTCGCAACGTCGGCATCGTCTACGACATGAATACGAACACGACGACCGAGGTCGGCGCGCTTCCCGGCTCCAACGGTGCGCTCGCGTTCGGCGTCGCCAACGGCGGCTACGTGGTCGGTTCGAGCATGATGAACCAGGGATCCGGCATGCCGTTCGTCTGGACGGCAGGCGGCGGCATGGTCGCGATTCCCCTCGCAAGCGGCACGAGCCAGGGCAGCGCCAAAGGCGCGAACTCCCACGGCTGGGTCGTCGGCACCGACTCCTCTGCGTTCGCGATTCCCTTCCTGTACGACGGTACGAACACCTATCGTCTCGCCGACCTCATTCCGGGCGGCACCGGCTGGGACCTCTCGACGAACACCTCGTCGTCGGCCCTCGGCATCAGCGATAGCGGCGTCATCGTCGGCACCGGCGTGTTCAATGGCGCCGTTCACGCCTACGCGATGGTCCCGGTCCCCGAGCCCGCGTCCTTCGCGATCCTCGGCCTCGGCGCCCTCGCTCTGCTGCGACGCCGGCGCAAGGCGTAGGTCAGCCGATAAGTTCAACGCGGAGAAGCGGAGGAACGGAGCCAAGTCTCCGTTCCTCCGTTCTCCCGTGTTGAGGATTCGCGCCAAACTGATGCCATGCAAGGCATCGGCAACACGCCACTTCTCAAGCTCCAATATTTGACCGGACCGGACGATGCCGAAGTTTGGGTGAAGTGGGAAGGCGCAAACCCGACCGGCAGCATGAAGGACCACATGGCCCTCGCCATGATCGAGGGAGCCGAGGCGCGGGGCGAGTTAAAGCCGGGTGGACGGGTCGTCGACTACACCGGCGGCAGCACGGGATCCTCCGTCGCCATGGTCTGCGCGGCGAAAGGCTACCGCGTCAGGTTCGTCACCTCCGACGCCTTCGCGGAGAGCAAGCTGCGGACGATGCGCGCCTTTGGCGCTGAGTTGGAAATCTTTCCCAGCGAAAACCGAATGATCACCGCCGAGCTCATGGCGGACATGCTCGCCCGGGTTCGCGAGCTTGCGGCCGAGCCTGACACGTTTTGGACCGACCAATTCAACAATCCCGACAATCGGAACGCCTATCATGCGATGGGGGAGGAGATTGTGCGCCAACTTGGCGGCGCGCCGGATGCGTTCGTCATGGGCGTAGGCACCGGCGGAAGCTTTTCCGGCAACGCCGAAGTCCTCAGCCCGCTCGGAACCAAGTGCGTTGCCATCGAGCCCGCGAACTCGAGAGCCCTCTCCAACGCCCGCCTCGCGTCACCCCCTCATCCCCTCGGCGGCCACCGCCTCGAGGGCATGGGACCGGGATTCGTGCCCTCGATCACCCGCCTCGACCTCGCCGACGAGATCGTCCCCGTCTCCGACGAGGACGCCTACCAAACCGCGCGCGACCTTGCCCGAAAGGAAGGCATCTTCGGCGGCATCAGCTCCGGCGCGAACGTGTGGACGGCCCTGCGGCAAGCCCATGCGCTCGGGCGCGGGCACCGCGTCGTCACGATCGTCGTCGACTCCGGTCTGAAGTATCTGGACGGCGGCCTCTATCGTTGATCGTCGTGTGCCGGAGAGCTTCGGGAATTCGTGAAGACATTTCACGACATGTCAAAACAGGCCAGAGCATATAATCGGTCTACTAAGTCCCGCCTCCTCGGGCGGGTACCTTACAGGCCTCCGACTACTCGCCTCGATAAGCCTTCTCCAGGACACCCAAATCGATCTTCCGCATTTCCATGAGCGCCGCGGTGACTCGCTCCGCGCGGGCCGGATCGCTCCCGTCGAGCAGATCCTCCAGGTTGGCGGGCGTCAACTGCCATGAAAAGCCGAATTTGTCCTTGAGCCATCCGCAATAGCTCGGCTCGCCGCCATCCGAGGTGAGCTTGTCCCACTTCTCGTCGATCTCCGCCTGATCCTTGCAGCGGACGGCGAATGAGAAGGCCTCGCTGAATTTGAACTGAGGTCCGCCGTTGAGAGCCACGATCTCTTGCCCATCCAGCCAGAACTGGACGGTCATCACCGAGCCGGCCGGCTTGCCCGCGGCTTGCGACGACGCTTCGCTGAAACGAGTGATCGAGCCGACCCGCGAATTGTCGAAGAGCGAGACGTATAGGTTGGCGGCCTCCTCGGCCTGAGTGTCAAACCATAGGAAGGGAACGATTTTCTGCATTTTGCTTTTCCTCACATTCGCTGGTCGAATGGGGCTCCCTTATTTCGACGGCCGGAGCGCGGGCTCTTAGCCCGCACAAGGTTCGCGGACTCTCAGTCCGCAGGTCTCCAATCCGTGTCGATACCTCGCGCCATCAGTAGCTCGGAAAGCTGGCCGACGTGGCCCTGGGTATGGCGCAGGTTCATCAGCGTAAAGGAGAGCTTGCCGATGTCCTTATACCAAGAGATGCCCGGATCGCCGCGATCGAGGTCCAGGGCATCGATGAGCGAGTCGAGCCTGGAATCGACGAAGGCGATGTAGGCGAGCATTTCCGCCTTCGCGTAGGGCGGCGTATCCTCCGGTAATTCGTACGGCTCGAGATAGGCCGGCTCGGTGAAGAGACGCCGGTCGGACTCATGGCAGCCCGGCCAAGGCTCGAAAACCGTCTCGTCAGCCCCAAGATAGAGCTGCGTGAAGAACGCGGCATGGAACGCGATCCGCCACGTTTGGCGAGAACGCTCGCCGGCCGTCCACAGATCGTCCGGGCACTTCTCAACGCATTCGGCCAGCATCCTGAGCCCGGCTCGGTACTGCTCCTTCAAGGCGGCTCGGAGGTCCATCGGTGCAGCGTACCGCCACAAAAGCCCCCTCCTCGTTTTCCTCGCGGACGCCGACCACCTGGAGCGTACGGCTCAGAGCGCGGGAAAATGAGGAGGGGGTGGGGGGTGGAAGGAAGTAAAGCCCCCTCCTCGTTTTCCTCGCGGCGCCCGACCGCCTGGAGCCCACAGGCTCGGAGCGCGGGAAAATGAGGAGGGGGTTTGGGGGTGGAGGGCGTGGGCGCGAGTCAGAGCGCCCGCGTCAGAAACTCGTTCATCGGCCAAGCCGCCTCGATATGGCTCATGACGAAGTCCGGAAGGTCCTCCCGCTTGATCTCCTGCGCCGGGTGCTCGCTCCAGTAGAAGAACTGCTTGTTGTAGAGCAGCGGCTGCCGCTGGGCCGCCGCCTTCAGCTCGGGCGGGAGCACCTTGTTCTTCTCCCCCGCCATCTCCCCGAACTTCTCCCGCCACCGCGCGTCGCCCAGCAGCCCCTCGAACTCGTCCAGGTTCGCGGCGATATGCGCCCGCACCAGCTTGATCTGCGCCGGCTCGAGGAAGTAAAGCCCGCTCGCCACCGCCATCCGTCCCGCGTCGAAGTGGAAGTAGAGCCCCGGCGTGCCGGGACTGTGCCGCTCGCCCCGCGAGACCACCAAGCCCGCGTTAGTCTTGTACGGCGTCTTGTTCGGGCTGAACCGGGTGTCGCGGTGGATGCGGAAGACGGCGTTGCGCGGCAGCATCGAAATCCCCGGATCGAGCGCCCGCATCCGCTCGATCATCTCCGCCGCGAACTCCAGCATCGGCCCCTTGACGCTCGCCTCGTACCGCTTCTTGTTCGGCTCGAACCACTCCCTGCTGTTGTTCTGCTCCAGCTCGGCGAAGAAGGCGATCGCATCCGGCGTGAACCATGCCATATCGATTAATAGTGGCACGGGTGCCCCGCCCGCGTGTATCACGACCCTCTTCAACCATTGCCCAGCCGTTTCCCTCGATGGATGGCCCGGATAGCGGCAGACAACCTACAATCCGGTGTCAAGAGCGCCGGGCTTGCCCGCGCTGCAATCGGGAGAACGCGGCAAGAACCCTTGCCCTCTTCCCTACCACCAACCCTGTCATTCCGACCGGAGGCCTGGCCGGGCCGGGCCGAAGTGGAGGAACCTGACTGTAGACGGCGCCTGCCGACAAAGCAAGCCCCCGGGCTCCGCCAGTCTCAAGGTCTCAGGCAACCGGGCATCCGCCCTTAGCGCAAATCCAAGCCGCGGGCTTCGACTGGCGACCACCAACCATCGCGACTTGGCGTAACATATTCATAGTGTCTGAGAACTTCACGATCATCTATGAACCGGCCGATGAAGGCGGATTCACCGCTTTCATCCCCGAGGTGCCCGGCGCAGTTTCCGAAGGTGAAACGAAGGAAGAAGCTCGTGAGATGGTGCTGGACGCGATGCGCGAAATTCTTGCCTACCGGCGGGAAGAGGCGATGAAGGCGAAATCAGCCAGCGCGACCGTCGAAACGTTGCCGATCTCAGCGTGAACCGGGCTTCGGGATTCCGAGTTCCTTACAAATCTTCAGAACCGTGTTCATCTTGAGCGGCGAGTGCCGCGGCACCGATGAGATCATCTCTTGCTTTGAATCGTTCCTGTAGATCGAATGACGCTTTCCTTCACGCGCGAACGAGCATCCATTCGTGTCAAGGTGCCGAATCAGCTCGTTCCTGTTCATGGGTTCCTTAAGCTGCCTTTAGCTCCCGCCGAAGTTCTTCGAGTTTTTCAAAGAGCGGATGTAGATCGAACTCCACTCTGTCCTTTCTCCGAACCCGCCTCAGCAATCCCTTGTTCTCAAGCGACCGTGCGTGACCTCTAACGGCGCTGTAGCTACATCCCGTTCTCGTGGCCAATATCTCGAAACTTGGGAAAGGATGGCGCTCATCCCATTTGAAGCGCATCAGATGGGCCACCAAAGTAAATTCCTGCGCTGTGAGGCCGACTTGCGCATAGTGGTCGAGGAAGAAGGTTGAAATTGGCGTGAAGCCTTCTTCGACGAGCTCCGGCGTCCACCGGATTTTGATTTCCCTACTGACCTTCTGAGGTTTTCGAATGATTTGACTCGTTTTTGCATTCATGTACACATCATACATGCTCTTTAATTTCCTTTAATTCATAAAACGTGAAAACTGACGATCATAGACTCAAACTTCTGACGCTGTTGGCTCTTAGGGGGAGCAAGGAGCTTAACTAATCGCCCCCGCAAGAGCTAAGTTAACGACAGGCCGGAAAGTTCGGTGGAGCAACGAGCGGACCAAAAGCGGTGAGCGCACCCTCCCGGCCCTCGAAGCCACCCAGGTCGTCCCGTACGGGATCGAGCAGTCGAACGTGTGTCGAACGGCCCCCCTCCTCCGCGCCGACCGCCATAACCTCTTCGAACAGGTCTCATCACGATGACGCCGACTACTGCGTCAAAGTAATCCCACGATTCAGGACCGGTTTGAGAATGGCCGTGAGTACTACGCCCTTGATGGCACGGAGCTCAGAATTATCCTCAGCGCGAAGCGTGAGCAACCGGATAGGGATCAGTTGACTTGGCACGCTGATCGGTCTTCGTGGCGGGTTAGCTAACGTAGCGTCTACGGTGCGGAGCCGTCAGGCCCAAGCGGTGCGTCGGGGACCGGTTCGTTGGCGACCACAAATACTTTCCGTGGCACATGCACCTTGCCAACCAGGCCCTTGGGCACGAATGCACGGATGTTGACCTCCTCGTAGAGCCTGTATGGGCTGGCGGCCAAAGCCGATGGTCGTATTGGAAACGGAAGACCGCGGTCGCGACACAATGATTCGAGTGATTCCGAAAACCATGCGAGGTTCGGTGCGACGACGACCTCCTCAACTAGGTCGGCTAGCGGAATTGCTACCGAAAAACCCATCTCGCCTGCGTCCCTGACGAAATCGTTCCTCAGGGTCGGTCGCATCATAACCAGACGAGCCTCCCTTTCGTGAGAAAACTCCCGCCGTTTGTGAAACAGTGGGTTCAGAGTGTTCCCCCAATCGATTTCGTCGTTCTCATAGTCGATGTACTTAACATTGCCGAGTATCGGCTGACCAATCTCCACAGCGGGAGCCACGGCGGCTCTCAGCTTGGCAGCTGTCGTCCTAATTGCCATACCCGCGCTTGTTGCGTATGCCCGCCACATCAAGTCGCTTTCGTGTTCATATCGGTGCCAACAGGAAACACCATCCCCAACGTCCCTCATTGCGTGCAATTTCCGTCGGTTATCTTCTGTGAAAGGGCCATCCCAGCTTCGCATGTTTTCGACGGTGGGTCTCGAGAGCTGCCCTTCAAACGAATCCTGGAAATTAACTGGATACTGCAGAAACAACCGCGATTCCAATATCGTCCACAAGAGGTCCGGGACAGCGACGTAGCGCCACAGAGTCGCCTCATCGCTCGTCATTTCAAATTGATATGGCACCTTGCCGTATTACCTCGGGAGGAAGACAGGCAGCCAGACTACGCTTCAGTGGTCTCGTTTGCCGGGCCAAGCCACGATGCCTCCTGCGGGCACGCGCAGCTTTGACAAGCGCTTGCCTTGCCGGATCGTGTAGGTTCCGGCGAGGAGGGCGGTGGTTCCTGGCTTGAGCGTCTTGGGCGAGGGGTTGGACTCGGATGTGCAGGTGACGGGTTTGGATGTGCGGGGGCGGATGGCTCCCAACTGGGACGATGGCGTCGTAGCCTTCGCGGATCTCGACCTGGAACCACTGGTCCGTGGTCGTGACTCGGTGGACGCCGGCTCTGAGTTGGGCGTGGACGATGGGCGAGTTGGCTTGCAGGTCGATCGTCCTGCGCGGCGAAGCGGAGTCGATGACGATCTCTCCGGAGACTCCCTTGGGGAAGGCGATCACGAGCGTTCCGCAGCCGGTCTCGGGGTGGGCCGACTTGCAGTTTCCGATCGGCCTATGGGCCTTTGGCCTCGCAGGTGTAAAACCTGCGACTATAGGCCTTCGGCCTATCGCTGCGTCAACTGGTGTCGAGTCTGGAGCGGGGGCTTAGTTTCCGATCGGCCTATGGGCCTTCGGCCCCGCAGATGTGAAACCTGCGACTACAGGCCTTCGGCCTATCACGGCGTTCGGGGTTCGACTCCGCGCCGGACGCTTTGTTAGGCTGGCGCCGCGAGAAAAGATGGGGGCGGGCTTTGCTTCCTCCACCCCCAACCCCCTCCTCATTTTTCCGCGCTCCGCGCCTGAGGCTCTACAAGGCTGGCGCCGTGAGAAAAACGAGGAGGGGGCTTTTTAGCCCACGCTTCCTTCGAGCGAGACGCCCAAGAGCTTCTGGGCTTCGACCGCGAATTCCATGGGCAACTCCCGAAACACATCTTTGCAGAAGCCGCTGACGATCATGTTCACCGCGTCCTCGGTGGGGATGCCGCGTTGGTTGCAGTAGAAGATCTGGTCTTCGCCGATTTTGCTGGTGCTGGCTTCGTGCTCGACCGTCGCCGTCGGGTTGCGGACTTCGATGTAGGGGAAGGTGTGGGCGCCGCAGCGGTCGCCCATGAGCATGGAGTCGCACTGGGAGTAGTTGCGCGCGCCTTCCGCGCCGGGGTTGATGCGGACGAGGCCTCGGTAGGTGTTTTGGCCGTTGCCGGCGGAAATGCCTTTCGAGACGATCGTCGACTTCGTGCGCTTGCCGAGGTGGACCATCTTAGTGCCGGTGTCGGCTTGCTGCTTATTAGCAGTCAATGCTACTGAGTAAAATTCGCCGACGCTATCGTCGCCTTGCAGGATCACGCTGGGGTATTTCCAGGTGATCGCGGAGCCGGTCTCGACCTGGGTCCAGGTGATCTTGGAGCGGCGGCCGAGACAGCGGCCGCGCTTGGTCACGAAGTTGTAGATGCCGCCCTTCCCTTCCTTGTCGCCGGGGTACCAGTTTTGGACGGTGCTGTATTTGATCGTCGCGTCGTCGCCGTTGGCGACCAACTCGACGACGGCGGCGTGAAGCTGGTTCTCGTCGCGCATCGGAGCCGTGCAGCCCTCCAAATAGGAAACGTACGCACCCTCTTCGGCGATGATGAGGGTCCGCTCGAACTGGCCGGTCTTCTCCGCGTTGATGCGGAAATAGGTGGAAAGCTCCATCGGGCAGCGCACGCCCTTCGGCACGTAGACGAACGAGCCGTCGCTGAAGACGGCGCTGTTCAAAGTCGCGAAATAGTTGTCGCTGTAGGGTACGACGGAGCCGAGGAACTTCTGGACGAGGTCCGGATGCTCTTGGAGGGCTTCGGAGATCGACATGAAGAGGATGCCGTGCTTCTTCAACTCCTCTTTGAAGGTCGTGACGACGCTCACGGAATCGAAGACGGCGTCGACGGCTATCCGGCTGGCGGCTGGCGGTTGGCTGTTGGCAGGGCTTGAACCGCCAACTGCCGACGGCTTACCGCTAATGGCGTCCGCGCCCTTCACGTTGAGCAGAACCTTCTGTTCCTCGACCGGGATGCCGAGCTTCTGGAAGGTCCTGAGGATCTCGGGATCGGCTTCTTCGAGGCTGTTCAGCACCGGCTTGTTCTTCGGCGCCGAGTAGTAGGAGATCGCCTGGAGGTCCGGCTTCACGTAATGCACGTTCGGCCAATTCGGGGCCTTCATCGTCTGGAGATGGCGATAGGCTTTCAGCCGCCACTCCAGCATCCAGTCCGGCTCCTTCTTCTTCGCGGAGAGCGCGCGGATGACGTCTTCGTTCAGGCCAGGGGGAAACTGGTCGACTTCGAGGTCGACGCTCCAACCGTGCTCATACTCGCGGTTGGCGAATTGCTCCAGCAGAGCGGTGGATTGATCGAGGATCTGTTCGGACATGGGATGCGAGCGTTGAGTGTTGAGTGTTTAGTGTTTAGTGTTTAGGGGTAAGGCTAATCCAAACTCGATACCTAATACTCAACACTATCCCTATTCTGGCACGAATCTGCACAGAAAAGTATGGATTTGGGCTCGTGCTGATGTCGGTCGCCTTGGAGGCGTGAGGCAGGTGGGCGCGACCCTGCCGGGCGCAGCCGGCTAAAGCCGGCGGACGGGTTGCCGACTCAGGTCCGCGCTACCGGCTCGGGGCGCGTCTTCACGATTTCGCACGGAACCTGGTCGAATTGGGTCACGCCTTGGTTCGTGAGGCGGAAGCGGAAGATCGCGGTCTTGGCTTGAGCGGCATTCGGGGCGTCGAAGACGAAGTTGCCCATCGAATAGGCGACGACCGTTTTGCCGATCCGCTCGACAGGCTGAAGGACGTGGGGATGGCTGCCGATGATCAGGTCCGCGCCGGCGTCGGCCATCTCCTTCGCCTCGCTTCGCTGGCGACCGGAAGGTTGCGAGCCGCCCTCCACCCCCCAGTGGGCGAAGACGACGATAACGTCGACCTGCGGGCGGACGAAGCCAATCAGCTCGCTCATGCGGCCGGGGGCGTAGTAGGTGGGTAGCTCTGCGTTCGGCGTTTGGGACACCTCCGGGAAGTCCGAAAACGCGAAGAAGGCGATCTTGAGGCCGTTCCGCTGAACGATTAGCGGCAGCCACATCTTCTTGTCCGCCCCAACGGAAGCGATACCCGCCTTGGCGAGCGTGCGCATCGTCTCGGCGAGTCCGGCCGTGCCACAGTCGAGCGTGTGGTTATTGGCGAGGGAGACGATGTCGATCCCGGAGAGCGCCTTCACGTGGGAGGGGTTGGCGCGAAAGGGAAATTGCTTCTTTAGGCGGATCGGCTCGTTCGTCAGCGGGCATTCGAGATTCGCGGCGACGAGGTCGGCCTTGTCGAAGATCGGGGCGACCTTTTCGAGTGGGTAGCCCGGTCCGAGCTCGTCGATCCGGCGTCCGACGTAGCGGTCCAGCATGACGTCGCCGACCGCGTCGAGGACGACCGATCCGGCGAGCTGGCTACCAAGAACCAACGCCAAGAGCATGGATCGAGTGTACAGCTTCAGCCGGGTGCAGGCTGGAAGCCTGCGCTACGCCTATACCCGTCCCCCCTCCCTCAGTTTCCGATCCGAGCGTTCGTAACTCCGTTAGCGACGTATCGCGAAACCGAGGGAGGGGGTGAGAAGCTATTCCTTCTCCTTGAGCTTGACGGGGACGAGGAAACTGGAGGTCCAGTGGGGCCTCGCGTGATCCTTACCATCCGCGAGCGACGCTTTCCAGGCCTCGTCGGTCATGCGCTGCGAGGTCGGGACCGCGAACTCGTAGTAGCTGAAGGTGGTGCCTCGGGCGAAGTAGAGCTTGCCTTCGATCGGGACGATGGCGAGGATCGTGTCCGCCTTGCCGACCCCTTCCTCTAACGCATCGCTGCCGGCCGTATGAACGTCGGCCACGAGGGCCATGTTCATGTCGTCTTCCGTCAGGGACTTGAAGTTGTTGCCGTACTCCAACATGGTCACGGTCAAGTCGCCGAGATCGCCGTCGATGTGGCGAATGCGGAGGTATTCGTCCTTGGTCAGGCGTGTCCCAGCCAGCTCTTTCTTCGACACGCTCAGCAGGAAGTCCAGCAACTTCTCATAGGATTGGAAGGAGTGGACTCCATCCTTGTCGAGGAGACCGCGCTTCTGGAGCTCCTGCCGGGACTGCTCGGAGAGGCGGATGAGGCGCTCGTAGACGGCGACGTTCGGTTCGACGAAGCCCTTCACGAAGGGCGGCACCTCGTCGTCCCCACCCATCTCGGCGACGGATTGTTCCCCGTACAGGATCGTGTCGTGCCGAAGCTCGGTCCAGAAGGCGAGAGCGGTCGAGAGATTTTTGTCCTGCCAGGCCTCGTTCCGCATGAATTGGGGATAGCCCGAGGGGATCGGTTTCAGAAGCAGGCGAACCGTATCGATCCAGCCCCAATAGAGATTGGAGCTCCATGTCGACGCCGGCGTCTGCGCGAATTCGGTAGTCAGCTTCGCTCTCTCGGTCCGGTAGTTCGCCCAATGCTTCGGGTTGTATCGAGCCGGGCTGCCGTCGAGAATCCGGGTCGCGTCGCCGGAGCCGAGGACCGACATCACGTCGAGCCCGGAAGGCATCGGCCGCGACTCGCCGGTCAGGCGCTGCAGGATTTCCGAATCCGGGATATAGCGGAGTCCCATGAAGCGGAACTGCACCGCTTTGGTATCGGTGTCGGTCCCGACGTGGGCCTGAATCCTCGGCTTGCGAAGCAGACGGACGATCTCGCCGGCCTTGCTCGGCACCATCGACAGGGACGATACGCTTGCGTCGATGGCGGCCTGGCGCACTTCCTGGGGCGTGATCATGTTCGATGTGCCGACGTACAGCGAGGTTGGCTCATAGATCGCCTCCCAATCGGCCTCGCCACCACTCGTGCGGAGCGTTTGGGCGACGAACAGGGCGAACTGGATTTGCGAGGGCTGTGGTGTGCCGTTCTCGTCGGCCAGTTGGAAGGGCATCATCCCGTACCAGGTCATGGCCCGGAAGTAGCGCTTCAACGTCTCGGACTTCGTGTAATGCCCTCGCACGATGAATCGCGTGTAGTCGATCTTCGCCGGGAAGATTTCACTCACGGCAACGCCGGAGGCGGCATAAATACGCGAGAGCTCGGTATCGACGGCCGCATTCGGCGAAGTCTTCTCTCCGTCGAGAAGGGCATCGGCGACGGCGAAGTAGGCGGCGCTTTTCTCGGCGGCCGCTCGCGCGTTCGGATTGGCGACGGCTTGCCGAGAGGCGGCGAGCATTCGTTCGGTCAGCCGCTTCAACTTGACCGTCAGCGCCGTTTGCTCGATCTGGCGAAGGGTCGCGTCGTAGAAGACGTGATACAGGTGGAGGACGGCGTCGGTCGTGACGAGCGACGGAAAATTCTGGTAGTCGTTTTGCCCATAGACCCAATAGAGCTGCTCGTCTCCGCGTGGAGCGACGACGAAGAGGTTCTTTTGGAGGAGGGCGCGGTGAGCCGGGGTCAGGGTCAGGATCTTCGCAAGAGCCTTGCGATTCGCAACCTCGTGAAAGTCGGAAGAGACGCGGTACGGCTTGTAATGGCCAACTTGCGCAGGAGCGACGAGAGCCATCGCCGCCATCGCGATGACGCAAAAGTATTTCATTGTTTTCCTTCTGTTGAGAACGTTACCGCACCGCCTTCCGTGACGACCGTGATGGTTCCGGGCTTGCCCTCTTGTAAGCGAGCTTTCTTCCATGCGCCGTGCTCCCATTCCTTGCGAAACCCGAAACCGTTCCACGCATAGCATGAGAGCGTAAATCGTCCATCCAGAAGGCGATCCAGCGTCAGTATCTTATCGCCGTTTTTGGCTTTTGCAACGTCAAAATCGACAAAATCCCTAGCCATTCGCGAACCCCTCCAACGGGGGTAGATGGAGGCCCCGTCGAAGCCATAAACGTACAAGGTGTGGATAGGGTGGGGGCTGTGCCGGCTCACTCGGTAAAGGCCGACGATAAATTCCTCGTTATGGTCTCCGTCGACGTCGGCCACGGCGATCTTCCAAGCTCCCCAGCTCGGGGGAAAGTGCTTCCAGATCGTCTTTCCGCCGAGCTTGGCGACCACGGACGGGCTCTTCTTCTGATAGAGGTCGAGTTCGAGGACCTTGGCGCCGTGATGGACGAACAACATGGCCCGAGTTTACGATCCTCGTTATGAGGATAAGCTAATGGCCTGTGGCGATAAGGGCGGTGTGCTTTGACATTGGGGGCGTGGTCGCCCGGATTTCCTATCATTGGGCCGAGATGCTGGAGCGCGCCGGCTACTCGGTTCCGGACTATATCTCGCCCGCCGACCCGGTGACGGCGATGCCGGGATTCGAGGCCTTCCAGGACGGGACGATCACGACTATCGAATACGCCACGCGACTCGGCGAATACCTCGGAGGGCTCTCCGCCGACGAGGCTTTGCGGATTCACAACAGCATGCTCGTCGAGCCGTTTGCCGGCGTGCTGGAGATCGTCCACGATCTCAATGGCCGGGGCTTCGTTACCGGATGCTTGTCGAATACGAACGCGCCTCACTGGGAGGATCTGGCGAAGAGCGGACGCTTCCCGGCCATCGTCGCGATGCAGGTACAGCTTGCCTCGTTCGCGATCGACGCCTCGAAGCCCGATCCTCGGGCGTTCGCTGCATTCGAAACGGCCGCCGGCTCATCGCCTTCGGAGGTGATCCTCTTCGACGACAGCCTTCTCAACGTGCAGGCGGCGGAGGGCCTCGGATGGAGCGCCGTGCTGATCGACCCGCACGGCGATCCGGCTAGCCAGACGCTAGAAGCACTTCGCGGCCGCGGGATTTTGTCGTGAGGTTTCTATTTAGCGGTGATCGTGACCAGTGACCAGTGACCAGTGACCAGTCTCACCCTCTTCATCCCTTCACCTTCTTCACCCCTTCACCCCCCATCCGTGTAGCTCCGATAAATCGGGCAGGTCACTCCACGGTGGGCTGCACCTTGCTTAGCATGTGAGTTGCCGCCACGCTCTCAGCTTTCGCGCAAGCTGGAGGTCCGGGCCCGCGATAAAGTCGCTCCTCATTTACTACGTGAGGAAAACCACGTGAGGACGGCGTCCGCCAGCGGATCGTGGCCCTTACCTTCGACTTGCCGGATCGTCAGATCTTCAAATCCCCGGCTGCGGGCCTCGTCTCGGGCTCGGTCCCACTGCGACGAGAATCGCTGCCAAAGGTCGTCCTTCGCCCCGACAAAGCAACGCAACGGAATGCCCGCCGCCTTTCCGCTCGCCGGGGCGATCCATCTCGCCGCGTAGTTCGGGCAGACGGGCGCCGCCGCCGCGAACCAGGAGGGATGGGCGAAAGCGAGCGCGAAGACGGTGTGCCCGCCGGCTTCCCAGCCGGTCAGGTAGGCCTTGCCTTCTCCGCCGTAGAGACGCCGCACGTCGGCCAATACGGCTTGGATGCCGGCTTCGTCGAACTTCCACGTTCCCTCGCCCTCGATCCTCGTCCAAGTCGCCGCGTCATAGCGATAGCCGGGCGCTTCCCGGTAGCGCGGCCCGCCGTTCGTCAGCACGAGCGGCGTAACGAGGATAAAGGGCTTCGAACCCCTCGCCCGCTCGAATTCCCTTGCCGTCGTCTCGAAGTCCCGGTTCGCGCTCTCGATCGCCACGACGACCGGCCAACTCCGCCCCGCCTTCCAGCCTTCGGGCAAAGACAGGTAGTACTTCATCGGATGACCGGAGGCCGTCTTCAAGCTGGTCGCGAGGAGCGCGGCGAGAAGGAGCGAGTGCATGAAGGCCATTATCCGCGAAGGCATCGGATTGATTCCCGAAACGCAGCCGTTTCCGTAAATCTTGCTTACGGCAGGTAGTAATACTGGGCCGAATTTAGAACCTAAACGGTGCCTATTTGTCAAAACTATATCGACGTTGTCGATTCTTGGCTCGCTCTTGCGCACAAAGGAGGGATGACTTGAATCTAAGAACCTTACTCGTCGCCGTAGCGGCATTTGGCGCATCCACCGCTTGGGGCACGATCCTCGATCCGGGCGGCCGGGCAGGGAGAGGTACTCCCGACGCACCCGGCGATCTCACGATCTTCGCGGACCAGCCCGCGATGCTCGATACCTTTTCCGGAGGTTTTGCCAACGCCAGCATCAACGGCACCGTCACTTCGGCGGTCTATCTCAACAGTCTCGGGACGCTGGACTTCTACGTCCAAGTGACGGTCGGAGAGAGCTCGGACCCGATCGGACGCGTCACGCTCTACAACTTCGCGAGCTTCCTTACGGATGTCGGGCATCGCCTCGACGCCTACGGCCCGTACGTCTCGATCGGCGCCATCGACCCCAGCGAAGCGAACCGTAATGCCAGCGGTTCGACGGTCGGATTCGACTACGACCTCGGCGCGACCGGCCTCAATCCGGGAACGACGAGCTACACCATGGTCGTCCGGACCGACGCGACCGAGTACACG
The DNA here is from genome assembly GCA_035545155.1 of Fimbriimonadaceae bacterium. Lineage (GTDB taxonomy): Bacteria > Armatimonadota > Fimbriimonadia > Fimbriimonadales > Fimbriimonadaceae > JAEVZK01. The sequence goes on along the minus strand of DASZYX010000005.1, from coordinate 77,592 downwards.
TTCGGCAACGTCGCCATCATCAACGGCGTTTCCGATAACGTGCGGGGCTTCGCCCCGGTGCCGGAGCCGGCCAGTCTGGCCATTCTGGGAGTTGGAATCCTCGCGTTGCTGCGACGAAAACGAGCCTAGACATGACAGGACCGCCCAACCGGTCCTGCTCACCTTCTTCGGGTGGCCTGCGTCTAATTTTTGAAAGACTATGGCCACCCCAGCATTTGCCTCCGTCGACGACTACCTGGCTTCTATGCCGCCCGACCGGCATCCTATTCTGACGGCCGTCCGGCAGGCGATTCGCGCCGCGTTGCCCGAGGCGGACGAGTGCATCACCTACAACGTTCCGACCTACAAGGTCGATGGCAAGGCCGTGATCTACTTCGGAGGCTGGAAGAACCATTACGCGATCTATCCGGCCTCCGACGCTCTGATCGAAGCTTTCGGGGACGAGATGGCGCCGTTCAAAGTCGCCAAGAACACGCTCCAAGCTCCCTATACGAAGCCCGTCGACTCGGAGCTTGTTCGCCGGCTCGCCGAGTTCCGGGCTCTCGAAGTCGCCCATAAGCCTAAGCGACGATGACCTTTGCGCGGAGACGGCCGCCAACCCCGTAGAACGGCTCATGAGCACGCACGCGATCCATCACGTCACCGCCGTCACCGCGCAGATCGGCAAAAACCTCGAGTTCTATACGCAGACTCTGGGGTTGCGCCTCGTGAAGCGGAGCGTGAACCAAGACGACGTTAGCGCCTACCATCTGTTCTATGCCGACGCGGCCGGCTCGCCGGGAACGGATATGACTTTCTTCGACTGGCCAACGATCGGGCCGGCCTCACCCGGCTACGCGACGATCGCCCTCACCACGTTTCGCGTCCCGGATGCCTCGCTCGGCTATTGGGAAAGCCGCCTGGCTGAGAACGGCGCCGCGCCGCAGCGCGATGAGAGCTCGATCCTGTTCTCCGATCCGGAAGGACAGCGGCTGGAGGTCATCGGGGACGCCGGCCTCGCCGGGGGCGGCGTGCCCTGGGACAAGTTCGTCCCCGCCGAACATGCGATTCGGGGCATTCTCGGCGTCGATTTGGAGAGCGCCAGGCCCGAAGGGACGAAGCGCGTCCTCACGGACCTCCTCGGCTTTGAGTCGGCGGACGGAGAGGTCTTCGAGACCTCGGGGCCGGAATCGCACGCGCGGGTTCGGATCGTTCCCTCCATCTCCAATCGGATGGGCCGGGTCGGCGCGGGGGGCGTCCATCACGTGGCCTTTCGGGTCAAGGACGACGCGGAGCTGCGGGCGATGCAGGAAAGGGTCGAGGCGATGGGCATTCGCACTTCCGGGCAGATCGACCGCTTCTATTTCCACAGCCTCTATTTCCGGGAGCCGGGCGGCATTCTCTTCGAGCTCGCAACGGACGGCCCCGGCTTCGCCAGCGACGAGGATCAAGCGCATCTCGGCGAAAACCTGGCGCTGCCGCCGTTCCTCGAAGGTCGGCGAGCGGAGATCGAGGCTGGGCTGAAGCCGCTGCCGGCGCTTGGTGGGGCTGCCGCTTCTGAAATCCAGCTCTCATTCAGGAGGCTAGCATGATTCGCGAAAGGTTCAAACGGGCTGCAGAGTGCGAAGTTCCCCGATCCGGCTGACGCCGGGATTACAGAGCCAAGATGGCTCTGAAACACTCCGCCTAGAAGGCGGAGCCACGTGCTTACGCGAAGGGGTTCGAGCTAGTTCGGGTTGATCTTCTTGTACCCGTCCAGGGACGGCCAGTCGAACTTCCATTTCGGATCGAGGTTCAGCTCGAGAATCCTCGTCCGATAGGTGGATTGCTTCCCGTGGGTCTCGACGAAGAGGGGCAGGGCCGTCTTCGCATCGACGTAGACCTCGCTGTTCGTCCATAGAGGGTCGCTCGACCTGAGAATGAGAACCGAAACCTGCGTCGGCTTTCCGTCTACCAGGTGATCGGTGTCCGCCCACGTGCCCATGGAGGGCTGGTTGAACGTGTGATAGTTGAAGAAGGGCTCGAGCATCATCGGACACCAGAATTGCTCAGGCCCGGTCAACGTGTAGGTTTTGGCCTTCGGATCGATCATCCACTCTTGGCCGCCGTCGACGCGTTTGTCGAACTTGTCGGTGAAGAAGCGCATCCGACCCGGCTTCTCCAACCAAATCTGGCCGAAGCTGCTCGGCACGGGGCCGCCGGACTGTTCCACGCGAGCGGACAGCTTGTCCGCCATTCCGAGCTTGTCCCAGTAGGCTTGCATCAAGGCGCGCGGAGCCGGAGGGGCTTGCTGGAGCAGAAGGAGCGCGACGAGCGGAGTCATGTCTTTTCAGACGCGCCGATCGTGCATCCGTGTTGCGTCTTCGCGGTAGCATCGCTTCAAGCTCATCGAGGAGATATCGATCTTGAACAAACTATTCGCCTTAATGCTCGTTCTTTCGCTCGCCATCGGCGCGGCTTTCGCCCAGAAGTCCGAGGACTGGCGCGCCGTGCTTCGCCGCGAGCTTCCGGTCATGGGCCACCGCAATTGGCTCGTCGTCGCAGATTCCGCCTATCCCGAGCAGGTTAGCCCCGGCGTCATCACGATCTATACCGGCCAGGATCACTTGACCACGATCAAGGAGGTTCTCAAGATCGTCGGCGGGCTCAAGCACGTTTCGCCGGACATCTATCTCGACAAGGAGCTGTCTTCGCTGGACAACAGCCTGGCTCCCGGCATCGATTCCTTCAAGAAGTCGCTGAATCAGATCCTGGGCGGCCGGCCGGTCGCGCACATGCTGCACGAGCAGTTGATCTCGAAGCTGGACGAAGCGGGCAAGACGTTCCGCGTCATCATCCTGAAGACCACCTACACGCTGCCCTACACGACCGTTTTCATGTGGCTGGACTGCAAGTATTGGGGACCGGCGAAGGAAGCCAAGCTGCGCGCCAAGATGGCGGGCGGCCACTAGAGCCGGCTGAAGTCGGCAAACGGGGTGCGGACTGAAGTCCGCGCTCCGATAATTCGCAACAGTGCATTGGAGCGAAATCGAAATGGCCTGCGACGAGCGCCTGCGTCTGGCGGTGCTCGGCGAGGGCTCGGACGCCCAGCTCACGGCAGCGGCTTTGCGGGCCGTGCTCGAAGAGGTGCGGCCCGAGGCTGAGGCCGTGTTGGTCGAGTGCGGACTCGAGGAGTTTCCGCAGTGCGTCGCGCACTTGACCGAAGTCGGATTCAAGGGCGCGAGCATCTGCAATCCCTTCAAGCCGGAAGCGGCGAAGCTCGCCAAGCAGTTCTTCATCGTGCGACACGGCATGGGCGTCGCGAACGCTCTCAAGCTGGGCAAGGACGTCTATGCTCAGAACACGGAAGTTCCGGCCTTCACGAGCAAGATCAAGGACCTCAAGCCGGGCCTCGCCCTGGTGATGGGCTCGGGACGAGCCGCGCGGTCGGCGGTGATGAGCCTGTTCGAGTGCGGCTGGCGGATTCGAGTGTGGAACCGGAACATCATCCGGTCGCGCCCGTTCGCGGTGGCCTTCGAGACCTACGGCAAGGTCGAGCTGTGCTCCCAACCCGACCCGTTCGGCTGCTCGCTCATCGTAAACGCCACGCCGCTCGGCGCGAAGGCCGGCGAGCAGCCGCCGCTCAAGTGGACGAACTCGGTCGCGAAGACGACGGTCATCGACTTCGTCTATCGGGCGGTTGCCACGGAGTTCCTCCGGAGCGCGGCACAACGCGGTTTCAAGACCGTCGATGGAAAGGAGCTGCTTGTGGAACAAGCGGCCCTCGCCCTGGAGTGGTGGCTGGGCGAAGCGGTGCCTCGCGAGCCGATGTTGGAGGCGGTGAAGGCTAGGTATTAGGATGTTAGGGTATTGGGGTATTGGGGTATTGAGGTATTGGGGTATTAGCGGTGGAGACCTCTTCCCTCCTTATGCGCCGATAGCCTCTCCTGTGCGAAGTCGAGGAACCTGATACTGGAGACGCGTGGTCACAGGCATGCGCCGACTCGCGGCAACGCCTCTCCCTCGGAATGACCACCAAACACGCAGCCCCTTTCACGCCCTTACCCACGTCACTCCGGCGGATCGGTTTGTTCGTGCTCCATCCACGCGGCTTCGATGGAGGCCCATCGGTCCTCGGGAAGCTCCGGCGCTTTCTCCTTGAGCCGCTTGAGACGGGCGAGGGTCGCGCGGAGGATTTCCACGGCCTGGCGGCACCGCGTGCAGTGCTTGACGTGGTACGTCGTGTACTTGAGAAGGATGCCGGCGAGCGAGCCCTCCGCCAATCGGTGGACGAGTCGCCGCATTTGCCAGCATGGATTGATCGCAGGGGCGGTTGCGTTCATTGGACAACTCCTTTAGCTCGGCCGTATTCGACTAAGTCTTCGTAAAGCGCGGTGCGGGCCCTGGCGAGGCGGGAACGGATCGTTCCCACCGGACAATCAAGGATTGTAGCCGCATCCGCGTAATCGAGACCCTCGATATCGACGAGCGTCACACACATTCGCTGATGGTCGGGCAGGCGGTTCAGCGCCGCCTCTATCGGCCCGTCGAGAATCTGTTCGAGGATCGCGTGATCCGGCTCGTAAGAGGTGCTTGCCGGGATATCCGCTCCTTCCTCGATATCCTGGTTGGCGTCCCATTTCTTCCGGCGGCGATAGTCGTTCAGGAAGAGGTTCGTCAGGATGCGGACGAGCCAGGCCTTGGCGTTCGTGCCGTCCTGGAATCCGTTGTCGAGATAGGACTTGTAGCCGTTGACGAGGGCATCCTGGACAAGGTCTTGGGCTAGCGCGTCGTTGCCCTTGGCGTAGCCTCGAGCGACGCGAAGCAGAGTCGACTGATGTTGGCGCGCAATCTCTCCAAAGCGCTGCCTCTTTTCAGCCAGGCTCGGCTCTCTCTTTGGCTCGTTCCAGGCCAGGGTCAAGATGCTCTCCATTGGTCTTGCGTGCAGAACACGCGAGCCTGTGCGATTGGTTCCACATATTTTGGATGGTAAGGGCGTTAGAGCGACGGGTCACCGGTCACCGGTCACTCCGTCACTCCTCACTCAGACGGCGCGCGTGCCGCCTCGTGAATCTCGAGACACAGCTCGGGCTTGCCGCCTTCGACCATCACGGTAATCATGTCCCCGGCCGTAAGCATCGTGCTTCCGCCGGGGACGATGTGTCTGGAGCCGCGTTCGAGAGTCGCCAAGATTGCCCCGCTCGGCAGTCGCAGATTCTTGATTCGTCGGCCATCCATCGCCGAATGCGGTTCGACGAGGATTTCGAGCAGGAGCGGCTCGTCCTCTCCCTCGATCTCCGCGCCGCTGAGCCGCAGGCTCCGCTCCATGAGCTCTTCATAGACGGGCTTGTCGCGTAGCGCCTCCGCCGTGAGACTCGCCACGAAGGCGGTGACGAGAAGGGCGTAGAGAAGGCCGTACTCGGCCGTCATCTCCACGATCAGAACGACGCCGGTGAGAGGCGCCCGGACCGAAGACGCGAGGAGCCCGGCCATGCCGAGCGTTGCGAAGCCGGCCGCGCTGAAGGTAAGGGCGGGAAAGGCCTGGTGCCCGACCACCCCGAAGGCATAGCCGAGGAACGAGCCCATGACCAGAATCGGGGCGAAGATGCCGCCCGGCAAGCCGGTGCCGTAGCTGCCTGCCGTCAGAAGCAGCTTCCCGATGAAGACGACGAAGAGGATGAGAACGAGGGGCTGAACGGCAAAGCGGCCGGATAGCAGAGTTTCCGCGATGCTATGCCCGCCCCCGGAAATGTAAGGGAAATAGACGATGATCAGCGCGCTCGCGAAGCCGACGAACGCGCCGTAAGCGTAGCGCGGCACCTTGTACTTCTGGCGGATATCGAGCGCGAGCATCAGGGCGCGATTGAACAAGACGCCGCCGAAGCCCGCCAGCACGCCAAGGATCGCCGCGTAAGGAAGCACGGAAAGCGGCGGGACGCCTGGGCTGGGCAGATTGAACGACGGATGTTCGCCTTCCAGGTACCGCGTCACGCCGACCGAGCACACCGATGCGATGAGGGCGGAGCCGTAGGTCAGCGCCGACATTTCGCGCTTCAACTCCTCCATGACGAAGATAAATCCGGCGAGCGGAGCGTTAAAGGCTGCCGCCAGGCCCGCTCCGGCGCCCGCCGAAACAAGCGCTCCGCGGGACCGCTTCGGTGCGCGGAGGACGTCGCCCAAGAGCTTGCCCAGGCTCGCTCCCATCTGAACGGTGGGCCCCTCCCGCCCCAACGACATGCCGACCGTCAGAGCAGCCAAGCCGCCGAAAAACTTGCCGAGAAGGAGCGGAATCGGCCTGATGATCCTCAAATGGAGGAGTGCCGCCTTGATGTGGGGAATACCGCTTCCCCCGGCCTCGGGCACGTACTTGCCGATCAAATGGGAGGCGATGCCGGCAAAGGCTCCAGCGGCCAGCGCGAACCCCACGATTTCCAGGATCGAGTGTCCGACGGCCTTGCCCGCCATCATCGAAAAACGCTCCGCCGCCTCGACCGCCTTCTGGAAGATAACGGCGAGGGTGCCGGCGAGGACGCCGACGATCGCGGAGTAGAGGAGAATGACGCGTCTAGAAACGCCGTGCAGGATATGCCGGCGATGCTCGCGATTCTCTGTTAGCGGCACGTGCCCGTTATGTGATTCGACCATTCAGAGTTGCCGCTTGGGAGGTGGGTTCGGCAGCTTCTATAAGTATCGCATAACGATCATCGTGACCGCTCGGATTCGCGACCGGCCACCTTGCGAACCTCGTATCCCTACCGAATCTTATCGGCGAGTATTCCCCAAGGCCGCACCAAAGGACTAACGAGTATGGCCCAACGCTGTAACATTAGGAGCATGGCTGCCACCCTCCCACCGGTCGCGACCCTCGACGGCGCGATCACGCCGAAAGACGTCACGCGATTCCATAACGAATTCGAGAGCGATCCTCGAAATCGCCAGTCGATGAACGCCGTTTGCACGACGACGATCAACAAGGTCGCGCTGAATCGGCAAAGGGTCAACGAGCTGGACCGCACGTTCAGCATCCACCTGCCGGAGAACGCCATCACCGCCCAGAAGCAAAGCGGCCGATGCTGGCTCTTCGCCGCCCTCAACACTTTTCGGGGCTACGCGATCAAGAGCATGAACCTCGACGACAAGTTCGAGCTCAGCCAGAACTACATGCTCTTTTGGGACAAGCTGGAGAAAGCCAACTACTTCCTCGACAACATCCTCAAGACGCTCGACGAGCCGGTCGGCAGCCGTCTCCTCGACTGGCTTCTCAACGCGCCCATGCAGGACGGCGGGCAATGGGACATGTTCGTCAATCTCGTTCAGAAGTACGGCGTCGTGCCGAAATCGGCGATGCCGGAAACCGAGAGCAGCTCGGCGACCCATCACGTGTCATGGCAGACGACGGGCAAGCTGCGCGAATACGCCTGCCGGCTTCGGGCTGCCCACGCCAAAGGCGCTTCGATGGAGGAGCTGATCGAGCGCAAGCAGGAATACGTCTCGGAAATCTATCGGATGCTCGCGATCCACCTGGGCGAGCCGCCGGTTCGATTCGACTGGCAGTATCGCGACAAGGACAAGACCTTCCACCGCGAGGGCGAGATGACACCGCAGGAATTCTATGCGAAGCACGTCGGCCTGAACCTCGACGACTTCGTCTGCCTCATCCACGATCCGCGGCCCGGCCACGACTTCAACCAGGCCTATACGGTCAAGTTCCTCGGCAATGTGACGGGCGGACGCCCGACCGAATACCTCAACGTCGATCTCGGCGTGATCAAGCGAGCCGCCGTCCAGCAGCTCGAATCCGGTAGCAGCGTCTGGTTCGGCTGCGACGTCGGCCAGTATCTGGACCGCGATCTCGGCACGATGGACCTGCGTATGTTCGACTACGAGCTGGTTTACGGGACGCGCAACGGCTTGACCAAGGCGGAGCGGCTGCAATACGGCCATTCATGCATGACCCATGCGATGGTCTTTACCGGCGTCGATCTCGACGCCGATGGACGGCCGACAAAATGGCGCGTCGAGAACTCGTGGGGGGAGGATCCCGGCTTCAAAGGCTGGTTCCAGATGACCGACGAGTGGTTCGACGAGTTCAACTATGAGGTCGTCGTCGAGAAGCGGTTCGTGCCGTCCGAGTGCCTCGCCGCGCTCAAGAGGCCGGCGATCGAGTTGGAGCCCTGGGATCCGATGGGCAGCCTCGCCTAATGGCCCTCGTCAGGCTCGAACGGCCGGGTGAGGAAGCCGCCGTTCGGGCCGTGGTGGCCGACGCGTTCGGCGACGAGAGGACGCCGGCGCTGGTCGATGGGATGAGAGGCTCCTCCGCTTGGCGGGCCCTTTCTTTCGTCGCCGAGGAGGCCGGCGCGATCGTCGGGCATGTCTCCTATACGCGCGGCTGGCTGGATGCGCCTTCGAGGTTGATCGAAGTCCTCGTCTTGAGCCCGTTGTCGGTGGCAAGCGCATTCCAAGGGCGCGGGATCGGCGGCGCCCTCGTCCGCGAAAGCCTCGCCGCCCTGCAGGGTCGACCCGAGCCCTTGGTCTTTCTCGAAGGATCGCCCAGGTACTACGGACGCCTCGGCTTCAGGCCGGGCGGTGAAGCCGGCTTCGTGGCGCCGTCCCCACGGATACCGGCAGCGGCGTTCCAATTCGTGACTTTGACAGCCTACGAGCCCTGGATGACCGGCACCCTCGTCTATCCCGACGTATTCTGGGAGCACGACTGCGTGGGCCTGCGCCCCTAGAGCTACGGCAGTTTGGCCCGCTTATCGACTCCCCGGATGATCAGGGACGTCCCCGTTTTGCCGAGAGGCGTTACCGAGATGTACATGTCGTCTGGGGTGTAGCTCTCGAAATAGTCGGCGAAACCAACCGCCGAATTGGCCTTCGTCCAATGGCCGCTCTTATTCAGATTGGCGTCGAGCGCCGTGATAATGGCGGTGGGCGGTTGGGCGAACGTGTAGCAGACTTGGTCGGGCGGGCTGGAAATGCGCGTCGGATGATAGGCGCGCAGGAAGCGCAAATCGGCATGCTTGGGAAGCCGGATCGCCCAAATCGAAACGGCGACGACCACGACGATAGCGACGATCAGAACCCGGCGATAGACTCTTCGCGCTCTTGCCTCGTCTTCCAACGTCATGGCCATCTGCCCTTATATACTGCAACCGTGCGCGATTTGCTAGATCACGCGACGTTCGCCTTGTTGTGCCGGTCTCGCGACTGGATGGCCGCGAATGCCGGCCGTCGTCTCACGTTGGCCGAGGTCGCGGCGCAGGCCGGGTTTTCACCGTTCCACTTCCAGCGTCTCTTCCTTCGCGCCTTTGCCGAGACGCCTCACGAATTCCTGACCCGCCTCCGGCTCGAGCGGGCAAGGAGAATCCTTCGGACCAGCATCGATCCCGTCACCGAGATCTGCATCGACCTCGGATACGAAAGCCTCGGATCGTTCAGCGCCCTCTTCCGCCGCGAGGTCGGCATGCCGCCAAGCGAATTCCGCCGGGTCTTCTCGACCCCCGGCTTGTGGGAGCTCAAGTCGACGCCTGCCTGCTTCCGCTTTCTTCGGGCATAGCGCAAGATTCGAGAAGCGCTTCCGTATGGGGCTCTACTATCCTAAAGGACGGAGGGAAAGATGATTCAACGCATGTCGCACGTTCCGATCTTCGTGCTCGACCAGGATTCGGCCTTCGATTTCTATGTCGGCAAGCTCGGCTTTTCGGTAAAGACCGACGCCAAGATGGGCGAGAACTTCCGGTGGCTAACGGTTTGCCCACCCGGACAGCCCGACCTCGAGATTTCCCTCATGGCGATCGCGCCCGGAATGCTGTGGGACGAGGAAACCGCGGCAAAAGTCCGGTCGCTGGTGGAGGCTGGGAAGATGGGCGCCGGCGTCTTCGGCACCTCCGACATCCACAAGACCTACGAGGAACTGACGGCGAAGGGCGTAACGTTCGTCCAGCCGCCAAAGGAAGAGTTCTACGGCATCGAGGCGATCTTCAAGGACGACAGCGGAAACTGGTTCAGCCTGACCCAAGAGAAGCCGCACTAGGTAGGGTATTGGGGTGTTGGGGTGTTGAGGTATTGGGTATCTGCCCTTCCTCTTGCGCCGAGAGGTTCCGGAAACCTATCCCCTCCTTCTAGGCCGCATCATTCGACTTCGCTCAGGACAGGCTATCGGGCAAGAGGAGGAACAGGCCGCGTCTCTTGCCGCCTGGATACTTGCTCGGAGGTGATGGCGCTCCGGAGGCCGGATAAGAGGGATATCACCTCCTCAACCGCACATTCTTCGCGAGGTCTCAGGCTCGCGTCTCTCACAAAACCCTGTAGTTCTCCCCTCCAAGTCCCGACAAAGTTACTGTGTTGCACGGCATTAAGCATCTTTACGGGGCATTGCGCCTGCCGGTAGCGGGCAGCCCTGGACGTCGCGCCGGGAACCGGGGATTTAGAGGCAAACCACAGCCATGATCAGACTGTTTAAGCATTCACCGCTCCAGATCGTGCCTCGGAAGCGGCACAAAGTCGTGTTGCCGCCGATCGAGGAGAGGCTCAAAGCCGTCTTGACGGCCTCGGTCGAGCTCGGTTTGGGAACGGATCTCAAGGAGAGCCTGCTCACGGCGCTACGCGCCGCGATCAAGACGACCGGCGCCTCCTGCGGCTACATCATGCTTGTCGAAGAGCAGGATTCGAAGAAGTGGCTGCGTGCGGAGGTCGCCTTCAGCGCCGACGGCCCAATCGACTTTCCCGACCGTCTCGAATTCGGAGTCGGCCTCTCCGGATTCGTCGCGAAGATGGGCCAGACCGTCGCCATCGCGGACAGCGACGGCGAGAAACAGCTTTACGACGGCGTGACCGAAGGCGTTCTCGCCGGGGCGTCGACGCCCCTGGTGATGCGAACGGCTCCTCGACGGGGGCGCGCGGCCGAGGACAAGGTCCTCGGCGTCCTCACCCTTCTCAGCACCGTCAGCAACAAGTCGTTCAGCAAGAAACAGCTCGAACTGCTCAAGGGCTTCGGCGCGCAGATTTCGATGGCTCTCTCGAACGCGCGAATGGACGCGATGCGCCAGGAGACGATCGTCGATACGCTGAGCCGGGTCGCCACCGCACTCGAAGCGCGGGACCGGTTCTTCAAAGGACACTCCCTCCGCGTTTCCGAGCTGAGCCAGCGCATCGGCGAAAAGCTGGGATTCGATAAAGAGGCCCTCGACGAGTTGCGCCTCGGCACCCTGCTCATCGACATGGGCAAGGTCTATGTGCCGGACACGATTCTCAACAAGAAGACGCCGCTTACCGATTCCGAATTCGAGACCCTGAAGCAGCACACCGTGCTCGGCTACGAGCTTTGCTCGCGCCTCGGCCTCTCGGAAGCGGTGATGATGGTCATCCGCAACCACCACGAGAAGCTGGACGGCAGCGGCTATCCGGATGGCCTCCGCGGCGGCGAGCTTCCCCTTTCCCTCCGTATCGTCTGCGTCGCCGACTCGTTCGACGCGATGATGAGCAAGCGGCCCCACCGCGACGCGATGAGTATCGAGCAGATCATCTCCGAGCTGAGCCGGTTCGCCGGCAAGCACTACGATCCGCTCGTCGTCGAGACCCTGAAGCTGCTGAACAGCACGGGCATGTTGAAGGACCTCTATCCTTCCACCACAAGAGCGAACGACAACAAGGAGGTCGCTTGAGCTTTATCAGCCGAGACCGGTCCAAACACGCGTTGGGAGTCGATATCGGTAACCGGGACCTGAAGCTCGTGCTTCTGTCGCGGGTCGGCGATTCGATGTCCGTCGATGCGGTGAAGATCGTTCCCCTGGAGCGCGGAGTTGTGCTCGACGGTGTCATCCAGGATCGAAAAGACCTGGCCCGGACGCTTCGGCAGGCCCTTGCGGATATCGACCTCGGGGCGATTTCAACCGTCATCTCGGTCCCGACGCAATTCGCCACGCTTCGCTGGGTCAGCTTGCCCCAGCTTCCTCCCGCCGAGCACCGAATCGCCGCTTCTTACAAGGTGAAGAAGCACCTGCCGTACCCGATCGACGACGCTTTTCTCTCCACGACCCCGGTTCACGAGACCAACGAGGACGGGATCGGCGAGTCGCTGGTCATCAGCGTCCCGCGCCAGGTCATCGCGTCGCGAGCGAGCGCGGTCGAGCGAGCCGGTTTGAATCCCGTCGCCGCCGAGTTGGAAGCCCAGGCCATCCTCCGAATCTTGGAGCGCAGCCTGACGCACCGCAGCCCGCTTTTGCGCGACGCCTCGATGACGATTATCGACGTCGGTGGCGCGAAGACTGAGATGTACGTCGTCCAGAACCAGAAGCTGCAGTTCATTCGCAGCGTCCGGTTCGGCTCGACACGCATCTGCAACCGGATCGCCGACGAGCTGTCGGTATCGGAGTCCCTCGGCCACGCGATGCTCGCGAATCCTGAGGGGCATGTCGATGCGGACGGCATCCTGACTCTGCCCTATGAGGGCCAGTCGATCAAGATCAGCATCAAAGCGGAGCTCGATGTTTTGCTCAAGGAGATCGCGCGGCTGATGCGCTATTTCCGGTCGCTTCATGCGGAGCGCAGCTACGCCGGAATTCTCGACCACATGATGCTCTGTGGCGGTTTCGCCAATCTGGCGGGGTTGGGCGACTATCTCGCCGAGCAACTCAAGGTTCGGATCGAGCCGTTGGAGCCCTTCGGCACGATGACGTTCAACGTGTCGAACGAGGCCTTCGAACTCGCCTCTCAGAGCCAGAACAGTTTCGCCATCGCGGTGGGCCTTGCGCTCTCGCAATTCGATTCCGAGGAGATTGAGGAGACAGAGGATGTCAACAATGACTTTATCTGGGCGCGAGGCGCCTAGCACAAGGAGGATCGATGTCGAAGCCAATCTGCTCGAGGGCTGGCTCGGCGAACGGCAGCGAATGCGGAGAGAAATCCAGCTCCGCATCGTCGGAATTGCCGGAATAGCGATCCTCGGATTCTGGGGGACCTCCGAGGTGAACCGTTGGCGCGCAGGCATTGCCGTCAAGGAGCAGCCGGTCCAACAGAGGCTGAGGGCGATCCAGGCCCAGTTCGCCAAGGTGGTGCCGACGAACAGCGGGACGCCGGAGGCGGATATCGAGAAGATGGTCGCAACCTCCAAGACTCACGCCGACGCCTACATGGCGCAGATCATCGCGCTCCTGAACACGTCTTCGTCCTCGATGGCGATCTCCTCGCTCAAGGCCGACGTACTCGGCGGCGAGGTCAAGCTGACCGGCCAGGCGGACGCAGAGACCTATTACGCGGCGAGCCAATTTATCCAACAGAACAACGATCCCACGAAAGGGATGAACGCCGCTCAGTTGTCGACGACGCGGAGCGACCTCCTCGCGACCGACGGCGTCTCGTTCCAGTTCGTGAAGAAGGCGAGGGTCGCTCAATGATGTACATCGGCGAAATCTTCAATTCCCGCTTCCTCGCGAGCCTGAACAAGGCCCTGATCGTCATGGCCGTCGTTTTCGGGCTCGGAATCGGCGCATTGAGCGTCGCGGCGATGCTTCAGGGAAGCAGCATCAACTCGATGAAGGAAGAGATCGAGTCGAAGTCCAAGGCGATCGTCGCGGCTCAGGAGGCGGCCAAGCTCGAAAAGGAGAAGCCCGCCTCGGAGAAGGTTCCGAACGGCCTCGCCGCGGTCAGCGCCTTCCAAACCCGGCTCAACAAGCTGGTCGTGAACAACAAGTGCCTGCTGACCCAGTTCCAAGCCTCGGACCAAATGAATCCGTTCGTCTCGACCTTCTCGTCGGCGGCGGCAAACGGTCCGTGGACCCAGGTCGAGGTGAAGATGAATCTCCAGGGGTCGACGCAGGCCGTGGTCGAGACGCTCAAAGACCTCGACCAGATCGGCATCCCATACGAATTCACGTCGGTTGAGATGAGCCGGACGCAGGCTTCGGCGACAGGCGAGGCGACGATTGGCGCCAACGTCTCCCTGCGTGTTCTCACGATCCCGGGAGGGGCATAGATGCAGTTTGGAGACCCGAAGAAGACCGTACCGTTGCTGATCGTGGCCATTCTTGCCATTGGCTTTTGCGTCAAGCAGGTCATGGGCGGCAGCGACGAGCCCAAAGTGCTGCGGCAAGCGGCCACCCAGGACGCGAGCGCGCAACCAATGCCGGGCGGGACCTTGGCGATGGTGCAGCTCGATCAGCTTCATACCGACCCGTTTTCTCATCCTCGTCTCGCCCCGAAGGGTCCGGCCGACGCCGGGACGCCTCCTCAGGGCTCGACGCCGCCCGTCGACGACGGAAAGAAGGGGACGCCCCTTCCGCCTCCGCTCGGCGACGGAGGCTCGATCGACAAGAGGATGGACCCCACCTGGCCGATCTTCGTTCATCCCGATCAGAAGCCGGACGGGGATAAAGGCGTACAGGTCGTCAAGGTCACGCAAGTGACTCTGAAGGCGATCGTGAAGGTGAATCAGCGGATGGCTTTCCTTGCCGTCGACGGGCAGGAGGCCCGCGGCTTCAAGGCAGGCGACGTGATCAAAGACGATATCGTAGTCGCTTTCGTCAACGACGACAGCGTGATCGTGAGAAGTGGAACGAAGACCGTGACCCTCAGAGTGGGGCAGCAGGGAGACCTATGACATTCATGACCCTAGCAGGAATCGCCGTGCTGAACAGCATGGCCGGACGCCACATTTCGGCGTCCACTCAGCGCACGGATGCGCGCATCGGCCAAACCATGGAGGACTGTTCCTATCTTGGGTTGTGGGCGTCGACTTCCGCGCCGTGGGACGACGACGGCAAGCCCGGCACGTCAGGTGACAACGTTGTGTGTTCGCTCGACGTGGCCGACTGGGATTTGGCGAAGGTCCTTCGCGTCCTTAGCCAGCAAACCAACGTGAACGTGATCACGATGTCGGCTCCGGACAAGAAGCTGACGATCCGGCTCGCCGACGTGAAGCTTTCCGAGATGATCCATCACATTTGCGCGATCACCGGTATGGCCTCGATCAAGACGGGCTCGACGTACGTCATCGCGGCTCCGGATCAGCTTAAAGCCTCCTATCCGCTCGAATGGGCGGCGGAGAATCCGGCCCCGCCGGCGGATCCGATGGCGGAGATTTCTGCGGACATCTACATGTGCTCGTACGTCAATTCGACCCAGATCGCGGACACGCTCAAGAAGCTGTTCGAGGACCAGAAGCTGGTCGTTCTCGCCGGGCCGCAGCAGCAGGTTCCGACCTTGGACGCCGTCGACAGCAGCAACGGTACCGGCCAGACCTCGACGATGCTCGGGACAGGAGCGACGACGGGAACCGGCGGCGGCGCCCCGACCGGAGGCAGCACGACGAACCAGACGACGCTCGCCGGACGCACGATCCTGATCCGCGGACCGAAGCCGATCGTCGAAGCCGCTTTGCGGCTCGCCCACGATCTCGACCGGCCGCAGCCTCAGGTTTCGATCGCCGTCCGCGTGGACGACATTTCGAACGACTCGCTGAAGGACCTCGGCCTCCAATGGAGCTTCTCCGATGTGAGCGTCACCGAGAGCAAGGGCAACGGATTCAACTTCGGACGCTTCGACCGGTCGCCGCTCGGCTTCAATGCCGCGATCAGCGCCCTCGAGCAGAAGAACATCGCGAAGCTGCTCGCCGAGCCGAACATCTCGGTTCTCGACGGCGAGAAGGCGATGATCCTGATCGGCAGCCGGCTCAACTTCCCGCAGCTCATCGGATACAGCAACGCGAATACGCCGATCTTCGACCGGCAAGAGGTTCGCGTCGGTATCTACCTGCAGGTTTCGGCGAGCATCACGGATACCGGTGAGGTGACCCTGAGCCTCTACCCGCAGGTTTCCACCGTCAGCGGCTTCCTGAACGTCAACGGCGCGAGCTATCCGCAAATCTCCACGCGAGAAGCGCAGACGACGTTGCGCCTCCACTCCGGCCAGACGGTCGTGATGGGCGGACTGCTTCAGGACCAGGACCTCGTCGAGACCGAGAAGGTGCCGATCCTCGGCGAAATCCCGATCCTCGGCGAGCTCTTCAAGCACCGCAAGACGACTCACAACAAATCGCAGGTGATCATCAGCATCACTCCGATCGTGCTCAAGAACCCGAAGTAAGACGATGAATCTAGACAAGTCTCTCGCGGATATCTTCATCGAAGAGGGCTACGTCTCGGCGTCGCAGCTCGAC
This sequence comes from Fimbriimonadaceae bacterium, assembly GCA_035545155.1. Lineage (GTDB taxonomy): Bacteria > Armatimonadota > Fimbriimonadia > Fimbriimonadales > Fimbriimonadaceae > JAEVZK01. Next base: position 61,478 of record DASZYX010000005.1, on the reverse strand, counting down.
GAGATCCTGGCTCATCGATCGGATACGACCGAGCCGCTGGGCGACTTGCTCGTCCGGATGGCGATTATCTCGGACAAGCAGCGGCTGAAGTGCGTCGGTCTGCAAAGCGGTCTGCCGTTCGTCGACCTCGCCAACTTCGAAATCGACTTCGAAGCGGCCAGCCTTATCTCTCAGCAGGTCGCCATGCGTCTCCATGCGTTGCCGGTCGAGGTTACGGAGCTTTCCGCCAGCGTGGCGATGAAGAATCCCCTCGACGTCACCGCCATCGACGAGTTGGCCGAGCTGATGGGCCGCGACATCGACCCGATGTGGGCGGCTCCGGACGATCTGCGCGAAGCGATCACCCGCGTCTTCGGCGCTTACGACGACCTCGACGACGTCGTCGCGGAAGCGGCCAAAGGCATGGATGCCGACGTCCAGATCGAGGCGAAGCAGGACGACGACGACGTCGTCAACGTGATCGAACTTCGCGAGCAGGTCGAGGGCGCGCCGATCATCAAGATGGCGAACGCCATCATCAACAAAGCCGTGAAGGTGCGGGCGAGCGACATCCACATCGAGCCCCTTCAGCACGGCGTACGCGTCCGGTTTAGAATCGACGGCCTTCTCCAGGAGATCATGACGGTCTCGAAGGACTATCAGCGGCCACTCATCTCCCGAATCAAGATCGTCGCCGGCCTCGACATCGCCGAGCGCCGCGTGCCCCAAGATGGCCGCTGCACGATGATGTCGCCGCAGGGCGAGTTCGACTTCCGCGTCTCCACCTATCCAAGCGTCTTCGGCGAGAAGGTCGTTATCCGCCTCCTCGACAAGAGCTCCGTTCGGATCGATCTGGAGAAGCTCGGCATGACGGATGGCGTCGTCAGCCTGCTGAAGCACAAGATCGACGAGCCGCAAGGTCTCATCCTCGTTACCGGCCCCACCGGTTCCGGTAAGACGACGACGCTGTATGCGGCGCTGAATCATCTGAACGGGATTCACCGCAACATCGTCACGATCGAGGACCCTGTCGAATATCAGCTTCCCGGCATCACCCAGGCCAATATCAATCCGCTCGCGGGCGTGACGTTCGCGGCCGGACTTCGGTCGATCTTGCGCCAGGACCCGGACATCATCCTCGTCGGCGAAGTCCGGGACACCGAAACGGCCAGCATCGCCATCGAGTCGGCCCTTACCGGCCACTTGGTCTTGACGTCGCTGCACTCGAACGATAGCGCGGCCGCCTTGACGCGGCTTACCGATATGGGCGTGGAGCCGTTCCTCGTGGGCGCTTCCATCACCGCCTCGCTGGCGCAAAGGCTTCTGCGCGTCAACTGCGTCAATTGCTCTCAGCCCTACACCCCGGACGCCCAAGTCTTGCAGCGCCTCGGCATGCCGCTGGATCACACGTATATCCACGGCGTCGGATGCGACCTCTGCACGAAGACGGGCTTCCGCGGCCGAATGGGCATCTACGAACTGCTCGACGTTACTCCCGATATCCGCAAGATGATCCTCGCCGGCAACAACGCCACGGAAATCCGCGACCATGCCTGCGAGAGCGGGATGAAGACGCTTCGCCAAGACGCGATCGGCCGGGTGCTAGCCGGCAAGACCACGGTCGAGGAGGTCGTCCGCGTGACGTCGGACGGTCAGTAAACAATGACGGCTTACAAATACAAGGGCTACGACGCGCGCGGGCTGGCGGTGTCCGGCGAAGTCACCGCGAATTCGATCGAGGAGGTCGAGCACAAGCTCGCTTCCAGCGAAGTCACGGTTATTTCGATCGTGCCGCTCCTTCTGAAGGAGAAAGGCAAGACGGAATCGTCCGGGGCCAAGAAGAGATCGGCCGGGACCGGCTTGAACATGCAGCTCGGCGGCAAGAAGGTCAAGATCGACGAGATCGCCGCCGTGCTCCGGAACATGGCGGTCATGGCCGAAACCGGCGTTCCCCTTATCGAAGCGCTAAACGCGGTGACGGCGGGAACGACGAATCCGCGTATGGTCGCTGGCTTGAGAACCCTGAAGGCCGAAGTCGTGGGAGGCAAGAGCCTGGCCGCGGCGATGAAATCGGCGACCGGCCTTTTCCCGAATATCGTTTGCGACATGGTTCGGGTCGCCGAAGATGGGGGACGGCTCGATAAGGCCCTGAACAGCGCGGCCGGCTACCTCGAGCGCTCGATCGAGCTCCGCAAGAAAATCGTGAACGCGATGATGTATCCGATGGTGCTCTCGTGCGTCGCCGTGGCAGCCGTCGTCTTCCTCGTGACCTGGATCTTGCCGAGCTTCGCCAAGACCTTCAGCAAGATGGGGGCGAAGCTGCCGACGACCACGCGGCTGCTCCTGGATTCGGGCACGTTCGTCCGCACCCATCCGATTCCCGTGGTCGCCGTGGTTCTCGCCATCGTCGTTGGAGTTCGCTACGCTTTCAAATCGCCGCATGCCCGCCGCCGGACCTATGTGTTTCTGCACAAGATTCCCGTCCTCGGCGAGCTCCTGACCCGCATCGCCATCTCGCGGACGCTGCAAACGATCGGCACCCTGCTCTCCGGCAATGTGCCGATCATCCAGGCCCTCGAGCATGGCGCGCGCGTGGCCGGCGATCCTCTCATCGAGGAGGCGTACCTCGACGCGCGGGGACGCGTCGAGCATGGAGCGAACCTCTCCGATTCGCTCGGGACTTCCCGGCTTTTCCCCCAGACGCTCATTCAAATGATCGCCGTCGGGGAGCGAACGGGCCGCCTTCCCAGCCTGATGAACTCGTCGGCGACCCACATGGAAACGGAAGTCGACAGCCGGCTGAAGGCGCTCATTTCGATCATCGAACCGCTGATGATCGTGTTCATGGCGGTCATCGTCGGCATGATCACGGCCTCCATCATCCTTCCGATCTACTCGCTCATGGAGAGCATCAAGTAATTGGCCGAGATGTGGAAAGGACTACCTGGTGAGCCGAGGAGCCGACGGCTGTACGTCGCCTCCAATTCACGGCAAAAGGAAAGATTTATTAGGGCCAAAAGCTAAAGCATTTAGCAAGGGATACCGAAAATCCATCTTGAGGGTTGTTTATGAGAACACTATCGCTTAGAGATCGACGGCGCGGCTTCACGCTGATGGAACTGCTGATCGTGATCATCGTCATCGCGGTTCTGGCCGCCATCGCTCTTCCCAGGTTCATCAACTCGGGCCTGCGGAGCAAGGAAGCGTCCCTGAAGTCGGACCTGAAGATTTATCGAAACGCGGTCCAGCTCTTCCTGAACGACACGGGCGCCTATCCGGCTAGCCTTGCCGCCCTTTCGGCGACCTCGGCTCCGGCAAGCGGTATCGACTCCGCCGGCGCATCGAAGAGCATTACCTCGACCGACTGGAAGGGTCCCTACATCGATTCGATCATGAGCGATCCGGTGTCCGGCAACGCCTTCACCTATGGCGCGACCTCGCCGAACGTCGGCAAAGTCACCTCGTCCGCTTCCGGCAACGCGACGGACGGCACGGCCTACTCGAGCTGGTAAGACCTCAACACTGAGGAACCTGACCCTCGGTCAATAAGAAGCCCGCCCCGATCATCGGGACGGGCTCCTTTGCATTGTCCTCCGACAACGCTACAGCCGGCCCCACAGCGACCTGGCAAAGCATCTGCGTTTCTCTGTGCTCATCTGTGGCTCTTCAGCAGAATGGAACCGCAGATGAATGCGGATTGGCGCAGATGCCATGGTTGTCGATCTAAGGTCGCTGCAGCCGGCCCCACCGCGACAAGGCAAAGCATCTGCGTTTCTCTGTGCTCATCTGTAGTTCTTCCATCGAATGGAACCGCAGATGAACACGGATTGGCGCAGATGCTCGTGGTCAATTTTGTGACGGTATCGCAAATGCCTTTAGGAGCCGAGGAGGTGATGGAGGAACGCCTCAGGGCGGTCGAGGAAGGACTTCGTGAGCGTGTAATGCTCGGTCTCCTTCCAAGTCGCTTCCCGGATTCCGTCGGCGTCTAGGAAATACATCTTCGAATCCGGGTAGGCCATGAGGATCGGCGAGTGGGTCGCGATGATGAATTGGCAGTTCTGGACGGTGGCAAGTTCGTGGATCCGCAGCAACGCGGCGAGTTGCCTGGCCGGCGAGAGCGCGGCTTCGGGCTCGTCGAGGATGAAGAGGCTGTCGAATCCGAACCGGTGCTTGATCAGATTGAGAAACGCCTCTCCGTGGGACTTCTCGTGCAGCGAGCCGCCATAGGATTGGCGGTAGGATCCGGGTCCTGGGCTCAGGTCCGGCGGATTGAGGAGCTCTTTGATGTGCCTCATCTCGTCATTGCCGACGAGCCCAAGGTCCTCGTTTTCCTCGAGCATTTCGTAGAGGCTCTGCAGGCTCTGCTCCAGTTGAAGCTCGCGTTTGCTCGGCGGCGGCACGTACCCGTCGTCCAGCTTGTCCAGCTCGCTGGCGACGTTATAGAAGCTCTCGGCCCGAAGGAAGAAGCCATCCCGTTCCCGGATCAAGCCATGGCCCAGCTCCAAGTGGTCGACCAGGCTGGAATGGGTGTTGTAAGTCGAGAAATTGAAGTTCTTCGTGCCGCCTTCCGGATTGAAGCCGGCGGTGATCGCGATCGCCTCCAGAAGCGTCGACTTCCCGGTTCCGTTCTCTCCGACGAAGTAGGTGACGGCCGGGTGGAATTCGAGGCTGGTCAGGTTCCGAACGACGGGCAGATTGAAGGGATAGGCCTTGAAGGAGGGCACGTCCTCCCGCCTCAGCCTCAGACCCTTGAGGAAGCGATAGTCTTGTCCCTTGGCCGCGTCCCGCACTTCGACAGGATATCCCAAGCCGTCCGTAAAAGTGTCGTGAAAACCTATTACGCATTTCTGCCGGGTACGTGTGAATCCAATTCATACAATCGAGCGGGATTAACCCAGTTTGTTTAGGTATTTCGCATTGGAGACCAGCAATTACCCCGAGGCATTGTTGCGGCTTTAGCCGCACTACTCGCGAACTAGTATGGCGAGGCATGCAGTGTTGTCTTCGCCCAGCAGAGATTTAATTTGGAGAGCTCAGCGAGTACATGGAGGTTACTGTCTGATGCCGTTTGTCTTTCTTCCGGACGTGTCGCCGTTGAACGTCCACATCTACGCCGAGGATCGGCAGCGCTTCGAGAGGCGCGTCAATAAGGATTTCGACAGCACTACGAACGACAACCGAAGCGACCTGTATTCCCGTTTCCGGGTCGGCGCGACGTTCAAGTATGGCAAGAATTGGAAGGGGCAGGTCGAATACGAGAATGCCAGCGACGTGATCTGGACCGCCGCTCGCAACTATTCGACCTGGAACAGCAACCTTAGCCTGGCCTACGTTGAAACCGCCGACAACGGATGGACGGTGGACCTTGGCCGTCAGCGCATCAACGTCGGATCGATCCGCCTGATCTGTTCCTGCGAATGGAGCAACGTCACCACCACGTTTGACGGGCTCCGGCTGCGAAGCAAGGACTGGGATATCTTCGGCGGAAAGATTGGTATGAAGTCGACGCCGGCCTGGAATGCCCGCCTCGCCTATGCCGATCATCTCAGCAAGACCTACGGCGATACTCTCTACATCTTCAAGCATGACGATGGCATCGACATCCACACGTTCGACCATACGTTCACGCGCTCGTTCGGTCCGGTTGCTTTCGAGGTCGAAGGCGCCTTGCAGACCGGCCATGAAAGCGGAAAGACGCAGCGCGCGTGGGCATTCCATGCGAAAGCCGCCTACAACGACAAATCGGGCCTGAAGCCATACATCGAAGTGAATTCGGCGTCCGGCGGGAGCTCGGCGACGGAGAATCGCACGTTCGATACCAACTATGGCGGCGCCCATGGCAAGTACGGCATCGCCGATATGTTCTGCTGGAAGAATATGAACCAGCTTGGGATCGGCGTAGATTACACGGGAATCAAGAACCTATGCCTCCACACGTCTTGGAACGCCTACTCGCTTCGAGACGGACGCGACGCCTGGTACATGTCGAGCGGCGCGGCGGGAGCGAGCGGTTCGACCAAGCTGCAGGATCCGACCGGAACCAGCGGGCGCGATCTCGGCCAGGAGATCAACTTCGATTCGACCTATTGCTTCTCGAAGTGCGACAGCGTGCAGGCGGGTTTCGCGATCTTCAATCCCGGCAAGTTCGTCGGCAACCTTACCGGCCACCGAGACCATGAGTTTTGGGGCTACTTCCAATTGAACTTCAAGTTCTAGGAAGTCTCTCGCGATGCTCCGGTCTCGGGCGCCGGAGCGTCGCCGCCTTCAGGCGCTTTGTTCCCAGCCAGGCATTCGGATGGCCAGGAGCGGGCGCAGCTCGTAAAAGATCCGCTTGACGTACGGCGTCGATTTCCCCAAACGGGCGGCCGCGCGCTGGAACGCGTCGATCAACGAGCCGTTCTCGGCTTCGATCTCTTCGAGCACCACGACCAAGAGCGTGCGTTGGCGCATCCCGGCGAGGGCGCGTATCAGGTCCGCCCTGAAGGCAATCCGATCCGACGGGTCCTCGATCCGCCTCCCCGGTCCCAAGCCCAGCTCGTCCCAGGCGTCGATCGGCTCGTTGCGGCTGTATTTGCGGCGCACGTCGAGCGCCTTGTTGACGGCGATCGTTCGAAGCCAGGCGTAAAGCTTCTTGAACGTCGCGGTCTCGTGGACATCCTTCAGGAGCGGAGTAACCCACGTATCGGCCTCGACTTCGTCCACGAACTGAGGCATGTCGTAAAGCACTTCGCGAATGTCGCGGCGCAGCTTCGATTGGAGCCGCGAGCGGATTTCGTCGAAGGCCCACTCCTCGCCCGCGACGAACGCGGAGGCGACCGCATCCGGATCGCGCAAGGCGTCGAGGATCATAGCGGCGCCTCGCTATCGGCCAGGACATGGATCAAGGCGGAAGCCGACCATCGAGCAGGGGTCGCAAAGCCGGCCGTCGCGACGACGGCTACGATGAGCAAGATAAGCAGCTTCTTCATATCGGTTGATCCACTCCGGCATGACCGTCGAAGGCCATGCGCTCCCGTAACAGAAAGAACAGCTCCCGGTCCATGTCCCGGGCCTGCTTTAACTTTAACAGACAACCCTCGCGATCCTTCAAACGAAAGAGCAGGCTCGCCTCTTTTAGCCGCCTTTTCATGCGCGCTTCCGTCGGCTTCGGCAGCATTTCGGAAAGGGCGAGCTGTTCCAGGGCATTCCCGTATAGCCCCAGACGCATGTAGCGATCCGAAAGGTTGTATCGGGCCATGTCGAGAACCTCGTTGATATGCTCCGGATGAATCGGGGATTCCGTCGGAGGCGGCTCGACCTGCCCCTTCAGCAGGCGCTGACTCAAGTCGATGGTCGCCAAGATCTTATCGACGCAGCGTTGGAAATTGCGCCCCCGGGCAATATTCATTCCAAGCTCTTCGTAAATGTGGGCGGGCAGATAGTTCGGCTGCCGGATGATGGCCTGCTGGGCGTTGGAGATGGTCCCGGAGGCGTCGGAGTCGGCGAAAGCCTCCTTCGCCTTCTCGAAGTAGGCGCGCGCCGGATCGCCCGGGAGCAGCTTGGGGAAGGAGTGGCTGACGACGGCCGTCTGCTCGACCTGCGGCCCCTCATGCTCCAGCATCGAGCGTTCCCCGGGCGTGAGCGGAGAAACACCGTCTGGGGTGCTGGTCACAATCACGAGGCGTTCCGGGTTCTTCTCGTCCAACTCTTTACTGAAAGGAACGGCGGACGGGAAGAATCCGGTACCGGCTTTCTCTTATTCGATCGGCCAGTAAACGCCGGTAAGCAGTTCGCTTTCCAGGACCTGGTTCGGATCGTTGTAGTAGATTTCGTACGGCGGGCCGGCGGCTTTCAGCTCCTTGCTCTTCATTTCGTTCTGAATGGCCTCGTAGACCGGACCGATCTGCGCGTAGGGTCCGCGGTGCATCGCATGAAGGGCTCGATGGCCTCCGAGCTTGTCCGCCCGGATCTCGCCTTCGCCGACTTCGAGCAGGTCTTTCGTGATGACGCCCGCCTCGACCTCGCAGGAGTCCTCTGTCCAGGACCGGTACCGGGCAAAGCACTCGCGCGGGGCCGTTCTCGGGCCGGCGTATCCGTAGAGCTTGCCGTAGGCGCCTCTCAGGAAGGCGGGCATTTCGGGCATCGAAACTTTGGCGGAGAGAATCAGGCAGGGTCTTGCCGGAACATCGACGATCTCGCTCTTGGGTGTGGTCACACCTTGCATGAACGGCTCCTTGAGCGCTCCCTTGCGCCCGCTGTCAGTGTTTAAGTGGCCCGGCAATCTTGCAAGACCGCATTTCCATCGTCAAGGTTTCGGCATACAGTTTTTGCCCTTGGCTAGTTCCCTCCGTCGGGCCAGCACTGCCACTTCCCGCCCGGCGCCCACGACCGGAACGCGCTTCCAAACAGCTTCTACGTCGTTCGTGGCTCGTGACGCATGGCTCGAAGGGTTGGATTTCACACCCTCACGCCCTCACCCCTAAATCCCATCTTCCGAGATCAGCCAGGCCAGCGTCGCCATGCTCAGCGAGCCGAGTTCCAGCTCTCTCGGATTGACCTTGTCCAGGGTGTCCTTGTCCGAGTGGTGGTAGTCGAAATAGCGCTGGCTCTCTGGCTCCAAGCCGAAGAGGACCGCGCCGAGCGGCTGCAGCGGCTCGACGTCGGCTCCGCCTCCTCCGCCTCCGGTGATCATGTCCGCCTCGAACACGCTCAGGTAGGGCAGCCACTTGTTCAGGCGTCGGGTGTCCTTGAGCGAACAACTGAAGGAGCGAGGCGCGAAGCCGCCCGAGTCGGACTCGATGGCGGCGATGGGTTTCTCTTTCGCCGTCTTGGCGTAGGCGGCGTAGGCCTCCGCGCCACGGCCGCCGTTCTCCTCGTTCATGAAGAGCACGACGCGGATCGTGCGCTTCGGCCGGAAGCCGAGCTCTTTCAGCAGATGCAAAGCTTCCAGCGACTCGGTGACGCCGGCCCCGTCGTCGTGAGCGCCCTGCCCCTTGTCCCAGCTATCGAGGTGGCCGCCCATGACGATCACTTCGTTCGGCTTCTCCATTCCCGTCAGTTCGCCGACGACCGACGCGGACGGGACGTCCGGGAGAGTTTCGCAACTCAGCTTCAGGTTCACGGTCAGCTCGGGATGGACCTTGAGCGCGTCGCTCAGGGCGTTCGCGGCGACGATGCTGAGGGCCGCGCAAGGGATGGGCGAGTTCTCCGTTACCCCGGTGTGGGGGACATTGTCGGGATCGCCGGTCAGGGAACGAACGAGCGCGGCGACCGCGCCAACCTTGGCCGCCGTCGCCGGCCCGACGAATCGCTGGTCGCCGGCCGTGCCGTACTGGGCAAACGTATTGACCAGCGAGGCATCGAAGGGCCGGTTGAAGAAAAGGATCTTCCCCTTCGCCTGGTCGCCCAGCTTCAAAGCCTCGTCGACGGACTGAACCTCGATCACGGGCGCGGTGACGCCGTCCTTCGAGGTGCCGACGCTCCCACCCAGCGCGCAGCAGGCAAGCTGGATCGTGCCGTCCGAATCCTGAGCCGCGCACTTCTCGACGTTCCCCCGGACCCAGTGAGGCACCATACAGGGGACGAGATGGACGTTGTCGAAGCCGAGGCGCTTCATCGTCTTCTCCCCCCACTCCACGGCCTTGGCCGCCTGGGGCGAGCCGCTGAGGCGAGCTCCAATCTTCGTCGTCAGTTCGCGCAGCAGATCGTAGGCGCCGAGCTGGTTAAGACCACGGTCGCCGATCTTCTCGACGAAAGACGTATATTTGCCGTCGGGCACGGCAAGGCCCGTCAGCAAGAGGACGGCGAGGGAGCACACAGGTCGAAAGCGCACACATTAACTCTATCCCAGCCAACCTGCGATTGAGGCCCTTTCCGGCGGAGAAGCCGCGCGCCTTCGCCTCGCGGCCCCCCAGCGAGAAATCTCACGGCTTCCAGACGAGCGTCTTGGCCTGCTCCTTCGTGATCAGCTTGGCGTGTCCGTCCGCAAAGGCGACTGCGGCTCGACCTTCGTGTCGGAAATTCAGCTTTTCTCCCTTGCCTTCGTAAGCCAGAACCGTCGTTGCCGGATTCTTAATCTTCGACATCGAGACGTTGGCGAGACGGCCGTTGAAGCTATAACTCACGGTTCCAGGCTTGTCTTCAGGACAGGTCAGGATCGTCTTGTTCTTCGTATAGGGATAGATCGAGGTCGACCACTTCGCGGCCGTCGTCTTGAGGACGTCGTCGTAGTCGCTTGCGAACATGATGGTGGCGAGGGCGAGCTGCTTGATGTTGCTAAGGCACGACGTCGACTTCGCGGTGACCTTCGCGCTGGGGAAGGCGCTGGGGTTGCCGAGAAGGTAGGCGACCCCCGGTAAGAGCGACTGGGGGCCGCCGGCGTTTCGATCTCCCGGAGGAACGATAAGCCAGTCGGTGCCAGACTTGGCCAGGCTCAAGGTCTCCTGATGGTCGGTAATGCCTTCGATGCCGTCGGCATGAATCGTAAAAGTCACCTTGGTGATGCCGCCCTCCACCTTGTCGGAGAAGTTCGAGAGCGTCAAGGTGGGCCACTCCTTCGTCTGCTTCGCCTCGTCTCGGAGAACCTGGGCGACGTGCCCGTTCTTGACCAGCTTCGCGGCTCCGTCGAGGTCCCTCTTCGTCAGCAGTTCGGCAAATTTCTGGACGGTCTGATCGGGCGTTTGCGCCAGGGCTCCGCCGGCGAGGCAAAGCGCCAAGAGGGCAAGTAGATTTCGCAGCTTCATCGTTCCGAACACTCCACCGCCCCGCGAAACGCGAAGCATGATGCATGATAGCGCGAAGATACAATAACCCGATGATCCTCGTTATCGATAACTACGATTCGTTCACCTACAACCTCGTGCAGTACCTCGGGGAGTTGGGAGTGGACGCGGTCGTCCGGAGAAACGACGAGATCACCCTGGAGGAAATCCGAGCCCTTGCACCGGATGCCATCATGCTCTCCCCTGGGCCATGCACGCCGAACGAGAGCGGCGTCTGCCTGGACATCGCGCGAGCGGCCCTGGAGGCGAAGGAGGAGCCGATTCCCCTGTTCGGCGTCTGCCTCGGCCACCAGGCGATCGGGCAGGTAAGCGGGGGCGCCGTCGACCGCGCCGAACGGATCATGCACGGAAAGGCGAGTATGGTTCGTCACGACGGGAAGGGGCTGTTCGCGGGGATGCCCAACCCTTTCCGGGCGATCCGCTATCATTCACTCGTCGTCACCAGAGACACCGTTCCGGAGGACTTCGAGGTCACCGCGACAGCGGAAGACGACGGCGAGGTCATGGGGATGCGGCACCGTTCTCTGCCCATCGAAGGCGTCCAGTTCCATCCCGAATCGGTCCTCACCCAGGATGGAATGCGGATTATCGAGAACTTCGTCGAGATGACTCGCGAAGCGACGCGAAGACGGAATCTGCGCTAAGCATCCCGCCCAAAAACGCCGATAATCCTGGTGATTCGTAGCGGAATCGAAGGGAACTAGGCATTTGGCATACGGCAGGTTCGTTCAGGAATATCAAAAGGGCGCGGTCAACGGCGCCTCACCCGTTCAGCTCGTCATCATGCTCTACGATGGAGCGCTCCGGTTCATGGAAGCCGGGAAGTACGCGATGGCCGCGTGCGATCTGGAGAAGCAAAACAACAATCTCCAGAAAGCTCAGAAGATTATCATGGAGCTGATGTCCTGCCTGGATATGCAGAACGGCGGCGACATCGCCAAGAACCTCTTGGCGCTTTACACGTTCGCCTACGACCAACTCGTCCAGGCAAACATCAAGGACGAGCCGGGCGGCATCGAAAACAGCATTCAAATCTTCAGCCAGCTTCGCGAAAGCTGGGTGGAGATCGAGAGAACTTACAAAGCTCAACAAACACCCGATGGAGAACAACGTGCAGCCTGACCGTCAAGACGCAGAGAGACTCCTTGTCCTCACGTTGCTCCTCGAATCGGCTCTCCAGGCCGAGGATTGGTCCGCCGTTCGCGAGACTTTCCGAGCCCGCGCCGAATTGATCGACAGTTTGGGCGTCGTTCCCCAGGACATCGCCAAGAAGATCGGGGAAATCGAAGAGCGCACGTTGACCGGCTTGCGACAGCGTCTCATCGCGATTCGAGCGGACATGCGCAACCTCACCGCCGCACTCCGGATTGCCTCGCCCTATTCGAGGGCTCAGTCGGCGTCTTCCCTATCGCTTGCCAGCTAGGACGAACGAAGAAGGGCCCGGCTCTCTCGGAGAGCCGGGCCCTATTCTTTGTGCGTTCGGTTACCGGACGACGATCTGGAGGAGATCGATCTTATAGGTAAACGGATTCGGCAAGGTGTTGTTGAACGGCCGGATCGGGAAGTGGCCGCGAAGACGAATCTTCACCGCGCCGCCGGGTCCGATGTACTTGGGCACGCTCGACGTCTGGATTGAAAACACCTTCGAAGCGTTGCCGGAAGCGGCCAAGGGCGAGCTTCCGATCAGGTCCCAATTCCCAGTCGTCCAGTTGTAGGCCCAGACCATGTTCGTTCCGCCGGCCACCCCGCCGTTAGAGGCGAAGTTAATCGATATGTCGGTGATATCGCTCGGAGCGGTGAAGTCCGCTTCGACGCCGGCCGCTTGGCCGAACTGGGGAATGCCGATCGAGCCGGCCTGGTAAACGATGTTGTCGTTCGTCCAGACGCTCGTCTGGTCGCCGGTCAGGTAGGCGCCGACATAGGTCGTGATGGAATCGGCCGGAATCGGGTTTCCAACCACGCCGCCGGTGGTGACCTGCCAACTCAGGACCTGGGTCGTATACGCTCCGCCCGCGACGCCCATGCCGAAGCCCCAGAAGGTGGCGTCGTCGATGGGGTCGATCTCGTTGGCGAAGTAGTCGCCCCAGCGTCCGCCGTAGCCGCCGCTCGGGGAGCCGAAAAGCTTGACCGGCTGGCCGATCTGGCCGAGCGGATCGCTCTTCTTCCTGCTGGAAACGCAAAGATCGGCCGCGATGGACGTGCTGCTGCGCGTGTAAAACACGGTGATGTCCTCAAAGGCGTTCATATTGATCGCCGGCATGTGGATATCCGTGTTCGCCTGGCTGATCGTGCCCGACTGCTTGAGGCTCGGCGAGCCCGAGGTCGGCCATGAGTTCATGTTGAAGTCGTACCAGCGAACCGCGTTCACCGAACCGTTGCCGATCGTGTGGGCGGCAACGACTCTTCCGAACCGGTAGTTCGCCGTCATCTGCCGGCCGTCGAGCGCGTCGATCAGGTTGTTCAGCGAGTGGGCAGGGCCGACCGGGCGGGAATAGTTTGGCACCGGAACGTCCACGGACTTGAGCACGGGGGTGCCGGTCAGGCTCGTAAAGGCGAACAGGCGGATTGCGTTACCGCCGCCGGAGGCGACCCCGAAAACCTTGTCGAGCGTCCCGTCCGTCGTGCGCGTCGGCTGGCACGTGAACGTGTTGGGATCGTTAAACACCGTCACCGTCGAGGTGCCGCCGGTAAGCAGGGGCGCCTTCTTGATGACGAGCGCCTCGATGCCGCCTCCGTTGCCGTCGAACAGGTTGCCGGTCACGACGATCGCATCCTTGTTGAAGCCGAAGCCCGGATAGTCGAGCCAACTCCCGTTGTAAACCGTGTCGAAGCGGTACTTGTACCAAGTGCCGTTCGGGTTATTGTCGTCGGATACCGCGATGACGACGCCGTTGCCGCTCGGCGAGGCTCCGTCATCGGCAAGGACGAAGTAGCGCTGAGAAATCGAATCGTAGAAGCACTTCGGGTCGAAGATGAAGTTAGAAGTGGCGACGCCGTTGAAGAAGCCGTTGGCGCCATCGAAGGTCTGCTGAAAGACCTTAGTGCCGCTCTTCGTGTAGAAGGCAAGCGTCGTGTTGACGCAGCAGACGACGTAGGCCGGACCAACCGCCATCTGGTTGTCGGGCGGAGCCCACCGCCCGTCTACGGGGCCGGGAAAATAGTTAACTCTCGTGCCTTCCGCGACCGACAGGAGGCCGCCTGCTCGAAGGTTGTTCGCCTTTTCAGTCGGCGGCTTCGGCGTGATGTCGTTCTCGGCAGCCATCTGCGGATTGTAAAAAGGATCCGGCGAGATCTGCGGTTGAACGTCGTAGGTTGAATTGATAGCGACCGGGTTAATCGTAAACTGTCGGACCGAGTTGATCGTCCTTGTTTGGCCAAACACGTTTTGGCCGAATGCCGAGCCTACGAAGCCCAACAAGATCGCCGTTCCAGCCGCTGCTCGTATAAAAGCAAATTTGCGAAGCAATTCCCAACCCTCCGGCGCGCCTACGGCACGCTAATCGTTTTGTTATACTCCGCGGCATCGCAAAAGGATAGGGTTAGCGCCACATACAGCAAATAAAAGGCTGCCGGATACCGGCCGCTTATCGTCGGGCTTCGTCGTTTCGTGTAGTGTCACACAAACAAAACGTCGCTGGCCGACGGCCCCTCCCCTGCTCCCGTAGGGCCGCTTCCTCTCCCCCGGAGGGGAGAGGACGTCGAGATTTGTGAGACACGCTACACTAGCGCACGAGCACTTCCAGTTGGTCGAGCTTGTACGTAAACGGGTTCGGCATTTGGTTGTTGAACGGCCTGATCGGCAGGTGTCCGCGAATGATCGCATCCACTTCCCCGCCGGGGCCGACGTAGGTCGGGACCGAACTCGTCCGAACCTTGATCACCTGATCCGTACTGCCGGTGGCGTTCATCGGGCACGCTCCCACCAGATCGTAGTTCCCGGTGAACCAGTTGTGCAGCCAGATCATGTTCGTACCGCCGGCGACTCCCGCATTCGTCTGGATATCGAAGCTCATCGCGATCGTCGTATCCGGAACCGTGAAGGACACGTACACGCCGGCGCCCTGGCCGATCTTCATCGCCTCGGAGCCGATCTGGTAGTAGATGCCGTCCGACGCGCTCACGCTCGACTCGTCGCCGATAAGGTATGTGCCTAGCGCCGTCGAGATCGAGGTCGGCACATAGGGCGTCATGACGATCTGCTGAAGGAGCGCGTTGTACAGCCCCTCGTAGGAGGGAGCGCCCCAACCCGTGCAGAAGTCCCAATTCGGCCCCGCGTTCGATGCCTGTCCGTTCGGCAGCGTGCCGTTCGAGCCCTGCGTGATGTCATGCCAGACGTCGGAGCTCCCGTTCTGAAGGTAGATCGCGTCTTGCAGGCGTCCAAGCCGTCCCGGGACACCCTGGCCGGCAAGCCGTTGCTCGACGATGGCGACTCCCGCCGCATTTGTCGGCGAGGAACAGGATGTCCCGTCGAACGCGACCTGACTGCCGTTATAGTAGATCACGAACGCGCCTGGGCCCCCGGCCTGCAAACCGATGTCGGGAACGAGGCGGGCGTTGGGCGAGGCGGGGACGCCACTGCCGGTCTGCCACGAGGGCCGCCGGTCGAAGCTGAAGCCGCTGTTCGTCCAGCCGCCGCCGCTGCCGTTCCAGACCACCTCGTCGACGCGCGCACCCGTATTCGAGTCGACCGTCGCGATCGTTCCGCCGACATCCATGATCTCGGGATCGGCGTCGGGATAAGGAAGCGCCTGGGGCCATTGCGTTCCCGAGTCGCCGGAAGCCGCCATGTAGGTCTGGCCCTGGGCCGTCATCGCGAGGTGCTGGTTGTGAGCCGCCAAGGCGACCTGCGGGAATCCGCCGAGTCCCCAACCGTAGCTCTCCGAAATCACGTCGGCGAGGTTGTCCGAGCCCTCCTTGGTCAACACGGCGACGAGATCGCCCGCGCCGTCGTCGTAGTCCATGATCGTCGCCAGCGGCGCGACCGCCAGCTCCATTTGAAGATCGAGGTCGCCTTCGCCGGCCGCGCCGCCGTTCTGAGAGCCGCCGTTCATCGTCACGACCTGGATATTCGATCCCGGACCGCCCGGAGGCACCGGCAAGTTGAACGCGCTGATGAAGAGCGGAATGTTCGTCAGCCGGAAGCCGTCCCAGTTGCTGATCGCGATCGTCCTCCCCTCGCCACGGAAGCCCAGAGCGAACGCCGGCGCCGACTCATAGAGCGCCCGGGTCAGGGGCGGCGTCAGCGTTTGCGTCGTGGCGGCACGATAAGGCTTCAACCAGTTCTGAATGCCGGTCACGGCGACGACCTGCGGAGCGATCGTCGTCGGCAGGTTCAAGGGCGTGGCATTGGCCTGGAACGAAATCGTGCCGCCGAACTGGCCCGGCCCGCTGTAGTTCTTGATCGTGGTGCCGAAGGCACTTTGAACCTGGGCAACCGTGCCCCTCGCAAGGACCGCCATATTGTTCGGCGCCTGAAGCGTAATCGCGATGCCTCGGGAACGCAGATAGTTGACGAGCATCGACACGGTGGTGGGCGAGGCTCCGAATTGCTGGCCAACCTGGGCCGGCGTGAGCCAGTGACGGTAATTGTCCGAACGTGGGTCGCTCACCGAATCGCAGTACGCCTGAAGCTCGGCCGGATAGCGGGGCTTCAGACTGACCGTAAAGTACACCGTCTGCGACTGCACCGGCGTGCCGGTGATCTGGGACTGGGCGACCACAGGCAATACGCTATTGGGAAGCTGCGTCGCAAGGCACGACGATGCCGCAACCAGTGCGAAGGCAGCGACGACCGTCCGCGAAGTCAAAGGACGTCGATTCAATTAGGATTCCTCCTTGGATATGGCCAACAAAAACGATATATCGCAATGATTCTATCTGATGGGGCAGATCGACGCGCCCCCAAGGCCATAGACGGAGGAGGGGCCGGAAACATTCGAAAGCCTCTCCCAAGGGAGGGAGAGGCTTACGATTCGATAGCGGAACCGCCTAGCGTACGAGAACTTCGAGCTGGTCGAGCTTGTACGTGAACGGATCGGGCATCTGGTTGTTGAACGGCTTGATCGGCAAGTGTCCGCGGACGACCGCATCGACTTGGCCGCCCGGACCGATGTAGTTCGGGACCGAGTTCGTCCGGACCTTGATGACCTGGTCCACGCTGCCGGCGGAGTTCATCGGACAGGCTCCGACGAGGTCGTAGTTATCCGTAAACCAGTTGTAGAGCCAGACCATGTTCGTTCCGCCGGGCACGCCCGCGTTCGTCTGAAGGTCGAAGCTCATCGCGATCGTCGTATCGGGAACGGTGAAGGAAACGAAGACGCCCGCGCCCTGGCCGATCGTCATCGCCTGAGAGCCGATCTGGTAGTAGATGCCGTCCGAGTCGGTCACGCTCGACGTGTCGCCGATGAGATACGTTCCAAGAGCCGTCGAAATCGAGGTCGGGAAGTAAGGCGTCATGGTGACCTGCTGAATCAGGGCGTTGTAAAGCGCGTCGTAGTCCGGCGCGCCCCAGCCGCAGCAGAAGTCCCAACCCGGCCCCGCGTTCGACGTCGTGCCATCCGGCAGGGTCCCGTTCGAGCCCTGCGTGATGTCGTGCCAGACGTCGGAGCGGCCGTTTTGCGCGTAAATCGCATCCTGGACGCGGCCCAAGCGGCCGACCTGGCCGGAGGCGATCAGCCGCTGCTCGACGATCGCGAGGCAACTGGCGTTCACCGGCGAGGCGAACGAAGTTCCGTCGGCTGTGCCCTCGCTACCGCCCGAGAAGAAGAAGTAAGCCCCGCCGTTACCCGCCGCATGGAGGGCGATATCCGGCATGTAGCGCGCGTTCGGCGTCGTCGGCACGCCGTTTCCGGTCTGCCACGAGGGACGCTTGTCGAAGCTGTAGCCGCTCGTCGTCCAGCCGCCGCCGCCGCCGGCCCAGGCAACCTCGGAAATCCGGGTGCCGGTATTGCCGTCCACGGTGGCAACCGTTCCGCCGACACCGAGCACTTCCGGATCGCAGTCCGGATAGACGAAGGTGGTGATATTCGTGCCGGAGTCGCCCGTGGCGCACATGTAGGTTTGGCCCTGCGCGCTCATGATGAGGTGCTGCGTGTGGGCCGCATCCGCGACCGAAGAGCTAAAACGCCATCCCCAGCTTTCCGAAATCAGGTCGGCGGCGTTATCGCTCGCTTCCTTGGTGAGAACGCTCAGCTCGTCGCCGCCTCCATCGTAAACGATGATGTTGGCGAGAGGAGCCTGGCTCAGCTCCATCTGGATGTCGAGGTCGCCCTCGCCGTTCGCGCCGTTGTTTTGCGAGCCGCCTTGGATGGTCACGACGGAGACGTTCGAACCCGCGCCGCCCGGGGGGATCGGCAAGCTGAACGCGTTGACGAAGAGGGGCACGTTGCTCAGCGAGAAGCCGTCCCAGTTGCTGACGCCGATCGTCATTCCCTGGCCTCGGAATCCGAGATCGAAGGCCGGCTTCGTGTTATACAGGCCGCGCACCAAGGCGGGAGTCAGGGTCTGAGTCTGCGCCATCCGCACCGGACGGGTCCAGTCCTCGAGACCGGAAACGGCCTGGACGACGTTGATGATGTTGGCGGGAAGGTTGAGGGGCGTCGAGTTGGCTTCGAAGCTAATCGTGTTCCCCATCGGATCAGGCCCGCGATAATCCTTGAACTTGGTCTGGAACGCATTCTGGATTTGAGTGACCGTCCCGCGGAACATCAGCGCCATCCGGTTCGCGGGCTGCAGGGTAAGCGTCAGCCCTTTCGACCGGAAATAGTTGATGATCATCGTCACGGCGGTCGGGTTTGCCCCGAACTGCTGGCCAATCTGGGCCGGCGTCAGCCAATGGCGATAATTGTCGGAGCGGGGATTGCTGACGTCGTTGACGAAGGCCTGAAGTTCGGCGGGATATCTGGGCTTCAAGGCAACGGTGAATTCCTTGATTTTCGACTGGACCGGCGTCCCCACCAACTGCGAATGGGCTACGGCGGGCAATAGAGTGTCAGGAAGTTGATTCGCAAGAGCGGACGAGCCTCCCACCGCAATAAGAGCCGCGATGGCGAGCCGCCCGCATGAGGAATAACGATTCAATAGAGGAGTCCTCCTATGGCAATCCAAGACCTAACAAGGTGAGACGCGCCAAAAAAAGATTGGGCGCAGCCCAATCCGGAACGCATCTCAAACCACGTCATGGCGATAATATCATGGCGGCGATCGAGGCCACCCTAGTGGGGACGCGAGCCGGGCCTGAAAAATTCGCGAAAAGGAGCCCTCACCCCGATTTCGGAGTGAGGACGCCTTGCCTCATCGAATGTCACCGTTTACCGCACAAGGACTTCGAGCTGGTCGATCTTGTACGTAAAGGGATTCGGCATCTGGTTATTGAACGGCTTGATCGGCAAGTGCCCGCGGATGATCGCGTCCACTTCGCCGCCTGGGCCGACGTAGTTCGGCACCGTACTGGTCCGAACCTTGATCACCTGGTCTGTGCTGCCGGTTGCGTTCATCGGGCAAGCTCCGACGTAATCGTAGTTGCCGGTGAACCAGTTGTGGAGCCAGACCATATTTGTTCCACCCGACACACCCGCGTTCGCCTGGAGGTCGAAGTTCATCGCAACCGTCGTGTCCGGGACGATGAAGGAAACAAACACGCCGGCGCCCTGGCCGATCTTCATCTCCTGGGAGCCGATCTGATAGTAGATGCCGTCCGAAAGACTCACACTCGACTCGTCTCCGATGAGGTACGTTCCGAGCGCGGTCGAGATCGACGTCGGGACGTAGGGCGTCATGATGATCTGCTGCACGAGCGCCGTGGCAAGCGCATCGAAGTTCGGAGCGCCCCAGCCTCCGCAGAAGTCCCAATTCGGCCCCGCGTTGGACGTTTGGCCGTTCGGCAGAACGCCGTTGCTGCCCTGCGTGATGTCGAACCACACGTCCGAGCGGCCCTGCTGGAGGTAGATCGCATCGGCGACCCGCCCGAGCCGGGGCGGCGTGCCCGCCAATTCGAGCTGCTGCTCGACGACGGCAAGTCCGCCCGCGAAGCACGGTGAGGAGCAGGACGTTCCGTCGAACGCCACCTGTCCGCCGTTGTAATAGATCGTGAACGCGCCGGGGCCGCCGGCCTGCATCGCGACGTCCGGCATCAGGCGCTGGTCCGGAGAGGCGGGGATTCCGGGGCCTTGCTGCCATGCCGGCCGCTTGTTGAAGCTGTACGTCGTGGTCGTCCAGCCGCCGCCACCGCCGTCCCAGGCGACTTCCGACTGGCGCGCGCCCGTATTGCTGTCCACCGTGGCGACCGTGCCGCCCACGCCGAAGATTTCGGGATCGCTGCCGTTATAGTCGCCGATGATGTTGGTTCCTTCGTCTCCGGTGGCCTCCATGTAGGTCTGGCCCTGAGCGGTCATCGCGAGGTGCTGGTTGTGGTTGGCGTTGGGAATCGTCGAATTCGGATAGAAAAAGCCGTAGCTCTCCGACATAACCTCGGCGACGTTGTCCGAAGCCTCCTTGGTGAGGACGCTCGTCTGGTCCCCGCCTCCATCGTAGATGATGATGTTCGCGAGTGGGGCCGCGCCAAGCTCCATCTGGATGTCCAGGTCGCCCTCGCCGAACGGAGCGCCGCTACCGCTGCCTCCCTGGATCGTCACGACCGAGATATTGGAACCGGCGCCGCCGGGCGGAACCGGTAGATTGAACGCGCTGCAATAAAGCGGCACGTTGGTAAGGCGAAAGCCGTCGAAGTTGGTGATTCCGATCGTGCGACCCTGGCCCGTAAGCCCCATGTTGTAGGAGGTGACCAAGCCGTAACAGCCGCGAGTCAGGGGTGGGGTCAGGGTCTGCGTGGCTTTTCGGAAGGGATGGTTCCAATTCTCGACGCCGGTAATCGCCTGGACCTGGGCAGCCCACGCAGGGGGAACGTTGAGAGGCGTGCTATTCGCCTCGAAGTCGATCATGTTGCCGGCGATATCCGGTCCGCGGTAGTCCTTGATCGTCGTATTGAACGCGTTTTGGACCTGGGCGACCGTCCCTTGCGCCATGATCGCCATGCGGTTCGGAGCCTGGAGTGTGACGGTGATTCCCTTCGCGCGCAGGTAACTCGTGACGAGGTTGATGGTCGTCGCGCTCGCGCCGAATTGGAGGCCGACCTGAGCGGGCGTCAGCCAATGCCGGTAGCTGTCGGAACGCGGATCGGAAACGGAGTTGCAGAAGGCTTCCAGCTCCGCCGGATACCTCGGCTTCAGACTGATCGTGAAGTAAACGGTCTTGGACAGCGGAGGCGAACCGACCACCTGCGAATTGCCGACACCGGGTACGACACTGTTGGGAAGTTGCGTCGCGACGGCACAGGAAGCGCTGACCACAAGCAGCGCAAGAACTGCACCTCGCTGAAATGAATAGCTTTTCATGAGGATCCTCCTACCGCGGTTGATATTGGCAATTGCGATATATATCAAGTTAATTCTACAGGCGTTTGGGCTCGTTTGCACGAAAATCGGCGGCCAGCCGGCCTTTCCTCAAGGTATGTTAACGGAATGCTGAACCCCGAACAGCAGGAAGCGCTGTCCAAGTCTCGCGGGAGATTGGACGCTATCGGAGGTCATCTTTGACCTACCTCACCTGCGGCAACAAGTAACCGAGCTCGAACAGCTCACCTCTTCCCAAGATTTTTGGAACGATCCGGCCGAAGCAAACAAGGTTTTGCAGCGGCTGTCGCGTCTACGCGCCATCCAGCAGCCGTTTCAGGAGCTCAGCAAGACCGAGCGGGACATCGCCGAGCTGTACGAAATGCTCGCCCTCGACCCCTCTCCGGAGATCGAAAAGGAGGCCGACCAAATGGCCGTCGCCTTCCTCAAGGACCTCGACGCCTACGAGCTTCGGACCCTCCTCAGCGGAGAATACGATTCACGCAACGCTCTGCTCGAAGTCAACGCCGGCGCCGGCGGAAGCGAGGCTTGCGACTGGGCCTCAATGCTCCAACGCATGTACGCGCGGTGGGCTCAGAACCACGGCTATAAGCTGGAGATCATCAGCGAGACTCCCGGCGACGTCACCGGATACCGTACCGTTTCGATGACCGTCAAAGGCGAAAACGCCTATGGCTATCTCAAGGCGGAGAACGGCGTTCATCGCCTCGTCCGCATCTCTCCTTTCGATGCCGCTGCGCGGCGTCATACGTCGTTCGCCAAGGTCGAGGTTCTGCCCGAGATCGAGGAGAGCGAGGTGACGATCAATCCGGACGACCTGAAGGTCGAGACCCTGCGCGCCGGCGGCGCCGGCGGCCAACACGTCAACAAGACCGAGTCGGCCGTCCGCATCACCCACCTTCCAACCGGCCTCGTCGTCCAGTGCCAGAACGAGCGCAGCCAGCACGCCAACCGCGCCAGCGCCATGCTCGTCCTCCTTGCCCGCCTCTCCGAACTGGAGCGGCAAAGCGCGGAGCAGAAGATGAGGTCGATCAAAGGCGACACCGGCCCCGCCGAATGGGGCCGCCAGATCCGCAGCTACGTCATGCAGCCCTACACGATGGTCAAGGACCACCGGACCGGCCATGAAACCGGCAACATCGTCGGCGTCATGGACGGCGACATCGACGGATTCATCGAGGCCTACCTGAGGCAGAAGCCGAGCGACGACACGTTCGTGGAGTAAGCAAGCATCCCCGAGGCACTGTCCAAGCCCACCGTGTTTCCGTGCCCTGCGGTTCCACCGTTCTAAACCGCGGAGATACGAGTACACGGAAGGCGGACTCCTCGCTTTCCATCCAGCTTCTTTCCTCAGGGTCTCCGTGCCTCAGTGGTTAGAAACTAACCGCTGGGGGCAAGTCCCGAGGCACATACATGCTCCTAAACAATCGTTAGCGGCAGCGGATTATTTGCGTCGCTGCGAACGCGAAAGGCTGCCAGGAGCGTTTAAACGAGGTAGGTTCTAAACGATGTTGATCGCCGTCGCAGCCCTCGCTATCCAGACCGTCGCGCCTCTTCGCCCAACGCTTTCGATCGGCTGTTCCCGTGAGATCGGCGCCGCGGTAGAAAAGATCGCGAAGCTCACCGAGGCCAAGGACTTCAAGGGCGCCGCCGCCGCTCTCCATCTCATCCCCGGCAGGGAGACGAACGTGGCCTGGGACGACCAGTCCGTGCCGGGCGGGAGCCGCTACGATTTCGGGCGCTCGCGAGACCTCGCGATGGCCGAGTGGGGAACCGCCGTCGGCTTGACCCAGTTCGTCGTCTCGAAGACGGCGCCCGACATCGCGTTCAGCTTCGTCCCGGACGGGGGGATGACCCTCGAATGGTCCGACGATCTTTCCAAGCCGCGCCTCACCGTCAAGATCGGCGTCAAGAAGGGCGACGCGCCCGTCGATCCCACGACGGTTCACAACGACGTCGCTTACGCGATCGGCACCTATCTCGGGATCACCAAACTTCCCCTCCCCGGTCTCCTCATGAGCGGCGTCGACGATGCGACGCAAATCCTCCGCCTCAGCGGCATCGAGGCCGCGATCGCCCGGGACAACGTGACCTCCTGCGAGAAGGTTGCCGAACAGGTCGGCAGGTCGCTGCCCGTTTCGAGCGGCATGCCCTCGATGGAGGCGGACCCCCAACCCGTTAAGCTGGGCCCGATCATCCAGGGAATGCCGATCGAGCTTTCCTTCGCGATCAAAAACACCGGCGCGGGGACGCTCCTGTTTCGGATCATCCCCGATTGCAGTTGCTTTTCAACCCAGCGAACCCAAGTCCTGCAGCCCGACAAATCCGAAGACGCCAAGGCGAGGATGGATACGACGAATTTCTCGGGCATGGTCCAGAATGGGCTCGTCCGGCATAACCTCTACCTTTTATCGAACGATCCCGCTCATCCGGTTCGCCAGATACCGGTCGAAGTGAAGATTACGCCGCGCTACCGGCTCCTTCCGGATCGCCAGGTCGTCATCGCCGACGACAACGGAAACGTGACGTACACCGCCTATCTCTATGCGCCCGCCGACCATCCGCTGACGGTCACGAGCGCGGAGAGCCAGGGCCTGCCCGGCGCCGTCACGTTCGAGCCGTGGTCCGGGATCATGGCCGATCCCGATCTGAACGAGGGCCCGCTCCCGCGCAAAGGATATAAGTTCACACTCAAGCTGAAAGGCATTCCCGACGGCATGCAATTGGCCACGAACATCCTGATCGGCACCGACGATCCCAACTTCGCCCAGATCTCCGATCAGGTTTTCGTGCAGAAGGGAATCATCGTCCTGCCTCCCCAGGTGTCGCTGGGCGAAGTTGGTAAAGCGCCGCGCAAGCGCTCCTTCTTCGTCACCCGCAGGGGTAAGCCGTTCAGCATCCTTTCGGCCGACGTCGATTCGAAGCACTTGGACGCCACTTTCGAGACGACCCAGACGCCCGGCGAATTCCTCGTCACCGTCTCCTACGACGGTCAGGCGCCGAAGGGCGATTACCATGCGACGGTGACGATCACCACCGACGATCCGAACCAGAAGACGATCAAGATTCCCGTCACCGGCACGGTTCGATGAAGCTTGTCCTCGTCGCCGGCGCGGTCGCGGCGCTCGTCGCCGGCACGACCGCCCTCCGGGGCGAGGCGGAGCAGGTCGTCATCCTCTCCGGCGATACCCAGGGCTATCTCTCGCCGTGCGGCTGCTCTTCACCGATGATCGGAGGGATTCGCCGCAAGGCGGCTTTGGTCCGAAAGCTGTCGATTTCGGGCAATACCACCTATCTCGAAAACGGCGGCCTTGTCGAGGCGAGGGGACGTCAGGACGCGATCAAGGCGGAAACCCTCGCCGAAAGCTTCGAAGCGATGGGAGTAACCGCCATCAACGTCGGCCCTCGCGACGCCGGCCTCGGAATCGGCGCGATTCTCCAGCTTTCCCAATTCGCCCCCGGCAAGCTGATCACCCTGAGCATCGCCAACCCGGAAGCGCATTACCTCGGAACGACCGTCCCGAGCGGCCCGTTCCTCGTCGGCGGAGCGACGGAGGCGCCTCAGGCCGTCGCCGGTTCGCTCGGCGATTCGGCGGTGCCCCTCGGCCGGTCCGTAAAAGACCTCGTCGATGCCGCCGAGACCGCCGGGCTCAAGCCGGTCCTGATGCTGCAGGGCTCCCACGACACCGCCGCCCGGTTGGCCCACGACTTCCCGGACCTGGCCCTGATCGAATACAGCGCTTTCGGAAGCCCGCCCCTCGCCATCGAGACCGTCGGCTCGACCGTCCTCGCGACACCTGGCGAGAGCGGCAAGTTCGTCGTCGCCCTGACCTACCGCGATGGGCGGTTTGGCGGATATCGGAGCATCGCCCTCGGCCCGGAGTTGAAAGACGATCCCGAGGTGTCCCGCTACTACGCCGCCTATCTAAGGCGCGTGAAAGAAGAAAAGCTGATCGATGCGCTGCCGCGAAAGGCCACGGCAGCCTATGCCGGCTCGTGGGCCTGCGGCTCTTGCCACGCTTCCGCCACCCACATCTGGAAGGGATCGGATCACCGCTTCGCCTTCCAAACTCTCCGGAAGCAAATGCACGACGCCGATCCCGACTGCGTTTCCTGCCACGTCGTCGGCTTGGACAGCACCAAGGGCTTCCGCTCGCAGGCGTCGACGCCCCAATTGGCCGGCGTCGGCTGCGAAAGCTGTCATGGCCCGGCCCTTAATCATGTTAAGAGCCCGTCCCGGGTCAAATTGCCGCGAATTACGCAAAAGGCTTGCCTGGGGTGCCACAACCCTTTGAACAGCCCGAATTTCGAGTTCAATAGCTATTGGCGCAAGATCGCTCATCGCTGAAGTCCCGCCTGTGTGGAAAAGCTGTGGAAAGAACCGGGCTTCGCGGAGATTCGCAAAGTTAAGAAAATCGAAGAAAAAGGTAGAATATCAAAGTTAATAAAAAGCAAACCGCCGCACAGCGGCCCTTGTGTCCCTTGACTGCCGGTTATTTGCTTCTGACACTATTGTTAAGCTTTCCAGCCCAACCGACCGAGGAAAGCTGTCCACCGAGGTTCAAGTGCCGACTGTCGCATTAAACAGACCGCTAGTCACTGTGCAGCAATCCAAATTATCGGAGTCCACTTCGCGCAACGCCGCTCGAACCTTCGGAACTCTCGCCGTCCTTCCCTCGAACGTCGGAGCCGTCGAGTCGGCTCTCCATTTCGCGAGCGGCCTGAACACCTTCACCGTGATCGTCGGGCCGAGCGGATGGGGAAAGACCCACATTTTGGAGTGCGTCTCCGAAAAGTTGTCCCAACGCTGCAAGCCCACCCCGCTCGTCATGTCCGCGACGGAGTGGCTGTCCAGCGCGCATACCTACGATCCCACCCTGCCGCTCCTCCTCGACGACGTCCAAGAGCTGACCACTCGTCCCCGCAGCCGAATCCAGCTCCGCCTCGCCCTCGAGCGCCGCGTTCGCGCCGGCCGGCCGACGATGCTCGCGTTCACGGCCCCGAAGCGGACCCGCCATCTCAGCGGCACGTTGCCCAGCGCCAAGGATTGGATGATCGGTACGGTTTCCGAGCCCGCGCCGAGCGAGCGCATGCTGATCATCGCTCAGCTCGCCGAGGCCCAGGGACTTAGCCTCTCTACTTCCCTGACCCGAGTTATCGCCCACAAAATGCGGGGAAACGGCCGTACGCTCGTCGGCGCGCTTCGCCGCCTGCGGCTTCACGGCCCCCTCTGGAACGACGTCAGCGGAACCCTCAAGGCCTGCGGACTCCTCGAACCCTTCTTCGCCGACAGCGGAAGTTGGGACCTTCGTGGACATATTCTTTCAGTAGCCAAAAGTTTTAATGCCACGCAATTTGGCGTGCCCGTTTCGGACCTGGTCGCCTACACCATGCTTCGCGAAGCCGCCCTGTGCGAAGTCGACGTCGCCCGCTCGCTGAAAATCGAGCCCGGTGAAGCCTACGCCCGGTCGGCGCGCTTCGAGAAACAGTACCAAACATCGGAATCCGCGTTTCTTGCCGTAAGAAACTTTGCGGAAGCGGTGGTCGAAGGGCTGGTATCTGACTAAAACTGGCAAATGTGTCGTACGGTTTCGGCACGGTAGTTGATTACCCTTCCATGTGGTGAATCCACGCGCTCGTGCAAGTGGAAGGCGAACCAATGCAATCACTAGACGCTCTGAACCTGCTTCCGGTGTGGGTGAACCCGGAACATCTGGCCTCCACCGCGAAGATCATTCTCGCAGGCCATCGCTTGAAGGTGCTCGGAGTCGTCGAAGGCTCCGAGCTCGTCGGCATCATTACGGCATCCGACGCGAAGAACGAGCCGGATAGCGCGCAAGTGCGCGACTTTATGCAGCGCCCGGAATGGGTCGTCGAGGCCTCCACGCCGTTGCGGCAGCTCGCCGAGACGTTTTGGCAGGAAGACCTCGACTACATTCCCGTCGTCCAAGGCGAGCGCTTCCGCGGCATCATCACTCCCAACATGCTCCTCAAGGAGATGGCCCGCTCGTGGGACCCGCTCACCGGCCTGTCCTGGAGCGACCGCCTGCGCGAATGGGGGGTGGAGAACCTGAAGCTCGGCCGCGAGATCACGATCATCTTCATCGATCTCGACGACTTCGGAAGCTACAACAAGAAGTACGGCCACATCGTCGGCGACCGCGTGTTGCGCAAGGTCGCGGAGATGATTCAGGAGAAAATCGAGCCGGCCATCGATCTGCTCGTCCGCTACGGCGGCGACGAATTCGCAATCGGAACTATCCGCGACCAGGCGGAATCCCTGGAGCTGTCCCAATCCCTCCGAGAAGGAATGTCCCACCTTCGGGTCGCGGGCAGCGACGAGCCGGTGACCTTTAGCATCGGGGTGCAGGGCGGCAAGCGCACGAAGGAGCGCGAAAACGTCCACTACGCGGCAACCCTGGACAATCTGATCAATCTCGCCAGCAAGGATTCGATGGCGGAGAAGGTGGCCAAGAAGGGTGTCTCGCCGGCCCCGACGCCCGATGACTTCACGGCGATTGCCGGTCCCGAGGGGGTCGAAGAGGAAATCACCTCCGAAACGGCCTCCGACCTCGCGGAAGGCCACGGCGACAACGTTCCGCCGCCCATCCCTCCCCAGGCTCAGTCCGACGCGGAGGCTGAGCACAGCCCAGTGGCGACCGCCGTCCCGATCACCGTCGTCGAGCATGCCGTGATCGAGGAGGAAGAGGAACCGGCGAGGATTCCCGAGCCTCAGGATCTTGGCCCGCTCCATATCAGCGAGGTCGTCGCCGATCCGACCGATGCCAACTCGGTCACCCAGGTCACGATTCAGTCCGGCAACCGGCTCTATGTCGGCGTCTGTCCCCGCAAGGGCGGCAGCGTTATCAAGTCGGTGGCCCTCGCGACCTCCAACGCGATTTCTCAGGCCAGGCCCAACGTGAAGCTCGAAATCCGGGACGTCCACCTGACGGAGAGCGAGTCCCATGTCCGGTTCATTTCGGTGATCGGCACGAGCAAGATCGACGGGGACGAGCAGACGATCGGCGGTGTCGGCACCGTCGGCAAGAGCCTGTACGTCACCGTCGCCGAAGCAACCCTCCAAGCCTACACCAATTTCGAAGCCATTCGCCGAGGCATGGAAGGCGAGTAATTCGAAGCAGGCCCAAAGGGCCGCATTGCATCCCGCGTTGTCGTCGTAATATCAAATATGCCCTCGCCCGAAGGCTCTCATTCTCTCGAACTCCTCGACAAGATCATCGAGGTCGCCCCTCGCGACAACCAGCGCCTGCAGAACTACCTCGCCGCGCTACGCGACGCCCTGATCGGAGATGAGAAGCGGCGCGAGGAAGCCGAGAAGGTGATGGCCGAATATGAGGAGGCCTACGCCAAGCTCACCCAGCCTGCCAACCGGCTCGGCATTTTCCTCCAATGGCTGGAAGAGGAAGCCCAAGCTCCTCTTCCCTCCGGGGGAGAGGGTGGCGAGCCTCAACCGAGCCGGGTGAGCGGTCAGGCCCTCATCGCCCTCGGCGACCAGGAATTTGTCGCTCTCGTCGATCCCAAGGCGAATCAAGAGGCCCTGACCACCGGCGTTCGGGTCAAGGTCAACGACGCCTACGCCGTGGTCGGCCATCTCGCGCCCAGCGGCAACGGCGGCATCATCAAGGTCGCCGAAGTGCTGGGAAACGATCGCCTGCGCGTCGGTTCGGAGACGCCGGGAAGCGACGGGCGCATCGTCGTTCGCAGCGAGGCGATCAAGGAAGCCAAGATCAACTCCGGCGACGAGGTTCGCCTCGATCCGAGCGGCCGCGTCGCCCTCGAGCACTTCGCCCGCCAGGAATCCCGCGACTACTTCTTGGAGCAGGTCCCGGAAATCCCGTGGGAGAAGGTCGGCGGCCAAGAGCAGGCGATCAAGCTCATCCGCGACACGATCGAGCAGCCCCTCCTCTACCCCGAACTCTTCGAAAAGTACGACAAGAAGCCAATCAAGGGCATCCTCCTTTACGGCCCTCCCGGCTGCGGCAAGACGCTGATCGGGAAGGCCACCGCCTACAATCTCACGAAGGAATACAGCCGGCGGACCGGCAAAGAGGTCAAAGAGTATTTCATGGCCATCTCCGGCCCGAAGATTCTCAATATGTGGCTCGGCGAAACCGAGCGCATGGTGCGAGAGATCTTCAAGACGGCCCGCGAGAAGGCGAAAGAAGGCCGGCTCGTCTTCATCTTCATGGATGAGGCCGAATCCGTCCTGCGAACCCGCTCCAGCGGCCGCTATCTGAACATCAGCAATACGGTCGTTCCCCAATTCTGCGCCGAGCTCGACGGCCTCCAATCGCTGGAGAACGTCGTGCTCATGCTCACCTCGAACCGGCCCGACTACATCGACCCCGCCGTCCTCCGCCCCGAGCGCATCGACCGCAAAGTGAAGGTCAACCGCCCCGACAAGATGGCGACGATGCAAATCCTCGGCATCTATCTGCACGAGAATATCCCGCTCGATCCGGACCTGCTGAAGAAGTACAACGGTGAGATCGAATGCGCCCGCGCCGAGCTGATCGAGGCCCTCACCGACCATATCTGGAGCAAGAGCAAGGAGAACGAATTCCTCAAGGTCTTCCTCCGTAGCGGCTCCTCGGAGACGCTGTACTTCAAGGACCTGGTCAGCGGGGCTCTGCTGAAGTCGATCATCGACCGCGCGAAGGATTACGCGATCAAGCGCGCGATCGCCGAAGTCTCGAATACCCCGATACCCAAACACCTCGATACCTCTCACGGAGTGAGTCTCGACGACCTGATCCGCGCCGCCAACCAGGAGTACAAGGAGAACGAAATCTTCCCGAAGGGCGACACCCAGGAAGACTGGCTCCAACTCCTCGACTACGCTCCGGAGAACGTCGCTTCCGTCAAGCCCATCGGCCGCAACCGAGGCGAGGACTTCGCCCGGAAGACGGTGATCTAGTCCGAAAAGCCCCTCCCTCGTTTTCCCGGCGCGGGCCGGACGGAACCACCCGCACGGGCGGAAAATGAGGGAGGGGTTGGGGTGGGAGCTCCGCCCAAGCCAAGCGGTCGGTGGTATTCTCTTTCCTGCGAGCGGGCGTAGCTTAATGGTAAAGCTCCAGCCTTCCAAGCTGGCCACGTGAGTTCGATTCTCATCGCCCGCTCCAATCTCCTCCTCTTCCGACGCATGGGAACTGGCTGCCTGACGAATCCCGTAGGGGAGTGCATGCTCGCCGTTTGCGTTGCCGCCTGGATGGCCACGGCCCTTCGCCCCGCCGTGGAATTGGACCACATCTGGATCGTGGTTCAACCGCAAGCGCCTGAGCGCAAAATCCTCGAGCAAGCGGGGTTCCATATTGCGCCGACCGTCAACAAGCACGTCGGCCAAGGGACGGCCTCCATCACGATCGAATTTGAGAACGCCTTCCTCGAGCTGCTCTGGCCGGACCCGAGCGTGCCGGTGTCACCGGGGCTGGAGCGCGCGACCAAGAAATTCACGGAGCGGATGAACTGGCGCACGAGCGGCTGGTGTCCCTTCGGCATTGGGATGGACCGGACGGAGGGATCGAGCGACCCCCTTCCGGTTCCAACTTGGAAAATCACCGCGGACTGGTTACGCCCGGGAACCGCAATCGAGATGCTCACTCCGCGCGACGATACCAAGAGCCCATCTCTATTCGTTTCACCCAGCTATCTGGCCGAAGCCGACGCTTCGCAGCGTAAGGCCGCCGCCTCCGACCCCAAGCTGGCAGACCTCTATCGCCAACCCATCGGAGTTCACCGGATCACCGGGGTCCGCCTCGTCGGACCGTCTTCCTATCAGCCGATCCCAGCCCTCGCCTTCGTCGAAGAGGCGAAGGTGCTGAGCTACGAATCCGGGAAGGAGTGGTTCCTGCAGATCACCTTCGACGGCGGCGCGAAGGGCAAAGCCAAAGACTTCCGCCCGACCCTGCCGTTGAAGGTCCTCTACTGACTTTCAAAGCGCAGGCGACGCTCGTCGCATCTCGGACGTCCACTACGTTTAGCCTGTTGCTACGAGCGACTCTCTAGGCCCGCATTATTCGCGAAAGGTTCAAAATGGCCTCAGACTGCCAGATTCGGACTCACGGCTGATGCCGGGTGCTCAGGGGCTGAAAGCCCCTGAAACACCTCGCCTGGAAGGCGATGCCACGCGTTCGCGAATAATACGGGGCTAGTGAAGCGTCTCACTAGTCTCCCGACTTCCTTTCCCTTCCGGGGGAGAGGAAAGGTGAGGGGCCGCCGGCGCGACGTTTATTTGCGAGGACACGACACTAGTCCGGCAGGATGACCATTCCCAGGGATCGGACGCTTGGCTTGGCCGCGTCCATATCCAGCCCGTTTCCCATCGGGAGAACCTTCTCCGGGTCGATCTTCCCGCCATCCACCGAATGCTGCGAGTTGTTGAAGTAGAGCGTCATCCCCTTCCCTTTCTTCCCCAAGTGGACGATCAGCAGACCGGGTTTGCCGTCGGCCCGCAGAACCTGGATCGGGCCGTGCGCCATCTCGGGTCGGTCGTGGCGGAAGGAGAGCATGGGGCCGCGCCAGTCGTTCATGGCGAGGACCCAGCTCTGCAATCGCCCTGCGTCAGGGAGGTCGCGCGTGAGCCAACAGTCGGTCGAGGTCAGGCACGGCCGCCCCGGCCAGGCGAGCAAGAGCATCTCCGCGAAGACGGACCGGCCGGAGTAGGTGGGATCGGCCGTTTGCGAGGGCGTGGCCTCGCGAAGGTTCGGCGTGTTCGGGTTGGAGAGCCAATGCACGGTTTCGTGCAGCTTGCTCGTGCGGGCGACCCAGGCCTTTGGCGAGATCTTGCCGTTCGCGAAGTCGATGGTCGCATCCCGCCACTTGCGATTGGCGGCGGTATCGAGCAGCTTGGCTTCGATGAAAGCAAGCTTCTTCCCGACGGTCGCTCGAATGGATGCGTTAGGAGCAGGGTCTACGCAGAGCGTATCGAATTCGTCGTCGAGAAGCTCCCGAAAACGCGGGCTGGAAGCCTCCGAGGCGGGCATTCGGTAGATCGCCTCCGTGCGCTCAGGCGCTTCCTGCCGGATCGCGAGGCCGACGAGCAGACAGAGCATCATGGCGGGCTAGCCGCCCCCGCTGCCCTTGACGAACTGCCGATAGAGCTCCGGATCGACGGTTTTGAGCTTGGCCAACGTGTCTGCGGCGCTGGTCTTGTCCCCGACCGCGACGTACGCCATGACGAGTTCGCCGTAGGTCTTGCCCGACGAAGGGCTCAGGCGAATGGCCTCTTTGTAGGAGGCGATCGCCTCCGAATATCGGCGCAAGCTATAGTAAGCGAATCCGAGGTCATCGCTGGTCTGAGCGTCTTCCTTGACGATCTTGAGAGTCTCCTGAAACTCCGGCACCGCCTCCGCATACTTCTTGCGATCTGAGAGAATCTTGCCCATCCAATGGTGCGCGACGGCCGCGGTCACCTCTTTCGAACCCGGCTTGGCGGCCAATTTGAATGTTGCCATCGCATCGTCCATCCGGTCGAGTTTGTATTGGGTAATCCCTGTGAGGTCGGTCACGGTGTCGTCATCGGGCTTCATCGCGCGGAGTTGCTTGAAGACTTCCAGCGCTTGCTCTTCCATCTGCAAGCCGTTCATGTAAGTCAGGGCGAGGCCTAGCCGGCCATCGTAGCTGTGGGCATCCAACTCGATCGCTTTCTTGTAGGCTGCGGCGGCCGCCTCGTATTCCTTCTTCGCTTCCTCTGGCTTCGACGCAGCCAGCCGGTCTCCGTCCGCGCGGTACTCCATCCCTTGCGCGACATAAGCGTCGGCCGTCTCGGCACCCGACTTCGGCGCGGGAATCGTCCGGGCGGGCACGGGCTCGCCCAGCGCCTTGTAGACCTGGGCCCGGAAGTCGTCGTCGAAGAATCGCTGAAAGATCTCGTCGCGAAGCTCGTGGCTGTCTTGATAGTCCGTGTGGAGCTTGTACCAGGCATTTTGAGGCTCCGGCGAGAGCTGCGCGTCCACCGTTTGGATGATGTGGGAGTAGGACTGCAAGTAGAGGTTCTTCGTCTTCGTCTCATCCGGAGTCAGGTGATTCCGATCGCGGTGGTCCACCCAAGCCATCTGAGAAATCAGCCCGGACAACTGCCAATAGGCCCCGGCTCGACGCGCATAGGTAT
The DNA here is from genome assembly GCA_035545155.1 of Fimbriimonadaceae bacterium. Taxonomy (GTDB): domain Bacteria; phylum Armatimonadota; class Fimbriimonadia; order Fimbriimonadales; family Fimbriimonadaceae; genus JAEVZK01. The sequence continues at coordinate 28,200 of DASZYX010000005.1, read as the reverse complement.
CGATCGGACTCGAGCCCTTCACTTCCTTCTCGATCCGTTCCACGCTGGGGAATTTGCTGAGGTAGGCCGGCTTAAGATCCTGGCCTCGAACGAAGCCGGCCAAGGCCACGAGGGTAACGAGAAGGAGTGTTTTCATCGACGTTCCTGAGACTAATCTGCATTATAACGACCGATCGCCGTTTGGGTAACCGCCGAGTCTCGGCGGTTACTCGGCCGCCGGCGAGCATCCGGAGCGAACTTGAAATACAATCCCAATACGGCTCACCGAGATAGGGAGAGATGAATTGATCAAGTTTCGACACGTTTGCATCGCCTTGGGATTGGCAATCGCCGCTTGCGCATCGGCGCAACTGCAGATTCGCCGTCTCATCATTTTCGGCGACAGCCTGTCCGACACCGGCAACCTGTCTTCGCTAACGGGTGGCTTGTATCCCGGGGCGCACTATTACAACGGCCGGTTTTCGAATGGGCCGGTTTGGGTTGAGCGGCTGGCCGCCGATCTCGGCATCGTTATTCCTGCGCCGAGCCGCCTCGGCGGGACCGACTACGCCTACGGCGGCGCAACTACGGCGAACGGATATTCGAACCTGATCATTCCGAATATGGGCACCCAGCTCAACATGTACCTCAGCGTCCACACGCCCGCGCCCACCGACCTGTTCATCCTCCTCGGCGGCGCCAACGACCTGTTCAACGGCAGCACCGATCCCACGGGATCGGTTTCGAACATCATGAACGAGGTGGGCCGGCTCTACAATGCCGGTGCGCGCAAGTTCCTCGTGGCCAACCTGCCCGCCTTGGGAGAGACTCCCCGCAACTACGGCACGTCGGACGAGGCGAGCGCGAACGCCTGGAGCGCCGGCTTCGACGGCCTGCTGGACTCCCAGCTCGCCTCCTTTCACCAGGCTCATCCCAACGCCCGCGTCTATCCCTTGGACCTGGCGACGGAGTTCGCCAACGTCATCGCCGATCCGGGGGCCTACGGGTTCACAGATGTCCGACACTCCGCGTTCGACGGCACAAACGTGGTCTCGGATCCCGACGACTACCTCTTTTGGGACACCGTGCATCCGACGAGGGTCGGCCACATCCAAATCGGCGACTACGCCGCTCTTGCCCTCCCATTCCCGCGACACGCGCCTCCATCGTTGGGCGGCTAAGCCCCGTCGTGACCGGGACTACTTTCAGACTCGGGGCGAATCGGGAAATATCTCTCGGGAGCCTCAAGCAGCGATTACTTCCTCATGAATGATCATGAGTCGGATCGACTGAGGTTCCTGACCTGGATCGAAGTGGCAACGGACTGTATCGCGAACCTGCACACGCAATTCGTCAAGGGTGTCGGCTTCCGTGAAAATCGCTGCACCAAGCGCCACGGCCGTGTAGCCACCTTCTGGCGCTTCTCGGACTTCGAAGATTAACTGCGTCATAGGATGAGTTTACAACGCCATTCAGTTCGCTCTTTGCTCCAAGAAAATGTGACCCACCTGATCGGGTTGGGGTATTGCCGAGCAAATTCTTGATCTTCCGCAGTTAGTGGGTCTTGATCTTCCAGGTAGAGATCAAGAAGGGTTTGAGGAGTCTAGGCTTGAACGCGTTCGGTTCTGGCTGCTTGGCATACTTCGGTAGCCCAAGCCAACTGGATTTCCGACGTTAGAAACGCAAGGTTTCCCGGGCATGTACACAGAAGGTCGTAATCGTTCTTGAACGGCTCGTCGGCAACCTGGTAGATGAGGTCTAATCTTGGACTTTCAGACGGCGGCTCTTCGAACTCGATCCATTCGCCGGTGAGAACGCGAAGGGCGTAACAGATTATGATGTCGCTGCAGAAACCGTGTGCCATGTTTTGATGACGTTGCATTTGAGCGGCCGAGGCGCAAAGGTTTGTTCGGGATTCTGACAGTATGGATATCAGCGAAGCTGTCGGCCAAGATCCTGGAGCTCCAAGTGGTGGGTACCGCGTCGATGGGGCCAGCCGTAGCCAACCAATAGGGCGACGAGGTGGTGCGGCTCCTTTGAGAGCACCTTGCCTGGGCTACTGGTTCTGCGGTAAAGGTTTGGAGGTTCGTTGATCCCAGATTAGCAATGCGAGATAAATGCTGGTGAGCAACAAGGAAACGAGGAGGGGCGCAATGAACCGATGACCATATACGGCGTGTGCGGCTTCTATTGGCCCTTGACCCTGCCACGAGTTGTTCATGGCCCAAGTTGCAGCTAAATATTCATCACCAGCCCACAGGATCAGCGATAGAGCGGAGAATGTTATTGTTCCAGCAATGTAGAAGGCTTTCATTGATAGTGCCTTGGTATCAAGCTAAAATGATACTTCAGCGTGGCAGTTTATCTAAAGGAAGAGGACTGCTGGGAGTTTGACGATTATCATGCTTGAGCACCGTACAGCTCGTCAGTGGCCCGGCCGATGGTCAGCTATTTTTCGTCGAACCTCGAAATTGGCTATCCACTGGTTGCGGTCCCTATGTCCCTTATCGTTGAGTGTTAGGTATCTGGTGTACAGCGTTTTAGCCTCACTGATTTTGCCCATAAATTCGCAGTCACTGCCAGCAAGGTAATATACAAAAGGGCAGTCAGGCGCCGTGGTCATCAACTGCCTCAATATGCTCATCGCCTCTTCCCGTTGAGGACGTTGGTTAGGGTTGGGAGAAGTAGCTTGCCATGCTTTCGTTATTGGATTGTAGACGGCAGTCGCGATGCTGCCAAACATTAGGGCTCGGGCAAGGGACGGCAAGAAATCGTGACGATTTGGGTGCTCTTTTATTATCCGTCTCAAGGCTTGGCGTGCTCCCTCCACATTTCGCAAACCCATACACATATCAGAGAACGCTATGGCTACGGGCCAAGAATCTGGCTCAATGATGAAGGCCTGCTGGAGATTGTATGAGCCGTGCCGTTTGGCTGGTTCACCCTCGGTAGCCATTGGCAGGTCGAGCAAACCAAGTTCGTAGTATGCTCGCCAATCCGCTTTGTGAGTTCGAAGGGTCGCTCGGAGGCGCGTGCGAAGGATGTTTATGTGTCCCAGGCGGATGGCTGCTTCGGCTTCCCCTTCCCGTGCAGCAAGGTTTGTGGGATCGGACTTAACCAAGCGGGAGAAAACTACCTCTGCACTATGCCAATCGCCCGAACCTGCGGCTTTGGCTCCGATCCCGAGAGCAGTAGAAGCAGGCGAGAAGGTTTCAATCATCACGACTCCACCTTTGTCGAACGTCAACCAGTCGCGGCTATACCCTGGCTCAATGGGAGGTGAGGCTGATAGCGCCGCCATGGCTGTCAAGAACAAAAAGGTCATAGTGAACGTCTCCTAAAGAGTGAATAGAACTGAATACTACCAGTTAAAGCCTGGGTAGCCAAGGTCGTGTCCAGTGGAGTCGTAAAACTCAATTCTCAGCTCGCAGACATCGTTGGCTTTATCTGTTTCCGAACCGAGGACGTTTCGACCCGTGATGCCGCCCTGGTCATATGAGTTACCGGGCCCCGTTTGGTTCCAATATTTCCAAATGGTGTAGAAGGTGGCGCTCGTTGCATTGTCCGGCGCTGTCCACGCGGAAGTCGCACCTACCCCAAATTCGGCTGTGTGTGTCTGCGACTCTCCGACTTGGGCAGATAAAGGCATCTTAACCCATGGGTCCATTGGAGGGAACTGGAAGGACGCGCCAACTGAAACCGTTGTTGTGTGAGTGTCGATGGATTTGATGAACTGGTTAAGGGTTACCGTACCACCCGGATGGCACGCAATTGAGCCCCACCATTGTAGAGTTCCTGGTTTGTAAACATAGAAATCGTCGGTATCTTGCCATTCGTCGTAGCAGTAATGGAGATGGAGTAGATATGTCGTGTTAACGTCTCCCAGGTCAACCATGTCAGTGATTACCAGGCTTAACGGGAAGTTCGGCGTTCCCGTGTCTGCGAAAGGCATGTCCCGACGAAGGAGAATGCCATTGAGGCCCTCGTCCCAGTTGTATTCAGGGGTGTAGTAATAACTGAAATCGGGGCCATGCCAAGTTACTGATACGTTGTCATGCGGCCAATCTGGATAAGGATATTGGTGCCATTGACCGGACCACAGCGGTACGAAGTGTTGTGTGTTATATATGTAGACCAGGTTGTTGCGGTCGTACATGGACCAAATAGAGTCTCCGTTCGTGCAGCCTTGAGAGTCGATCCACTCATCGTGGGCTCCTGACCTCGATACTGTTGCTGAACGATCTGATACGGCCGCGCTGAAGCTCACGCCACATGCAACACAGGCCTCGAAGTCGCCCGTTGCGGCGCAGGAAGCTTCAAGTGAATACGACAATATAACTGCACTACCCGGATATTGGACCCGTATTGTATGGTCCCCTTTACTTACGGAACCACCAAATTGTGCCGTGGGCTGGTCACCTTGACCGTCGTCGCATGAACCTGCCTGACCACTCCATGTGGCGGATGAATTCACATCGAGCCAGAGGTGGTCCGGCGCTGGGCCGGTACCTTGCCACTCGATCTTTACATCGACCGATCCGCTGTTGGTTGCAGAAGCGCTCGCGCCGTAAGGAACGCCAAAGGGCCAAGAGCCGCCTGGGGCAATAACGGGGCTGTCCTCCCATTCTCCCAGATGCCCTGCAATGCCCCAAGGTATGTCTGTCGGCGTTGCTCCGGTGTATGTAGTAACCGAGTCGCCATGTGTTCGGAAGGAGAGTTTCCACCCGGAACCGCTTGATCCTGAGCCTGAACCGCCTGAACCGCCGCCTCCTTGGGTCTGACCAGAAGAGAGGCATGCGCAGAGTAAGAGGCAGGCGGTAATGGCGCGGGTAAAGAATGTCATGCACGCAATTATAAATGCGGCATCCAAACAAAGCAAGGACGAATGGTATATGAGTGGACTTATATAGAAAACCAAGTATTTGGACTGGGACAGAAAGGTGTTATCTGGAGCACTGAGGGCCAAGAACCGTGCCGTGGGAGTGGCCGGAGTCAGGTGCGCTAACCTCTGCAACCTTGCGTCACGGGAACGGGTAATTGCTTGAAAGGGGGACCTGCTTAGAGTGGCGCAATTATCGGCGGACACGGTTGGTCTTGGGCAAAGCGGGAAGGAAAATATGCATGCAGCATGCAAAAGCGATTTTTTGGAGCGGGCGACGAGATTCGAACTCGCAACTTCAACCTTGGGAAGGTCGCACTCTACCGTTGAGTTACGCCCGCTTGGTGTCCCTATTGTAGCCGAAACCTAGGCGGCTGCGGCTTCCGCCATCGACCGCAGGGCCGAGGCGTGCTTTTCCAGAATTGCCCGAACCGTGCGTCGCACGTCCGGGATCGCCCCGTGATGCGCCTCCGCGTCCGGCTCGACGATCTCCTTAATCGCGTCCGCTGCGCCTCCCGAAGCCAGCTTGAACCAGGCGGAGAGCCGCTCGTCGGAAACCGATGTGACGTAGCCGTTGATCAGAAGAAAGGCGAGGCAGGCGACGAACGCGGTCGCCTCGTTGCCGGCGTCGAAGGGATGCATCCGCACGAAGCCGCTCACGAACCGCTCGGCCTGCGGGAAGAGCGTGTTGCTCTCGCCATAGGCGTATTGGTAATAGGTCGCCTCCTCAAGGCGCGCGTAGTTGAAGTGCTGGACCTTCTTCGTGATCTGGAGGTTGATCCACAACACGTCCTGAACGGTGAGGTAGTGCAGTGATGCCATGCCGACAACGGTGATCGTACCCGCCACAAAACGCCTCTCGCGTTCGTAGTTCTCGCTGAAGATGGCGAAACGGCTGGGATTGGGCCAGTATTGCGGCTATTCCGTTCGGCGGAGGCAAATCCACGGCTTCGTCATCACGGAAAACCGGTTCGCCCCCGGACTCCAGATCGACCGCCACGTCCACCAGCACACCCATTTCACTTTCATCCTCGAAGGCGGCTTCGTCGAGTCCTACGACCGCATCGTCCTCGAATGCGACCCCGGCTCGACCCTCTTCGTTCCGGCGGGCGCGCCCCATACCGACCGGATTCGCCCCGACGGCGCCCATACCATCGGCATCGAACTCTCCCCCGGCGTCGCCGAGCGGGTCGTGAGCCAGACCGGCGTCCTCGCCGATGCCCGCGTCCTCACCGATCCGCGCATCGAACAGGCGGGGCGGCGGCTCTACCGGGAATTCCGCTCCGCCGACGCCGCCGCTTCCCTCTCGATGGAATCCATCGCTCTCGAAATGCTCGTGAGCGCGGCGCGAATTCGAACAATCGGCGAGCACGGCGAGCCGGAATGGATGCGCACCGTTCGGGAGATTCTCCACGAGGGCTTTACGGAATCGCTGTCCTTATCCGAGATTGCCGCTCAAGTCGGCGTCCACGAAACCCATCTGGCCCGCGCCTTTCGGAAGCGCCACGGCTGCACGCTGGGCGAATATATCCGCCGGCTTCGCGTCGATTCTGCCGCTCGGGAGCTGAAGAGCGGGGCAAAGCCGGTCGCCGAAATCGCCGCCGAAATGGGCTTCTACGACCAAGCCCATTTCTGCCGAACCTTCAAGACGGCCTACGGCATGTCTCCATCCCAGTATCGTTCGCGCTAACTTGGTCCAACCGGCAACGGACGTACAAGCATTGGAGACTCGCCTCGGGGAACGCTAATCACATGCGTTTTCTCGTCGCATTCCTTCTTCTCTGGCCATTAGCCGTTCCGGCTCAGTCGGATGGCCCGATCGACTTGAAATTGGCTGCTCGCTACTTTCAAGAGGCGAAGTGGGCGTCCGACGACGACGGCGGGAAGCTGTGGGGCAAGCCGCTCTACGGCCCGATGATCTTCGCCGATCCCCAAACCCGCGAGATCGTCGCCAATCAGGCCGACCCGGAAGGCAAGCTCGCGGAGAAGGATGGAGTCTGGGTCGGGAAGCTTTCGCCGGAAGTCGGCATCGCCAACACGGCGACCCAATGGGCCGGCCTCCGTTGGACGATGGTGATGTGGCCTCTCCCCGATGCCCCAGCGATCCGAACGATGCTCATGATGCACGAATGCTGGCACCGCATCCAGGACGAGATCGGCCTTCCTGCGGCCCGGCAGGACAACAATCATCTCGATACGAAGGAGGGCCGGATTTGGCTGCGACTCGAATGGCGGGCTCTCTCGGCGGCGCTAATCTCCTGGGGCCCGGAGCGCAAGCAGGCGATCTCCGACGCCCTCCTCTTCCGCGCTTACCGACGTAGCCTTTTCCCGCTAGCGGCAACCCAAGAGGACCGGATGGAGCTTCACGAGGGCATGGCCGAGTACACCGGTGTGCGCTTTATGGGCCTCGGCGATTGGGGACGGCGATCCTATCTCTCCGGGCGCATCAAAATCAACGCCCTCAAGCCCTCCTATCCCCTCTCCTTCGCCTACGAGACAGGCCCAGCCTACGGCCTGCTGCTCGACGTGGATAGCAAGCCCTGGCGCGAGACTCTGAAGCCCGGCGGCAGCCTATCGGGCCTCCTCCAGCAGTTCGAGGGAATCTCCTTGCCCGGAAATCTGGCCGCCTTGGCGCGCGTGAGGGCCGACGCTTACGACGGAAAGCAGGTCTTCGCCGAGGAGGAGAAGCGAGACAAGGATCGGAAGGCGGAGATCGCCAAGTACCGCAAGCTCTTGGTCGACGGCCCGGTCCTCGAACTCCCGATGATCCACAACAACTACGGCTACGACCCGAACCAGGTCTTCCCTCTCGGCGATCTCGGGCTCCTCCTTCCGGAGTCCTACATCTCCGACGACTGGGGCGTGATCGAGGTGAAGAAGGGCGTTCTCATCAGCTCGAAGGGAGGCAAAGCCTTCGTCTCGGCTCCAACCTCGGCAGACGGCCTCCAGGGCGACGGCTGGAAGCTGACCTTGAAGCCAGGCTGGAAAGTCCTGCCCGGCGCTCGCAAGGGTGATTTCAAGATCGCCAAGGAGTAGTTCCCTCTCTCCTCCGGGGGAGAGGGAATTCTCGGAACGCTAGTCAAACGACAATCGGGGCCAGTTTCAACGCAAAGGCTCCCCCAATAAAGAAAAAAGGGCCGGCCCCGCAGGCCGGCCCTTTTCCAGCGGCTCTACTGAGCGGCCTCCAAGGAGGGAGCGACCTCCAAATGGTCGTCATTGGCACGGAGCGACTCCCTCACGGCTTGAATGCGGCCGTGCAGCTTTTGAAGCTGCGTCTTCTTGGGATTCACCATGTGACCCGAAAGCGGTTGCAGTTTTTCTTTGGGCGCGAAAAGCTGGTTCCAGATCCACAGGTGGGAGTGCTGGACCTTGTCTAAGATCCGGCGCTGCTGGCGTCGTCGCCATGCCCGATTTCGTTGTGTCATCACAACTACCTCCTTGGCTAATAAGGTCGGAGCCGAAAGGCTCCTAATCCATTTTCCAGCATTTTTGGGCGGTTCTACATCCAGTTTTTTAGGAGTTTTACCGAAGAGCCGACAGACCTTTCGATTTCGCCTACAAGAGCAAAAGAAGAGAAGCTTGAACGCCTCGCCGACTTTCCGGCACTTATCTTCGAACGAGGTAAACCGAAGATGAAGAAGCAAAGACTATGGATTGCCGCAGGCTTGGCGGCCATCGCGTCGATGGGAGCGATTCAGGGATGCGCCAAGGCGAACGCACAAGAATCGAGTCAAACGTCTGCCCAGAGGGAAATCCAGCTCACGATCTATAAAGAGGACTTCGCGCTCGTCCACGAGACGCGGCCGGTCGAGTTGGAGCAGGGCGCCAATCATGTGCGCATGGAGAGCGTCAGCAAGACGCTCGATCCCAATACCGTGATGTTCGACTGGCAAGGCATGCAGCAGGCTCCGGATGTGACCTCCCAACAGTACGATCTCGGCGTCGCCAACGGCGGATCGCTCCTCAAACGGCTCGAAGGCAAGCCCGTCGAGATGTACTGGAACTCCCAGGACGGCAAGCCGGGGGATCGGGTCGACGGCACCCTCGAAGCCTCCAGCGACGGCGGGTTCGTGCTGCGGTCGGGCGACAAGCTATATGTCAATCCGAACGGAACGATCGTGGCCTCAGGCGATCAGAGCCTGGTCACGATGCCCCAGCTTTCCGCGCAGATCCAGAGCCCGGCCAAGCAGGAGGCCAAGCTCGGCTTCGCCTACCAGACGCGGGGCATGTCCTGGTCCTCCGACTACGTCGGCCGCCTGACACCGGATGGAGACGCTCTCCAATTCGAATGTTGGGCGACCCTCGAAAACCACACCGGCATCGACTATCCGAACGCCAAGATCACCCTCGTCGCGGGCTCCACAAACCGCGCCGCCGTCCCTCGGGGTCAGTACGAGCTTGCCAAGCAGTCCTCTGGCGATGCCGCTACCGACAGCACCGGAATTAATCAGAGCTCTTCCAGGTTCGCTCCCGAAGCCGTCGGCGAGCTCTACGCCTACAAAGTGCCCGCCGCCGCGAATGTCGGGCAAGAGCAGATGAACCGCGTCAAAATGATCGCGACGACCCGCGTTCCGATCAAGCGCGATTACAGCATCCGAGTCGATAACGCGGGCTACTATGACTCCGGCTACTATCAGCAGAACCCACAGCATCAGAACGCCCAACTCGCCATCTCGTTCGTCAACGACGAGCAGTCCGGCCTCGGCATGCCCTTGCCCGCCGGCGCAGTGCGCATCTACGACGACGCGTCCACCGATTCCACCGCCTTCGTCGGCGCGGCTGGGATCGGCGATACCGCAAAGAACCAGCATGTCGACCTGACCCTGTCCAAGGTCTTCGACGTCTACTCCGATTCGCGGACGGCCAAGACCGAAAAGGTTGACAAGCATACGGTTCGCCGCACCTTCGAAACCGTGATCCACAACGAGAAGAAGGCGGGCGTGGACGTCCGCATCGTCGAGAGCTTCTACGGCAAGAAGCATTGGGTGAGCGAATCCGACAAGGGGATCCAGCTCAACTCGAATACTCGCCAGTGGACCATCCACGTCGACGCGGGCAGCCAGAAAACGCTCACCTGGACCGCCGACTTCGGCTGGTAATCGGCAAAAGGGGGATGTGCATCCCATGCGTCCCCCTTAATTCGTCGCAGAAAATTGGATCAAAAGGCGAAGAATGCCCCGTCGAAAGAGTGAATATTATTTGCCCGGCATTGGTGCCGGGTTGGGTGGTCTTATATGAGCCTCGATCCGAGTATTGATGATAGGATGGTTGCAAACGGATACGTGCGCTGTAGTGGATGCGGGGGCTATCTCCCCGCGGGTGCGATCTGTGGTTATTGCCTTCAGAAGCAGCAGGCGGCCGCCGCGCCGCCGCAAGCCATGGCCAAGCCGAGGGCGGTGCGCCCGGCCCGCCATATTCTCACGATCGCCTTGATGTCGCTCGCCGTATGCGCGGTCGGCTTGGGCTCGATCTTCGTCATTCGCAGCGTCGGCAAGATGGCCCACAACGGAGCCCCCTCGGGATCCCTCGCCGGCCTAACGAAGCAGGCCGACGAATCGAGCACGCTCGACTCGACCGCGAACCAGAAGGTGATTTCGGCGCTGAACAGCGGCAATCCGCAACAGGCCCTCACCGAGATGCAAGCGACTGGCTCGACTCCGCCGGCGCCGGTCATGCAGGCTTCCGGCTCGGAAGCTCCGCCCGTCATGCAGACCGCGCCGCAGCAACAGCAGCCGCCCGCTTCGCTCCAGACGACGCCTCCACCGGCCAAGCCGATGCTCGAAGCGGGAAGCACGGGGATGCCGAACGACGTCCGAAAGTGGCTGGAACATCTTCAGCGGATCGAGCAAGCCCGCTTGTCGCTTGCCGCTACCCAGCTCAAGAATGCCGTGTCGACTCTCGTCTCGCTCCAGGCCGGGGACATCAGCCACGGCATGGACGAGGATGGCAACGACTCCGTCGATACCGAGCGGAGGAAGCAGAACGACCGAGCCCAGGCCGTCGGCGGCAACATGGCGACCATGCAGCAAGCGTGGAAGTCTCTGCTCACGGCCTTCGATTCCGTCCCCGCGCCGGCCGAATGCCAGAGCATCAAGGATAACTACGACCAGGTCATCGGCCAGACCGGCTCGATGATCCTCGACATCGTCGGCCAGATCAAGTCCGCCGCCAACGATCCGCAGGCCGCCGTCACGGCGCTGACCGCCATGCAGGGCACCAGCAAGTCCCGCATCGACGTCCCGGCTCGAGCCTCCGACGCCGGCGTCGCCAAGGTCTGCAAGCATTACGACGTCGTCAAATGGTTCGACATCCAAAGCGACGTCGGCTCCGGAACGATGAGCCAACTCGGATTCTAGACCCATAAAGACGGGCGGATCGCCACGATCCGCCCCGCCTTTTTTTGGCTTCGTCCGGCATAATAAAGCCTCTCGCCCGATCGCAGGTCGTCCTCGGCTGGGCCGCCCATCCTGCCTTCGAGCCGACCGATGCTTCTCACGATCACGACGACCCATCATCCTGCCACCGATCTCGGATTTCTCTTGCATAAGAATCCGCAGCGCACGCACGTTGCCGAGCTAACCTTCGGGAAGGCTTACGTCTTCTACCCGGAGGCGGGCGACGACCGGTGTACCGCCGCCCTCCTCATCGACGTCGATCCCGTCAAGCTGGTCCGAGGACGCCGGGGGCCGAGCGGCGAGGGCGGGCTCTTCGACAGCTACGTGAACGACCGTCCGTACGCGGCAAGCTCCTTCCTTAGCTCGGCTATCCTCGAGTTCTTCAGCACCGCGATGGGCGGGCGGAGCAAGGAACGACAGGAGCTTGCCGACCAGGCGATCCCGCTCGAAATCCGGATCGCTTCCTTGCCGTGCCGCTCCGGTGAGGCGTTCCTGAGCCGGCTCTTCCAACCCCTCGGATACGAAATCGAGGCCACTCGCCTGCCCTTGGACGAGCGCTTCCCCGATTGGGGCGAGGGACGATATTTCGACGTCGTGCTGCGGGCCACGAAGCGCATCGCCGATGCGCTCGCCCACCTCTACGTGCTGATTCCGGTCCTCGATAACGAGAAGCACTATTGGGTCGACAAGCAGGAGATCGACAAGCTGCTCAACCGGGGAAAGACATGGCTCGCCGGCCACCCGGCCCGAGAGGAAATCGCTCGGCGCTACCTGCGCCACCAGAAGCAGCTCACGAGGGAAGCCCTCGCACGCCTGACCGCCGAAGACGGCGATCTCGATCCCGATGAGCGAGAGCAGGAAAACGCCTCGGTGGAAGAGGCCGTCGAGCGCCCCCTCTCTCTTCACGACCAGCGCCTGCACGCGGTATTGGCAGCCTTGAAGTCGAACGAAGTGCGGCGGGTCGTCGATCTTGGCTGCGGCGAAGGCCGTCTCATGAGTCTCCTGATCAAGGACAAGCAGTTCGAGCGGATTGTCGGGATGGACGTCTCCTATTCGACCCTGGAAAAGGCTCGGCGGTACCTCAAGATCGACCGATTGCCCCCAAAAATGGCCGAGAGGTTGGAGTTGATCCACGGATCGCTCGTGTATCGGGACCGCCGGATCGAAGGTTTTGACGGAGCGGCCGTCGTCGAGGTGATCGAGCATCTCGACGCCCCGCGGCTGGCGGTCTTCGAACGCGTCCTCTTCGAGTTTGCGCGACCCGGTATCGTCGTCATGACAACGCCGAACCGGGAATACAACGTGCTGTTCGAGTCCCTGAACGCGGGCCAGTTCCGCCACCGCGATCACCGCTTCGAGTGGACCCGCGCGGAGTTCGAGGCCTGGGCGTCGGGGATCGCCGGCCAGTACGGCTACGGCGTCAAGTTCCTCCCTATCGGCCCGATTCATGAGGAGCACGGAGCGCCTTCCCAAATGGCAATCTTCGCGAGGGGGGAAGGCTAGATGCGGATCGAACTGCCCAAGCTGTCGCTCGTTCTCTTGATCGGAGCCTCCGGCTCCGGTAAGTCGACGTTTTCGCGCAAGCACTTCCTGCCCACCGAGGTGCTCTCGTCCGACGGCTGCCGGGGATTTGTCAGCGACGACGAAAACTGCCTCGAAGCGACGACCGACGCCTTTGACGTCCTGCATTACATCCTTCGGAAGCGGCTGAGCCGTGGCCTGCTCACGGTTATCGACGCGACCAACGTCCAGCCGGAGTCGCGCCGGCCTCTAATCAAGATCGCGCAGGAATTTCACACCGTCGCAGTGGCCGTCGCCTTCAACGTCGATCCCGATATTTGCTACGAACGCAATCGGAACCGGCCGGACCGGCAATTCGGCGATCATGTCGTCCGCAACCAGACCCGGGACATGCGCCGCTCGCTCCGCGGGCTGGCGAAGGAAGGCATCCGATACGTCCATGTTCTCCGGTCTCCCGCAGAGATCGATGCCGTCGAATTCGAGCGCACGCCTCTCTGGACCGACAAGCGAGACGAAACCGGCCCGTTCGACATCATCGGCGACATTCACGGCTGCTACGACGAATTGGTCGAGCTGCTCGCCAAGCTCGAGCCGAAGCGGAAGGTCGTCTTCCTGGGCGATCTCGTCGACCGGGGACCGAACTCGCCCGCCGTCCTGCGGCTCGTCATGGAGATGGTCGAATCCGGCCAAGCGCTCTGCGTGCCCGGAAACCACGACATGAAGCTGCTGCGCAAGCTGAAGGGACGCGAGGTGCAGATTTCCCATGGCCTCGCCGAGACGTTGGAGCAGCTTGCAATCGAGCCGCCCGAGTTCATCCAGCAGGTCACGCGATTCCTGGACGGCCTCATCAGCCATTACGTGCTAGACGGCGGGAAGCTCGTCGTCGCCCACGCCGGAATGAAGGCTGAGATGCAAGGCCGGGCCTCCGGTCGCGTGCGCGACTTCGCGCTTTACGGCGAAACGACCGGCGAAACCGACGACTTCGGCCTGCCCGTTCGCTACAACTGGGCGGCGGAATATCGCGGGTCGGCGCGGGTCGTCTACGGCCATACGCCCGTGCCAGAGGCCGAATGGCTGAACCGCACGATCAACATCGATACCGGTTGCGTCTTCGGTGGAAAGCTCACGGCCTTGCGGTACCCGGAGATGGAGCTGATCGAAGTGGCGGCGAAGGCAACTTACGCCGTTTCTGCGAAGCCGTTTCTCGAAGCGCCCGCCGCCAACCTTTCCACGCAGCACGAACAAGACGAAGTGCTCGATTACGAGGACATCTCCGGGAAGCGGATTGTCCATACGCGGTTACGCGGCAACGTGACCTTGCGCGAGGAGAATGCCACTGCCGCTCTGGAAGCGATGAGCCGCTTCGCGACGAATCCCAAGTGGCTGGTCTACCTTCCCCCGACCATGTCGCCCTGCGAGACAACCTCTCTGCCCGGCTTGCTCGAACATCCGAGCGAAGCCTTCGAATACTTCCGCCTCAATGGCATCGGGAAGGTGATTTGCGAAGAAAAGCACATGGGCTCGCGGGCCGTCGCCATCGTTTGCCGAAACGAAGAAACGGCGAGGACGCGGTTTGGCGTCGCGACCGGGGAAATCGGGGCGGTCGTCACCCGAACCGGACGACGATTCTTCGACGACTTCACCCTGGAGCGCGCCCTGCTCGACCGCCTCGTCGCCGCGATGGATCGCTCTGGCCTCTGGGAGAAGCTGGGTTCGGATTGGGTCGTTCTCGATTGCGAGCTGATGCCCTGGTCCGCGAAAGCTCAGGAGCTGCTGAGGAGGCAATACGCCCCAGTCGGTTCGGCCGGCGTCGGCGCGACCCGGCAGGCCATGTCCGCGATGAAGACAGCGGCCGAGCGTCTGCCCGAGGATGAAGTCTTGTCTGGATTGGTCGAGCATGTTTCGCTGCGGGCGGCGATGATCGAGGCATACGTCGACGCCTATCGCCGCTACTGCTGGGATATCGGCTCGCTGGACGACCTCCGCCTCGCTCCGTTCCATATCCTCGCCACCGAGGGCCACGTCCATGTGGACCAAGATCATGTCTGGCACATGGATACGATCGCATCGCTCTGCGAAGAGGAGCCGATTCTCTTCCGAACGCCTTACCGCCTCGTCGACACCCTCGATCAGGAGAGCATGGCGGCCGGCGTCGCTTGGTGGGAGGAATTGACCGGCAAGGGCGGGGAGGGCATGGTCGTCAAGCCGCTCGATTTCGTGGCAAGAGGCCCAAAGGGCCTCGTCCAGCCCGCCGTCAAGTGTCGAGGCCGCGAATATCTGCGGATCATCTACGGGCCGGAATATACGTTGCCGGAAAACTTGGAGCGCCTCCGAAAGCGCGGCCTCGGCGTGAAGCGGTCGCTCGCCCTTCGAGAGTTCGCCCTGGGTGTGGAGGCGCTGGAGCGCTTTGTCCGCCGCGAGCCGCTCCGCCGCGTCCACGAATGCGTCTTCGCCGTCCTGGCGATGGAGACCGAGCCGGTTGACCCGCGGCTCTAGGCCGCTTCCTCCGGTTCGACGTGCTGATCGTAGCGGCGGAGTGCCGAGTTCCACATCCACCATCCGGCCACGATGAGGCTGCCGGCGCCGCCCACGACGACCGACGTACGGATCGCCGCCACTCGCGCCAGGCCGAAATTCCGGAACACGTCGGCCGCGATGCCCGCTTCCGCGTCGCCAAGTTGTGGCCCGGAAATCTGGAACAGCATCCCGATCGAGCCGAGGCGGCCGCGCATGGAATCCGGCGTGGAAAGCTGTCGGATCGATTGCCGCAGCACCGTACTCACCATGTCCGCCGCCCCCGTCGCGGCGATAAAGAGGTAGGTCACGCCGATGTTCGAGCTCATCCCGAACAGGATCGTAAAGATGCCGAAAAAGCCGATCATTCGCAAGACCCATAGCCCCTGGTTCCGCATCGTCGGCAGCAGCGCGGTGAAGACAGAGGCGATCAGCGCGCCCGCTCCGCTCGCGGAGGCGAGGATCGTGTACCCGGCCGCGCCGGCGTGGAGGACCTGGTCGGAGAAGCTGGGCAGCAGCGCTTCCGCGCCTCCGAAGAAAGTCGCCCAGAAGTCGACGATCATCGTGTTCCGCACGACGTGGGCGCTCTTGAAGAAGCGGAAGCCCTCTTTGATCGAGGTCACCGCCGTCGCAAAGCTGCGGGCCTGATCGGCGACCGTCGGCGGGCGGGCGGGGAGCAGCCAGATCGCCCAAATCACGGCAAGGAAGGAGGCCGCATTGATAACATAGACCCAGGCGATGCCGGAGAAGAGCGGTGCCGTCTTCCACACGAGGAGGGGCGCCGCGAAGACCGGCCCGAGGATATCGCTCAAGCGCCAGGTAATCCCGTTGATGCTAGCCGCATTCGGGAAGTCCTTCGCCGGCACGAGATTGGCCACCATCGCTTGCCGCACCGGGCCGTTAAAGGCGTTGGCGACCGCGCCGAGCGCGACCATCGCATAGATCGCCCATACCGAGTCGACGTGATGGATCGTCACCAGAGACAGGCCGACCGCGACCGCCGCCATCCCGAACTGGGTCGTGATCAGGACCTTGCGCCGGTCGAAGTGATCGGCGATGACCCCGCCGAACAGCCCGAAGGCGAGCAACGGCACCACCCGGATCAGGCCGAGCGCGCCGACGTAGGAATTGCTGTGCGTCCGCTCGTAGACGTGCCACAAGATGGCGGCAAACTGCATCCGGTTGCCGATATTGCTGATGAAGTTGCCGACTTGATAATTGCGGAAGTCTCGGTGGGCTAGGGCTGGCAACCGCACCGTTTAACTTTAGCTCATTAAACCAAATCGGTTCTTGAAAGGGCCCGCTCGATGTCGGCAAGAAGGGAGCTTGCTCCGATTCGGAAAAGACGCGGATCGAGCCATTCGTCGCCGAGCTCCGTCGCGACCAACTCGATCCATCCGACCGCGTCCTTTGCCGTACGGATGCCGCCCGCCGGCTTGAAGCCGACCCGAAAGCCGGTTCGCTCGGCATAGTCCCGGACCGACCGCGTCATGATTCGCCCGATCGGCCACGTCGCATTGACCTTCTCCCGGCCGGTCGACGTCTTCACGAAGTCCGCGCCCGCCATCATCGCGACGAGGCTCGCCCGCGCGATAAGGTTCGGGGCGGCGAGGTCGCCGGCGGCGAGAATGACCTTGAGGACGGCCGGGCCGGCGGCTTCGCGGATAAACCGGATCTCGTCGTAGAGCCCGACCCAATCCGACTCCAAAGCGAGGGAGCGCGTAATGACCGCGTCGATCTCGTCCGCCCCGGAGGCAACGCTCTGCCGGATTTCCTCCAGCCGGTCGGCCAAATCCGGGTAGCCGGAGGGAAAGCCGCCGGCTACCGAGGCGACCGGAATGCCGGCGTCGCCAAGGGCGGCGACCGCTTCCGGCACGAAGCGATGGAAGACGCAAACCGACGCCGGCTTCGCGCTCCTCGCCTTCTCGCAGAGGCGCTGAATGATCTCGGGCGTATCGTTGTCGTTGAGGCTGGTCAGGTCCATGCAGTGGACGGCTAGCGTCAAGGCGTCGGGAGGAGCCGC
The DNA here is from genome assembly GCA_035545155.1 of Fimbriimonadaceae bacterium. GTDB lineage: Bacteria > Armatimonadota > Fimbriimonadia > Fimbriimonadales > Fimbriimonadaceae > JAEVZK01. Next base: position 10,889 of record DASZYX010000005.1, on the reverse strand, counting down.
CCGGCTCTGCCCCGGCTCACGGTCATCGCCACGGGCCCCCTCGATCCAGTCGAGATCGAGGGGACTGCCCAGGTTGCGCGTCATCGCCGGAGTGTACGCCGGTTAACGCGCGCCAAACCAGGATGTTAAGGCCTTCATCACAAGCTCTCCGCCATCCTGCGGAACGTCGTGCCTCGGGCGCTGGGCGTGGTCGGCGAGGTCGAGCGAGACGATGTAGTACAGCTTCGCCGCATTCGTCAGCTTGACCCAGTCGATCTTGTCGACGGTGTCGGTCGGCCGGTGATAATCCGGATGGAATCCGTCGAAGAGGAAGGCGATCGGAATCCCGTGCTTCGCGAAGTTATAGTGGTCGCTGCGCGTGTATACGTCCTCGGCGTCCCACTTGAACTTGAAGCCGATGTACCTGTTGTCTTTCTCGATCAGGTTGTCGAGGTCGGTGGAGATCCGCTTGCTGCCGACCAGCCGGATCGTGTCGATGTTCTCTTCCTTCTTGTCGACGCGGCTGGTATCGCCGTTCTGGACGCCTTCCGAATCCCGGCCGACCATATCCATCTGAAGCTCGGCGATCATCTGATCGTGAGGGAAGATCGGGTTGTCGGAATAGTAGCCCGAACCGAGCAGACCCATCTCCTCCCCGCAGAAGGCCATGAACAGAATGCTTCGCCTCGGCCTCTGCCCTCCATCGTGGTAGGCCTTCATGATTTCAAGCAGCGCCGTCGAGCCTGAGCCGTCGTCGTCGGCTCCCGGATAGACCGTGTCGCCCCGCTTGCCGAGATGGTCGAGATGGGCGCCGATCCCGACGATCTCCTTCCTTAGCGTCGGATCGCTGCCGGGGAGAAGGCCGACGACGTTCATCGCATCGACGGGATCGGTTTCCGTGAATTGAGCGACGATTCGCATTTGGCTCGTGCCGGTAACCGCCTGAATCCCGCCGTCGACGTCCTTGCCGTCGAACAGGCTCGCGGGAAGTCCCTGGTCCGCCGCGATCTTCTTGGCCACGCCCTGCACGATCGAGACTCGGGACAGATCCACCGACGTCGGGCGTTGCGCGTTGCCGCCGATTTGAAACACGGTGTCGGTAACCCAGATCACCGCCATCGGGTCCTTCGCTGCGACCGCCGCTCTCAGCTTGGCCGGAAAGCTCTCGGAGACGACGAAGACGAGTTTGCCCTCGAGCGAGATCGAGGGAAGTGATGCGCTCGTATCGGAAACCTTCAGCCAGACCGTGTTGCTGCTCACGTCCACACTTCGGTTCAGGGACCCGAAGGCGATCTCCCCCGGCGCCGCGTAACGCTTGGAGCCATCCCGGCTCATGATCGTGCTCGAAGGATCGAGCGTCGTCCGGGCGAAATGGACGATCTGGAAATAGGTGCCATGATCCCCCACCGGCTTTAGCCCAAACCGCCTGAAATGGTCGGCCATGAAACGGGCCGCCTTTTGAAATCCGGGCTGGACGGTGCCGCGGCCCTCGCACTCGGGGCCGGCAAGGTATCCGAGAAAGCTCTTGGCATCCTCGATCCGGATCGCCTCGATCCCCTTCCGGTATTCCTCGGGAACCGGCACGGTCCCGGCGTATTGAGCGTGGGCGAGAGCCGTAGTTGCGACGGCGAGGCAAATTGGCAAAAACCTCATGAATGCGCTTCCTAACGCAGAAGTGTTTACCTTCCGTTCCCCTTTCTCATCCTTCTTTCATTCCCGGAATCCCCTTCGGAAAACCCAGGGCAGGGCGAGGAAGCAACCCCACCCGGGCTTCCAAACTTAGCGGACGATAACGCCCGAAGGATCGTGGAACTGGTCCGTCCCCGTGCCGTCCGTGCCGAACGTGAGCTTGCCCGACCCGCCGATCGAGTTGATCCGCGTCAACTGGCCATTGCTTTGGTCGACGATGTAAACCTGCGATCCCGAGACATAGCACGACTGGGGATTGGCAGCCGGCATCGGATACAGGCTCCAACCCGCCGTGCTCATCAGGCCCGATTGGATAACGCCCTGGGAGCGGTCCGTCACGATCATGTGTCCGGAGTTGTCCAGCATGATATCGACCGGGAAGCTATATTGGCCGACGCCGGTTCCCGTCGATCCGAAGGTGGTCCAATTCGATCCCGTCATGTCGTCGAACCGGATGATCTCGCCGACGTAGGGATCGGTGACGTAGATTTGGTAGGTGGAAGAAACGGCGATGCCGCTCGGCTGGTTGAACGTCCCCGTGCCCGAGCCCGAGTGGCCGTAAGCGGTCCATCCCGCGCCCGTCATATCGTCGATGCGGACGACCCGATAGTTGTAGGTGTCGGTGACGTAGATTCGCCCGAGGTTATCGACGGCGATCTTCCCAGGATGGTTGAACTGCCCCGTTCCGGAGCCGGTCGCCCCGAAGGAAACCCAGCCGGGCCGGTGATGTCGTTGATCCGGACGATGCGGTCGTTGAAATAATCCGCGATGTAGATCCGGCCCTGCGCATCCGTCGCGAGCCCGCTGGGAGTGCCGAACTGCCCGACTCCGGACCCCACCGATCCGTAGGTCGTCCATCCGTTTCCACTCATATCGTCGATTTGAACGAGACGCTCACCGTCCGCGACGATGATCTTGGCGGGACCGGTCCCACCGTTACCGGAGCTGGACCAGCCGCCGCAACCCGTGGCGGCAACACCAATCAAAAATAGGAGAATGCTTTTGGCGCGTAGACTCATAGTTGTTCCGTCCGCCGTGATGTGCACGGCGCGGTCAACGAGTATTTCGCGCGGCCAAGCGGGGCTCGGAATGCCCAACGGATTCTTGACGCAGAATTAACGAGGGCCTAGTGCGCGGGCGGCTTGCCGCCGGTCATCTGCGCGATGATGTAGATGACGATGAAAGAAACAATCAGAAAGGCGACGGCGCCGAAGGCGATCATCTTGTCCTTCGGATTGGCTTTGGGATCGGGCATTTAGGTTTGTATTCTCCTGAATCGAGTCAGAGATGACAGCTTAACACCGATTTAGCAAAATCGCGCGGCAATTTCGCAAGTTGGCGCTCTCCCCGACTGTATTCGGCAGACGGATCGACGGCAATGCGTTGTTCGCGTCGTTATCCGGATTCGAATCCACGTCGATTCACATCGAGTCGGCGCCCAAGCTCTCGACCGTGGCGGGGATATTCCTATCCCCGCTCCGACGAAGTCGGAGGATGCATTTAGCCCTTACGGTAAAAGCTCTTGAGCGAGACCGGGTCGAGCTTGACGGAACCGCCTTCGGTCGTCCGCCCGAGCCCGAGGGCGTCGTCATAGCCCCAGATCGCGTTCGGCATCTTCAGGTCGTCCACAGCCCGGCGCATCGCCTCGAACCAGCGCCCACGAGACTCCACCGGCGACACAAGCGGATACGCCCCGAACTCCCCGAGCACCACCGGAACGTGATGCACCTTTCCCCAATCGGAGGCTGCTTGTATCCGCGCTTTCAGGGCATCCGCGCCGAACCGCTGCTTCCCATAGTCGACGACCGACGCGCGTAGCGGCTCGGGCTCCTCGTCCAGAATCGCCGAGACCGCCTCCGGGCTCGATGGGAACGGGATGTGTTTCAGCAGCTTCGGAAAATCGCCGACCCACGACGCGCCCTGATGGGTGAAGATGAACGGGTCGTAGCAGTGGAAGGTATAGACGAGGTTGCTCTCCGCGAGCGGCTCCATCTTCACGAACGTGTCGATGTTGCTCCAACTCGTGCTTGTCGCCATGATCGTCCGCTTCGGATCGGCCTTGCGGATGGCCGCGACCGTTTCCTTCTGAAGCGCATACCAGACTGCCGGATTCTTCATAAAGACCGGCTCGTTGAGGATTTCGAAGACAAGCTGGTCCTCCTGCTTGCCCTTGTAATGCTTCGCCGTCGCCTCCCAGAAGCGGACGAACTCCGAATTGTCATGGCCCGGCTGGTCCAGCTTGAGCTGCCCGTTGTCGTGCAAGTCCCAAATCACCGCGATGCCGGCCTTCTCGAACCGCGTCAACGCCGCATCGAGGTAGGGCAAAGTGGTGGAGTTCAACCCCCCGTCGTCGTAGATCGCTTCCGGCGAGATGCAAAGCCGAACGAAGCCGACGCTCAACCGCTTGAAATTCGCGAAATCCTGATCGTTCAGATAGCTCTTCAAATGCGCGGGATCGAGCGGGCTGCCCAAATAGCAGAACCACCGCGTCACGTTCACGCCGGTTTCGAGCTTCGATAGCAGCCGTTCCGGCACGCCGTTCGAGCCCTGCACGGAAATCGAGGCGGCCAGCAGAAGGGGGAGAAGCAATCCCATGATTTAAGGCTATATCATCTCGCACTTCTGCGCGGCGTCATATTGAGACTATTCGCTTTCTCCTCACATTCCCACCCGGCCCCGGTCATCCGCCAGCCTTGCGAGCGCACGCAAATTAGTGGAAACTACCGCGCATGGAGCCGCTTGGTCAGATCACTCTTGACACAACCGTCCTCGTCGCGCTTATCGGCGTCGCGAGTTCGACCGTTTGCGTCTTCTTAACGGCATGGCTGAGTCGGCGGATCGAGCGCTATCGGATCGAAGCGAATCAGGCCGGCACCGAAAAGCTGGAAGAACTTAAGGCGAAGCTCTCGGAGACGGAGACGCGTCGAAAGGCGCGGCTCGACTATGAATATGAAGCTCTTAAGCGGCTTTACACGAATGTCGAGCCGTTGGTCTTCCAACTCATCCAAGAGAGCGGCGGCGCAATGCATCGAGTATTGAGCCTGGCCCGGTCGGCCAACGACGGTTCTCTCAGTGGAAAAGAGAGCTGGCTCTCCTCCGACGGCTACTATCTGAGGTCGACGATCTACCGGTTGATGGCCCCTCTGGCCATCTATCGGCTGATCCAGAGGAAGTTGACTCTTGTCGATTTGAGTTTGGAACCTTGGATCCATATCGTTTATGCCCTTTGCGAGAGCGCCTACTATTCATTCACCGATGACTTCAAGTTAGCCGAGGGATGTCCGACGATCGAAGGCAGCCGCTTGGAATACGCTCCGAATGAGCCCGACTGGCAGGCGAGGAGACGGGCCGATCCAAAGGTGCACTGGCGGCAAGGCTTCCCCATCGGCGTCCTCGACCAGATCATCGACGCGATGGCGGTTCGGGAAGAGGACGGCTATCGCATCGTCAATTTTGGCGAATTCGATGAACGCATCGCCCCGACAAAGAGTTTCGCTCTAGCAGCGGATGTCTTTATTGGCTTTCACCCAGGGGACAGACCGGTGCTCTGGCGCATCCTCCTCGCCCAATACCATCTCCACAGCGCGATCCAGATTGCAGCGGACTCCCGACCTTCCTTGGGCTCGATAGAAACCGAGTTCAGAACTTTCCTGACGAACGGCATGGCAAGGGGCATCAACCATCGGAGGTCCGATCAAAAGAGGAGTTTCAACGATATCGCGGCGGGATTCGGCGATCCCAATGTTATTCGCATTGTCTCGAACTATACGGAAAGGGTCCTCGAAGAACTGCTCCAATCGATCGGCCCCATCTCTCCCGAAACGAAAACGTGCCCTTAGCCTAGCAGACAAGCTAAAGGAGAGTTTCCCCTCCTCTTGCGCCGATAGCCTGTCCTGAGCGAAGTCTAAGGATGCGGCGGAGGAGGAGATGAGGGGGGCGAGGAGCCGCCTTATGAAGCAACTCGATCACTCAGGAGACCTTGCCCGCATCGTTTGCGTAAGCACGTGGCTCCGCGGCACTGGCGAGCAGGCGGAGCGTTACAGAGCTATCTTGGCTCTGTGATCCCGGTTTCGGCCGGGATTTGGGGATTTCGCGCTCTGCGGCCCGTTTGAGCCTTTCGCGGATAGTGCAGGCCGGCCCGGGAAAAAGCGCCCTCCCAGAGGAGGGCGCAGATTTCCGCGGTTGGAGAGTCTTAGTGGGACTTGGCCTTGTTGCCGGCCGGTCCGGCTTGGGCCGCGTTCAGATATGTCCGGATCAGGCGTCCGCTCGCGTCGAACTCGTCATACATCAGGATGTACCAGGCGTCTGGATCGTCCTGCGGAACGAAGTCGAACGTCAGCGTGCCGCCCGGCTGAACCGGAACCGGCGCCGAGTCGATGATCTTGCCCGCATTCCAGATCGCGCTGCCACGCATCAGGTCTTCCAGTTGCAACGAACCGGAATAGACGAGATAGCGTCGCTGCACGAAAATGGGATCGGGCGACCAGTTCTGGATCACATCGGTTCTTGGGCCGTAAAAGTTCCATCCCTGCCATGCCGGCGGAAGGCTCCAAATGACGGCGCCGTTGAACGTCCAGGAATAGGTAACTGGCTTCGGCTGGGCGTTTCCTTTCACGCCGACGCCGAAATGAGCCTTTCCCGTGTCCGGCACCGAAGACCCCGTCCAGTGGATCAGCGAGCCCGTGCCGAGATTGGTGATCTGCGCGTTCGGGAAGTTGCCTCTGAACGTCGACGTAATCATGTCAGGCGTGATTCCGCCCAGATAGAGCTCGAAATCGTTCGCCGTCTTGCCGGAGAAGTTCCAAACATCGAAGTTCGACAGGTAGCCCCGAACCTGCGCGAGTGCCGAGAGCGGCGCCATCGCAGCACAGGCAACGACGACGGTTGTGACGAGCTTGCGAGCATGTCGAAGCAGATTTGATCTAATCATGAGTTTCTCCCTCAGGTTGGTTACCAAACTCCGGAGCCTGGTGTCGCCCAGAACACCGGATAATCGCCCCAATTAACCCGTCCTAAGCAGTCTGCAGCCAACGAAGGCAGATGTTAATCAGGTCGTGTCGCAATAATATAACATATTAATTGAAACAACAATATCTATATTTTGGCAGAACCTTGGTATGGTACCTGCTTCCGTTCCGGTTTTTTCGGGGGTCATAAAGGAGGCTTAACCGGACCGTCGATCTTTCGTCGCCCGAAATCGATCTGGGCGAGAAGCGCCTGTTGCCGTCGCAACAGCGACGCGGAACCTTGTGTAGTGTCTCAAATTCCCGGCTCCCCTTCGTGCCGCCATGGGGACAGACCCGGAAAGGCGATCGCGCAATTGCCTTACAAGCCTGCCCGCAATCTCTCCACGCAACATCTTCGGAATCAGAAGCAGCGTGGAGAAATGGCAGTCAAGCGAACACGCCCCTCTCCCGTATGGCTCCGTTGCGGGAGAGAGGGGCGGCCCAGGCGAAAAACGTATGAGACGATTCAATGATTCCGGGAGAACTAAGGCCGCTCCCGAATGTCCCGAAGCCAATGGACGTGGCCGTCGAGAAACAGCCGGTTTCGACCGCCCGAATGCGCCGTGATGCCGGAAAGCGTCGGCGGGACCGAGGGAATCGTGGACGGGAAATAGGGATCGACCGCCATCTCGACGTCGGCGACGCCCTCCGGATTCCCGGCCTGCGGATTATGGGCCGCCTGTAGATCGCTAACCGCCTGATCGTCGCTTTTACCCCAGAAGTCGTCGAGCGGGACCGGGTCGTCGGTTCGGTCGAACCGCCACATCCAATAGCGCGACGCCGGGCTGTTCGTCCCCGTCTGGACCGGCTGCAAGACCTGGATGGCGCTGCCCATCACCGAGCCCTCGATGCTCGGGCACGACCAGATCTGGTCGTTCTTGGTGTAAGGATGCAGAACGATGAGCGCCCACCCCGCGCGCGGATCGGAGGTCGGCCAGGAAGTCCACGGCTTCCAGCCCCCCGGGATCGACTGCTTCAGGTCCCGGCGATCGGGCATCCGGTCGTCGAAGTCGCTCTCATACATGCGGAGCGCCATGCCGATCTGCCGCAGGTTGCTCGAGCAGGCCGCCTTCTTCGCCGCCTCCTTCGCCCTCGCAAAAACCGGAAACAGGATCGCCGCCAGAATCGCGATGATGGCAATGACGACCAACAGCTCGATCAGCGTAAAGCCGCTTCGAGCCCTCGGGCAGGTTGAAGAGGGAGCAGGTCGCATGGTCCAATCCCTATTTTACGCCTCGCATTGCGATATTGCGGCACTGAGCGAGAACGCAACACGGAATCCGGTAAGGATCGCTGGCCGGCAGGACCCAAGACCGCTCTTATAAGGAAACACCGCTCAAGCCTCAGGTGAGCAAAGACCAGAGACAAACCTGCGCGACGATGACGACGGCCGTCACCAGCCACATGCCAACCCCACGCCATCTGTAGGCCAACAATCCTGGGAGGCAAAATCAACAGAACAGTCGCACCCATCCCACAAATGAAGTCGATCGGTCTGCGCATTAGCCCAGCCGCAACATCCAGCGAAACCACCATCAGGGCTAGCGCCCCCAGCGGCCGCCTTATTCGCAACCGGCTACTCTTCATCTGACAAGTATTTGCGCTCGTTCGCTATGACGACGTTGTAAAATCCTCCTCGCCGAACCCAGCCCATTGCTATCCTGTCCTCCACGCATGGATCCAAGCCACGATCAGAATCTGGGAGAATGCGATCGCTACTCCGCCAGCAACGGACCGCAGGACATCCCAACGCGTACGAAGCCATAGCGAAACGGGAAGGCTCACAGTCGCACTCCCAAGCGCCATCCCCCTCGCGATGTCCGATCCACTTAGCAGATAGAAAAGGTCGCTCAACGCGACCAAACCCACGATCGCCGCGAGCCCTAAGCCCAGAACGCGCTTCTTCGCCACTTTCATCGATCCGCTCATGATGGGCTGAGGTTCGTCGTGGGAGTCAAGCTCAGGTTCAAACAACGTGCCGCCGCGCCACGTCGTCATCCCATCGATGTCCGGAGAGTAGTTCCACCCAGGGGACTACGCGGACATCTTCGACGAAGCGGGCGAGGAAGCCCTGAGGGACCTGACGCAGCGCAAGATCACCCCCCAACCTGCGACCCTGGCTGAAGGGTCAAACGTCGGAAAGTGTCGCGGTCACGGCGATCGGCTTCGACGAGTCCGGAACCAAGCTCGTGCTCGGCCTTAACCCTTCCGGTGGAGGCTCACTACAAGGTTTCAACTAGATTCGGGCACCGTCAAGACACTACACTGGCTCGAAAGCCAAAAGCAATACAGTTACGCCAAATCTGACCTTCCCCCCGAAAACTAATCCAACTTCAATGTTGAACATAGAAGCTGGACCTAAAAAAGGGGGGCGGTCAGTCAGAACCAGGCGTTTCAGACGTTGACGAAGATGAAGGGCGCGAGCGGGAACTGGGTTGCGAGGGACGACGAGATGCACTATGCCTACGATGGCCTCGGCCGGCTTCGGGTGGCCGCCTTTGGCCAGACGCCCCCCAAAAGCAGCAGCTTGCTCAGTAACGGCCAACCCCAGGCGCCTAACGGTGTCCGATCCATTCGAGAGGTAGAAGGACGCTCATCACAACTAAACCCACGGTCGCAACGAGCCACCAGCCCGGGCCTAGCTTCGTCCTTACTCTAACTGATGCCCCTTCACGGTGCATTTTCCGCAAGGCGAGAACTGAGCCGAAGGATAAGCCCGTGATCAGTAGCGCGAGCCAGAGCCCCTCGGATCGGCTCCAGAAGTTCAGGGCCCCGCCAACATCGAAGGGCCGCCGACGCAGCTCTAGCGATGGCAGGACTCGGGTCGGCGAGGCAAGCGATCATCGCGTCGGCTGACTCCTCCCGATCAGCCACTACAAGACAACCAAGGGCGATAGTCACAAACTGTCTTGGAAGAGTTTCCCGGTTAGCCGTCAATTGAAGGCAGACATATCGCAAGAAGTCGTCCGATAATCCGAAGAGCCAATAGAGTAACTCGCATGCTACTGGAACCGGAAGCCTGTTTGGCCGACTTGACAAGAGCCTTGCCATTGCGTTGACAATTGCGACGTAATCATCCTTGGCCAACGACTTCCCTGCGGATGCGAACAATTCAAACGCAGGTGGATCGCATCTGGCAATGACCCTAACGAATCGTTTCAGGCGAGGGGAGAGATTGACCTGCGAAACTTCACCACTACTAACTAGGGTTGCGGCCATCTGGGCTTCCGCTTTCGAGAAGGTGTCAACCGGACTAATAGTGATATGCATCATTCGAAATCAAATACTTGGACTTCTTCGGCAACGCCAATCAGTCTGCCAACCTCGGCCATTTCGTTCTGTACTTCCAAAACTTTCGACATGTCGACTGAGAAACCCTGCGCTTCTAGTTCCTCGGCTTCAACGGTTAGTCGCACGGTTGTTCCCCGTAGCCCACGCCAGACTGCACCCTTCGAAAACTGCAACACTTCAGCATTCCAGTTCTCCGCAATGTATTCCGCGATTATTGATGGATCGCTCGAGTCCGCCGCCTCTTGGGCGGCCTCCCAAAGCCCTTGAAGAAACTCATCGCTTGCCTGATAGAACACGTGGTACAAGTCAACGTAGTCGATCTGACCGGTGCGGTCAAGCCTGTTCGCGGGATCATTTTTGCAGTATAGGAACCAGTTGCTTCCTGAGCGGCCCTTATCCTGAGACAGGAATCTCCCGCAACTCGCATCGTAATACCTGGCCTGCATGTAGACGAACCCAGATTCGTCGTCCTGCAGGTGTCCCAGGTTGGCGCAATACCGCCCATTCGGCTCACCCGACGTGTTGCCCTTGATGATCCCACCCCAGGCATCGTAGTTCCGCTGGTCGTTGATCACGTAGGTGTCCAGGGACGAGCCCTTCTCCAGCGTCGCCACCATGTTCCCGTGCGCGTCGTAGATCGGATAACCGGTCGTCACCACGCTCGTGGTCGCGTCCGTACGCTCGATCCAGTCGACGCCTCTGGCCCCAATGCCATAGCGAATCAGCTTGATGGGGCTGGAAGCAGGATAGGTGTTCCGGTAATTGTACTCCTCGATCGTCATCTGACCGTCGTAGCCGTAGTCGGTGTGGACCGACGGATTCAGCGTGCTCGCCTTCTCCACCCGCATCCCGTCCGCACGGTAGGTGTTCGTGATCGAACTCGTACCGTTCGTGTAGCCGGTCATCCGGTTCAGGCAGTCCCAG
>DASZYX010000004.1:0-173462 GCA_035545155.1 Fimbriimonadaceae bacterium | reverse complement strand
AACCATCCGGCAAGAGGAAGGGGCTTCCGGATTCCCCTCCTCTTGCGCCGATGATTGTGCGGCGGAGGAGGAGGGGATTAAGGGGTGGAGGTTCCGGAAACCTACAAACGCCCCGCTCTTGTCATCCGGCGCCACGGGGCCGGCGGGCTCGGAATGACAGCCAAACACAATGACGCCCTTGGAGATCCAAGCCGAGGCGACTATTGGCTATGGAGCTTCATCGGCGCGTGCTCGCGGAGAATCCGCAAGGCGGTCTCCGAGGAGTTGCGCACGATGAGAACCGCGTGGCCGTCGTTGTATTGCTCCCGGTAATAGCTTGCCAAGTGGTCGGGGAGGGCATCCCACAGGTAATCGGTCATAACTCCCGGCTCGACGCTCGCATTCGCCGTCGCCGCGATGTTGGAATATCGCATGCCGTAGCCGGCTTCGTCGCCGACCTGCCCGCCTTGCCCGCCCGATCTGAGATCGGGGAAGGCGCCGCTCATGGCCGCGACTTCCTGATCCGCCTCTTTTGCCGCTGGTCCCTCGGCCTTGCTCGCCAGGGTTAGATCTTCCGGCTTGAGGCCGGCGCCTTTCAGCGCAATCACGGCGCTATTCGCGGTTTGGATGTCGACAAAGCAGGCGTACGTCGTGGGGTTCATACTTGTTTGACGATCCCCGCCGGGGAAGTTCCTACAACCCTTGCAGGTCGAGAGCCGTATCTAGAAACGCCTATGGCGAATATCGGCGATTTCCAAATGCCTCGGATTTCCGAAAAGGAGAAGCGGCGAGCCATCCGGTGGGGCGTCATCGTGCTCCTGCTGCTGGTCTTCTTCGTCGTGATCCTCGGGACGCTGTCACCCTACGTCGATTACCTCTGGTATGCGCATGACGTTCGCCAGCCGCAGGTCTTCACCCTCGCCTATGAAACGAAGGGCATCCTCTTCTTGCCCGCCTTTTTCGTCGCCTGGGGCTTGTTGCATTTCTCGCTGAAGCGAGCGTTCCGGCTCAGCCTGATCTACATCGAGAATCCCGCTTCGACCGGGGAAGTCCTGATTTCGAATGCGCTGCACTTCGTGCAGGATCGGGGCTGGAACTTCGTCCGGATCCTTGCGCCCGTCGTCGCCTTCTTCAGCGCGAGCGGCTTTTCGAACGAGTGGAGCACCTTCTTGCTCGCTCGCCACGCGCAGGCCTTCGGGATGAAAGACCCGATCTTCGGTTTCGATCTCGGCTTTTTCGTCTTTCAGTTGCCCTGGTACCGGGCGATCGTCGGCTATGTATTCGCGATCCTGTTCCTGACGACGATCCTGACCGTCGCGATCTACGCCGGGCTTCAGCTTCTCGCCGCGATGGCGAAGGTCGAGCTTGGGAGGCCGAACATTCGGATGCATATCGGCTTGCTCGCCGGATTGACGCTCATCGTTTTCGCGGTCCAGCTATTCCTGAAGACCTACGGCTTTGGCCTCGCCCAGGGCAGCCAGTTCACAGGCGCCGGTTATGCAGCCAGCTATGAGCTTCACGCCCAGCAGTTCATCGCCGTTCTGGTCGGGATGCTCGGGGTCGTCACGCTTTTTCTTTCCCGGAGCACCTGGGCCTACTTCGTCTTGATTCGCGGCGCGATTGGCATTGTCGCCGTCTACGTCCTCGCCGTCGTGATCGCTCCCTTCCTCATTCAGCGAACGATGGTCGAGCCGGACAAGCTGAACAAGGAGGGTCCTTACGCGGCGCGGGCGATCCGCATGACGCGCTTCGCTTACGGCCTGGACAAGATCGCCGCGCGCGACTTCGCCGTCCAGAACACGCCTTCCGCGAAGGACCTTCAGGCGAGCCAGGCGACCCTCGACAATATGCGGTTGTGGGACCCGGAAATCGTGCGCACGGCCATCGAGATTCTCCAGGGCCTGAAGCCTTACTATCGCTTCAACGACGTGGACGTCGACCGCTACCGGATCGGCGGAAAGGCGACGGAGGTTATGCTCTCCCCGCGCGACGTGAATCTCGACGGCCTGAGCGCCAACGCCCGGACGTGGGTGAACGAGCGCCTGCAATACACGCACGGCTTTGGCGTCGTCGTCGCTAGCGTCAATAGCGCCACCTCCGACGGCCAGCCCTCGATGCTCGTCAAGGACATTCCGCCGACGACTCCGTCCGATCTTCCGCTCACCGAACCCCGGATCTACTACTCCGACTTCCGGGACGAGAACCACATGCCGATCGACGAATACGCGCTCGTCGATTCTAATCAGCCGGAGTTCGATTACCCGGCTCAAGACAAGGAGACGACGAACCGATGGACCGGCTCGGGAGGAATTCCGATCGGCGGCTTGTTCCGCCGCCTGGCCCTATCGACGGCGCTTGGCGACGGCAACCTCCTGATCTCCTCCAATATCTCCGGCGACAGCCGACTTCTCATGCATCGAGGCGTGCTCGACCGCTGCTCGCGCCTCTATCCGTTCCTCCAGTTCGACGACGACCCCTACATCGTTCTCCTGAACGGCAAGGTCTATTGGATCGCCGACGGCTACACCACGACGGACAAGATGCCGTACAGCGATATGACCGGCATCGGCGATCAACCGCTGAATTACATCCGCAACACGGTCAAGGTGATCGTCGATGCCTATTCGGGCGAGACGACCGCGTACGCGATCGATCCCAACGAGCCGATCCTGAAGGCCTATCGGGAGATTTATCCGAATCTGATCCACGATATCTCCGAAATACCCAAGGGCTTCGCCGAGCACTTCCGCTACCCGGAAACCATGTTCCGGCTCCAAGCGGCCGAGCTGACTCAGTCCCACGTGACCGATCCGATCGCGTTCCTCAACAACAACGACGCTTGGGAGACGCCCCAGGAAAAGGGGCGGAACGGGACCCGCTCGCCTTTGGCTCCCTATTACGTGCTCATGAGCCTCCCTGGAGAGAGCACGGACGAGTTCGTTCTGATGCTTCCGTTCACTCCGCGTGGGAAGGCTAACATGAGCGGGTGGCTGGCCGCGCATTGCGATCCCGGCCGGTATGGACAGCTCGTGCTCTACAACTTCGCCAAGGGCGCGAACGTGGCCGGAGCCGAGCAGATGGAGACGACCTTCGGCAGCGATCCCAAAGTGAACAGCGCCCGGCTCCAGCTTCAGGGCGGCGGCACCGGCGATACCGACGTCGTCATCGGCAACATGCTCGTCATCCCGATCGGAGACAGCGTCATGTATGCGGAAAGCCTCTTCCCGATGAGCCGCACGAGCGGGCTCCAGGCGATGCCGCGCCTGAAGAAGGTCGTGCTCGGCATCAACGGTCGCCTCGAAGTCGGCGACACCTATCAGGAGGCGCTCGATAAGCTCTTCGGGCCGACGAACGCGCCGATCCCGCCGACGACTCCCGCCGTGAATCCGCCCACGACGTCCCCCGGCAAGCCGGGCAACCTGGAGGGCGTCCGAGAAGCCCTCGGTCTGCTCGATCAGGCCGACGCGGCGCTTCGAAGCGGGGACTTCGCCAGGTATGGCGAGCTCCAGAAGAAGGCGAGGGCAAAGCTGCAAGGCTTGGTTGGGAAGTAAGGGGATTCCTCGCGGGTGAAACCCCTCTCCCCTTCGGGGAGAGGGAAGGGAGCCTAACCCCGAAAATCGGCGAAGGGCGTAACATCGCCTTCCAGGCGATGGGTATCACAGCCATCTAGTCTGAAACTCCCATCCCGGCAAGCCCGTCCGCTCCCGTCCGAACACCGAACCCCGTTTCATCCCGGTTGTGAGCCCTCTCCTGAGAACCCGCAAGTTCTCAGAGCAGCCCGCCCATGTCGCGAAGCGACCTTCGGGAGTCCTGAAGCGCAGCTTCAGCCTTACGTCTCGTCGTTTTGTGGTAGTTCTACAGGCAGAGTTGTCACCGTTAGGAAAGGCTGAAGCTGCGCTTCAGCACTCCGAAGGTCGCTTCGCGACAGGCGCGCCGCCGCTGATCTGGACTCCTTATCTAAACAGTATTTGGGCTAAGCGACCAGGATGGTGAGCTTTTTTTGAAATTGGGCCCCGCTACTTCCGCAGCTTGACCTCTTGCTTGATCTTGAGGTCGCGCGTGGTTTCCTTCTTCGTCTCGATGTCGGTGACGACGCTGTGCGCGCTGGAATCGATGGCGACGTTCGTGAAGATCCCGAGATGGCGGTCGAAGGTCGCGGTTCCCTTGCCCGTGAGGGTCGTGTGGACCGTGCTGGCCGCATCCTTCTTGTCTTTCACGACCTCGTTGGAATCGGACTCCAGGACGTCGTAGTTCTGGGCGATCGTTACGTCGAGATCGACGGCGTCGTCGGTCACCTTGGTCGGCGTGGCCGTGTAAGTCATGTCGCTGTCGCCAAAGGCGCGCTTGAACGTATAAGACTTGCCTTCCTCGGCTCCATCGGGCGGAAGCTGGACCGGCAGGTAGGTGATGTCGGGAATCCGCTTGATGTCGAGGCCGGGAAGCTTGACCGGGAAGGGAAGATCGGGCGCGTTGGTCCTCAAGGTTTCACCGACCGGGCTGATGCTGATGGTCGTCGGTGGGAAATAAGGCTTGACCATATCGAGCGTCACGATGCTCATGACCTCGCCGTTGAGCAGAAGCTTGATGTCTTCGAGGGTGCCAAGCACTTGCGTGTTGCCGTCGGCGTCCGGCTTTTCGCCTTGGGCGGCCATGACCAGATTGACCTCGACTTTGCCCTCGATGCCGCTCAGGAGGGGAACGTAGCCTTCGAACGTCGTCTTGACGTCGTAGGTGCGCTTGACGTCGACGGGGAAGGAGTAGGCGAGCTTGACGACGGTGGCGGCGGCGAGCAGCGTGAGCATGACATCGATATTCTACGGCTTCCCGTGGCCAAACGCGTCCGTAACCGCCCCCGTCCTCGCGCGTCCCTCTAGCATGAAGCGCTTTGCCATGTTCGCCACGACCCTTTGCCTTGCCGCCGGAGCCTTTGCCCAAGCTCGGCCGCTTGGGGACGACGGCGTCGTCCGCATCCGAATTCAGCACGCCGACCCGTGGGCCGTCAAGGCACTGCTGGAAGGCACCCAGATCACGCAGCCCGAGCTGAGCGCGATTCTCGGCTTCGCCGGGATTCCCGACAAGGACAGCGAGCTGATCCAGAGCATCTTCGGCTCGAAGGGCCGGCTCGTCGTCAACCCGACCGACAACTCGCTGTTGTTCTTTCCGGATAAGAAGTAGACCCTCAGAGGAAAGAGAGAAACTGCCTCGTCAAAATGAGAAAGCCCCGGCGTTCAAGCGAACGCCGGGGCTTCTTCGTGCGGCTTACTGTTGGGAGACGCCGAACTTATCGATGACGAGGTTCGGGCCCTCGTAGTGCAGCTCATAGAAGTGAGTCACCGAGGTGAGCGCGCCCCATGGGTCCTCATATTCGTGACGAGCGGTGACGCGGACGCAGTCGTGATTCGACTCGTCGTGTCCCGTCTCGACTCGAAGGATCTGGTAGCGCTTCGTCTTCGTGTTCTGCGTCGCGTCGAGGAACATGTCGTAGAAGTCGTCCGAATTCAGCGTGTACGAATACTTCCCGTCCATGTAGATCGCCACGTCGCCGGTTTCCGAGACTAGCCGGCCCGCGGCTCGGCGATCGCCTCGCTGGAAGGCGTCGACGATGTCTTCGACCGCATAGTCGATCTCGCTCGGCCGCCGACCCCAGTTGTCGTAGTTCCCGTAGTAGTCGGGCGGGGTCCAGTTGTAGCTGTTGCCGACCCAGATGTCCCAGGCGGCCAGGTTATAGAACCGGCACCGGCTCCAGGCCACGTAGGGCGGAAGCATCGGGTAGTAGTACCACGGCGAGGCGCACCATCGGGCTCCATACGGATCGAAGAGATAGTAGGGATACCAGAAGTAGTCGTCGCACCAGTTGTTGTTGTAGAAGTAGTAGCCCGTCCGGTAGCCGCCGACGATAAGGGTCGGGTGATCCTTCCTGCGGATGTCGTGGCCTTTGGTGATTTCGGAGATCATCCGAGGTGGGCGACCGATCACGATCGTGCCGCCGATGTGAGTTACCGACGCCACGTTCCGGTTTTCGCCATAGTGGACGTTGCCGCTGTGGGAATTCTTGTGGGTGAGTTGGCCGTCGCCGTTCGAGCCCCATCCGCCGCTTCCACGGGAACCCCATCCGCCGCCGTTCTCGATAATCGTGCCGCCGACGTGGATCGTGCCGCCGCCCCGATTGTCGTTACCGCGATTTCCGCCGCGATCGATCGTGCCGCCGCCCGAGTTGCCGGAGCCGCCGCTGCCGCCGCTATTGCCGCCGGAGCCGCTGCCGTTGCCGTTGCCTCGGCCTCGTCCGATATCGCCGTCGCCGTGGCCTTGCGAGCCGCCGCCGCCGCCGTTTCCGCCGCCGGCGCCGCCGCCTCCGGAGTTGCCGTTGCCTCGGCCGCCGTCGCCGTGGCCTTGCGAACCGCCGCCCGAGTTGCCTCCGCCAGAATTGCCGCCGCCGTTGCCTCGGCCGTCTCCGCGGCCTTGGCCGCCGCCTCGGTCATATCCACGACCGCCGCCGTCGTTGCCGACGTTTCGGCTCGGGCCGCCGTACCCGCGTCCGCCGCCTTCATTGCTGCGGCCGCCGCCTTCGTTGCTATGGCCTCCGCCGCCAACCGTGCGGCTTGGGCCGCCCGAGCCGCCGCTCCTTCCACTACCGCCGCTGGACTGGCCTCCTCCTCGATCCTTGTCGGGATCGTGGTGACCTCTCCCTTGCGGGAATGCGCAGGTCACCATTAGCGCCATTGCTGCGGCCATACACAGTCCTTTAAAGCTTTTCATTTGACCTATTGTGCTCCTAAACTGTCTGACGCGCCGGTGAACGTTCCGTTTTTGATTTTCACCGAATCCTCATACCTGCATCCCGATAGGCCCAGCGCGTAAACTCAAGGGAATGGCCCAACGACGCATCGCCGTGCTCCCCGGCGACGGGATCGGACCCGAAATCACTGACTCAGTTCTTCACATACTACAAGCAACCGGCTTCGCTGCCGAATGGGTTTTTCTCGACGCAGGCCTTCCCGCCATCGACAAGTACGGCGATGCGATGCCGCAACAGACGATCGACGCGGTCCGCGAGATCGGCATCGCCCTCAAGGGGCCGACCACGACACCGGTCGGCGGAGGACACACGAGCGCCAACGTCCGGCTCCGGAAGGCGCTCGACCTCTACGCCAACGTCCGTCCCGCGAAGTCCCTGCCCGGCGTGAAGGGGCCGTTCGAAGGGAAGGACATCGACATCATTATCGTCCGCGAGAACACGGAGGACCTCTATTCCGGCATCGAGTTCCAGCCGCATCCGGACATGGCCCAAGCCGTCAAGGTCATCACCCGGCCAGGGTGTCATCGTCTTTGCGAATACACGTTCGACATGGCCCGCAAGCAGAACCGCAAGCATGTCACCGCCGTCCACAAGGCGAACATCATGAAGATCACCGACGGGATGTTTCTCGAAGAGTTCGAGAAGGTCGCCGCCCAGTACCCGGACGTCCTGGCCGATACGATCATCGTCGACAACTGCTGCATGCAGCTCGTAACCCGCCCGGAGCGCTTCGACGTCCTCGTGACGGAGAACCTGTACGGGGATATCGTCAGCGACCTCTGCGCCGGCCTCGTCGGTGGCCTCGGCCTTGCGCCGGGCGCGAACATCGGTAAGGATTGCGCAGTCTTCGAAGCGGTGCATGGCTCGGCGCCCGACATCGCGGGCAAGGGAATCGCCAACCCGACGGCCCTTCTCCTCAGCGCCCTCATGATGCTGCATCACCTGGGCGAGCACGATCAGGCGAATCGGATTATGGCGGCGGTTCTGGCAACTTGCAAGGAGGGTAAGGTGCTGACGGCCGACCTGGGCGGCCATGCGAGCACGAAGGAATACGCCGAGGAGATCATTCGTCGGGCAAGCTGATGGACACGTCCAAGTTCACCAAACGAATCCGGATCAAATGCCTTCCGGAAGAGGCCTTCGCCCGCTGGACGACGACCGATGGACTGGAAAGCTGGTTTCTCAGCCGCGCCTTCTTTTCCTCCGGCGAGGAGGCGCTTGCCGGTGATCGCTTCGAACTTGCCTGGGCGGAGGGCACGACGGACCAGGGCGAGGTCGTCGCCGTCCAGCCGCCGAGCCTTTTCGAATTCACCTGGTACGACGGGAGAGGCCGCGTCCGAGTAGCGTTCTCGCCGATCGACACGGGCACACTCGTCGAGGTCACCCAAATCGTGGCGAGCGACGGGGAGCAGCAGCTTCAGGAGTTCATGGATTGCCGCGACGGCTGGACGTTCTACCTCACCAACTTGAAATCCGTCCTCGAAGGAGGCCTCGACCTGCGGGAAACCCAGCCGGACTTGACGGGATTGGTGAACTTCTGACGATGGGGGCTCGATCGTCGCGTCGCAAGCTTCGGAGTGCCGAAGCGCAGCTTCGGCCTGCCTGGTTCCCTTGTCCTCGCTTGGGCGGCAGCGTTGCTGCCGCACTCCGAAGGTCGCTGCGCGACGGCCCTCTCTGCCGGCTGCCGGGGGACGGCGAGGCGTGAAATTCCTCGTCGTCGGCGCGGACGGCATGCTCGGAACCGATCTGGTCGCCGAGCTTCGATCGCGCGGTCACGCGGTGACGACGCCTTCGCTCGCCGAGCTGGACATTGCCGATCCGGAATCGGTCGTCAGGATCGGAGAGTTGGGAGAGTTCGACTGGGTCATCAACTGCGCGGCGTATACCGCCGTCGACAAGGCGGAGACCGAGGTCCGCGAGGCGACGGAGGTCAATCACCTTGGGGCGGGCTATCTTGCCGGCGCGGTCCAGGGCATCGGGGCGAAGCTGGTTCACGTCAGCACCGACTTTGTCTTCGACGGCAAGGCCACCGAGCCTTATCGGGAGGATGCCCCTACGAATCCGCTCGGGGTTTACGGCCGGACGAAGCGGGACGGCGAGGAGGCCGTCCGAGCCAGCAACGCCAACGCGCTGATCGTGCGAACCGCCTGGCTGTACGGTCCGAACGGATCTTCCTTTCCCCGCACAATGATCCGAGCTCATCAGGCCGGCAAGCGGCTCCGCGTCGTCGCCGATCAGACCGGCAGCCCGACCTACACCGCCGACCTCGCCCGCGTCCTCGTCGATCTCGCCGAGAAGAACGCGTTTCCAGGCATCTATCACGCGGTCGGGCCGGAGGCGATGACCTGGCATGCGTTCGCCACCCGCGCGATTCGCGCCTGGCAGCGGGTCCGTGGCGAGCCGGAAGGCGTCGAAATCGAACCCATCAAGACCGAAGACTGGCCGACCCCGGCCGCTCGGCCCAAGTACAGCGTTTTATCGATGGAGAAGATCGCCGAACTTGGCATCGCGCCGATGCGGCCGGTCGACGAGGCTCTCGAAGAGTTCTGCAGGCGTGGCACGGGTTTGTAATCCGTGTCCGAGTAAACTACGTAGCGCAAGAACCGCCCGCAGGGGGAGCCATTTGATGGCTGAGAGTTCCTCGAAACGAGGATTACCCCTAGAACCTGATCCGGCTAGTACCGGTGTAGGGATTGTGGAGCGCGACTCCGATGGAGCCACGTTCGCAATCGCGAAGGTTGGCTCTTAGCGTGTAAAAGGAGTCGCATCCATGAAACGACTACGACAGACAGGTACAGGTATTGGGGTGTTGGGGTGTTGGGGCATTGGAACCCGCCCGCCGACCAAGCCCGAATACCCTAATACCTCAACACCCCAATACCGGCGTGAAGCCTACGGCTTCACCCTCATCGAGCTTCTCGTCGTGATCGCGATTATCGCGATCCTCGCCGCGATCCTCTTCCCGGTCTTTGCCCGCGCCAAGGAAGCGGCCAAGCGGACGGCGTGCATCAGCAACGCCCGGCAAGTCGCCCTCGCCGTGAAGATGTACGTGACCGACTTCGACGACGCGATGCCGATCTTCTACGCCTACAACAGCCAGCCGCCGTCTGGTCAGCCGGGCCATAAGGGCGTCGAGCTCGAGCTTTTGCCCTACTGCAAGAACAAGGATGTCTTCCGCAGCCCAATGGATACCGGAGGCCCGTACCTGGCCAGCGACGTGCCGGGCGCGGATACCTATTGGAAGGCTTACGGCAGCTCTTATCGATTCACCCAGTGCGCCTACACGCTCGCGGCCGGCGAATCGAGCCAGAATAACAACGTCTACACAACCAACCGGCTCGTGACCGACACCGCGTTCGACGATCCGTCCGACACGCGCATCA
Source organism: Fimbriimonadaceae bacterium (assembly GCA_035545155.1). GTDB lineage: Bacteria > Armatimonadota > Fimbriimonadia > Fimbriimonadales > Fimbriimonadaceae > JAEVZK01. Next base: position 163,304 of record DASZYX010000004.1, on the reverse strand, counting down.
TGCGCTCGGAGATGATGTCCTTCTTCGCGATCTCCCAGGACCCCGGCTGCGCTCGGTACGGCTACGATTGCCCGCCGCCCAACAACTACTACAAGCAGTGGGACTCGATCGGCGGAACGATCATCTTCGCTGACTGCCACGCAAGGCATATCACCTCAGCCGGCCAGTTCGACGACGAGAAGATCGACGTGCCTGGGCACAAGTCGGGCGAGCACTCCGACGACCCGAACGCGTGGACGGGGACTTGGTATAGCCTTTGCGATTGACGAGGATTGGAGGATTGAAGGATTGAAGGATTGGAGGATTGCCCAGTCCACGGACTCAATTCTCAATCCTCCTATCTTTCACTTCTTGCTCGCCGTTACGACGGCAACGGCCAACGGTTTCACTGCCGTGGCCGCCTTCTCGACATAAGCCTTCGGGTTTTTCTTGAATTTCTCCATGCAGCTTTCGCAGCACAGGTAGTACCGGACGCCGTTATAGTCGGCGAAGCCGCCGACGTCCTTCGAGTCCAGCGCGAAATTCATGAGCGGGCAGAAATAGGCCTCCGACTTCACTTCGGTCACGTATTTCGCGGGCCTGGCGTCGAAGCGCCTTTTCTTATCCGCACTCGCGAAGAAGTAGCGAATCGCCTTGTAGTCGCTGAAATCGGCCGCCTTCTTCGAGTCGATCCTTAAGCCGGAAACGGGATCGTATTCGAAGGCGCCGACGGTCTTGTGGGCCTAGATCGCCTTCGCGATCTCGGCTTTTGGGTCGGCTTTGAAGGCGGCGTCGCAGTTGCCGCAGCACGTGCCGAAGAGGGCGCCGCCATACTCCATCGTGACGGTTGGCGCGCCCTTCAACTCTTCGAGAGACGTTGGGCAACATAGCGGAGTCCGCGAAAGGGTGAGGCAGGCAAGGGCGACGAGAAACATGAGGCCGCCCTTATTGTACGGCTATTTCTTTAGAACGACCACGGTCAACGGCTTCACCGCGGCAGCCGACTTGGCAACGTAGGCGAGAGGATTGGCGCGGAATTTCTTGACGCAGTAGGTGCAGCACATGAAGTAGCGCACGCCGTTGTAATCGCTGTAACCGGCCGCATCTTTGGAGGTTGTCGGCTGCTCCATGACCGGGCAGAAATAGGCCTCGGATTTCACGTCGGTTACAAACTTCGTTGGCTTGGCGTCGAAGGTCTTCTTCTCGTCGGCGGTGGCGAAGAAGTAGCGGATCGCCTTGTAGTCGCTGAAGGCCTCGGCCTTGGCGGGATCGACCTTGAAGCCGGTCACCGGGTCGTATTCGAACGCCCCGACCGTCTTGTCCGCCTTGATCGCTTTCGCGATCAGGCCCGTCGGGTCTTTGACGAACGGCGTGTCGCATCCGCCGCAGCACGTGCCGAACATCGCCCCGGCGTATTCCATCGAAATCGCGGGCGCTCCCTTGATTTCCTCCAGCGTCGAGGGGCAGCAGAGGGGCGGCTGAGGCCCGTTGAAACCCAAAGTGAGAGCAGCGATCGCGCAAGTGAGCATCTTCAAATCCTCCTCAATGAAGTATGTAGTCGCCGGGCGGGCGTCTAACGTCGGGAAAACCCACCACAATTCTTAAGCACGCTATCATGACGCCATGAAGAGGCGATGGCTCGTCGTCGGAGCGATGCTGCTTCTCGCGGCCGGCCTATTGTTGCTCAAGGCCGCTCATCCGTCGCAATAGCGACGCAGGCGCGAATCGCCCCTTGTCATGAGGAGTTCAACGAACTTGCGAGCGAGTTCGCATCGCCGAATGAAACGAAGCGGGGCATATCCGTCGCGCGGCGACCTTCGGAGTGCGGGAAGCGCAGCTTCCGCCCTGCCCGCGCTGTCATGAGCGAGAAAGGCTGAAGCTTCGCTTCAAGCACTCCGAAGGTCGCTTCGCGACAGAGGTGCCCGCTTAAGAATTTGTTGACAACAACTTCTCACACCGAGCAAAGCCGACGGACCGGAAGCCTAAGCAACGACGCTTTGTTCGCAAAAGACCTATCATAAGATATATCTTTCGATATATAATGCAGACATGAACGAATATGAGTTCTCAAGTTTCGACGGATGTGGCCGAGGCCACGCTTTTGCCGGTGGGGTCGGCCCTGGAGTTCGGCGCGAGATAATGCACGCTTTCGCCGAATGGCGGCGCGGGCATCGCGGCGGATGGGATCGCGGTTTTGGCCGAGGTCGGGAGCGGCTGTTCGAGGGCGGCGATGTGAAGATCGTCGTGCTCAAACTGCTCGCGGAGCGCCCGAGCTATGGCTACCAATTGATAAAGACGATGGAAGAGCGGCTCGCCGGCGGTTATTCGCCGAGCGCGGGCGTGATCTATCCGACCCTGACGATGCTGGAGGAAGAAGGCCTCATCTCGGCTTCGATGGAGAACGACAAAAAGGTCTACTCCCTGACACAGCAGGGCAAGGAGTTTCTCGAAAACAACCGCGAGCGGGTCGACTTCCTCTTCGAGCGGATCGATTCGGTCGGACGGGAGGTTAAGCGAGGGCGCTCGCCGGAGATCATGAGAGCCTTCGGAAACCTGCGCGGGGCCGTCTACGCGAGAGTCTCGCGCGAAAGCATCACCCAGGAGCAGATTCAAAAGATCGCCGACGCGATCAACACGGCGGCAAAGACAATCGACGAGCTATAGCCACAGAATGCAGGGCTTCGAAATCTTGCAATCCAGCGGTATTCTCTGGCCCGCATGATCGATACAAGTGGTTGGCTTACGGCGAAGAATGTTTGCGTGATCGGTGCGGGCACGATGGGAAGCGGGATCGCCGCCCATCTCGCCAATCTCGGTTTCCAGGTTTCGCTTCTCGACTTGACGCGGGAGAGCGTCAATGCCGGTTTCGAGCGGGCGAAGGCTGCCCGCCCGCCCCACTTCTATTGCCACGAGCGCGCCAACGAGGTGCGGCTCGGCTCGATTCAGGAGAACATGAATTGGGTCAGCGAGGCCGACTGGGTCTGCGAGGCGATCATCGAGAAGATGGATGCGAAGAAAGCCCTCTTCGCCCAGATCGAGCCGCTCCTTCGCCCGGACGCGATGATCACGACCAACACGAGCGGCCTCCAGATTTCCTTCCTCGCCGAAGGCCGGTCGGAGAGCTTCCAGAAGCGGTTCCTCGGCACCCATTTCTTCAATCCGCCGCGCTATTTGAAGCTGCTGGAGCTGATTCCGACGGATTACACCGATCCGCTGGTCGTCAAGGCGATGACCGCCTTCCTCGAAGAACGGGTCGCGCGCCGCGTCGTGGTCGCCAAAGACACGCCCGGCTTCATCGCCAACCGGTATGGCATGTGGTCGATGTTCCAGGCCGTGCACGTCGCGGAGAGCTTGCACCTCAGCGTGGAGCAGGTGGATGCGATCACCGGCCCGTTCATTGGGCGGCCCCGAAGCGGCAGCTTCCGGTTAAACGATATCGTCGGCCTCGACATCATGGTCGATATCGCTTCGAACCTGGTGGCTCGCTGCCCGGACGATCCCCACATGGGCAACTACGAGACGCCGCGCTCGATGCAGCACCTCTTGGGACGAGGATGGATCGGGGACAAAGCGGGGCAGGGGTACTACCGGCGGGAAGGGAAGGAAATGCTCGCCCTCGACCTTCAAACCCTCGCCTATCGAAACAAGATCGACGTCGATATCCCGTCCCTTCAAGCGAATGCGAAGATGCCGCTCGAAGAGCGGCTGAAGACGGCCCTCGACCTACGAGACGAAGCCGGCGAATTCCTGCGCGGCCACCTGATTCCGATCCTGCGGTACGCCAACTACTTGAAGAAGGAGATCAGCCATAGCGTCCTCGACTTCGACCGGGTGATGATGTGGGGCTTCGGCTGGGAGATGGGGCCGTTCGCCATGATCGACGCCATCGGGCACGAGCGGCTAGGCATCGAGGTTTCCAATCCCTTCTACTCGAAAGGCGCGGTTCAAACCTTCAAGGGCGATTTCGAGCCGATGCCGGCCGAGCCGCAGTTTGCCGCGCTTTCCTCGTATCCAGTGAAGAAGGAGGCCGAAACCTACCTGCTGCGCGACATGGGTGACGGTGTGACCGCGCTCAGCCTCAAGACGAAGATGGGCACGGTCACCACGCGCGCGGTGGAGGAACTGACCGACCTCCTCTCCGGCAGCTTCGACCAGTTCGTGCTCACGAGCGAGGCGCGCTCCTTTTCGGTTGGATTCGATCTGAGCTTCTTCCTTAAGTCGATCGATGCCGGGGATTTCGATGGGATCGACGCGGAACTGGCGAAACTACAGCGACTCGCGGAGATGCTGGAGCGGAAGCGCTGCGTGGCCGCCGTCTTTGGCCACTGTCTCGGCGGCGGCTTCGAGCTGGCGCTCGGCTGCGGCGTGATCGCCGCTCACTCCGAGACGTCGATCGGCTTCCCGGAGGCGAAGGTCGGCCTGATCCCGGCGGGGCGCGGCACCGCGCTGATGCGCCTTTACAACCAGCATAACGCGAAGCGCCTATCCGAGGTCGCGGTGAGCCTGATGGAGGGCGCCGTCGCCCCGAGCCCGGACCAGGCGCGCGCGCTCGGCTATCTGCGGCCAACCGACGTGACCGTCTACCATCCGGACCGCCTGTTCACCGAGGCGAAGAAGCTCGTCCTCCAGGCGAAGCCATGGACCCGCCCGGCGTTTGCTCGCCCGGAGGGGCCGGTGGCCGGCATGATCGACCGGGCTCAGGACGAGGCGACGAAACGGCTCGGGCTCAGCGACTACGACCGGACGATCGGGGAAGCGATCAAAGCCGTCTTTGCGAAGACGGCCAGCTACGACGAAGGATTGGATCTCGAGCGCAAGGAGTTCATTGCCCTATGCGGCAAAGCCCTCACCCACGCCCGGATCAAGCACATGCTGGAGACGAACAAGCCGCTGAGGAACTAACGAGAAAGCCCGTCCCTCGGTTTCCCGGTTCGTCGCTTTACGGTGTAACGACAATGCTGAACGGAAACTGAGGGAGGGGTTGGGGTGGGAGCTTCGCGCCTATCTCGGCCCGCGAGCCGAAGGCTGTAGTCGCCGGTTTTACACCGGCGCGCCCGAAGGGCGCATCCGTTGCCTCGCGTTTGGCGCCTTGGGATTACAATAGCGCTATGCCGCGCTTCCTAACTCTGCTTGTTGTAATGGTGATCTTGACCGGTGTCGCGACTGCCCAGAACAGCTTTCCGAGTCCTGCGCGAGGCCACGAGGGCTATAAGGCTTTTGCCCGGTTGCGTGCCCGTGGCTTCGTTCCGGGCCGCCATGTCATAGGAGTCCTGGGTAGCGATCAGATTGTCGCAGACCTCGTCAAAGGCGTCGACGGCCTGCCGCAGTTTCTTGGCGGTCTGCGGCGGCGAGGAATCGAGGACGAGCTCCTCTTGGGATCGGCGTGGCGACAGAAGTTTGAGCTGGCGATTCAGGCCTACGCGGCCGACATCCGCAAGGCAGGACGCGACCCACAGAAGCTTATCAAGCAAGTTGTCGCTTGCCAGCCGCTTGCCGACAAACTCGCCGCTGCCCTTGGCTACCAGGCTCCATTTCGCGACGTCCCGCCCAGCCACTGGGCCTACAAGGCGGTGCAGGAGCTGAAGGAGGCGGGCATTCTCGTCGGCTATCCCGACAGCCCAGATCTGGCCCACAAATAGCTCCGCAAGAGCGGACTCTTGGACATCCAGGTCCGAAATGCTCGCGGTTAGAGCACTTATCATCCCGAGCCCGCCGGCCCGGTGGCGGTCGAAAGTGTAGGAAGAAACGCATGGCGTCCGAGCCGGATGACAAGAGCGGGGCGTTTGTAGGTTTCCGGAACCTCCACCCCTTAATCCCCATAGGCGTTAGAATAAGGCGCTTCCTCTGGTTTCTCTTATCCGTCCTTCCTTCATGGCAAAGAGGTTGGATGTGGCGGGGGATCAGTGGAAACATGCGGTGAGTTTTCTTCCTGACGACTTGGACACGTTGGCGGTCAGGTCAGGTGCCGTTGACCGGTGGCGCGATGTCAAAGGAGGCGCACAACTCCTTCGGATGTTCCTGCTCTATGCGAGTGTGAACTCGTTTCAGACGGCGGCGGCGCTGGCCACCTCGTCAGGGCTGATCGAGATTTCTGGTCCGTCCCTGCACTATCGTCTAGTCCAAGCCGAGTTGTTTCTAGAGAACGTGCTTTTGAGCCTGACGGACCGGATGAACGCTCCGGTGGGTTTCCGTTTGTTCGTCGTGGACGCGACCACAGTGAGCGGTCCGGGCTCCAAAGGGACGGACTGGCGGATTCATGTCGGATACGATCCGGTTCGGGGAATTCCCGGTTCCATTTACACGACGGATCGCCACGTGGGAGAGAGCCTCAAGCACCATCCGCTCGAACCGGGATATCTGGCGATCGCCGACATTGCCTACGGGACTGCGTCCAATGTGCATTTCGCGCGGGAGGCAGGAGCAGATTTCCTGATCCGAGTTCAACGAAACGGTATGCGGCTTTTCTGCCAAGACGCCGGCAAACTCGACTGGATCGAACTCGAAAAGCAGGTGCCCGCCACCGGCGCGGTTTCGTTTTGGCTTCGTATGCCGGTTCCCCCTCAAACTCGACGTTCCGGCTCGGGTTGGGCCACCAGCCAAGCGATCGCTTGGCACGATGTTCGCCTGGTTGCGGCTCGCAACCGGGACGGTGAGGTCGTATGGCTTCTTACGAACCTAAACGCCGATCGGCTGAGCAACGAGCAGGCTTGCGAGTTGTACCGAGTCCGGTGGCAGGTGGAACTCTACTTCAAGAGGCTCAAATCCATCGGCGATTTGGATGTCGTCACTTCCCGTGACGGGCCTACGGCCAAAGCCGCGTTGCTGGCCAAACTCATCCTCTTAGTGCTTGCCAACCTGCTCTGCGATCAAGAGCAGGCTTTTTCCCCCTACGGATATCGCCTCGTGCAAGCGCGATCTCAGCCTGTGGAGACAGTTCAAATGCGTACTCAGGAGGCTCGTGGCCGCACTTTTGCCAACGAGGCCACCAAGAAAGCTCTCCAACCTGCTCAGATCATCTAAGAGAGCAAGAGCAACATTCTTTAGAAGGGTAGAACAATATGCCTTATTCTAACGCCTATGCCCTTAATCCCCTCCTCCTCTGCCGCACAATCATCGGCGCAAGAGTAGGGGAATCCGGAAGCCCCTTCCTCTTGCCGGATGGTTTGTGCCGGGAGGAGGAAGGGGGTAGGGGGATGGAGGTTCCGGGAACTTATGGAGGTTGCCCCGTCAGGTCCGCACCTTGAACCTAAACCGCAAGGTGTTTTTTAGGAGGAACGAGGGATCTCGCTTGCCTCTCGCCCGCAAGTTCGCGGCTCGCGAGATTCCTCACAAGCTCGGAATGACAAGAAATCGGAACAAACCCAAACCGCGACGACTTAGTCAGTTCGCTTGCGCTCGTTCGGCCGAGCGCCGAACGCGACCGATCAGCGCGCCTGCTGTGGCCGGTGGGAAGACGGTGTTGCTTGGCGCCCCGAGGACGCGATCGACGATGCCATTGGCGATCCATAGCAATGCGCCGAAGACGGCCAGCAAGAGCAACGACCGTCCCGCGCCGGCGAGGGACGGCCTGACCAAGAGACGCAACGCGATCCGAGACCCGATGCCGAGAATGAATGCGGTTGTGGCCGTCAGAATCAGCGCGATCTGTTGCCAATCGGACAGCGCCCTGGGAGCGTTGCCGCGAGCGATCAGCAGCCCCAGGAGCCATAGGAGGAGTGTCGCGAACACCAGTCCGGCCACTTCCCATTTCTTCACGGCCATATTCTGCTCGAATTTCTGGCGACAAGGCGCAGAATGCCTAAGGGCCAGGAAGGCGAGGCCACAAGGACTCGCGATATCATTCAAATCGTTCGAACCCAACATGCCCCCGATGGCTCGGTAACGGTGTCCGACCAAAACGCAATGGCACCGAATCACGCAATCGACCTCGAAACCGCCCGCAGGATCGCCTCCGGCGACGCCTGGGCGACCGAGAGCTTCGTGGTCACCCACTATGCCGCGGTTTGCCGCTTTATGCGGCATCTCACCGGGCACGCGGAAGACTCCGAGGACCTCACCCAGCAGGCCTTCATCAAGGCCAAACAACAGATTGCCTCCTATCGCGGCAAGGCCAGCCTGCGAACCTGGCTGTTTCGAATCGCGCTGCATGAATACACCCATTGGAAGCGAAGACGCCGGAGAACGCATGGCCTGGAGGCGGCGCCCGCCAGGATCGAGCCCGCCTACGAGGCTTGCGTCGAGGCGATCGCCCTCTTCGAGGCGCTCGAAAAGCTGCCCGAAGCTCTGAAAGAGACGTTTCTCCTCGCCGAGGTGCAGGAAATGTCGATCGAGGAGACGGCGGCCGTACTCGGCGTCCCCCAGGGGACCGTCAAGTCGAGGCTTTTCGCCGCTCGCAAGAAGCTCTGCTTTCTGCTGGAAGGACGACAGGAGAATGAAATTGAAGCAAAACCAGTCTTGGAATCATAGAAACGAAGGAGTGCTTCGCAGGGGAGCGGAAGGCGCGCGCTTGGAGCCCGTCGATCTCTCGCCGGCGCCCGGCCTCGTCAGCCGGATGCTCGCCGAGGGCCGCCCGCAAAGCCGCGCCTGGGTTCCGATGCGCTACGTCCTTGTCGGCGGAGCGGCGGCCGCTCTGGCTGCCGTCGCCCTTTTCCCGCGGACTTCCAGTGCGGCTCCTCTATCGGCGATCGCCCGCGCCGTGAGCCTCCAGCTTGCCCGCTACGAGCGCGTCTATAAGGCCGATAAGGATGGTCACCTCGACGTTTACATGGAGCAGTGGGGCGAGCCCGGCAAGTACGCGATGCGCTTCACCGACGACTCCATGGAGACTCGCCAAAACGGCGCGCTTCGGTACACCTATTGGAAGCAAACCAATTTGCAGAGCATCGAATCCGGTCCGGCGGAGCAGATCGATGGCGTCGGCGTCGCGGAGTTCTCGCAGTTCAAGCTTCTGCGCGTCGAAAGCGCGGGCCCGAATCTCCTTCGCTACGTCTTCAACATCCGGCAAGACCTGCTCGTCGATACGCGAACGAATCTGCCCACCGAGCGCGTGGTCTACAACTCGGACGGGAGCCTGATGGAGATGCACGAGTATCACTTCCATCCCCTCGACGAAAGTATCTTCGATCCCCATATCCGGGCCGGCGTACGGCTGGACAACTATCCGGCGCAGCGCAGGGCGGTCGAAGAGGCCCTCGCCCAGCCTCCGCAGAAGGCGGTCGTGGATGGAACCACGGTCTGGCTCCATACGGTGCTGATCGGCGACCAAGGCTTCGTCGGCGCGGTCGTGAGTGGCGGCGATCCCTCCGGAACGGCGTTTGCGCCGCTGAAGATCGTCGGACTGCCGGATGGCTGGTCGATGAATCCGATCGGTTCGTCCGTCTGGTCTCAAACGCCGGGCAAGGAAAATACGCTGAAAGTGGATGGAAAGCCGGCTCGACTGGAACAAGCGATGCTCCGGCCTGGCACGCAGGTTCCGGGAAGCTTCACGATCCGGGTTCCGGTGTGGCGCTACGACGTCTCACGCCCGCTGCTCGATCACGGCAAGAGGATCGGCATGGACAGCAAGCTCATCGGCTGGGCTCAGTTCGAGGTAAAGAATCCACTCCACGTCGGCGGAATCGAGCAAGTGCTTCCGAACTATGAGCCCAGATTCGGCGACGAGAGCACCGGTACGGCTACTTCCGTGAAATAGCGGCGATTGTAGGTTTCCGGCCCTCACCCCCAACCCCCTCTCCCGTGACAACCACACGGGCGAGGGGGCTTTCGCTCCCCTCCTCTTGCGCCGATAGCCTGTCCTGAGCGAAGTCGAAGGATGCGGCGGAGGAGGTTACAATTGTCGCTTTCGGTTAAGCGACTCGAATCTCGTCCATGGCGACGTACCCGGGCAGCGCACCGCCGACGCCGTAGATCTCGACCCGTTGCCACAGCGGATTCGTCTTCCATCCGATCCAGGTCCAAGCCGCCGGGCAAGGCACTGCGACCGAGCCGATCAGGACGTTGAACATGTCATAAAACGCGAACTTGATCGTGGTGATTCCGATTCCGGCCGGAGCCACCTGGAAGAATCCGCCGAAGTACTTCATCGGCTGGACCAGCTTGATCTGGACGTCGCATCCCCGGCCGAACATGTAGTTCGGAGCGGTTAGAGCGATCCCGCCGACGTTCCCGACGAGCATCGCATTGACGCCTCCGATCCGAGCCGCGCCACCGTTGCCGCCGAACATCGGGAAGCCGGTGTAGGAGCCGGGGGCGAGCGTGTCGAAGCCGTCGATAAACGGAGGAACGGCCGGGAAGAACCCGGACGGAAACACCTGGGCCTGCGAAACCGCGGCCGCGATCACCAGCGAGAGTAAACAAATCAGCTTTCTCATGAGTAACTCCTATTCTTGTCTTGTTGCCGCAAGGAAGTGGCAATAGCTGATTATGCAACACTTTGTACAAATAGCCGTTATAAAGTGCAAAAAAATAGGGAGCGAGCGTGCATATTTCCGCCCCGGGGTCGGACTGGAAGCGTCGAACCTGAGGGCACGGGGCGGAGATATGCGGTTCTGGGCCTAGGCCACTCGGAACTCATCCATCGCGATTGCGCCCGCGGTAGACGTCGTGATCGCGTCGATTTCCACACGTTGCCAGTTCGGCATCGTCGTCCAGCCGATCCACGACCAAGCCGCGGGGCACGGAACCACGACCGATCCGATCGGAAGCCCAAGCGGATCGAAGAACTGGAATCGGATCGAGACCGGTCCGATCGAACCGGGCGCCAACATGAAGAAGCCGCCGAAAGCGGTCTTCGGGGTCACCATCTTGATCGTCACGTTGGTGTTCGTCGGGGTCAGGTAGTTCGGCGCGGTCAGGGCCAGTCCGCCCGCATTGCCGACGACCAGCGCGCCGGTCGCCGTCGTCCGCGCGGCCACACCGTTTCCGCCGAACATCGGGAACGACGTGTACAGGCCGGCCGGAATCCCGTCGAATCCGTCGATGAACGGAGGGACGGCCGGGAAGAACCCGGATGGGAAGACCTGAGCTTGGGCAAGCACCGAAGCGACGACGAGTGAAAGCAAGCAAATGAGCTTTTTCATTAATTTTCTCCCCTTGCCGCCAAATCACGGCAATAACAATTCTATTGTGTAGCATGTTTATTACAAATACGTATTAAAACACGAAGAAAATATGGCGGTACGGTTTGACGTACCTATAAATATGGTTCGTGTATGGGATGCATGCTTGGATGCGGCCATCGCGAAAAGCCATTGTAAGATGGGGCTATGGTTACGCTGCTCGCTTGCGTCGTGGCGCTCGCTCCGAGTCCTCAGCCCGTTCGGGTCATGATCGTGCCTCAAAGCGGCCGGGTCGATTCGAAGCAAATGCTCGAGTTCGCCCGTCAGGGGAAGGCCGACGCTCGCAGGCTAATGGAATCCTGGCGACCGGGCGAGCAGGCCCAGCAGAGCCCCTACGCGGTCCGGCCAAGCCGGAACTTCTGGCCGTATAGCCAGCTTCCGGCCAATCCGCAACCCTCCGACATTCGGACGGACAAGGGTCGCTACTGGCTGATCGAACGCCAATGAGCTAGGGTGCGGTGTCGGGTTCCTTGAGCCCGACGTTTTTGGCGAGCACGGCGAATTGGTTGCGCCGCATCAAGAACCGCACGGTTCCGCTTCCCTGGAACAGGAAGGAGATCGACTCGTCGACGGGGACCATCGAGCACCGGCAGGAAGGCATTTCGACGGTGACCTCTCGCGAGTTGAGGGCCGCGTGAAGATGGGCGTGATCGATCGGGACGAGGAGGATTTCGCGTCCGACGAATAACTCGAATCCGAGGCGGTCGTCGGATGTGCATCGGAGCCGGACTTCCTGAATCGTTCCGTCATCCATGCCGGACCACAAACGTACGCTCTTCGATTTCAGAGACACACCACCTTTCGTAGGCAGTTATGATACTGACGCCACATATCCGGCAAATTCAAGACGTCTGCCTATTTCTGCTGAAATGGAAGCTATAAAGCTATAATCCGGCCGAATGAGGATTCTCGTTGTCGGATCGGGCGGCCGCGAACACGCCCTCGCCTGGAAGCTCTCCCAGGAAGCGGAGGTTCTTTGCGCTCCTGGGAATCCGGGAATGGCCGAGCGAGCTCATTGCTTCGAGATTCCTACCTCCGACTTTCAGGGCATCGCCGACCTCGCCGTCACCCAATCCGTCGATCTCGTCGTCGTCGGCCCGGAAGCGCCTCTGATCGACGGATTGGCCGACGCTCTGAGGGCGCGCGGGCTTTCCGTCTTCGGCCCCGGGCTCGAAGGTGCGCGGCTGGAGGGTTCCAAGGCTTTTTCGAAGCGCCTCATGATGGAGGCGGGCGTCCCCACCGCCGGTTCCGAAGTCTTCGAGGACCCGGCTCTCGCCCACGAATACGTGCGATCTCGGCCCGGCAAGGTCGTGGTGAAGGCGAGCGGCGCCGCCCTCGGCAAGGGGGTCCTCGTCACCGACAGCGAAGAGGAGGCGCACGAGGCCGTCGATGCGATGCTCGTCGAGCGAGAGTTCGGCGATGCCGGCGCGACGATCGTCATCGAGGACCGGCTAGAGGGACGCGAATTCAGCCTTCTGACCCTCTGCTCGGATGCGGGAATCTACAGCCTTCCCGTCGCGCAGGACTACAAGCGAGCTCTCGATAACGACCGGGGACCGAACACCGGAGGAATGGGCAGCTTCTCGCCGGTTTCCTGGATTTCCCGAGATCTCGTCGAAGAGACGGAGGATCGAGTCGTTCGGCCGATCCTGCAAGCCCTCCGCAACCGCGCCACGCCCTACCGGGGCGTGCTCTTCTCCGGTCTGATGATGCATGAGGGCAAGGTGAACTGCCTGGAATTCAACGTTCGGTTCGGCGATCCCGAAACCCAGAGCGTGGTGCGGCGCTTGGGGCTCGGCTTGGCCGGAGCCCTGAAGGCTTGCGCGGACGGACAGTCGATTCCCCCTCCCTCCGTGGAGGAGAACGCGGTGGTGACCGTGGTCGCCGCAAGCGGCGGATATCCGGGCGAGTACGAGAAGGGGAAGGAGATTTCGATCGGAGCGATGCCGGAGGGAGTCCAGGTCTTCCACGCGGGAACCGCGCTCCGGGATGGCCGGCTGGTCACCGGCGGGGGGCGCGTCCTCGCCGTCTCCGCCGCCGCCCAAAACATCGAAGCCGCCCGGCGTCTGGCCTATGAAGGCGTCGCCCGGATCGGCTTCGAGGGGATGCGGTTCCGCGCCGATATCGCCGCAGAACCGTAGACGCGGCTTACTTCTTGGCGCGTCGGCGTCGAATGAGGCCGAAGAGTCCAAGGCCGAGGATCGAGAGGCTGGCCGGCTCGGGAACCGGGGCGGCCTCGAAGTTAAAGCTCTGCACGTTCGCGCCGAAGCCGACGGTCAGATTGTCCATCGCGCCTTCGAATTGGCCGTCGAAGGTACCGACGCCGGCGTTCACGCTGATCACTTGGTAGCCATGGCCACTGAGGATGTTCTTCCAATCCGTCCAGGTGCGCTCGTGGTTCGTGCCCGTGCCCGGATCGTAGAGCGTGTTGATGCCGCTCGTCGCGCGCAGCCAGTAGTTGCTGCCGAGGATGTCGTAGGTCGTCCAAACGCCGTTGGTGACGGTCGGCGAGTGAGACGGCGTCCAGCTTGTGTCGAAGACGAGGCTGCCGTAGGTCGTGCCGTTCCACAATTCGAGGCGGAGGTCCACCGAGCCGTTGCCGACGTTCGTGCCAATCGTCATCGTATCGGCCGAGAAAGCGGAGAGGCTATCGAAAGAGCCGAGAGTCCCGGTCGAGTCGCCGGCCGGGCTGAACGAAGTGCTCATCGCGATCTCGGACTTCTGCGCCAGACCGTTGGCATTGAACCAGACCGAGCCGTTGCCCATGTACGGATTGTTCGTGTTGATACCGACGCTCGAACCGTTCTTGGTCTCGCGGTAGGTGAAGACTTCGCCGTCAGGCCCGGTGAACCCCGTGATCATCTGGTTCGCAGCGGAGCTGCCCGGATTGGTGAAGAAATCGCCCGGAGTCGGGTTGTTGCTGTAAACGACGTTCTGGGCCGTCGCCACCGCCGCGCAGGCGCCGACGATCGAAAGAGAGAGGATGGATTTGGTGTAACGCATATTTTTTGCCCTGCCAAGAATCCATCCGCGGGAGATCGGGATTTTGTGACAACAAGGTGGTAGGGCCTAAAAGTCGGAGCGCGGACCTCAGTCCGCATCCCGTTTGCCGGTCGTTGGATCGGCTATGCAGCCGACCGAAGTCGGCAGACGGGATGCGGGCTAAAGCCCGCGCTCCGGCTTTTGCGGCTCTCTTAGCGAGCGGCCGACTTGCGGCGTCGGCGGAGAGCGAGAAGACCGAGACCGAGGACCGCGAAGGATGCCGGCTCGGGAACCGGAGCCATCTGGCCCTGTCCGCCGCTGCCGTCGGCGGGGCGGAAGTAGATCGAGTCGCCAGCCACCGAAGCGCCGTTGTCGTAGTAGTAGGTGGCCCAGTTCAGGGCATCGGTCGACGCGTTCGTCACGATAAAGTTGCCGTTCGCGAAATCGGCGGACGCGCCGTTATCGTAGACCGCTTCCCACGCCGCGAGTTGGAGTCCGGAGGCCTGCGCGTTCGTGGTGACGGAGGAATAAAACGCGGCGATGATGTTGCCCGCGGTCTGGAGTCCGCCACCGAGGGTGTTCGAATCGAGAGTGGAGAAGGACCAGCTTGCCCCGCCGTTGATCTCGTTATCCAGATCGACGCAGATCGTATTGAAGTTCGTGCCGAGCGGCGTCGAGTTCGACGAATCGGTGAAATTCAAAAGGCCGCTGTAAAACGTGCCCGTCGTATGACCGGCGATCGACGCGGTCTCGTAGTACGGCCCGAGGCCGTTATAGGTGATATCCGCAAACGCCGCGGACGAGATGCCGACAAGTGCGAAGACGATGACTGTCCTTTTCATCAAAGCTCAATTCCTCCGGGAAGATGAGGTCGACTGCCCCAACTCAGGCCAGAGGGCGCCGCTCTCACTTGGATGTCGAACCTGAGAGCGCCCGATGTGACGCGGGAATTTGAGACCTGGGGGAAATACGTGGATCGCGGATCAAGAAGCGCAGGCTACTTTGACGGCGTCGGGCGTTGGGTGCTCGTGACCCACTTTCCATACACCAATTCCTTAAGCGCTAAGCCGTCGCAGGTTCGACGCCGGATTCGATCCGAATCCAAGCGTCGCCGGGGGCCAGGTTATCCTGCGGGCGGAGAAGCTGGGCAGAGCCGGAGAAGGTCTTTCCGGCGGCGTCGAAGTCGTACGCGATATGGTCGATGCCCTCCCGATCCAGGCGTCGGAAAGTCTCCATCGTGCCCTCGCTCGCCTTGCCGGTGAAGAGGTGGTTCGACCCGCCTTCGGTTTCTTCCACCTCCCACGTCGCGTCGGCGAATTCGCCGTAGATTTCCGATCGGTCGGCCGAATAGACAGTCAAATAGCCAGTTCGAGTCTCCATGTTCGTACAGGTTTGACTCCATGCGCACGACCCAAGTTGCGTGCCCTTAGAAGGCCTGATACTCGCCGTACAGCTCGTGACCGTCGAACGGGGCTCTCGCTCGCGCGAACATGCTCCACTTCGCGTGTCCGTCCGTGTACACGCCGTTGGAACCTTTCGAATGGCGGTCGCTCGCGATGGCGACCGGGGTCGGCAACTCCGTCTCGTTGAACCAGGGATGGTAGTGGACGTCGCAGAACGTATCCCGCCTCTCCGAGATGTAGATCGAGCGGGCGGGCTCGGTCACTTGGCTGCTCGTGATGCCGAAGAGGTAGTAGGCGTTGAGGATATAGCTGCTGAGCGGCCCGGGAGGGGCTTCGAGCGGGTCGGAGCCGATGCAGTTGCCGGAGGCATCGAGCAGCTTTGTTCCGTGAGGATCGGGATCGGTGGGACAGGTGTAAAGCTGTGTCTTGCTCGTGTCCTTGCTCGCGACGTACGGCAGGATCTTGTCGAACGGCGAGCCGTAGTCTTCCCCTTCGAGCTGACCGTCCGAGTCGTCCACGACAGGGTTGCCCGTCGACGGATGCTCCTGCGGATACCGGTCGTCATTGTCGTTCATGTACATCAGAAGAGCCATGCCGACTTGCCGTCCGTTGGATAGGCATTGAACCTTCTTCGCGGCCTCCTTTGCTTGGGCGAAGACGGGGAAGAGGATGGCGGCGAGAATCGCGATAATCGCGATGACGACGAGAAGCTCGATGAGCGTAAAAGCCTTGCGAAACATGAATGAATCCCTCCGTAGGGTCGGTCGTGAGCGGCGATGGGCAGGCGCAACTAGGCCTGCGAGCGATCACGCGATGGAGGGAGGGCGGAAAAGGCCCTTGGCCAGACCCTTGGGGATTTGCTCGTCCAATGGAACCGGCGTTTCGGGAAAGTCGAGCCGGCCCGCAACTTCGAGCGGCTCGGCCTCGACAGGAAGATACAGCGGAACCTTCGGCGCCATGGCGTTCCGTTGTTGCGACGCTCGTTTTTCCGCGCAGCGGCATTGAACGAATCCGGCTTCACCCGGTTTGGGCGCCCGGTGCTCATAGCAAAGCACCTTGCCGCAGCATGATTTGACCGGGACGGAGATCGTCTGGATCGGAGCCGTCGGGCATTGCTTGCCGTCCGGCGTCATGGGAGGCGGCGAAACCGAGAAGAAGGCGACGCAACAGGCGAGCATCACCAGCAGCAGATTGCCGGCAAACCCCGTCCTCTCTCGCCTCCTCGTCACGCCGAACATTTTACGACATTGCGGCGCCTTGTCCGCCGAGCACTTCGGCCTAGTTGCGGAAAAGCCAAGGGAAAGTTGGGATTCGACGCCCGACACCCAATACTCTCACGACCCCGTCCAATCTTGCTCCTGCTTGGGGGATCTTTGGGTCAGCTCCTCGATCATCTCCATCTGCATCTGCTGGATTTCCAGTAAGTGCTTCCATTGGTCGTTGATCAGCTTGTCCACTTTTTCGTTGATGTGCTGGATCTCGAGCTCGGCCTTCATGTTGATCTTGTAGTCGTTCTCGCCTCGGCGGCGGTCGCGGGCCTCCTGGCGGTTCTGGCTCATCATGATCACCGGCGCCTGGATCGCGGCAACGCAGGAAAGCACGAGGTTCAGAAAGATAAATGGGAATGGATCGAAGGGCTTTGCCAGGAACGCCATCGAGTTCACCGTCATCCAGATGACGAGGACGACTCCGAAGCCGATGATGAACGTCCAGCTTCCCCCGAAGTCGGCGACCTTGTCGGCAATCCGTTGGCCGATCGTCGATGCCTCGTCGAACTCGCGGTCGACGTCGCGCGTGAGGATTTCGTGCCGCTGAAGGCTTTCCATGACCTCCCGCCGCATCTGGCTGAGGTCGTCCACGTCGGTCTGCGTCAGCTCCTCGGCGTGCTGGACGCGAGCCCGGTTCAGCTCCGCCATGCTGATGTAGCCGTTCAACTCGAGGTTGGGGCAGGCTTTGCGGATGCACGGCATGAGGGACTCGCGAATGAGGTCGACGGGTACAGCCTCGTCGAGCGAGAGATCGCGGCCGGAAATCTGACAGCGCACCGACATCTTCTTCGGCGCATGCAAATGGGAATGAGCCATCGCAATTTAGGACGGCTCGGCGACGCGAGATGGCCGTTATGCGGCTTGGAGTTCTTCGCGCACGGCTTCGACAAACCGATCGCCGGCGAATTCGACCTGCACGCGAGTCGCTCGCGGGTCTTGGATCAGCTTCAGATGGGCCATCCGGCTTGCCTCAGAGCTGGTCACGGTTCGCGGATCCCAGGCAACCTCGTCATAGCGAGACTTGCCGTCATGCCAAGTGAACATACACGTTCCGGTCCGAGCACATTTGTCCATCGTCATGTCAATCCTTTAAGCGAGGTTCGGCGTCAGCTCGACGCTGACCAACCCCGTGATCGTTTGCCCGCATTCGTGCAGCAAAGTGAATCGAAGCTCGAAACCTAAAATCGTATCGACCCATTGGAGAAGCGATTGCTCGTTCGGAGCCACTTCCTTGTTCCATAGGTCGCGCAATTCGGCCTTCATCGGATCGCAATTTAAAAGCGCGTTAGGGCTGTGCAGCCTCACCTCCAGCATTCTGTCGGCTTTGCCGTCCGCTCGCGCGAAAGCGAGATCGGCCAGTTTCTTTGCCGCGCTAACCACCTTTTCGAGGGTCGAGGATCGCACGAGGGGCATATTAGGCGGCGAGGGCGGATCGTGCATAGGGTTGGCAGCCGATTGCTGGGGGCTATGTGCAATTCTCAGGCGATCCATCCTTATACATAAGAGGGGAAATTGCTCTAGAATTGGCTTCTTTGGCGATTCAAGCGGAAAGGGCCGCCTCGTGCGATTTGGAGCGAGACTGGCGTAGGATGGTAAGTACAGGGAGGACCGACGCGTTAGGGCGCGTTTCCGGTTTACTAATAGACGCGGAGAGATGAATCTATTCGAGCCGACCCATCTAATCATCGTAGCGGTCATCGTCTTGCTCCTTTTCGGGGGCGAGAAGCTGCCCGAATTGATGCGTAACGTCGGCAAGGGCGTCGGCGAATTGAAGAAAGGTATCGAGGACGGTAAGCGCCAGCTTGCCGGAGCGCTCGAAGAGCACCGGGCCGAAGAGATCAAGTTCGTTCCGCCGAAAGATACGATTCAGCGGGAGGAGCCGGAAGAGCACCGGCCGGCCGAGGACGCGCATTCGACCGAAAGCCACGGTACGGGCTCATAGGGAAGTCCGTATACTAGGCGCGTGCTCGGGGTGCTGATAACGCTGTTGTTTTCGGTGGGCGCCGCCTGCTTCGGGCGTCTTCTGATCCGCAAGCTCACCTCGGACCTAGATCCCGCTCTCGCTATCGGTCTCGCCGGCCTCACCGGTCTCGGCGCGCTCGGCACGCTGACCCTATTCGTCGGCCTGGTTCCCGGCGGATTGTCTGTTGCCGGAGCCTCGGTCATCGGCCTCATCTGCATGGCGTCGGCCGTCCTTGTCCTTCGGGGCGCGAAGCGGCCGGAAATCCACTTTCCGAAGGGAGCCGCTGCCCTGTTCGTGCTCGGAATCGCCGTAGCTTTGCTCTTCGCCCTCGTCAGCGTCTTGGCCCCCGCGGACACCGTCGAATGGGACAGCCTGGCCTATCATCTTGCCGTTCCGAAGATTTGGCTCGCGGCCGGCCAAATTCAGCCGATCACCTTCATCCACCACAGTAATTTCCCATTTGCCGTCGATAACCTATACATTTGGGGGCTTCTGTGGGGAGGCGAGGCGGGAGCCAGAGCTTTCACCCTCGCCTTCGAGGTTTTTGGGATTCTTGCCGTGTTCGGCTTGGCTCGCCATGTTTACGGAGGGTTGGCGGGCTGGTGGGCGGCCCTGACCTGGAGCACGGTTCCGGCCGTTCTCTGGCTGAGCGGAACCGGGTACATCGACGTCCAAAATGGGCTCTACGCCGGATTCGGCATCGTGCTCGCTGCGCTCTACGTCCGCGAAAGGGAGGTTTCTCTGTTGTGGCTGTCCGGGGTGATGCTTGGCCTTGCCACCGGCAGTAAGTACACCGGCTTGCAGACCATTTTGGCGGTCGGCATCGTCCTCCTCGGCGCGCTCTATTTGAATCGGAACGACTCGGAGCGGAAGCTGAGTCTCAAGCCGATGCTTCTCGCGGGCGGACTCGCCCTCCTGATCGCCTCGCCCTGGTACGTCAAGAACGTCGCCTGGACGGGTAATCCCGTCTATCCCTTCTTCTACAAACAGTTCGGTGGCAAGCACTGGAGCGAGTGGCAGGGGCAGATTTATTCGGCGGAGCAGCAGTCCTTCGGCGTTGGCCGCGAACCGGGGGGCGAGAAGGTTGAGCCCCAGCGGATCGGCCATGCGATCCTCGGTCTGGCGTACCAGCCGGGACGCTACATCAATCCCGGCCAGACGGCCGGGCTGGGATTCCCGATCGGAGCCATCGGCTTCGTTGTGATCGGCGCGATGCTCTTATGGCTGATTTCCGGCAGGACAACTCCGTTTGAATCGAGTTCCCTCGCGACGGTGCTAGTGAGCTTCGCCATGTGGTTCGTCCTTAGCGAGCAGAGCCGCTACATCGTCGCGCTCGCCGTGCCGTTGTCCGTTCTCGCCGGCGGGGGAGTGCTGCGCCTCCGCGCCGGTCCGTTCTTGGCCGGCGCCGCCGTCCTCCAAGCCTTGATCTCCTTTTACGTCGTCAAAGACCAGCGCTTCGACGCGCAACTTCAAGTGGAAACGGGCCAGGTGACGACGGATCAATATATGTCTGCGCTTACGAAGTTCTATGAACCGGCGCAGTACCTGAACCAAAACGTCAAGGGCGGACGCGTCGCCCTGTACGACGAGGTCTTCGGCTTTCTCCTCGACGTCCCGTATCTTTGGGCCAACCCGGGCCACTCGAACGAGCTCGGCTACGAAGCGATGCAAACCGGGGATGATCTCGTCGCGGCCCTGCAGCGGGAGGGGGTTACCTACGTTTACGTCAATCTACTCCCCGCCGGGTCCGACCCGAACAACCCCCAATTCAAGCGCTGGCTCCAGACCCTCGGCCTGCAAGGCTCCGCCCAGCCCTATACGCTAGAGGAGAAAGCGAAGCTGATGCCCGACCTCAACTGGCGCGCCAAGGTGCTGCTCGGAGAAGCGATCGCCTCCCATCGGTTGGTTTTGGAAAAGGTCTTCGAGCGGCCGCCGAGGCTGATCTTCCGGATGGGTGCTTGAGGGAGTGATAGGTAACCGGTGACCGGTGGGTTTAAATCGTAAGCCCCACTCCCTCCGGGTATCCTTCAATCCGCCAGAATGAGCGGAAATCCCCCCTTGCAGGTCGCCGAGACCGCATTCGAGAAACGCCGAGGTATCAGCAATGTGGAGGTCCGGCCCGGGTACGCCCAGGTCCATGTCTCTCGCCTGCCAAGCCCCGTAATGGAGGGCCGTTTGCGGGTCCTTGGAGCGGTGGCGGACGGCGGCATCAGCATCGACTTCCTGAAGCTCACCGGCTCCGGCCTTTCCTTTGTCGTGCCGGAGGATTCCGCCGACCTCGTGAGCCAGGCGCTCGCCCAGCTCGACATCCACTTCACGATCCGCGCGAACCGGCACATCCTGCTCGTGCACGCCGTGAATATGCGGGACGAGGAGGGGCTGATCGCCCGGATCGTCCTCGAATCCATCGCGAGCGGCGTCCGAGTGGACCATGTCAGCGACATGCACGATCGCATGCTCATCGTCGTGGACGCCGAAGAAGCCGCGAAGCTGAAGGACCGCATCGAGGAGAACCTTGTGGGGGTGGCCCTTGCGCATTAAAGTTATGAAGTTTGGCGGCACGAGCGTCGCCACGCCGGAGGCTCGCCTGCTTTCCGCCATGCGGGTCATCTCCGCGAAAGAGCAGGGCTTCTCGCCGCTTGTCGTCGTTAGCGCGATCGGACGCAAGGGACAGCCCTATGCCACCGACACGCTCATATCGATGCTGCGCGATATCGATCCCCAGGTCGAGCCGGATGCTCGCGAGATGGATCTCCTGATCGCCTGC
Source organism: Fimbriimonadaceae bacterium (assembly GCA_035545155.1). Classification (GTDB taxonomy): domain Bacteria; phylum Armatimonadota; class Fimbriimonadia; order Fimbriimonadales; family Fimbriimonadaceae; genus JAEVZK01. Next base: position 141,825 of record DASZYX010000004.1, on the reverse strand, counting down.
GGCGAAATCCTCAGCTCGGTCATCTTCGCTCACACGTTAAAGACCCTCGGCCATCCCGCCCAGTCCTTCCGGGGCGGCCAGGCCGGCATCCGTACCGACGGCGTTTACGGCAACGCGCGCATCGTCAGCGTCCATCCGGTCAGCCTGATCAAGAGCATCGAGCGCGGCTTTATTCCCGTTCTCTGCGGCTTCCAGGGCGTCTACGTCCCCGGCGACGGCGGTCCCGGAGGCGAGTTGACCACCCTCGGCCGCGGAGGCTCCGACACGACGGCTTCGGCCATCGGAGCGGCCCTCAAGGCGGACGCAGTCGAAATCTTCACCGACGTGGACGGCGTAAAGACCGCCGATCCGGACGCGGTGAACGACGCCCCGACCCTCCGCAAGGTGACCTACGACGAGGTCGCCGAGATCGCCCACCTCGGGGCGAAGGTCGTCCATCCCCGCGCGGCCGAGATCGCGATGAATTACGACATCCCGCTGTGGGTGAAGAGCACCTTCAGCGACGACGAGGGCACCGAGATCGTGCGGCGCGAGGTCTTCCCCGGCCGCCGCCTGACCGGCGTGACCCATACCGGCAAGCTCGTCTATTTGCAATTCGACCTGACCTGCGCCCCCGAGGCCGACCGCGTCGCTCTCGAGTCCCGCATCTTCGATCTCATGGCCCATTACGGCGCGAATCTGTTCATGCTGAACATGTCGCCGGGCGGCACCGGGTTCGCGGTCCCCCGCAGCCAGTATCCGAACCTTTCCTCCGTGTTCGACGGCCTCGTCGTGCCGATCAACGGCACCGTTTATTTGATTCAAATCGGCCACGCCTCCCGGCAGGTCGAAACCCAGGCCGGCTTGCTGGAGCCGCTCGGGAACGTGCAGCGGGTTCGCGTCGAACTGACGGAGGGCTGCTCGATGGTGAGCATGATCGGCCACGAATACATGCAACAGCCCGGCCTCTTCCGCACCGTTCTCGGCATCCTTCACGAGAACCAGATTTCGGTCCTCCAGACCAGCGACTCGGACTTCTCGCTGAGCGTCCTCGTCCCGGAAGCCGACACGATGCGCGCGACCCGGCTCCTGCACGACAAGTTCCAGCTCAGCGCCGTCGTCTAGCCATGGCGGCAGGCCCTTGTGATCCGAGACGCCCGTCGTCTCGTGTATGATGGCGGCCAGTGAACTGCATCGTCCAACTGCCCGAGAACCGTCCGGCCCTAATGGGCATCGTTAATGTGACGCCCGATTCTTTCAGCGACGGCGGCGTTCACTTCCGGGCCGAAGACGCCATCGCGGCCGGCTTGCGCATGGTCGAGGAGGGCGCCGACCTCGTCGACGTCGGCGGCGAGTCGACGCGCCCCGGTGCGGCCGCCGTCGCCGCGGAAGAAGAATTGCGCCGAGTCGTTCCGGTCGTCGAGGCTCTCGCGAGGCAAGGCGTCGCCGTCTCGATCGACACGATGAAGCCGGAGGTCGCCCGCGCCGCTCTCGACGCCGGGGCGAAGATCGTCAACGACGTAACCGCCTTCTCGAATCCCGAAATGGCGCGAATCGCCGCCGGGACCGGCTGCACGGTGTGCCTCATGCACATGAAAGGCGATCCGCGGACGATGCAGGAAAACCCGGTCTACGGCGACATCGTCGCCGAAATCCGCGACTACCTCGTCGAGCGAGCCGCTTTCGCGGAGGGCCATGGCGTCGCGCGGGAGACGATCTGGATCGATCCCGGTATCGGCTTCGGCAAGACCGTCCGTCACAACCTGCTGCTCCTAAAGCGCCTGGAAGTCTTCGTCGAGACCGGCTATCCGGTCCTGGTCGGGGTCAGTCGCAAGTCCTTCATCGGCCGCCTCCTGAATCCGGAGAACCCTGTTCCGGTCGAGGAACGGTTGGAGGGCACCCTCGCCGCCCAAGTGATCGCTCAAACGAAGGGGGCTCGCATCCTCCGCGTCCACGACGTGAAGCCGGCGCGGCGCGCCATCGAGATCGTCGCCGCGATCGAAGGCGTCTAGAACACGATCTCGGCGGAGGGTTTCACCTTGATCTGGTGTTCCCCGTTCCCGAAGCCGTCCCTTGCCCCAAAGCCGTCGAGCATCTGGTTGTAGAAGGCGATCGTGGTCTGGGCATCGAGGATCGGGTTGTTGCAGGTCGAGTGGGCGTCCGCGACGAGCTCGACGTCGTAGCCGAGGGCGACGGCCCGCCGCGACGTGTAGTCGACGCACATGTCGGTTTGGCAGCCGCAGACCACGAGGCGCTTGATCCCACTGAGGTGGTCGATGAGCTTGGTCTTATAGAAGGAATCCGGATGCTGCTTATCGACCCTCGGCTCGCCCTCGCGGGCATCGAGCGCGGAATGAAGCTGCCATCCCGGCGTCCTGATCTCCATCCACGGATCGTTGTGCTGGACGAAGATGACAGGCACGCCGGCCGCCCTCGCCCGTCCGGCAAGCTCGTTGATCGTCGCCGTCAGGGAGTCGGCGTTGATGGTCGGCGGATCCTCTTCGAAGAGTCCCTGCTGTACGTCGATGACAAGAAGGGCGGTGTCGGGCATACGTCATTCTAGCGCCCAAGAGGGCTAAGGCGCTTCTTGGAATCGAGGAAGCCGAAGGCTGTAGTCGCCGGGTTCACCCCGGCGCGCCCGGAGGGCGAAAGGCTTCGCATCTATCGCGGCTCCAAACTCGGAAACGAGGAAGCCGAAGGCGTCGCAACAACGGACAATAGGTCGCGCCACTGACCGGCGATCGCGCTCCAGCGAAACCGCTCCTCTCGCGTGTAGGTCAGAACCCGCTCCGACAGCCGTTCTCGAAGGTCGGGGTCTCGATAAAGCGCCTCGATGACCTGCGCCACGACTGCCGCCTCGATCTCGAATTCCCCGCATTCGAACAGGACGCCATGGCCTTCCCACAATTCCCGGCAGGCGCTGTGGTTGGGGACAATCTGAGGCGCGCCCGTCGCCGCGTGCTCAAACGCCACGAGGCCCCATCCCTCGCCGGTCGAAGTGTTTAACCCCACGTCGCAAGCGTTATAAATAACGTTCAGCTCCTCATCCTCGATCTTGGGCCGTTCCGGCTCCGCCGTGGTCGTCAGGAGCCGGTCGCGAATGCCCAGCTCGGCGGCCAGAGCGAGGACGTCGCAGCCGGAGTCTTTCATCCCCATATGAAGGTAAAGCCAAGCGTCGGGCCTATCCCGGGCGAAGAGGGCAAAGCCGCGCAGGGTGGCGTCGATACGCTTGCGAGGGCAGTTGCGATTTGCATTGAGGACGATAAAGGCGTCGCGAAGCTCCGGCCGGTCTGGAAAGAGACGCCGACGGGCGACAGCCCGGCTCTCCGGAATCGACTTCGCCAGAGGATGGAAGGCCTCGATATCGATTCCGTGCGGAATAACCGCCAAGGAAGGCATCTTCTCCGGCTCATCCGCGAAGGCTCGCTCCACGACGCCGAGTCCGAACTCCGTGAAGAGAACCGCGCGGTCGAGCGTGGCAAAGCTCCGCAGGATCCCCGGATGGAGCGTGTCCCACTCGATCGGGCAATAGAAGACGTTGAAGGTCCCCCTCCTGAGAAGCGCCTCCTCGTGGATGCTCCAGAAGGGCGGATCATGGAGGAGGAGGACCGCATCCGGGTCGTAGCGGTCGAGCAGGCTGGGCAGGGCCTCGCGCCCGAAGATGTCGCCCCGAATCTGGCGAGGCAACACCGGGTAGGAACACTTCGCCCCCTCCTCCAGAAGATTGGGAGCGAAGTGAACCACCTCCAGCGATCGCGCAAGCTCGCTCAGCAGGCTGCCGAATACCCTCGAATAGCCCGTCGCGAGGCCGCCTCCACCGACCGCTAGAAGCCTCACCGGCCGCCTAGGCGTTGACGAGGGCGGTTCCCGTGGTCACCGCGTCGAGCGTGGCGGTCAGGGTTGCCTGGCCGGCGCTGGTAAGCAGCGTCTCGTATCCGTTGCCGTAGCCCCATCCGCTTCCGCCGATCATGATGTAGCTGGCCGGGAACGAGGTCCAGCTCGTGGAATTGCCCACCTGGCTACCGCAGTCGGCGTGGGTGTCCCAATACTGGAGCTTGCTGTTCGCGCCATAGTTCAGGAGCGTCGACAGGGCTTCGTTGGTCGGGCACATATTGAGGTCGAGGCCGAAGCTCGCCAGCATGATGATCTGGTTGTTGGTATTGCCGGCCGTGAGGATCGTTTCGACGATTCCCGCGTACGTGTACTGGATCGTCTGCGCCCAGGAGCTCGTGTCTCCGTACGGAACGACGAACTGATAGTTATTGGCAAGGATCGCGGCCGGGCTCGTGATGTCCATCACCGAGTTGAATACGACGATCTGGAAGCCGGTGGGGAAGTTCAATTGACCGGGGCTCGGAATGGTTTGCCCGTTCAGTGTGATCTTCGGCGGCGTCCCCGGCGACTTGAACGGGTAATTAATCACTTGCGAACTGGTCACGATTTCGACATTAACGGAACTGCTCATGAGCTGAATTCCTCCCAAGTAAAGTTAGATCGCGAGGAAACCTCAAATTCGATGGCGAATGCCACTAGGACTAGGTCCTCACGTTGAAACGATCTTACCCATATCCTATATGAAGTCACGGATAAAAATTCATAAAACGAGATTGCGGATGCAATCTGACGGCGCGATGCCCGCCACGCCCCATGGCGCGCGGTGTCCGAAGGGCAAAAGACGCTTTGTATCTACCGCGATTCCAAACTTGGAGTCGAGGAAGCCGAAGGCTGTAGTCGCCGGGTTCATCCCGGCGCGCCCGAAGGGCGAAGGGCGCTTCGCGCCCGCAACCGTAAAGGTGGCGACTACAGCCGCTTCGCATCTATCGCGGCTTCAAACTTGGAGTCGAGGAAGCCGGAGGCTGTAGTCGCCGGGTTTACCCCGGCGCGCCCGAAGGGCGAAAGGCGCTTCGCGCCCGCAACCGTAAAGGTTACGACTACAGATGCTTCTTGGAGTCAAGGAAGCCGGAGGCTGTAGTCGCCGGGTTCATCCCGGCGCGCCCGAAGGGCGAAAGGCGCTTCGCGCCCGCAACCGTAAAGGTTGCGACTACAGATGCTTCGCATCTAAACTCTTCGGAGTCGAAGGCCATAACCGACAAGGACACCTCGCTGGGGATCGACCGGAGAAACAAGGTTTTTCCAAAGGACAATGAGGTAGATGCTTTCGGCTCTCGTCGCTCTCGCTCTCGGCTCACACGTCCTCCCACTGCAAGGAGGCAGCGACGTCGAGCTGGTTCACCAGCTCGCGATCGGGCTGGAGCGGCCGGTCGCGCTCCTGGCCCAGCCCCAGCGCGTGTGGAAGAAGCAGCAGATCGAATGGCGAGACGACGAGGGCCCGGCGAAGCCGCTCAGGGTCAAGCTGGGCCTGGACCTCACGCGGACGGCCGCCATCGGAACCTCGGCCGGCGGCTATCCCGAATCCTTCTACTTTCTGCTCAAGCGGTCCGGCTACGCGAAGGGGTTTAAGACCGCCAAGCTGAAGGTGGACGAAGACGGCCCGCGCTTTTCCGTTCGCACCGCCGATGGCCCGGTCGTCCTCGGGACGGCCTGCGCGCCGCTCAAGCAGGCTCGCCTTTCCTGGCACTGGTTTTTCGAGAACGCCTATCTGGCCATCGATGCGCAAAACGTGACCGAATCCGAGTACGTCCGCCTGATCGCCGATTGCCTCGGCGCGAAGGTCGAGAAGAAGGATGGCGGCTACTACCTGGATTTCGATCCCGCCGCCTACCGCCGCCGAGGCATCTCGACCCTCAAGCGCCTGGCCGCCGCGAGCCCGCAACGCGGAGGCGACGCCGGCGACGATCTCTATTCCGCCGCCGTCCTGGCCTGGCTGACCGACGCGCAGATCGCCAACCTCTTCGACCGCCCGGACGATAACCACACCGTGACCTACGACGCATCGAACGCTCCGGACGTTCTGGCCGCCGCCCACCAACGCCTCCTCGACCGCTTCCCGGTCGAAGACGACCACGTTCAGCGGAGCAAGAGCGTCGTCGAGCTATGGGACGGCATGAAGAACGTCATCGACTGGAGCGTCCCGCCGAAGGTGGTCGCCTCGAATCAGGGCCTCTTCCTCAGCATGTACTCCGGCCGTCGCGACGGCCACTACTTCACCTGGGTCTGGTAGATGGCCCCCTCGAGCGCCCCGAGAGGCTTGGGTTAATAATGGTATACTGATGTCTACTTATCCATGGTATAATATAAAGCCGCGATCCTTCGAATGCATAGCCGAAGCTAGTTCCCACGGACCTGTCATGCGCGAAGGACAGAGTCATAGGCTTAAGGGGCGGCTAAAGGATGCTCCAGCGCTCCTTCATACCGAGACAATGGCCCCGCCTAAGGAAAAAATGCCACCGGCGCGATTGCTGGGTGTACCATAGTCGTCTGATATGGGCCAAAACGTTCAGATTCTGCACCTTTCAGATCTTCATGCAAACGAAGCCAATAGGTTGAACATGAGAATTAGGCTCGAAGCTCTGTTCCAGGATCTTGATTCCGAAAGGGTGCATCCAGATATTGTGGTCTTTGCGGGTGATCTAGCCTTCTCAGGACTGCCAGCAGAATATGAACTAGCCCAAAACGAATTCCTTTGCCCGCTTCTTGAGAGGCTCGGTCTCAGCAAAGATTCGCTGGTAATTGTACCGGGCAACCATGACGTCTGCCGAGCGGACATAAACAAACACATCGAAATCGGACTCCGGGCAGACTTGACAACCACAGCAGCAGCTGAATCCGTACTCTTTGGAGACGAGAGCAGTCTTGCTAGGCTTCATAATTATCTGGCCTTCGCCAGGCAATTAAATGATGAGTTTGGCCAATCCTTCTATACGCTCCGTAGAAATATAGCGGGCCTCGACGTTGGTATTGCTGCATTGAACACAGCTTGGCGTTGCTCTAGCGATGATGACAAGGGATATCTTTTCATCACGGAAAAGCAAGTAGTCGAGGTAACAGAAAAGCTCAAAGGATGTGACATAACTATTGCCGCTATGCATCACCCAATCGATTGGCTTCATCACACGGAACAAGAAATTGTTATTCCCGATTTACGTAATAGCTTCAATTTGATGCTCACAGGTCACATTCACGAAGCTAACTCCGAAAGCGTTACGTCAACAACAGCGTCGACGCTACATATAACTGCCCCGGCCGTTTCGGATGGAAAGAATCCTGCAGGATATAACGTATATAGCATCGAGTTAGCCGACAAAATACTACGTGCGCGGTATAGAAAATTTATAAGAAATGGGAGGCGCTATGATGCCAACACCGAACATGCCATGCGCGGCGAGGCAACCTTCCCCCTGCCTATTAGTAACTTGGAACGCTTTTCGCGGACGCTTCTGGTGCAACGAATAGGGGACGCAGGAACAGCTATGCAAAAAGAGATGAATGAACTGCTAGCGAAACATCAGCCAACGGGCAGAATCGTCTATGTAACACCTTCCCTCAGGGAGATTAAGATCGTTAATGGAGAAAGGTCGTCAGTGGCGGTAGAGCCAGACATCTCCACTCGTCTTCGACGATTTAACTTTCTTACTGGGCCTGCTGAATCTGGGAAATCCATCTTATGTCATTCAATAGCAGCTACGGTAAATACGAACAATGCATGTTCGATCAGGCCAAATCTAGCGATCTTCATAGACCTAAAGAGGAATGCAGGGGCGAGTCTCAAGTCCATGGTCGCGGAAGCGACCAGGAAGCATAAAACTATAATAGGGGATGCGAACATAGTCATTGTCTTAGACAACATTTACGAAGGAGGTATGCAACACTGTAATGCTATTCAAGAGCTTGCTAGGGCAAATCCAAAGTGGCGCTTTGTTGTTTCAATTTCTAGTAAGTTGGTCTTTGAGACACTATTGGCTTCGCAGCCCGCAACCGAAACCCTATTTCTTGAGCTCCGGCTCTGGGGGCCGAGTAGGATACGGCAGGTTGCCTCGCATGTGCTCGATGAGTCCGGTATTGACGTTCAAGCTGCTTTTGAGTTTGTCGTGAATAGCCTAAAGGTGTCCGATCTTCCTCCAACGCCCCTTATCATCTTTATGTATTTAAGTGTCTTTGCGGCTCTTGAAGGTCAAGTTACAAGCTTGTCTTACCTTCACTTGCTTCAAGAATATGAGCGTCTAAAGTTTGGGAACGTGGCTAACTCAGGGAGCAAGGGGCTTTATAACAAGCAGAAGGTTTTGGCGAAGCTGGCTGCTAGGATGATTGAGATGGAAGACTCTAAACTACCTAGGGTCGAGGCCATCGCTATAATCGAGAAATATTTTCAGACATCTTTTTTGGATGTAAGCGCAAGAGCGATGCTCGATGAGTTCGTTGAGTCTGGAGTTCTTGCATTTATGGAGGATAACGTATCTTTAATTTGTATGTGTTTTTTGACTATTATGCAGCACTCGCCTTTGATGAAGGTTATGTGTCAATGAATAATGTTCAGGCTGACATAGAAAATTACGCACATTATGCAGATGCCCTTGCCCTTTATGCGGGTCTAGTTCGTGATAACGGTGCGATTGCTAAGGGTCTGATTGGTATATTAGATCGCGAATATAAAGTGAGAAAGGATTACGAGCTCTCAGATCTGGAGAAGAGAATTGAATCATTGTTCTTGCCCGAGGAAGATGCCAGTTCTGTTGATAAAGTTGCAACGGACGATTTGAATTCACAACGAGACTACGAGGCGATGGATGACGATTTTGACGAGAGACGTGCCAGCTATTCGTCCGACAGGTCAAAGCCGGCTCCAAGAGTGTTGAGGGATAGCACTCCGCTTGGCAGGCTTGAGTTTCTGACTAGGTTGATTAATGCTTTAAGCACGTTTTACAAAGTCTTCAGAAATCTCGAAAACTTAGACGGCGTAAGTAAAGCTAATTACTTGGATCGAATTCTTGATTATCACATTTATTGCAATATCCAGTTAATAGAGTATTATCATTCAGTTATCGCGGAGCCGGAGCTTAAGACTTTGTTTACATATTTAGCTACTCTCGGGGGTCAAGATTTCTTGTCCTCTCACGCAGGTAATCAAACCCTTGGTAAAACGATAGATCATGTTCTTGCGAAAACGCGAAACTCTTTTAAGAAGCTTTTGCTTGTATGCTTTTACGGTGATCTTCGGCTGAAGGACTATGACGCGCGAATGAGGAGAGTGCTGGAAGAAACGAATTCATTTGCTGCAATTGAGATTATTTATGCGAAGGTGCGTATGTGGATGGTTGGTGATGAAAGTAAGGAGATCCCAGCAGGATTGGTTGCCCTGTTTAAGGTTGTCTTCGAGAAGCGGCAGGAGGTTGTAAAGAAGAAGAAACTTGGGCTGGGTGTCGCTACGAATTTCGGGGAAGCGCTGAGGGATATTAAGAAGGACCACCTTCTGCAAAAAGCCTTGAGGGCAGAATAGCTCCAATTATTTGACGCTGTTTGACTCGTGATGTCCAAGGTATACTCCGCGCAACACCGCGCCCCGGCCTGACGCCGGGGCTTTGATGTGTCAGCCTCGGAGGAACCTACACGCGCATGCCTGTTTCCGGCAAAGTCATTCAAGTCATGGGCCCGGTTGTCGACTGCCGATTCTCGGCCGAGTCGCTCCCGGCGATCTACAACGCCGTCACGATCACCGACCTCAAGAGGGGCATCGACCTCACTTGCGAGGTCGCTCAGCACCTCGGCGACGATATCGTCCGAACGGTCGCGCTCTCGACCACCGACGGCCTCGTCCGGGGGATGGACGTCGTCGATACCGGCGCGCCGATCTCGGTGCCGGTGGGCGAGGCCACGCTCGGCCGCGTCTTTAACCTGCTCGGCAAGCCGATCGACAACGGCGCGGCGGTTCCCGCCGATACGCCCAGGCTGCCCATCCACCGCCAGCCCCCGAGCTTCGAGGAGCAATCCACCAAGGTCGAGCTGCTCCAGACCGGTCTGAAGGTCGTCGATCTGATGATCCCCTTCAACAAGGGCGGAAAGATCGGCCTCTTCGGAGGCGCGGGACTGGGCAAGACGGTTCTCATCCAGGAGCTCATCCGAAACATCGCGGTCGAAGCCTCGGGCGTGTCGATGTTCGCCGGCGTCGGTGAGCGAACCCGCGAAGGGAACGACCTCTGGCTGGAAATGCAGCACGCGAAGTTCACCGACAAGGACGGCGTCGAGAAGTCGGTTCTCGATAAGACCGCCATGGTCTTCGGCCAGATGAACGAGCCGCCCGGAGCCCGTCTCCGCGTCGCTCTGACCGCTCTGACGATGGCCGAATACTTCCGCGATGAGATCGGCAGCGACGTTCTGATCTTTATCGACAACATCTTCCGCTTCGTCCAAGCCGGTTCCGAGGTCTCGGCGCTCCTCGGCCGTATGCCCAGCGCGGTCGGCTACCAGCCCACGCTCGCCACCGAGATGGGCTTCCTCCAGGAGCGAATCACCTCGACCAAGAAGGGATCGGTTACCTCGGTGCAGGCGGTCTACGTTCCGGCGGACGACCCGACCGACCCGGCCCCGGCCACCACCTTCGCCCACCTCGACGCCTACGTCTATCTGGAGCGGGCGATCGCTTCCAAGGGCCTCTACCCGGCCGTGGACCCGCTCGCTTCCACGTCGAAGAACCTCGACCCGCACGTCGTCGGCCAGGACCACTACGACGTCGCCCGTCGCGTCCAGCAGACCCTGCAGCGCTATAAGGAGCTTCAGGACATCATCGCGATCCTCGGTATCGACGAGCTGAGCGACGACGACAAGACGCTGGTCGGCCGAGCCCGAAAGATCGAGCGCTTCCTCAGCCAGCCGAACTTCGTCGCCGAGCAGTTCACCGGCAACCCCGGCCGCTACGTCACGATCGACGAGACGGTCGCCTCGTTCAAGGAGCTGGTCGACGGCAACCTCGACGACCTTCCCGAGCAGGCGTTCCTCTACTGCGGCGGACTCGAAGACGTCCGCGAGAAGGCGAAGAAGCTGATGGCGACCGCGTAGATACAAGGATTGGAGGATTGGCTTTCTTTAATCCTATAATCCTCTAATCCTTCAATCCTCTAATCCATCCCCCAGATCATGGCAAACGATTTCACTCTCTCCGTCGTCGCTCCCGACCGGCAGGTCGTGGAGGACAAGGCCGTCTCCGTCGTCGCTCCTGGCAGCGAGGGCTACTTTGGCGTGATGGCGGGGCACATGCCGCTGATCGCCGCCCTGCGGCCCGGCATTCTGGAGTATCTGGACAGCCATAACCAGCGCCACTTCATCTACACCGGCGGCGGCTTCGCCGAGGTCACCGGCACCCGCGTGACCATCCTCGCCGACGAAGCGGCGAGGGCTCAGGATATCGATGTGTCCGATGCCGAGCGACGCCTGGAAGAGGCGCGGCGGATGCTGCGCGGCGAAACCGCGCCGGTCGACAGCCGGCAGGCCGTGCTCGAGATCGACCGGGCGATCGAGCGCCTTCGCGCGGCGCGCCTGAAGTAGCGGTTCCCCTCTACCCTCTGGGGGAGAGGGCTGTGAACCGTCGCGTAGCGAAGGAGAACAGGGGTGAGGGGCAATCGGCGCCTTGTTCCTTTTCCGACGGCACGCGAACCAGGCCAGCCAGCGGTTGGAAACCGCTGGGATCATGGGCTGGGAGCCCATGCCACATGGGTTCTTGCATCTTTTTTTCAAAACTTTGACGGCCCGGTCGCGCTTTTTTGGCGCACCATAATGAGGGACCATGGAAACGGCAGAATCGGGAACCAGGCCGCGTCGTCTCGGCGCCTTTGTCGACGGAGTCGGCTGGGTCGAGCACCGATACGGCAGAGTGTGGCAGCGTCAGGACGATCATCTCGTCGCCGCTCCCGATCGCGATCAAGTTGGCCTGATTCTGCGCCTCTCGGAGGAGCTTGCCGAGCCGTTTCGAGTCTTCTACGTCCTCCTCGTGCCCCGCGACGACGAGGAAGACGAGGGGCGCTTCGAGCTCACCCAATGCCTCGCCCGAGGGGACCTTGCCGCCTTCCTCCGCCGCTACCGCGAATTGTTCGAGAACGACGGCCGCCATCACCTCTGGATCGTCTCCCCGACCACGAATTCGAGCATCGTGTACGACCAGCACAACGTGCTCTACCTTCATGGCCCGCTCGACCGGTTCGCGAGGTCGCTGGGCGAGGCCGGGCTCACCGAGGGCCAGGTCGTCTTCCCCTCGCCCCACTCGCACCACTACCACCAGGAATTGGACTCGATGGTCGACGACATGCTCGCCCGGTACGAATGGCGGCGGTCTCCGCTAAGCGGCTAGGTTATTTCCTTGTAGATTTGCCGGCGACTTCCAAGTGGACGATCACCGGCTCGTCTTCAACGTCCATGCCGTCCATTAGTCTGTGAAGGTTCAGGGGATCACGTTCGATTTCGATGGCACGCTCGCGGACACGCTTCCGGTTTGCTATGCGGCATTCCGTAGCGTGTTTCGCCGGTATCTCGGGCGGGAATTCTCGGACGAGGAAATCCATGACCTGTTCGGGCCTTGCGAGAAAGGAGTGCTCAGCCGCCTGATGCCGGATTGGCGGGAGCCGTTCGCGATGTACTTGCAGGAGTACGAAGCGTCCCATGGCCGGTGCCGGCAGCCCTTTCCCGGTGTGCCGGAGTTGCTCGACGCGCTGGCGGCCGCGGGCGTGCGGGTGGCCATCGTGACGGGCAAGGGCGCGGAGAGCGCGGCGATCTCCCTTCGCGAGGTCGGGCTGTGCGATCGCTTCGCGATCGTCGAGGCGGGTACGCCGGAAGGGGCCGTGAAGGCCGACGCGATCCGGCGAATACTCGACGAATGGCGGTTGCCTCCCGATCTGGTCGCTCATGTCGGCGACGCCCCGAACGACATTCGCGCGGCCAAGGAGACCGGGCTCGTCGCGTTGGCGGCGGCTTGGGCGCCGGCCGTACGGCTGTCGGCCCTGGAGGCCGAGTCGCCGGACGCGCTCTTTTCCTCCGTAGAAGGCCTTCGGAATTGGCTCGAAACATCCTAGCGGTTGCACTAAAATGGAGGAGTCAAATGAAAGGTGCTCGCCTGCTGATGCTTTTTTGCGCCCTCGCCGGATGGGTGACCGCGGTTGCCCAGAAGAAGGACCTCGTGGAAACGCCCAAGGAGGAAACGCAGGCGAAGCCGTTGTACGCCAATTCCCACGCCCTCATCATCGGCATCGACAGGTATCCGAATCTCCCGGCTTCGCTCCAGCTTTCCTATGCCACCAAGGATGCGATCGCCCTGCGCGACGAGCTGGTCAAGGATTACGGGTTTCCCGCCGCAAACGTCGGCCTCCTTCTCGACGACAAGGCCACTCTGGACGGACTCCGCACGGCCCTCGCTGCGCTGACCGACAACAAGACGATTGGAAAGGACGACCGGATTCTCATCTATTTCTCCGGCCACGGGCAGACGGTGCCGACCAACAGTGGCGGCGAGATGGGCTATCTGATCCCGTACGACGCAAAGGTCGAGCTTGACAATCCCACGAATTCCGCGCCCTACCTGGCGACTTGCTTGCCGATGAAGCAGGTTTGGGATTACCTCGACAACAGTCCGGCCAAGCATGCCCTCGTCATCGCGGACGCCTGCTTCGGCGGCCAGATGGTTCAGTCTCGCGGACTCCTCAGCAAGGAGGCGATTTCGACGATGCTTTCGAAGACGGCTCGTCAGATCATTTCGGCGGGCGACAAGAACCAGGAGACGATCGAGCGCAGCGATCTTGGTCACGGCGTCTTCACGGCGAAATTGCTCGACCAGCTTCGGAGTCGCGCCTCCGACAAGGGGGTCGTCTTCACTGTCCACGACCTGTTCTCATCTCTGCAATCGAGCGTGGCCACCGCAACGAACGGCAAACAGACGCCGATGTTCGGCTCGTACGACTCGGACGGCGAATTCCTCTTCGCGCCAGGAGGCGTCTACACTCCTGCGGCGGATACAGTCCCCGCCAAGCTGACCGCATCGCTGAAGATCGTTCCGTCTGAAAGTTCCGCCAAGGTCTACGTCGATGGGAAGCTCATCGGGACCGGAACCAGCGAAACGACGATCGATGTGGGCAGCGACGGCCCCAAGCACGTGGCCGTTCGGATCGAAGCGGAGGGTTTTACGCCAAAAGAGCGCGACGTGACCGTTACCGCGGGCCAGAGCCTGCAACTCGATCTCGACATGACGAAGGCGGCGCCGCCGACGACGGCCCCGGAAACCAAGCCGGCCTCGGCGGATTCTCCCCTTGGAAGCTCGGTCCCGGTTATCAACTCGATTCCGCTCTGGCCCGCGGCCGGCCAGTCGTCGACGGCTTCCGAACTTGGGTTATCCGATTCGCAGCATCGTGATTGCCAGGCCATCGGAAGGGAAGTTCTCACCGAAATGATCGACGGTTCGACGGGGCCTTCGCTGGATGCCATCTGGAATGCGCCGGAAGATAAGGTGAGAGATTGGAATCGACGAGTCCGGGACATCGTGGGCGCTGGGAACGTGCCCCGCCTCCAAGAGATCGCACTCCAGATGGCGGGCACACTCGCTCTCCGTAACCGGGAGCTCGAGCGCCTCCTGGAATTGACGCCCGACCAGACGGCCAGGTTGGAAGACCTCTTTTCGAAATATGAAGCGGCATCGAAGAGCCTTTTCGAAAAGGTCAAGGCCGGCGATCTCGACCGCTCCAAACTAGTGGAAGCGATGAAGAAGAATCGCGATATCCTCGATAGCGAGGTTGCGAAGATTCTTACGGCCGGGCAAACGGCCAAGTTGAAAGCGTTTTGCGGGAAGCCGATCAAGAAATAGGCGCGGCACATTGGCCGCGCCCTGCTGCTCTGGAGGATCAGAGACTTCTTTAGTACGGCAGAACGTGGTTGTCCGGCGCGGCCCCAAGGCTGCACGTCGGGTCCGTTCCGACCGCATTGACGGTGTACGCTCCGCCGCCGGGGCAGACGGGGCCGGTTGCGGCGCCCTTCATATAGGTGCCGGCGATGTCGCTCATTTGAACGGCCGCGCCGGTCGAGGCGTGGTTGTCCATCGCCCACTCCTCCTTGGCGGAGTCGATCTGTTTCAGGTTGGCGATGCAAGAATTGCGTCGGCTGCTTTCCCGGGCTCGGATGAAGTTCGGGACGGCGATGGCCATTAGAATGCCGATGATCAGAACGACGATCATGATCTCGACGAGCGTGAATGCGCTTCTTCGGTTAATTCTCTTCATAGTTTTCCAGGGCCCTCTCACCCTTCTCGACTTACCGGGTCTTGTTCCGTCGATAGATCGTAAAACGACATGGTAGAACTGCGGGCTTAACTAAGAAAATCGTGGTTTGCGCGATACGACGATTCTGCGATACTGCCCGTATGGGAAAGAATTGGCACTATCTCTTCCTCGTGCTCGCCTTCCTCTTCGTTCTGTTTCCTCCCGTTGTGAGTCCGGCGCCGAGCATGCAGATGTCCACGAAGTTCGTTTTCCTCTTCTCGGCCGTGCCTTATCTCGGTACCCCGATGCCCTATAATTGGCCGGTTCTCTTCTCGCTCGAGGCGGTCTGCCTCACCGCGTTCGCGGTCTTCGCCGCCCAGAGGCGCGGCTCGTGAGTATCCGCGAGCCGCGAACTGCGTTCCCGAGTTAGGCACGAGAATTGCCGATAATCTCTCTCGAACCATGAAAAGGCTCCTCCTACTTGCCGGTTTGGCCGCCTGCGTCTTCGCCTCGGCGGACGATCCGTACATGCGCGCGAAGTTCCAGGCCAAGTATGACGCCGCCGATGCCGCTCTCCAATCCGGAGACAAGACGGCGTTCATCGGCATGTGCGACGCTTCCCGGTTCATCGCGACCGACATTCAGAAGCAGCATCAGACCTTTGCCCAATTTCTGAAGTGGCTCGGGCCGCGCAAGACCGTCGTGGAGAGTGCCGATACCCTGGCCGATCAGGCGAAAACCGCTCTGAAGATCACCTTCGCCAAAGTCGTCACCGAGAAGGGCCATACCGTGACCTACCGCACGGTCAAGACCGAGGAAGACACTTGGCAACAGGTCGGCGACGATTGGAAGCTCGTCGGCACCCGCCTAACCTCCAATCTCGTCACGCGGAACGGCAAGACGATTCTCTCGGAGAGCGAGCACGTGCTTACCGATTGGGATCGTCAGTATGGCCGCCGTTCTTCTTCCCGCCACCACGGCCGGAGCGATTCCCGCTCCTAGAGCTGAGCGGCTTCGAACGGACCGTCGTCAGCGGCTGGCTCAGGCTCTCGTCGCGCAGGTAATCGCGCCGATACTGCATCGCGGCGACGATATCGTACTCGTATTTCGAGAGATCTGCGACGCTCGAAACGCCGTTAGCCTCCGCGAACTGCTCCAAAACCGGCTTCAAGAGATCGAGATGGCCGGTATTCACCTTCCGGTCCATCAGGGTTGCCATGCCGGCTTCGGATTTGAATATGTCCGATACCTTTCCAGTTAGCGTTTTCCCGTTGACGTTGAGAGTGACGGCGTCGTCGCCCGGGTAGAACTGCTCCTTCGCCGACCGGATTTGCATCGCATTGTAGGCATCGCTTTTGAGCCCGTCGTACTGGAAGACCGCGATGAGCCTCTTGTCGTCGATGACCTTATGGACGGCAGCCTCGCCGGTTAGCTCGGCTCCCGTCGAGGGGTCGAGGCATGCGAGCTTCGCGTCCGGAGTCACGTCGATGCCGTAGCGGCGGAAATCCTTTTGGAAGTCTTCGGGGTCCTGGTCCTTATAGAGCTTTAGCATGTCCCCGAGCGAGTTGCCGCCATCTTTAAGCGTCGCAAATTGGATAAATCCGACCGAGACATAGCCGGTGTCGTACGTGTTGACGGCGTCAAATCCGCCCTCCAGCATGGAAACCGCCTTCATGACCCGCAGCTCGCTATCGGTTATCCCGGCCTTCTCGCAGAGCTCCTTCAAACGGCCATCGGGAACTTTCTTGACGTCGACGCCCTCGGATGCCACGCCGCTTTCGAAGCGGTAGTAGGCATAGTTCTTCCGCATCCGGCGATTATCGGTGAAGGCGATCTTCGTTCCGTCGTCGAAGGCGACTTCGTGCAGCATGGGCACCACCGCGTCGGCGAAGACGGGCGGATCGCCGGCGAAGGCGACGAGGGCTTCGGGGGCCGGGCCCGGATCGGGCGGCTCGGTTTTGGGTAGGGTTCGGTCGTCCAACTTGCCGTCGTGCCCGAGCAGGCGCCGGTTCGAGTCACTCGCCACTTGAGCCGCATTCCAGCGGTCATGCTCGATCTTCGCATCGATCCATTGCTGCCAGCCCTCCTGTTCTTCGTTTTGCGGCTTGGCCGTCGTGGTCGGCGGCACCTTATTCAGACCTCGCAGCCGATTATATTCACGTAGCCAGATCGAGCCGGGAACGCTGAGGCGCACCTGAAATGGCCCATTCTTGTCCGCGTCGGCCGGTAGCCTCTCGCTGTATCGGGCCGAGTCCGACCAGTAATGAATAATGGCGTTCTTCTCTTCCTGAGTAAATAGCGGTTGGGCCTGAGGCTGGCCGGACAAAACCGCGGCAATCGCACACCCGGCGAGGGAAATTCCTTTGATCAGCATACGTCCATCCTTGTTCGTTAACTGTCGTCGGGGCCCGGCAGGATTGCCAGGCACTTCATCATCTTACGCCCTTTTTAGGGGCATCGACGACGTTTCGACTCCAGGAAGAGGGAAGCCTCAAGTGAAATATCGGCTGCCGAATCCCTGGGTTAAAGGATGTACCGGCTGAGATCGACGTCGCTCGCGAGTGCGCTCAGGCGTGTCCGTACGTCCTCCCGGTTGAATCCAATGTCCTTTTGCGAGATATCCGGAGCTTCGAAGAGGATCGTTTCGAGCAGCTTCTCCATGACCGTATGGAGGCGGCGCGCCCCGATATTCTCGGTCTTCGCGTTGACCTCGGCCGCGACTCGGGCGATCTCGTCGAGGGCGTCGTCGGTAAAGCTGACCTTGACGCCTTCGACCGCGAGGAGCTTCTCGTATTGCTTGGTCAGGGCGTTCTTCGGCTCGCGCAGGATGCGCTTGAAATCCTCTTCGCTCAGATTTTCGAGCTCGACCCGGATCGGCAGGCGGCCCTGGAGCTCGGGGATGAGGTCGCTCGGCTTCGCCATGTGGAAGGCTCCGGCCGCGACGAATAGGATATGGTCGGTGCGCACCGGCCCGTACTTGGTCGCGACCGTCGAGCCCTCGATGATCGGAAGAAGATCGCGCTGGACGCCCTCGCGGCTGACGTCGGGCCCCGAGCCGCCGCTCCCCTTGCTCGCCACCTTGTCGAGCTCGTCCAGGAAGATGATTCCGGTCTGTTCGGTGCGGACGATGGCTTCCCGCTTGATGCCGGCCTGATCGATCATCTTTCGGGCCTCGTCTTCGAATAAGATCTGCTTGGCCTCGAGCACCGTCACCTTTCGGGTCGATCGGCGGGACGGGAAGGGGCTGAGAGCGTTATTGTCGAGGCCCATTTCCTCCATGCCCTGCGGCGTGAAGACCTGGACGAAGGGATTGCTCGCCTCCTCGATTTCCACTTCGACGACCTTCTCATCGAGCTTGCCCGAGGCGATATCGCGGATCAGCTTTCGGCGGCGCTTGGCGCGGGTCGCGCTTCCCTCGTCTTCCTCGACTTCGATCTCCTGATCCGGGTAGCCGTCGTTCATGTGCTGGCCGAACATCTCGTAGGCCTTGCGGACGAGCTCGTTATCGAAGGGAACCGTGCGTACCCGCTTCTTGCGCCGAGGCCGGCTCTCGTCGAGCATGTCGGCGAGCTTCTCGATCACGGCGCTTTCGGCCTGCGACCGCACCGCTTCGATTCTCTCTCTCTCGACCAGCCGGATCGCCACGCCGACAAGGTCGCGGATCATCGATTCGACGTCCCGTCCGACATAGCCGACTTCCGTGAATTTCGTGGCCTCGACCTTCACGAAAGGCGCGCGGGCAAGCTGGGCAAGCCGCCTCGCGATCTCGGTCTTGCCGACCCCGGTCGGGCCGATCATGAGGATGTTCTTGGGAAGGATGTCGTCGCGCTCCTCCTGGGGAAGCTGCTGCCGCCGGAAGCGGTTGCGGAGGGCCACCGCCACGGCTCGCTTCGCCGAGTTTTGGCCGATGATGTAGCGGTCCAGCTCGGCGACGATTTGAGTCGGCGTCAGTTCCTCGATGGGGAGCGTCATAGGTTCATTGACGATACCCGCGCCTGGGGCGAGGAAGGCGAAAAGCTCCCCTCCTCGTTTTCCTCGCGGCGCGGAACGATTTGGAACGACGAGGCCCGTCGCGCGGGAAAATGAGGAGGGGTTGGGGGTGGAGTGACGAATCGCTCCGATATCCCCTCAGGTTAAAATAGCCCCGTGCAGATATCAGTCGTGGGTGCGGGGGCGTGGGGGACGGCGCTGGCGATCCTCCTTGCGCGAAACGGGCATGAAATCAAGCTCTACGCCCATACCGAGGAAGAGGTCGAGATGCTGGCCAGTTGCCGCGAAAATCTGCGGTACATGCCCGGCTTCGCCCTGCCGGCCGAAATCTCTTATGCGCTGGCATCCGACGGCATCGAAGCCGGCGACCTTTGCGTCGTAGCCGTGCCCTCCGGCGCCGTGCGCGAAGTGGCGGGCTACATCCGCGGCGAGAGGCCGCTCATCGCGCTCGCTTCGAAGGGTCTCGAAGCTCCCCATGGCCGCCTGCTGACCGACGTCGTTCTCGATGTCCTGCCGGAGGCAAGGGTAGGCGCGATCAGCGGTCCAAATCTGGCCGTCGAAATCGTGCGCGGCATTCCGACCGCGGCCGTCGCCGCCTTTCCCAATCCCGACGACGCGGAGATCGTGCGCCAGGTTTTCAAGTGTCGCACCTTCCGGGTCTACGTGAGCGAAGACGTCATCGGCATCCAACTCGCGGGAGCCCTCAAGAACGTGGTGGCGCTCGCCGCCGGCATCTCCGACGGGCTCGGCTTTGGCGACAACACGAAAGGCGCGCTGATCGCCCGCGGCCTCCGCGAGATGACTTTGCTCGGGGCCGCCCGCGGCGCACGTCCCGAAACCTTCATGGGCATCGCCGGAGTCGGCGACCTCTTCGCCACCGCCGCCAGCTCGCTCTCGAGGAACTATCGAGTGGGACGCGCGCTCGGAGAAGGCGGCGAGCTCCATGAAATCCTCGAACAGCTCGGCCAGGTCGCCGAAGGCGTCCCTACCACCCACGCCGCCGTCGCTCTCGCCAAGGAGCTGGGCGTCCAGACGCCCGTCTTCGAGGCCATCCGCAACGTGCTCGACGACAGGATGAAGCCGATCGAAGGCGTAGCCCTGCTCATGGAGCGAGATACCGCCCAGGAAGGGCTCGTCAGAGGATGAGCGCATGCGGCGGTAAAATCAGCGACCATGGTGCTCGTCGCCCTCTCCCTTCTCGCCGTTAGCCGTCCTCAGACCCCTATCGCGGAAGCGGATTTCGACATGGTTGGGGGGCGAATCTACGTTCCCGCGGAAATCGGCGGTCACAAGACAAGCGTGATCCTCGATTCGGGTGCGGGAACGGCCGTCATGGAAAAGGATCTCGCCGACGAATGGAATCTGCCTTCCGCAGGCGAAGTGCCCGTCGGCGGCGTCGGCAAGGAGAGGGTCATGGGCAAGCTCCTCAAGGATGTCAAGGTCTCCGTCGGCGAAGTCAAGACCCCCATGAGGATCGCGCTGCCTCTCCTTTCGCTGGCGGCGGCCGAGGGCCGAAGACTGGATTCGATCATCGGCTTCGAATTCTTCAAGAGCCACGTCGTCGAAGTCGACTATGCGAAGAGGCATGTCCGGATCTTTGGACCGGATGGTCCGGCTTCGAGCGGCAAGGCGGTTCCGGTGCGGATCGTCAACAATCATCCTCACATCACGACCGAAATCGCAATTTCCGGGAAAACCTATTCGATGGAGACGATGATCGACTCGGGGGCGTCCGGCAGCGGCCTGACCGCGCGATTCGTCAAGAACAACCCGTTCCAGGTTCCGACGACTGCCAAGACCGTGATCGGAGGCGGCGTTGGCGGATTCATCGAAGGGACTCTCTTCCGGCCGGACTCGGTCACCATCGGCGGGGTCTCTCTCGCGAAGCCGATCATGACGATGACGACGGAAGGCGCGGGAGGCTCACCCGGAGCGGCCTCACTATACGATCTTTCGGTTGGCGCCGACCTCCTGAAGCGGTTCAAGGTCACGTTCGACTATCCGCACAACCGCATGATCTTCGAACCTTCGGCAGATGCGTCGAAGCCGTTCGAAGCGGACAAGGCGGGCATGCGGATCTATGCGGAAGGGAAAGACCTCCGCACTTTTCGGGTGAAGGGCGTTCTGCCCGGCTCCTCCTCCGACCGGGCCGGCGTCAAGGCGGAAGACATCATTGAGACCGTCAACGGCAAACCGGCTTCGAGCCTTTCCCTGACCGAGCTTCGCGAGCTGTTTCGCTCTGGCGAGTCGAAGGGTTGGAGCCTTGGCCTGCTCCGTGGGGAGCAGCGCGTTACGATCCGGGTGGACGCGAAGAGCGTGATCTAATGAAAAGCGGCGAGGCTTTCGCCTCGCCGCTTTGCGGAATGAATTCCGCGGTCCCAGCTACCGTCGTGGTCGGAAGCGGGCGTTGACGTTATCGTCGCCGTCGCCCCGGTCGCGCTTCGGGAAGGCGTCCGGAACTTCCGGCGCGCTCTCCGGCGCTCTTTCCTGGGTGGCCACCGATCCGTCGCCGCTGTCGCGCGGACCGCGGTCGCCGCGATCCTCCCGAGGGCCACGGTCCCGGTATCCGCCGCCGCGTCCGCCGCGATCTCGGTCCCGACCGCCTCGATCGCCCCGGTCTCCGCGTCCGCCGCGATCCCGGTCGCGTCCGCCTCGGTCGCCGCGTCCGCCGCCGCCACCGAACCCGGCCGGAGGCGTCGCCGCCTCGTTCTCCTGCATGTTCGGGTGCTCCTGGTGAACGCCAAGCGCGGTCAGGTTGATGCGGCCTTGCGAGTCGACTTCGAAGACCTTGACGTTGACCTTGTCGCCGAGCTGGACGACGTCGTCGGGGCGGCGAGCGCCGCCGGGAACGAGGTGGTCGGTCGGGATCAGTCCTTCCTTACCGGGGATGTACTCGACCATCGCGCCGCGACCCATGAGGCGAGTCACGGTTGCGTTCTGGAACTCCGTTCCCACGGCGATCTCCTCGGTCAGAGCTCGAATGCGAGCAATCGCGTCGTCGACCTGCGTGGCGTTCGTTCCGCCGATGAGGACGGTGCCGTCTTGCTGGATGTCGATGGATGCGCCGGTCTCGGCCGTCATCTTCTTGATCACCGCGCCGCCCGGTCCGATGACCGCGCCGATCTTTTCGGGGTTGATCTTGATCGTCGTGACTTGCGGAGCGGTCGCCGCGACCGTCGCGCGAGGCGCGGCGATCTCGGCCTCGATCACGTCGAGGATTTGGAAGCGCGCGTCCTTGGCCTGGGAGAGAGCCCTGGCGAGAACCTCGTCCGGAATGCCTTCCAGCTTCGTATCGAGCTGAAGCGCGGTGATGCCCTTGCGGGTTCCCGCGACCTTGAAGTCCATGTCCCCGCAGAAGTCCTCCATGCCGATGATGTCGGTGAGAACCTTGAAGGTCTTGCCGTCGCTCATGAGGCCCATCGCGATGCCCGCGACCGGGGCTTTGATCTGGATGCCCGCGTCCATGAGGGCGAGGGTCGATCCGCAGACCGAGGCCATCGAGGTCGAGCCGTTCGATTCCAGCACTTCGCTCGTCAGGAGCAGGGTGTAGGGGAAGTCGGGGTCGTCGAGGGGGATCATCGGGCGCAGGGCGCGCTCGGCGAGGGCGCCGTGGCCGATTTCGCGGCGGCCGGGTGCTCGCATCGGGCGAACTTCGCCCACCGAATACGGCGGGAAGTTATAGAAGTGCATGTAGCGCTTCGGCCCTTCCTCTTCCAGCCCGTCCATCGTCTGGGCCTCGCCGGGGAGGCCGAGCGTCGCGATCGTCATGACCTGCGTCTGGCCTCGCGTGAAGAGCCCGGAGCCGTGGACCTTCGGTAGAATGCCGGCGATCGCTTCGAGCGGGCGGATGTCCGTGAGCTTGCGCCCGTCCGGCCGCTGATCCTTTTCGATAATCAGCTCGCGGACGGTGCCCTTGACGACGGTGTCGACGGCTTCGGGAAGCTGCTTGAGGAGGACCTCGTCGCTTGCATACTCCGGCGTGAGCTTCTCGACGATCTCCTTTTTCAGGTCGTCCAGCGCGGACTCGCGAACCGCCTTGTCGCCCTGAAGGAGGGCCTTCGAAATCTCTTTGCCGTGCGCCTTCTTGATCGCCTTCTTCAGGTTCTCGTCGATGGCGTGCAGCGGGACTTCGCGCTTCGGCTTGCCGGCCGTCTTGGCGAATTTCTCGATCTCCCCGCAAATCTGGACGATCGCGTTGTGAGCGAACTTCAGAGCCGCGATCATGTCCTCTTCGGACACTTCGACCGAGCCTGCCTCGACCATCGAGATCGCATGCTTATGGCCGGCGACGACGAGGTCGAGATCGCCCGTCTTCTGCTCCTCGACGGAGGGGAAGAGGATGAACTCGCCATCCGTGCGCCCAACGCGAACGCCGGCGACGATCTGGGTTGCGGGCACGTCGCTTACCGCGAGTGCCGCGCCCGCCGCCGTGATCGCGAGGACGTCGGGCGGACAGGCCTGATCGACCGCGAAGGGCATCGCGATGACCTGAATATCGTTGCGCAGGCCCTTCGGGAAGAGGGGCCGGATCGGCCGATCCATGAGCCGGCTGGTCAGCGTCGCGCGCTCGGATGGCCGGCCGCCTCGCTTCATGAATCCGCCGGGAATCTTTCCGACGGCGTATTTGCGCTCCTCGTAATCACAAACGAGGGGAAGAAAATCGATGCCCTCTCGGGCGTTTTCGGACATGGTGGCGACTCCGAGAATCACCGTTTCGCCCATGCCGAGAAGGACGGCGCCGCCTGCTTGTTTCGCGACGCGTCCGGTTTCGAGCGAGATGGTTTTACCACCCACCTCGAACTCGTGGGAATGAATCATTCAATGCCTCCTGCTGGGGGAGGGTATCGGGGTATCGGGGTATTAGGGTATCGGGCTAACCCAATACCTCAATACCTCAATACCTCAATACCTCAATACCCCGCCTTCATCACCGGGGCTTGACTTCGCGGATACCTAGCTTCTTCATGAGCTCGCGATAGCGAACAACATCTTTGGCGCGCAGATAACCCTCGAGACGGCGTCTCCGACCGACGAGAATTTGCAGCCCGCGCAGCGAGTGAAAATCCTTCTTGTTGGTCTTCAGGTGGTTGGTGATCTGCAGAATTCTCGCCTGCATCAGCGCTATTTGGACTTCCGGAGAACCGGTGTCGCCCTCAGTGCGCGCGTGATCCTGAACCACAGATTGCTTTCGAGTCTTTTCCAGCGGCATGCTTAAAGTCGTGCTCCCGTATCTCGAGACCGTCCTAGGTTGGCCGCTCTGCGCAGGCTCCCCGTGCTTGGAAGGATTAGAGGATTTCTAGGATCGAGGATTGTCTTCAATCCTTCCTCCTTCAATCCTTCAATCCTCGACTGCGAGGGGCCTCCGGACAACGGCAAACGATCCAGTTCGGCCTCAAGCGCCTACTATACCTGAAAATCTCTCGACGCGCGCATCAAATTGCCGTCGCCGCGAGCTTCTTTTGCCGATTCCGGTCGTAGAGGACCTTCCAGACGATCGCGGCTACGCTTAACACGAGGAAGACCCAAGGGCCGGTGTTCCGGAAAGTAAGTCGTTCCCAGAAAGGGAGATCGGGAAGCTCAGGCTTGGGAAGCTCGACGTAGCCGCTCCAGAAGCTCGGATCGGTGTCCGGGTGGCGGCCCGCGCGAAGGCGGGTCATCATGAAGTCGCTGCGGGCCTTTTCCCAATCCTCGGCCGACTTTCTCAGGCGTCGATAGAGAGGTTCGTCATCGTCTCCGGGAGCGACGTCGGCCTGGCTCATTTGGCCGATCGGCTGGATGCCTTTCGCGAGAAGCTCGTTCCGCCGAAGGAGCGCCATCGTGCGGAGTATCCGCGTCCGCGGGCTGGAGAGGCTGGCCGCGAGCGCGTCGAAAATATCCGGGCTCTCCCAGGCACCGCCGAGGCGGATCAAGCCCGCGATTCCGTCGGGCGCCGCGGCTCGGTTCGCGGCGATCTGCTCGGAAAGCCACTCGGAACGCGCGAGCGGAGTGCCGGTGCTGCCGGTCTGAACGGCCAGAAGCCACTTCAGGGCGGCGAGCTGATAGCCTTCCCGGCCAAAGTGAGCGTTCGGATTTAGGCGGATTGCTTCGGCGATGTCGGAGACGGCCCGCTTGAGCTCCGCCAACGGACGCTTGCCCCGGTTCGCCACCCAATCGTGGACGCGGAATGTGCCCGCATTCGCATAGTAGCGGTACCAGTCGTGGTCCTGCGTGGCGTCGGGTCCCATCTTTTCGAGAAGGCGTCGCTTCTTTTCGATCCAGTCGATGGCGTCGCCATGCTTGCCGAGCCGCTCGTAGGCGACCGAGACGTCGTCGTAGAGGTCGGGCTGGGCCGGATTCTTCGCAAGCTCCGCCTGCACGCGCCGGATGCGCATCTCGAAGTAGAGCTGCGGGTTGCGCTCGAAGCGTCCGGTGATCATCCAGATCACGTCGGGCTTCAGCCTCACCTCGTCGGCGAGGGAATCGCGGTCGTTCAGGCAGGCCGAGGCTATCGTCGCGAGGCAAACCGACAGAACCAGAAGAACCCGTCTCATGCCTCCATAGTCGCACGTCGGCGTCATTCCTATCGGGCACCTTAAAGAATTGAGGCTCTTGGGTTCAGCATTTAGGCCCCAGACCCGAGAGAGCTTGCCCCAAATCGAAACGGGCTTTCTCGGACGTGGACGTCCAAGCCACGACGAGCCCTTGCCTCATCTGAAGAAAAGACAAATGAAGCTTAACGTCATTCTGAGCGTAAGAACGAGCCTCCGGCGAAGTTCTGAAGTCGAGGCCCCCCGCATAACCGTGCCCTTGATGCGGAGGTCCTTCGACTGCGCGGCTCGCTCAGGATGACGTCGCTTTAAGGTCAGGGCCAGCTTCTCCAAGGTCCGAGAACAAGAACCGTCCAGTGGATCCAAGGGATTAATTGAAACAATATAAAGACTAGTCCTGAAACTCCCAGTCCGGCTGAGCTAGGAATTCGCTCCTCCGAATAAAAACGAGCCAGCCCCCCGGTCGCGAAGCGACCATCGGAGTGCTGAAGCGAACCTTCCGCCTTGTCCCGATTTCCAAACCGCGCAACGACTCGAAACTGAGGAGGGCTGAAGCATAGCTTCAGCACTCCGATGGTCGCTTCGCGACGGCCGGGGACCGATCTGATACTCCCATCTCGGGCTAGCCGAGATGGGAGTTTCAGGCTAGGCGGCCTTGGATCCGCCGCTCTTCTTCTGCTTGAACTGGTCCAGGCGTCCCGCGATATCCTTCCGCGTCGCCGCGTCGAAGTTTGGCGTCGCGTCGGCGAGCTTCAGGGCCTTCTCCTGGGTGGAGATCGCCTTGTCGAGCTGGCCGTCCTTGAAGTAGCAGGTCGCGAGGGTGTCGTAGTTGTATGCGGCCATCGGGTCGTCGTCTTTGGTCAGGGCGACGCACTTCTCGGCGATCTCGATCGCCAGCTTGTAATCCATGCCTTTGAGGCCGGCCTTGTCGTCCACCATATCCCACGCAAGGCTGTTGAGGGCCATCGCGCTGTCCTTGTAGATCCCGCCCGACAGCTCCTTGGCGAAAGCGTTGGCGGCGGCCGCATCGTAGTGGCCGAGGCAGATGAAACGGGTCATCGACAGTTGCGGTTTCATCTCCGGATGGTCGGCGACGAGCTTGTCGATGGCGGCGACCGCGTCGGCGTAGCGACCTTCCTTCATCGGCTTCAAGTAGGCGTTGACCATCGCCATCTGCTTGGCCTCGGCCTCTTGCGATTGCTTCGCCCTTGCGGCCTCGGCCTTGACGTCGAATTTGCCCTCGATGACTTGGCCGAGCGCTTCGTCCAGGCCCACCATCGGGTGGCCGATCCAGACGACCTTTCCGGACTGGTCGACGATGAATGCGGTCGGAATGCCGCCCTGGCCGGCCGCCTCCATCCACGTCTTCGCCATCACGCCCGTGTGATCGTCCACGGCGACGTTGTAGTCCATCTTGTCGCCGAAATCCTGAACGAACTGCTCGACTTTGGGGACGTAGGATTCGTCGGCCGGGTCGTGCTCTTCGAAGGCATCGACGCCCGTAAACGTAGCCTTGCCCGCGTACTTCTTAGCCAGCTCGGTGAGGTGGGGAATGCTCTGCTTGCAGGGCCCACACCAAGTAGCCCAGAACTCGACGACGTAGACCTTGCCCTTCTCGAAGGTCTTGACGGGGGCGCCTTTGATCCACTTGTAAACCTTCATCGCTGGAGCCGGGGAGCCGATGGTCAGGCTCGGATCGGCGGATGCCAGCGCGAAGCTGAAAACGAGAGCCGCTAAAGCGGCGATTCGGGAAAGTGCGTTCATAACGTGCGTCCTTCTCGGCGGCATTCCGCCTGTAACAGTCATTGTACGGGCGACCGACCGCGGTTCGCTCCCGGTTTCTGCAAGAAACCTACGACTTGGGATGCGCTTTGAAGAAGCTCCAGATGAGGTCGGCCGCCGCCACCGGGGTCCTCGTGCCATCTGGCCAGGCGTGATCGCCTTTCACGATCGTGACGAGCTCGACCTCGGAGGAGCCTTTGCCGTTCCGGTAGTCGTCGAGGACGACGTCGTTTCCCCGCCTCGTCTCGGTCATCGGGCCGCAACCGTCCTTCTCCGCCCACCATTTGGCCGACTCGGGCGCGGAAATCGCCTGAAGGAGGGCCGACGACGAGCTGTCGTAAGCCACCATCTGGTCAGCCTTGCCGTGGAAGATGATCGCCGAGACAGGCGACGTCGGGCCGGGGACGCGCTTATCGCCGATGCCGACCGAGCCGGAGACGACGGCGATCGCGGCGATCCGGCCGCTGAGCGCCGATCCGAGGTCGTAAGCCATCATCGCCCCGTTCGAATGCCCGGCGACGAAGACGCGTTTATCGTCGATGTACAGGTCGTGCTCGACCTGATCGAGAATGTCTGTCGTGAATTTGACGTCGTCGACGTCTTTCGACCCAAGGTCGAGGAATCCCGTATTCCAGCCCTTCATGTCGCCGATGCCCGGTGTTCCGTTCGGGATGACGAGGATGAAGCCCTCTTTCTCCGCCTTCAGGGTCAGGCCGGTGAAGCTCTCCGCCTCCTCGGCGCTGGAGCCGAGTCCGTGGAACATGAGGACGAGCGGCACCTTCCTCTTGTTGTCGTAGCCCTTCGGAGTGCGGAGGATATAGCTTCGCTGAATGCTTCCTTCCTGGATCGTCTTCACATACCGGCCCGGAGCGACATGCGGCTTCGGAGGCGCGGACACGCAGGAAAAGCCGCAGAGCGGCAGGATGAGAAGGGCGTATCCGAGCTTCATCACGTTAATGGTAACGCGCACTCCCACCTCCTCGGTTTCGCGGTTCGTCGCGCCTGGGGCTACGAGCATGCTTGCCGGAATCCCCATCCTCTCGGTTTCGCGGTTCGTCGCGACGGGGACTACGAGCACGCTTGCCGGAAACTGAGGGAGGGGGCAAGGGGGTGGGAGGTTTCACTCTATGTCAAACTCTAATCTCCCATGAGCAGCGACAAGGGCATCACACCCAGAAATGTGAATTACGCCGACTGGTACAACGAGCTGGTCGTCAAAGCGGACTTGGCCGATTACTCCGCCGTGCGCGGATGCATGGTCATCAAGCCGCATGGCTACGCCCTGTGGGAGAACATGCAGCGCGCGCTCGACGACATGTTCAAGGCCACGGGTCACGTCAACGCCTATTTCCCGCTGCTTATCCCGAAGTCCTTCTTCGAAAAGGAAGCCGAGCACGTCGAGGGCTTCGCCAAGGAGTGCGCGGTCGTCACTCACCACCGCCTCAAGCCGAATCCGGAGGGGAAGGGCCTGATTCCCGATCCCGACGCGAAGCTCGAAGAGGAGCTGATCATCCGCCCGACCAGCGAAACGGTGATCTGGAACACCTACAAGAAGTGGATTCAGAGCTACCGCGACCTGCCCCTGCTCATCAACCAATGGGCGAACGTGATGCGCTGGGAGATGCGTACTCGCCTGTTCCTCCGCACCGCCGAGTTCCTCTGGCAAGAGGGGCATACCGCGCACGCGACTTACGACGAGGCCGAGCAGGAGTCCCTGACCATCCTCGAGGTGTACCGCCGCTTCGCCGAGGACTGGATGGCGGTGCCGGTCCTAACCGGGGTGAAGAGCGAGAACGAGAAATTCGCCGGCGCCGACCACACCTATTGCATCGAGGCCCTGACTCAAGACCTGCGCTGCATTCAGGCCGGCACTTCGCACCATCTCGGCCAGAACTTTGCCAAGGCCTTCGACGTCACCTTCCAGTCCGCCGAGGGCAAGCTGGAGCACGTCTACGCGACGTCGTGGGGCGTCTCGACGCGCCTGATCGGGACCCTCATCATGGCTCACTCCGACGACAAGGGCTTCGTCTGTCCGCCTCGTCTCGCCCCGGTCCAGATCGCCATCGTACCGCTCGGGAAAGACGAAGAGACGCGATCGAAGACCTACGCGGCCGCCGAGGCCCTGGCCGGACGCTTGCGGGCCTGCCACTATCACGGCATGCCTCTGCGGGTGAAGGTGGACAAGCGCGAGAAGGAGTCGCCCGGGTTTAAATACAACGACTGGGAGCTGCACGGCGCCTGCATCCGCATCGAGCTCGGCCCGCGCGATCTGGAGGCCAGCCAGTGCGTCGTCGTCCGCCGCGACGCTTCCGAGAAGATCACAATGCCGCTCGACGAAGAGAACACCTGCACCCTGATCAGTGGGGAGCTGGCCGATATCCAGCACGACCTCTACCAGAAGGCCCTTGCTTTCCGGGAGGAAAACACCCACCGGGTCGATACCTGGGAAGAGTTCGAAAAGATCTTCGCGGGCGAAGGCGGCGGTGGGTTCGTAGTCGCTCATTGGGACGGGACGACGGAGACCGAAGAGGCGATCGCCGCCAAAACGAAAGCGACGATCCGCTGCATCCCATTGACGCCGCTCCAGCCTGAGGACGGTAAGCCTGGCAAGTGCATCCTCACCGGCAAGCCCAGCGAGCGCCGGGTGGTCTTCGCCAAGGCGTACTGAGGCATACTCATTTCACGAGAGCTTGCCGCCCGGCTGCGGGCGGCAGCGAGTGAAAGTATGCAGGCAAAGAGCGACGAAGCCCCAGCGCGCACGTCCTTTCGCGATCCGGATGGACAAGTCCATCTGATCGGCAACCGGGTCTTTCGGACGGTCAAGCCGGAGATCGCGCCCCAGTTCGAGGAATTTCTCGCCTCCGACGTCGTTCGCAAATGGGTCGCCTCCGGTAAGTTCGTCGAGAGCAAGCGCCTGGCCGAGCCCCCACGCGGACTGGAAGGACAGATCGTCTACGAACACCCGCGCGTCGTCTTTCCCAGCTTCGCCCACGAATGGCCGCCGGAGATGCTCTACCGGGCCGCCGACCTGACCCTCGCGCTCGCCGAAGAGGGATTGGCGGCCGGCTGGGGGTTGAAGGACGCGACCCCGTCGAACGTGCTCTTCAACGGTACCGAGCCGATCTTCATCGACGTGCTCTCCTTCGAAAAGCGCGATCCCGCCGATCCGATCTGGATTCCCGCCGGGCAATTCGGCCGTACCTTCCTGATTCCCCTCCTCGCCTGGAAGCTGCTCGGCCTCGCCCCGAACGAGCTGCTCGCCTCCCATCGCGACGGCATCCAGCCGGAGGAAGCGGCGCGCTGGTTCCGGGGAACCGCTCGCTTCGACCGGGACGTGATCGGACAGGTTCGCCTCCCCGCCAAGCTGGCCAAAGGGAAATCGCAGCCTTCCTCGGAGAGGCTGGCGGCGGCGCGGAAGCTGGCGCCCGAAGCCGCCCAATTCGTCTTGCGCTCGACCCTCAAGGGCCTGCGGCATGCCCTGGAGCGGGTTGCGCCGGAAAAGGCGAGCAGCATGTGGCGCGGCTACATGCAAACGCACAGCTACGACGCGGAGAGCTTTAAGGTCAAGGAGCAGTTCATCCGCGACGCCGTGAAGGAGGCGAAGCCGGCGACCGCGCTCGACGTCGGCTGCAACACCGGTCATTTCAGCCGGATGGCCGCCGAGTCCGGAGCGAAGGTTGTCGGCATCGATTACGATCTCCCCGCTCTCGACGAGGCCTATCTCACCGCGAGGAAGGAAGGGAAGGACGTGCTGAGCCTCGCCGTCGACCTGACCCGCCCGACCCCGGCCGTCGGCTGGGCCAACCGGGAGAATCCCTCCTTCCTGGAGCGGGTGGAGGGCGCATTCGACCTCGTTCTCTATCTGGCGGTGATCCACCATATGACGGTGACCGAGCGTGTGCCGATGCAGGAGGTCTTGCGCGTGGCCCGGCAGATAACGAAGGGCTACGCCGTGATCGAGTTCGTCTCGCCTGCCGACCCGATGTTCAAGTCGATTTCGGTGGGGCGCGACCATCTCTTCTCCCACTTCACCGAGGCCTACTTCGAGGAACAGGCCGCCCAATATTTCACGATTGGGCGGAGCCAACCGGTCAATAACGGCCTTCGCCGACTCTATCTATTGAAAGCAAAATAGTAGACAAATATCTGCTATACTGCTTGGCGTTATGACATCCTACACGCTAAAACAACCCATTCCCGTTCTTCAGGTTCGGGATGTTCAGGAAGGTCTCGATTTCTTCTGCCAGAAGCTTGGCTTCGGGGAGCCTTGGAACCACGAAGGCGAGTATGGCGGCGCGAGCAAAGATGGGCAGCATATCCACTTCATGAAGAAGGAGAAGCCCGAAGCCTCGATGATCTACAACTTCGTGGACAGCGCCGACGGGATTTACGAAAGCGTCCAAGCGGCCGGAATCGAGATCGTCAGCCCGATCGCCGACCAGTTCTACGGGATGCGCGAATTCACGTTGAAGGACCCGAGCGGGAACTTCATCGGCTACGCCGCTTCGCTGAAAGGGTGACCGGGTGACCGGGTGACCGGGTGACCGGGTGACTGGGTGAAAGGGTGAAAGGGTGAGTGGGCGACCCCTTTCACTCCTCCCCACCGCCCGCGCGTCGCGGCGATATAGCCGAACAAGCCGTTGTCTTCGCCGTTCGGGCCGGCCGTGAAGTAGAGCTTACCGGCGTTGCCGGCGAGGTGGCCATTGCCGGACGAAAGGCCCCAGAGACCGTCGATCACGATCGGGCGGTCGCGCCGAGCGCCAATAGCGTAAGAGCTCTCTTCCAATCGGACATGGATTACCTCCTAAACAAACATGAGAGTCGCCGGGACGAAGGGTCCCGGTTGGAGTCGGCGAGAACACCATAGGTCTTTTAGCGCCGAATCGATCGCCACGGCGCGTTGGCATTTAGGTTCGGTGAACCGC
This sequence comes from Fimbriimonadaceae bacterium, assembly GCA_035545155.1. Lineage (GTDB taxonomy): Bacteria > Armatimonadota > Fimbriimonadia > Fimbriimonadales > Fimbriimonadaceae > JAEVZK01. The sequence continues at coordinate 109,500 of DASZYX010000004.1, read as the reverse complement.
GATTTTTTGCGGCTTCTCTATCTAATTCGCCCTACAGAGGTAGCGCAACTAAGTGCAACTTGATAAACTAGTCGCGCCTCCAGGATGAAGGTATAGCCAGTGCAGGATGCACGGCCTTTCAGGGTGAGGCAAAAACAGGAGAACAACTATGAAACTTATCACCACGGGGTGTCTCCTTGCAGGAGCTCTCACTCTTTGCTCGGCGCAGAACATCACGCCGATGGCGCCGAAGAAAGGCGTTTGGTCCCTCGGTTTTAGCGTCGACTATTTCAAGGCCCAGCATTCGGACTCGCAGACGAGCCTCCGCGCCGTGCCCACCTATTTCGTGACCGACAACATCGAAGTCGGCCTCGCGGTTGGTTGGGATCACTCCAGCGGTTTCGACTCGACGTTCTTCGGCCCGGAAGTTCGCTACTACTTCGGCGGCCCGAACAACAGCTTGCTGAAGCCGTTCGTTGGCGCGGTCTACCAGGTCAACCACGCGACCGGTGAGTCTGACTCGACCCTGTGGGGCGGCGAAGTTGGCGCTCACTGGTTCGTGGCGAATAACGTCGCCGTCACCGGCACGTTCATCTGGGAGCAGTTCCGCCAGTCCGGCGCGACGGAGTCGGAGATCCAGTTCGACATGGGCTTCACGATCTTCTTCGCCGGTTTGAAGTAGACCAACTTCTAACCTCTCCTCCAGAAGCGCGCGGCTTGATGCCGCGCGCTGTTTTTTTAAGACCCAAACGGATACGCTCCGGAATTGAACATGAAAGCGATCATTCTCGGTGGATTTCTTCTTGCCGGCACGTGCCTATGTTTTGGCCAATCGATCAGGCCGGTTGCGCCGGAGAAGGGCGCCTACAGCGTCGGCTTTTCACTGCAATACTTCAAGTCGCAGCATTCCGATTCGATCACCCTGTTCCAGGTCACACCAGGCTATTTCGTGACCGACAACCTGGAGGTTCGTCTTCCTTTCGCCGTCGACCGCGGCTTCAACGCCGACGAAATCGTATATGGCCTCGGCCTTCGCTGGCATTTCGGACATAAGGGCCGGCTCTTCGATCCCTTCGTCGGCGGCATCTACGAGCACGCTACCGCGCAAGGCGGCTTCAAGGAGGATTTCTTCGGAGGGGTCATCGGCGCGAATTACTTTGTCGCAAACAACGTCGCCGTCCAAGGCATTCTCCAAATCGGTTCCGACCGCACGCGATTACCCGACGAGTCGTCGACGAGCCTCGGCTTCGGATTCGTCGTGTTCTTCTCGGGCAAATGAGAGGGACTGAGGATTGAGGATTGGAGGATTGGAGGATTGGAGGATTAAGGATTAAGGGTTGAGGGTTGAGGGTGGAGGGCCCCGAACGCCAAACGCCGTCTAAAGCAGGCTGGAAGCCTGCGCTACTATTTACACGCCCAGGCTCGCCCGCTCTTCTTCGTACTGCTTCGTTGCCGCCTCGAACGCCATAAGCATCCGCTCGATCGCGGAGATCGGGTTGCCTCCGAACGGCCAGATGTAGGACTCGCGCGTCAGATAGGCATCCCGGTGCTTGTGGCCGATGATGCTGAACACGCGGGGCGGGATCTCCCCTCGGTCCCTAAACTGCACGGCGATCCGGCCCTGCTTCGCCTCCAGCTTCTGGATCCCGAACGCCTGACCGCGCATTCGCAGGCCCATGATCGCAAAGGCGTTGCGAACCTCCTCCATGGGGTGGCCGTAGCGGTCCTCGACTTCGGCTTGGACTTTGCCGAGTGTGTCCTCGTCCCGGCAGGACATCATCCGCTGATAGTAGTAGAGCCGCTGGGCCTGGTCCTTGATGTAGGAATCGGGCAGAAAGGCCTCGACCGGAACGTCGTAGGTCGGCAGCGGCTCGAGCTGAGCCAGTGGGTCCTCGACCTCGCTTACCGTAGCCGGCGCGCCGTCGACCGCATCCTTGAGCTGGGCGACCGCTTCGTTGATAAGCTGGGTGAAGAGCTCGTAGCCGACGTTTGCCATCGCGCCGTGCTGCTTCGCCCCCAGCAATTCTCCGGCGCCGCGGATCTGGAGATCGCGGAAGGCGAGGGAGTAGCCGGAGCCGAGGGTCGAGAATTCCTGGAGGGCCTGGAGGCGCTGCATCGCGCCCTCGTTCAGCTCGCGCCCGCTGTTGTAGAGCAGATAGGCGTAAGCCTGGCGGTCGGAGCGGCCGACTCGGCCGCGAAGCTGATAGAGCTGGGCGAGGCCGAGCCGGTCGGCTTGCTCGACGATGAGCGTGTTGACGTTCGAGATGTCGATGCCGGATTCGATGATCGTCGTCGAGAGGAGAATGTCGATCTCGCCCTTGATAAAGCCGACCATGATCGGCTCGATTTCCTTCTCGTTCATCTGCCCGTGGGCGACGCCGATGCGCGCGGTCGGGACGACGTTGCGCAGCTTTTCCGCGATGTGGCCGATGGATTCGACGCGGTTATAGACGTAGAAGACCTGACCGCCGCGGGCCAGCTCGCGCAGGATCGCCTCGCGCACGACCTCGCTCGCGTACGGGCGCACGAAGGTGCGGATCGGCAGGCGTCCGGGAGGCGGATCGTTGATGAGGGACATCTGGCGGATGTCCATCAAAGCCATGCTGAGGGTGCGGGGGATCGGGGTCGCGCTCAGAGTGAGGACGTCGACCTCGGTCCGCAGCTTCTTCAGCATTTCCTTCTGCTTCACGCCGAATTTCTGCTCCTCGTCGACGATGGTCAGGCCCAGGTTCTTGAACTCGACGCCGGTGCCTAGGAGGGAATGGGTACCGATGACGATGTCGAGCTCGCCGCGCTTCAGGCGCTCCAGCTCGCTCCGCTTCATGTCGGCGTGGGTGTAGCGGTTGAGCAGCCCGATCCGCACGCCGAACGGTCCGAGCCGCTCCTCGAAGTTGCGGAAGTGCTGTTCGGAAAGGATCGTCGTCGGGCAGAGCACGGCAACCTGCCTACCGTCCTGTACGACCTTGAAAGCGGCTCTTATCCCAACTTCCGTCTTCCCGAAACCCACGTCGCCGCAGACCAGGCGGTCCATCGGCCAGGGAAGCTCAAGGTCCTTCTTCGTCTCTTCGATCGCCAGATGCTGGCTCGGAGTCTCCACCCAGGGGAAGGTCTGCTCCATCTCCTGCTGGAAGGGCGTGTCGGGCGGAAAGGGCTTCCTTTGCACGCGCCGTCGCATCGCGTAGAGCTTCACCAGATCTCGCGCGAACTCTTTGGCCTCCTCCTTGGCTTTTCCCAACGTGCGCTGCCACTCACCTCCTGTGAGCTTGTTCAGCTTGGGCTGAGCGTCTCCGGGATTGAGGTATTTCTGGATGCGGTCGAGCTGGTCGGCGGGGACGAAGAGCTTGTCGGGGGCCTGATATTCGACGAAGAGGAATTCCTTCTCGACGCCCTGCTCGACCCGCTTGACGAGGCCGCGGAAGATGCCGATGCCATGCTGGATATGCACGACGTAGTCGCCCGGCTTCAGGTCGAGGACGGTCGCGATCGGGGCTCCTTCCATGAAGCGCCTCTGAGGCAGCTTGAGGCGGGCCACCCCGAACAGCTCGGCATCCGTAACGATCGCCACCTTCGCGCCAGGGATGATAAATCCCCCGCCGAGATTCCCGTCGGCGAGGAAGGCTCCGGGAGAGCCCCCCTCCTCGGTTTCCTCGCGGCGAGAATCTTGTGGAGTCGCTTTGCCCGGAGCGCGGGAAACTGAGGAGGGGGGTTGGGGGGTGGAGGGCTCGCCGGCAGATGTGGTTTGTGATTTGTGGTTTGTGGTTTGAGGCTTTTCTTCTTCCTCGAGAACGGGCGCGCTGCGCACGAAGATCTCGGCCTGGCTGAGAACGGAGCGAGCCCGGTTCGGCTGGTCCGTGGAGAAAAGGAGCGTGAAGTCCTCCTTTATCCAGTTACGCAAGGTAAGTGCGAGGTGCTCGGCCCGGCCACGGTACGGTTCAAGGGAAGTCGCGCCGATGTCCACTCGCCGCGCAAGCGACAGCCACTCCGGAAGCGCGTTCATCGCACTCATGCTCAGTGTGAAGGCGTGGCTCGCCAGATGGTCGGGCGGAAGCATGAAATCGCCGACGTAGCTCTTCAGAATCTCGCCCCGATTGTGGCGGCCCTCCAAGGCCTGACCCAACTCCTCCTCTGCGCGGGACACGATCGATTCCAGCTCCAGCGGCTCGTCGAGGACGAGCAGGTCCTCCTCGTCGAGCAGGTCCAAAGCGCACCCAGAATCGGGATGCAGAAGCGGGCGGTAGAGCTCGAGGCGGTCGAAATACTGCTTTTGGTCGAGAGCTTCGGCGTCGCCGGTAACGAGCTCTTCCAGGAGTCGGGCGGCGTCGTCCGAGAGGCTCGCACCCTCCCGCTCGACGCTGTCCAGCAGCATCGTCTTGTAGTCGGCGTCGCCGAGGGTGTACAGCGTCTCCCGGCTCGGGACCAGCTTGAGGTTCTTAATTTGTCCGACCGACCGCTGGGAATTCGGATCGAAGAGCCGGATACTCTCGACCTCGTCCCCAAAGAGCTCGATGCGAACCGGCAGTTCGCGCCCGGCCGCGAAGATGTCGACGATGCCGCCGCGGCGACTGAACTGTCCCGGCAGGCGCACCGGTTCCTGCGGCTCGTAGCCGAGGTTCACAAGCTGCTGGAGCAGCTTTTCCGGGTCGATCTCGTCGCCCGGCGCGATCTCGATAAAGGCGTCGGTGAGGACTTCTTTCGGCAGGGTTCGCTCCAGAACGGCCTGCGGCGTCGTCAGAACGACCCATGGCCGATCCTCGGTGAGCGCGCGAAGCGCGCCGAGCCGGTCGGATAAGGCGATGTGCTCGGGCGTCGAGTCCTCGAACAGGGCCGACGTGCCGGAGGGAAGGTCGCAGATGAGATCCTGCGGCACCCCGGCAAGCACGAGCTTGGCGTGCCAGGCGAGGGCCCGCTCGTAGTTCGCGGTGACGATCAGGGTCTTGCGCGGACGCCGCTGATAGGCTCCCGCGAGCAGAAATGCCCGAGCCTCAGGCGCGACCGACTGCCACTCACACGAAGATTCCAGAGCGAGCGGGGAGGAGAGATATGGCGAAAGAGCCACGCGACGCGCCCAATCGGCGATACGCATCTGTCCGTTATTCTACCTGTGTTGGCTGAGTCTCGCTAAACCCCGGCCCGTGGCGATTCGAGGGCAATACGCCCTTCCTCGATCAATTGCCTTACCTTGCGAATACCGAGATGAAAGGCGGCCGCCCCGCTGATAACCGAGCCCTCGGGAGGGAAGGCTTGGGCCACTGCGTTGTCGTCGAGGACGTCGACGTACTTCGCCATGATGTGATTCTCGTAGTTGATCTGGACCCGTCCCGCGTCGTTCGGCCCGGTTGGCTCGAACTTCTCCCACCACTCCGGGCTGTCGATGAGGATCAGGGCGCATATTTCCGGGCGGTAATTGAGGAGGTCGATGACGAGGCCGGTGAGGTAGATGCTTGCTCTGTAGCGCCCCTTTGGGCCGTATAAAAGCTCTTCGCATTTCCGGTCGACGCGGGTGACCCAGTTCGTCGTGCCGTATTGCTCGTTGACGCGAGAAGCCCATTCGACTTTGAACAGCTCTTCGAGGAACTCCTTTTCGATCATCTTGGTGACCCGGTAATAGCCATCGGGGGAGAGAATCCCCGCGTCGCGGCCATCCCTGTCCAACGAGGGCGGGATGCAGTTCGTCATTCCGGCTGGGATCACGTGATCCACATCCTTGTAAGTGCCAACCTGGTCGGTCCGGTGGCCGTAGATCGCCTTCATTTCATATCCGGAACCATCCGCCTTCCGCTCCCGAAAGACCACGAGCGCCGCGACGCCGAAGCCGGCGGCGCGCCCGGACGGGTTTGTAACCGCATCTACGATCTGGCCCCTTGGGTGGATGCTCCGCCGCCAAGGCAGGAAGCTCAGCATCTCGCCATCCTGTACCTCGGTCGGCGCCCGATTGAGCGCTCCAAAGAGGAACAACTCCTGGATCAACGCATCGCTGGTGTCCATGATATTCCCGTATTGCTGGAGCGTGGCATCGATCGGCAACTGGGCGACGCCGTCTTTGATCTTCAATCTACGGAGCGTGATGTTGTAGCCCTCGAAGTCGTCGCGGAATCCCGTTTGCTCCTTGTCCGGACCCCTGAAGCGAACGAGGAACCGAGGCTCGCGCCAGCCGGGCTTCTTACGTCCCTTCGCCGGCATCTCGTCGCGCCGCGAGACGTCGACCTGGACGAGGTGGTCGAGCATCCTCTCTTGGGGAATCTCTTGGCGATTGACGGTGATCCGATCCGGCAGGGGAACGCAGGCGACCGGATAGCTGAATCGGCCGGAAGTTGCTTTGAGAACTTTCAAATCCTCGGTGCTGTAGTTCTCCCAATACTTCACGAGGAGATCGAAGACGGCTCGGTCGGGGCGCGTTCGGCCGGTGTTGAGGATGCCGAGCAGAATCTCCGCTTCTCGGTTCTTCTTGACGGCGCGAAGCTCGGGCTTCCGCCGGTCGTTGAGGCGTCCGGTGGCGATGCGGAACATCCGCCTTCGGTCCGCACAGAGGCGAGTCCCTACGGTCACGAAAACGATGGCGAGGATTGCCCATGCTGCCCAAGGCGCCAAGTTGAGCTCCTTGAGGACGGCTTTAATCTCGTCGGGAAGCGTGTTGATGAAGAAGCTGCGCGCGGCGGAGATGCCCCAAAGGTCCTTGAGCTGCTCGACCGAGCTTAGGAAGCCGATGACCGCGACCAGCCAAATCCATCCCGTGCGAAGGACCTGCAGAATAAGTGGCACCAGCACACGCACGCGATAGGCGAGCCCCAGCTTCAGGGACTCCCAAAAGACCAGCCGCCGCATGCTTGGGCGGATTCGGTGTTCCTCGGCGGGCATTGCTACCCATTATCACGCAACTTTACGTCACGTAACGGAAGAACTTGTTTATGACAGATGCTCGATAAACGCGAGAAGTCCCCAAACATGGGGGTGGTCGGAACGGAATTCGCTCAGGGCTCGGATTTCCTCGGTTGCATTGGAAGGGCAGCCCGCGATGTCGCAGGCTCGCAGGAGCGGCCCGTCGTTGCCGCTGTCTCCGAATCCGGCGAAGACGTCGTACGAGCCGAGCAGGCGTTTACGCAGTTCGTCGACGCCGAAAGCCTTGTCCACGCCTCGCGGCGTGACATCGACGGCCGCCGCCGAGCTCAGAAGCGTGTATTTCTCGCCGAAGCCGGCCTCGATCAAGCGCCGGGCGATTTCTGCGGTCGTCGCATTGCCCTCCGGATAGAAGCTGACGCAGCACTGCTTGCCCGGCTCGAGCCGGTAGGCGACGCCGTTCAGCTCGGCCATAAGAGCCGGGCCGTCCGCCGGTTCGCCGAGAAGCTCCGTCCGGTCGGTAGACGGGAAGTAAAGGACGGCTCCTCCTTCGCAGATCACCGGCTCGTCGATCATGCATCCCGTCGCCTGAAGAAGCGCCTCGACATAGCTGGCCGGGCGGCCGGTGGCGATCGTGAGCTTGATCTCCGGATTCGCTGCCAGCGCTCGAGCCAGCGCCTGGAGTCCCTCCAGATCGAAAGCGCGCCCCTTACCCGGCGTGAGGCACCCCTCGTTATCGGTGATCAGGAGGGTTCTTGGCATACGCGCTCTATTCTAGCGAATCGCTTCGTCCGCGACGCGGAAGGCGCCCCTCTGCGTCTTGCAAGTATGAGCGGAAAGACGGCGGGCTACATCGTCGCCCGGGGATTGGCAGTTTGGATCGGATTGCTTGTCATCGACAGCTTCGCGGCGTCGGCCGACCGACTCCAACAAGATGGCGTTCTCATTACGTCTGTCTTGGGGGACGTGGTCGCCCCGTTAGCCTACTTGGCCCTCGCGATTTCTCTTTGGTGTGGCGCCGACCGTTTCGGTCCGCAAGACGCGGCCGGAGCGGAGGACGATCCGCTAACCGTCCGATCGGCTCTTGGGTTGTGTATTGCGGGGATCGCTTTCCTGATGGCTCTCGTTCGGTTGCCGCTCTTTCTCTACTATGTCGTGGCAACTCTCCGCTCTCCGTATGAATCGGCCGCGCTAAGGGGAGGAGTAATCTCCTGTGTCGTCTTTGCCTTGATCATCCCGTTCGGTTGGAAGATGGCTTTCGACGTGCGAACCGAGGAGACGGATTCGTGAAGCTATCCACGCGCGCGGCCGGTTTTCTCATGGCGCGAATCCTTGCGATCGCCTGTTTGGTCGAGTCGATCGGTGCGTGCCGACTCGTTCGTTTCGAAGCGATGCCCGCCGGGCAATCCTGGATGTGGGGAATGCTCTTGTTCCCAATCGCCTTCTCCCTTCTCCTCGCCGGCATCCTCTGGCGAAACGCCGACCGGCTCGTGGGCGACGGCCGAAGTCTTCCAAGTGCGCCGTGGTCACCCCGGAATATTGCCAAGGCCGTCGCGTTCGGCGGCGGCCTCATCGTTTTTGCCGCCTTGATCGGAAAGGTGGCCGTCAATTTCCTTCATCGAGGGCCAGTCATTCTAACCGGCTTCGCCTATTCGGATACCAGCTATTTCGGGCCAAACGAAGGCGAAGTCGCGACCGTCGTCTTGATCCTGATTGCCCTGCCCCGCCTCGGCCGTTGGGGTCGGCGGCGGCAAGATGCCGCTCCTACTGTCCCGTTCCCGAAGCGCCTCCGCTGATGACGATGGCCGGGTCCGGCTTGCCGAGCTTGTCCACGGCCGCGCGGCGCTTCCGCACCTCGCTGAGTAGGCCGGGCACCTGGTGCGGCGCCTGGACGGGGTCGTGGAAGGCGGAGAGGAACACGTTCGCCGACGCCTCGAAGTTGTGGGAGAGGTCGAAGATCATCACGCCCTGGGTCGAGCCGCACGCGGCCTGGAGAGCGGCTTTGAGGCCATCCGGATTGTCCTTGAATTGGTCGAGGGCGATGCCGGCGTAGGTCCAGGTCTGGTCGCGCACCAGGCGGTTCGTAAGCTGGCCCGCGGCCTCGATCGTGAAGCCGATGGGAATGGCCTGTTTCATGGCCTCCTTGATCGTCGGCGTGGGATAGTAGCAGCCGGTAATAAGAAAATCGAGTTGGGGCGCGATACCGGTCTGCGCGTACTCCGGGGTCAGAAACCAGAAGCCGGCGTCGGCCTCCGGCGCCGCCCAGTTCTGACCCAGGCGGGGATACTCGCCATACCAGGAGCCGGCGTAGACGCCGAAAAGGGCGTCCGGCTTGATCGACTTGATCGTTTGGCGGATCATCATGACGTAGTTGCGAAGCTCTTGGGCCCGCCAGGTCATCCAGGCTCCGTAGTAGGGCCCCGGATCGACGCCTCGCTCCAGGCTCGGGCTGAGCGTGAACTTGAAGACGTCTTCCGGCCAGTCGACGCGCGCCTTGACGTACTTCTCGAACTCGTGCTGGGTGTAGGGGGAGAAGTCCGCGTCCATCCCCGCGTAGCGCAGGCGGTCGTCGTACATGATCCCGTCGACGTTGTAGTTCGTCAGGATTTCTCGCACGATGTTCTTCTCGTATTCCTGCACTTCGGGAAGGAGCGGGTTGACCATGAGCGGGATTTGCTCGTCGGGCCGCTGGCCGGAGGGGACGAAGTCAGGCGTCGTGTCGAACGTGAGCTTCGAATTGACGTAGCCGACCTGCTTCAGGAAGTCGGCGCCCGCGCCCTGTCCAACCAGGATGCAGCCCATGTTGGGAATCTTCGCCTTTGCGATCTGCGATCCCGCTTCCGATTGGACAATCATGCCAAAGCGGTTGAGGGCCACCCAGAAGAACGTGTCGGCGGCGGGCGGCAGCTTGCTCGCGTCGTTGAAGGCCCCGATCATCGAGGGGTCGGGCAGCTTGTTGAAGTCGGTGCTGACGGGAAAGCCGGTGTCGGCGACCGACTTCACCTGCACCTTTGTTTCGTACAGAACCGACTGCCAATTCGCCATCGGGCCCGAGAGGGCGGGGCCGGTCTTCATGAGGTTATGCCCCTCGCTGAAGGCGTTCAGGGAAACGCAGAGGGTGATGCCGTCCTTCTTCGCTTCGCGCACGAAGATGGCGAGAGGATCGAAGTCGGGCGGAAGAGTCTTGCCGCGCCATTCGGTCAGCTTCGGCGCGTATTTGCTCTTGTAGATGACCTGGCCGGAGATCGGCTTGACGTCGAGGGCGATCGTGTTGAAGCCAATGTCTTTCAGCTCCTTGACGAGGGCGACGATCTTGTCCTCGGTGTTGTAGCGGTCGATGTTCGCGGTCGCATCGATCCACATGATCCGGGCCTGATACTTCTTCGCGCCGCGAGTCGCCTGCTGGGCCAGCCCGATGCTGTCGTTGATCCAATCGAGCATGATGGGAGGCAGCCCGCCCACCGGGTCTTCGAGGTCGAATCGAGAAGCCGGCGGCGGAATGTTCAGTGGCTGGTCGACCGGCGGAGTTTTCGAGGGGCCGTCGCCTCCCGAGATGGCGACGAGAGCGGCGAGAGCCAAGAAGAAGGCCATTCGCTTGTTGTACCGTCAAACCGCCCTCAGGTCGGCAACTGCCAATATCCGACAAAAAGCGAGCCAGGTAGTGGCAACTGGGCGTAGAATCTCCGTAACAACGTCAGTCCGTCCATCTTGGACCCTGTTTTTCTCGGAACCTTGGAGGCACTTATGAACTACTCTCGCACCACTCGATTTGTCACGGCCATCGGCTTGGCCGCGAGCGCCGCATTTGCCGCCGCGCAGCTTAAAGCGCAGGCGCCGTCGGTGACGCTCCACGTCGGCGATCCTGCTCCCGCCATTTCGGTGATGAAGTGGATCAAGGGCCAGCCGATCGATCTGAAGGACGGCAAGGTCCACGTCGTCGAATTCTGGGCCACTTGGTGCGGTCCGTGCAAAGTCGGCATGCCCCATCTCTCCGAGCTCGCCAAGAAGTTCAATGGAAAGGTCGTCTTCACCGGCGTCAGCGTTTGGGAAGAGAACGCGATGAAGGACAAGACCGCGGATACGATGCCCAAGGTCGAGAGCTTCGTCGAGCACGCCCACGACATGATGGCCTATAACGTCGCCGCCGACGGTTCGGCGAAGGTGATGGCGAATACCTGGATGATGGCCGCCGGCCAGCACGGCATCCCGGCCGCGTTCATCGTCGATCAGGAGGGCAAGATCGCCTGGATCGGCCACCCGCTCATGGGCCTTGGCGAAGCGCTCCCCCTCGTCCTCGACCACAAGTTCGATAAGGCCGCCGCCGAAAAGATCGCCGCGGATTGGCAGGATCGCCTCAAGAAGGGCCAGGACGTCATGAAGGACCTGCAAGAGGCTCAGAAGGCGAAGGATTACGCCAAGGTCGCCATCCTCTCCGACCAGGTTGAGGAAGACATGCCCTTCGCCGTCACGTTCACGGTGCCCTCGAAGTACGTGGCCCTCACCCACACCGATCCGGCGGCCGCGGCGAAGTTCGCGGACCACGTGGTCGGCGAGTACGCCAACGCTCCGCTGGTTCTGATGCAGCTCGCCGGCGCCATCACCGGCGACGACTCGGTCGCGGGCAAGCCGGACTACACGCTCGCCATGAAGCTGATGAAGGAGGCCGAGAACTGCGTCGATCCCGACTATGGCTTCGAAACCGTCTACGCGCAGGTCTGCGCCAAGAGCGGCAACGCGAGCGATGCCGTCAAGTGGCAAGGGATGGCTGTCCAGGCCCTTCAAGCGATGGGCGCTCCTCAACAGTACGTCGACAGCGCCCAGAAGAAGCTCGACGAGTACAAGGCGGCCAGCGCCGCCAAGGGCGGCCGCTAAGCCGACCCGTTGCCGCTCTTCCCGGATTCGGGAAGAGCGGCAGCATTGCTTCGGCGTACCCCGATTACGCACTTGGAGTCGGGAAAGATGCGAAGCATCTGTAGTCGCAACCTTCACGGTTGCGGGCCCGAAGGGCCCTCGTCGCCCTTCGGGCGCGCCAGGGTAAACCCGGCGACTACAGCCTTCGGCTTCCCGATTACGCACTTGGAGTCGGGAAAGATGCGGAGCATCTGTAGTCGCAACCTTCACGGTTGCGGGCCCGAAGGGCCCTCTTCGCCCTTCGGGCGCGCCGGGGTAAACCCGGCGACTACAGCCTTCGGCTTCCCGATTACGCACTCGGAGTTGGGATAGATATGGAGCATCTGTAGTCGCAACCTTTACGGTTGCGGGCGCGAAGCGCCCTCTTCGCCCTCGGGCGCGCCGGGATGAACCCGGCGACTACAGCCTCCGGCTAGCCTCCCTTACCGTAGCCGCTCCGGCTGCCGCCGGTCTTTACCGGGAACGGCGGGTGCTGCGGGGCTTTGTACGGGTGCGCCTTCAGGTCGTCCAGGATGAGCTGGATCGCCTTGTCGAGCTGCGGGTCCTTGCCGGCCATTACGGACGCCGGGTCCTGGTCGACCTCGTAGTCGGGCACTGCGCCCCGGCCTTCGACGACCCAGTCGTTGCCCGTCCACGCGCCGTAGTTCGGGATGAAGATCGAGCCTCCGTCGACGAGCGCGTAGCCGCCGCCGGAGCCGACTTCGCCGCCGCCCGTCCGGTGGCCGACGAGCGGGCCGATCTTGAGCCGCTTGAAGTATTCCGAGAAATACTCGCCGTCGGAGAAGGCCCATTCGTTGGTGACGGCGACGACCTTGCCCTGAGGAGCCCACATCTCGCGGCGGTAGTTCCCGCCCGAGCGGAACGTGAAGTAGCCGGTGATCTTCGTGTCGAGCCGGGCCAGCAGGTTGCCGGAGATGAAGCCGCCTCCATTGCCCCGCACGTCGACGATGATGCCCGGCTTGTCGGTCGCGGGGTAGTAGCCTCGAGCGAATTCGTCCGCGCCGCCGGTTTCCATATCGGGAACGTACACGTAGCCGATTTGGCCGCCCGAAGCCTTCGCGACGTACTCGCGGCGGCTCTTAATCCAGTCGCGCATCCGAAGGCCGATGTCGTTGGAGATCGGCACGATCGGCAGAGTCCGCGCGCCTTCGAGGGTCGGCTTGGAGTTCACCGTCACCATGATCGTTTGGCCGGCCGTTCCGACGAGGAGGGCATCCGGATTCTGGCCCTTCGTCAGCTTGTTTGGCCCGATCTTCAGAAGATAATCCCCTTCCTTGATGCCGAGGCCGATCTCGGCGAGCGGCGACTTGGATTCGGGGACCCAGGCGTCGCCGCGCAAGATGTGGGTGATCTTGTAAGCGCCGGCGGTTTCGTCGTAGGCCAGATCGACGCCGAGCGAGCCAAGCCGAGGCGCGCGGGTCGGGAAGGGCGAAGGGCCGTTCACATAGCAGTGCCCCGTGTTGAGCTCGGAGACCATGTCCGAGAGGAGCCGGGTGAGGTCGCTGCGATCTCCCACGAGAGGAAGCTGGGCCTCGTACTTCGCCTTGATCGCCTTCCAATCGACGCCGTGCATGTTCGGGTCATAGAAGAAGTCCCGGCCCACGCGCCACGATTCGAGGAAGATCTGCTTCCACTCGGCGGCGGGGTCCACCGTAACCGTCATGCCGGACGTCTTCACCAATCCCGCGTTCGGGGGGAAGGGGCCGGTCATGGCATCGACCACCTGGGGACCTGCCAGGCCGCGTACGAGCAGCTTCTTGCCGTCGGCCGAAAGGTTGATCGAGCTGATGCCGGGGCTGAGCGTGGTCAACGCCTTCGTGTTGATGTCGTAGGCGGATAGCCCGGTGGGAGCAAGCAGCAGGACGCGTCCCGGCTCGGCGAGAAGCTGGGTATAGGGGCCGGCGGGGGCCTTCATGTCGAAGACGCGGTCCGAGATTCCATCCAGATCGACGACCATCTTCTTCGGATCGGCAGGCGCGGGCGGCTTGGTCGTATCGTTCTCCTCCTCGTTCTTCACGACGAAGGGCGTCGCTGTGGTCGAGGCGAGAGCGGCCGCCGTCAGCTTGTTCTGGAACTTGTGGGTGATGACCCCCGTCCCCTCCTCTTCTTCCATTCCAATGCTTCGCTGCTGGAGGAAGTAGAGGTAGAGGCCGTCCGGCGAAAAGCCTACCGAAGAGGACGTGATCGTCGGATCGCCGACCATCGCCGACTTGCCCGTCGCGATTTCATATAGGAAGACCTGAGTGATGAAGCGCGGGCCGTTCTGGCTGTAGGCGATCCACTTGCTGTCGGGGCTAAAGACAAAGTCGGTCGTGACCGCGTCGTAGGAGACGCCGAAGTCGCTGTGGGAAATCAGCTTGACCGCGCCCGTCGTCGCGTCGACGAGCTGGATGTTGGTTTCCCGGTCCCCGATCAGCAGCCACTTGCCGTCCGGCGACCAAACCGGCGCCGAATGCTCGCCCTTCAGGTCGTGGGTGAGCTGCTTGGGCGCGTTCGCTCCGGCCGAGTCGGCCACCCAAATCTGCTCCTCGCCGGAGGCGTCGCTGACGTAGGCGATGGTCTTTCCGTCGGGCGACCACGCGGCCCCGATCACGCGCTGGCCGGAGTCGTTGACGACGTCGTGCATCGTGCCCTCCGCGGCGGGCACGGTCACGAGCTGTCCCCGCGCGATCATCGCGACCCGCTTGCCGGTCGGGCTGATATCGGCGGCGTCGCCTCCCGCGATCGGGTACTGGAAGGGGCGGGCGTGGACGTGGTCGGACTGGAGGTTCACGCTCACGGCCGTCGTCTTGCCCGTGCCGGGATCGTACACGCTGACGCCAGGCCCCAGCTCGAAGACGACCTTCTTGCCATCGGTCGAGGGATAGCGGACCGGTTCGCCGGTCGAAAAGGTGATCTGCTTGACCGCCTTCGAGTTCGGATCGAGGCTCCAGAGATTCCGGACGCCGGAGCGTTCGGAGACAAAGTAGATCGTCTTCCCGACCCAAACCGGCTGCGTGTCGACGCCGAGGCTGTTCGTGATCTTCTTGAACGTGTGGGCGTTCAGGTCGGCGATCCAGATGCTGTCCGCTTCGCCGGCCTGATATCGGAACCAATTCATCCATTCGTTGCTGGTCGGCACGTAGGCGAGGGTGTGGCCGTCGGCGTTCATCGACGCGAAAGAGCCGCGCGGCACCGCGATCTTCACCGGTAGTCCGCCGGTCGAGGGGACGGTGAACAGCTCTTGAGTCGAGAAAGTCTCGACCAAGGGTGCGTACATCTTGCTGCTCGTGCGGAAGATGACGTCCTTGCCGTCGGGCGTCCATCCGAGGACTTCGGAGCCCATGGCCGTATAAGTCAGGCGCTTCGGGATGCCGCCGGCAATCGGCATGACATAGGCTTCGGAGCCGCCGTCGTAGTTGGCGGTAAAGGCGATTTGGCTGCCGTCCGGAGAGAAGTGCGCCTCCGACTCGACGCCGGGGTCGGCCGTCAGCCGGCGCGCTTCGCCGGAGCCCAGGTCGCAAAGCCACAGGTCTCCTTCCGCCGTGAAGACGACTTGGTTGCCGTGGATATCGGGCCGGGTGAGGAAGGACTCGCCTTGCGCGAGGGTGAACGTGAGAAGGGGAAAAAGACCTGCGATCCAGCGCATGAGACAAGTTATAGCCGATTGCGGGGGGAGGACGGGATTGGGAGGATTGGAGGATTGGAGGATTGGAGGATTGGAGGATTAGAGGATTGGAAGGATTGGAGGATTGGGAGGATTGGGAGGATTGGGAGGATTGGAGGATTCGTAGGCGTTAGGATCTGGCACTGAGGTACGGAGTGTCACGTTCCCCGAACGCCCAACGCCACGTTTCCCCCTCAACCCTCAACCCTCAACCCTCCAACCCTTCAATCCTCTAATCCTCTAATCCTCTAATCCTCAATCCTCTCCTCCCGCCTACTTTTCCGCGACCTTCGCGTTCGGTCCGGGGCCTCGCAGGTAGATGAGGTAGGCCCGGAGGTCGGCGATCTCCGCATCGGTGCCGACGAGGGGCGGCATGAAGGCGTGGTAGGGGGCGTCGGACTTGCTGCTTCGCAGCATTTGGATCATGTTGTCGAGCGCCTTGTCGTCCCGGATAGCGAGGAAGCCTCTCATCGACCGGTAGCCGTCGATCGTGTGGCAGCTCATGCATTCCCCTCGGAAGATGACGCGGCCGACGTCGATGGGTGTCGCGTTCGGCCCCTTAGGCGCCCACATGGAATTCGCCAGGTAGCCGTCCTGGTTGAAGCGGGCCACGTCGCGGACGCGAACGCCGTTCGAGTACATATGCTCGCCGATCACGAAAGGCTTGCGGATGGCCTCGCGGGCATACTCGGTCGAGGCGGTCGCCGCGAGAGCCAGCATGAGCACGCTGATCGCGTGGCCGAACGTGAAGTCCTTCGGATATTTGAAGGCGAAGAAATAGACGACGCCGGCGATGGTGGAGGTCGTGATGACGGCGATGAGCCCGATTCGCGTGACCTGGGTGAAGGCGCCGGAGCCGATCGTCGTCATGCCCAACTCCAGCAGGTGCCGGTTGCCGCTCGGGACCAACGAGATGTACCAGAGGAAGGCGAACGGCATGAGCACGAAGGCGGGAGCCAGCCACGTCGCGCTCCAGCGCACCATCTGGACCTTCGCCGCGCCGTAGACCGTATCGTCGAGCCGGGCGTAGGAGACGAGCGCCCAGACGCCGGCGAGGGACATCGCGGAGAGAAGGCGGAGGACGAGACTCGGGAAGTAAGTCGGATTGAAGAAGGCCGGCCAGAAGTAGGCCGATTCCTGCCCGGTTCCGGCCGCGCCGAGCCACGAGGAGCCGGGATAAAGCATGAAGGTCAGGATGCCGTTGATGATGACCATCGTGCAGACCGAGGCGACGGCGTAAAGCACGCCGACCTTGGCATGGAGCTTGTCGGGAATCCGGCTCCAAGAATAGTAATAGACCGCAGCCGCGGTCAGCTCGACGATAAAGAAGACCCACTCGATGGCCCATCCGAAGACGAAGTTATGGATGAGCGTGCTCGTGGCCTCGGGATGGATGAGGCCGATCGCGAACCAGATGCCGACGCCGGAGACTGTGCCGAAGACGGCGGTGAGGATCAGGAAGAACTTGGAGTGATGCTTCAGGACGGGCAGCCATTCGGTCCGGCCCTCCTTGAGCGCCTTGCGCTCCGCGACCGCGAGATAGATGCCGCCGCCGACCGCGAAGTGGGCGATCATGATGTGGAAGATCGCAATGATTCCAACCACCCACGGGAGGCCGATGATGGGGACTTCCCAGACCGGATAATTCATTCTGTCGACTCCAGTTGCGTCATAGCGTCGCGTAACCCCAAATCGTCGTGACCAGCAGGATCGTCACGACGAGGATGCCGAAATAGCTGGCTCGCTTGGCCCGCAGCCCGCCCTTGGTCTTCACGTCGTAGAGCGGGATGAGAATCCAGAGGATCAGGCCGATGGCGAAGAGCGTCATGCCCCCCGCTTCCCCGAACGCTCCCGGAATTAGCCTGCCGACCATCTTGAGCGTCGCGAAGGAGCTCATGAAGTACCACTCGGGGTGGATGCCGGCCGGGGCTGGGCTGAGCGGATCGCCGACTTTGCCGAGCTGGGGCGGGAAGAGGGAAGCGAGGAAGGCGATCACGTTCAAGGTGATCAGCCACATGCCGAGGTCTTTGACAAGGAAGTTGGGGAAAAACGGAATCGACTTGCGCTCACCCTCCGGCTTCGCCTCTTCGCTCGGCGGCAGGGCGTTGCCGTGCTTCTGCACCAGCCAAAGGTGGAAGCCGAGCAGCGGCAGATAGATCAGCGGCAGGACGACGACGTGGAGGGCGAAGAAGCGCTGGACCGTGATGTCCGAAACTTCCAACCCGCCGCGCAGGAGGTTCGCGGTCGTATGGCCGACGATGGGCAGGGAATCGGGGATGGCGAGGCCAACCTTCGTGGCGAAATAGGAAAGCTCGTCCATCGGCAGCAAATAGCCGCTAAAGCCGAATCCGAGACCGAGGAGGAGGAGCAGGACGCCCGACCACCATCCCAGCTCCCGCGGGCGCTGATAGGCCTTCATGAAGAAGACCGAGAACATGTGGATAAAGACCGAGAGCAGGAAGAGGGTCGCCGACCAGTTGTGGGCGGAACGGATCAGCCAGCCGAAGTGGATATCGTACGTGATCTGGCGGACCGAATCGTAGGCGTCCGGACCGGGCTTGAAGTAGACGAGGAGAAGAATCCCGGTCAGCACCTGGACGATGAAGCACATCAGGGAGATGCCGCCCCAGTAATACCAAAACGAGTAGCGGTGGAGAGGGACGGTCTTCTTCTTCAGGAAACCCCTCAACTCTCCAAGGGATAGCCTTTCGTCGAGATAGTTCGTGGTCTTGCTCATGCTAGGCTCGGGATACGGTCACCGACGTCGGATTGACCTTCACGGCGAACTTCATCAGGGGCTTCGGCGGCGGCCCGGCGATGTTCTGCCCGGTGTGCGGATCGTATTGGCCGCCATGGCAGGCGCAGGCGATCCTCTTCAGCTCGGGGTGGTATTGGACCGTGCAGCCGAGGTGCGTGCAGACGGCGTTGAAGGAAACCCATTCGCCGTTCTCGTGATGGATCAGGATCGCGGGATAGGGTCCGAACTTGAACATCATCGCGCTGCCGGGCGGGAGCTTCTCCGCCCCATCGAGGGAGACATCCTTGATCGCCGCGAGAATCTCGGCCTTTTCGACCGGCGAATCCAGATAGCGGTAAATCGGATATCCGATCGCTCCCGCGTAGGCGAGGCACATGCCGCCGACGGCGATCTTGACGAAGTTTCGACGGCTTACCGGCTCTTCCTCGGATTCAGGCAGGAGGGGTAGTTCTTCGCTCATGGATTTGTTTGCACCTCTTCGGGCATAGCCTTTGCCTGTTTCATCACGAGAAGCAGCCAGGCGACCGCGCCGAGGCCGGCGACGAATAGGATGAGAAAGAGGCCGATGACGCCCCAGTTGGAGTTCTCCGTCCGCTTCCAGACGTCGAAGCCCTTCGCCATCAGGGTGATATCGCGGATGCCGTCCCGGTAGAGGACCGCGCCGGCGATGCTGAGGAAGGCGGCTGTCGCGGCCGACCAGGCGATCACCGGCTTCGCAGCCGCGCGGAATTGGATCGCGGCGAGGGCGAGAACGAGGACAAGGCCGAGACCCCACAGGCCCGCGCTCGCTTGATAGAACGGGGTTCCGAGGCCTTGCTGGACGTTTTCCGGCTGCGTCGAGTGGACCATCATGCCGACGCCGAGCTGGATGACGACGCCGACGAGGGTGAGCGCGGAGCCGAACTTCTTAAGGAGATTCGCGACAGGCGCTTCGACCGCTTTGAGGTTGGCGTGGATGGCCATCCAGAGGCCGCCGACGATCAGTCCGCCGGTCATGACGAAGAGCCAGCGCGGCATCATCGTCGGATCGTGGGGCGGGGCTTGGAGGCCGCTCGCGGTGTTCGCGTACATGCCCTGCCAGACCTCCGGCTTCAGCATGAGGGTCATGTTGATGGAATAGATCTGGCCCACGGACGCGGCGAGGAGGAGAGCGCCGAGTCCGTGCCAGATCACCGGCTCGCCACGGCTCGCCCGGTCGGCGATCCGATAAAGGAGCCAGTAGCAGCCCATCAAGAGGAGGATCACGGAGATCCAGAAAACCGCGATGAGGACGCTACTCGTGTAGAGGGCGCGGCCGTAGAGAACCTGAGCGAAGAGAAGCGGCGGCACGCCCAGGTTGATCACGTAGGTCATCACGACCGGAAGCCGCTTGGCGACGACGGATGCGGCGCTGAGAACGACTTGGCTCTTTTGCGACCTTCCGCGCAGGCTCAGATAGCACACGGCGAGCAAGCTCCCGATGAGAATCTGAACCGCGAAGAAGTGGAGAGCAAGAGTGAGCAACCCGAGGGCCTTCATCAGCCAGACGGGCGCCGGAATCGGAATCGGATCGACGTTCGGAAACTGCATAGGACACGACTCGGGGCCGGTGGCGAAAGGTTACGGCCCTGCGCGGGCGGCGAATAGTCCCAGTTTTTGCGTCATGAAAAGGGAGGGCAACCGACGGCTTTTCCCGTTCGATAACCGACGGTTTCGTAACGATTTAATCAGCGGACCTTCATGTACTTGATGGGCAATGATATGATTGAGGTAATCATTTTGGGAAGAGGGGTGGAAAGTGCTGTGGGATCGAACTAGGAGGGTCGCGGAATATCCGCCGGTAACGGTCGGTTTGGACGCCTCGGTTGGCATTGCCGCGGCTCCTGCCGCCGAGGTCGCGCGCATGATGTTCGAGGTCAGGTCGGCGGATCGCGACGAAGGTTTCGTCCCGCCCGAGGCCGAAGCGGCGGTTGTGGCCGCGACTCCGCCCCTCGATCCGCGCCTCACCCGAAGCTATCTTTTTCTGCCGGTACCGGAAGAGGCCCTCGACGGCGACCATCCCGTCGATTTCGGCAGCGACGAGGCGGCGACCCGAATCCAAGGCGTCCTGCAAGCGGCGTCCTCCCAAGGCTTGCCGTTTACCGACGTGGTGGTGATGTCGCACGGCTGGCATCGCAACCTGTTTGGGGCGATCTCCGCGTACGACCGGCTCACGAGCCTGTTTCTCGACCTTCGCATCCGTCAACGCCTCGACGATCCGACGCCGGGCTCCGCGTCGTCGAGGCCGAAGCGCGCGCATCCGTTTCGGCTCCTTCTCGTCGGCATTCACTTCCACAGCGATCCAGGGCTCGACCAGTTCGTGGACTATTCGGGGCGGCGCGACCGGGAGAGCTTCCTCCGCAACGCCCGCGAACGCATCGAGCCTATGAACGGCACGACGCCAGGCAAGATGACCTCGCAGTTCGAAGACCTTTTCTCCCTGTTTTCCAAGGTGGCGGCGCCGGGCGTCGATCCCTTTTCGGAGGGCATGAACGACGAAGCCGCCTTGCTGTCCGGCATCGTCGGCAATTACGCCCTTGCCGGCGCGCCGGCCGGCGTGAGCGCCACGCCGGAAGAGGTTCTGACCGTGGCCTGGGCTTGCTATCACGAGGCTGATACAGTCCAGCAGACCGAGGAGCAGCGCGATCCGCCGGGCTCGGCGGTGGGCTTCTGGCAATGGCTGGCCCGCGTCGGGCGGCTTCTGGTCACGGTGGCGGCAATGGCGGGCATTCTGACGTCGCTGATGTCGGGAGGCTTGAAGTCGGCCTGGGCGGCCTTCGCCAAGTGGTACGCGGCCGGCATGACCTCCCGCTTTGCCGGTCTTACGGAAAGTTGGGCTTGGGTTGCTTTTGGAGTCGCCGTCTATGTGCTCCTATGGCTCGGACTGTTTGCCTTCGTCATGTTCGCGGAAACCAACGAAAGCGACGGCTTGGATCGGCGGTCGAGGGTCAACCGGCAGCGAGGGGGAACGAAGCTGCTCGGCACGATCCTCTACGCGCCGCTGCAGCTCGTCCACTTCGCGCCCGTCTTGCTCTGGTGCCTGATCACGCCGTTTTTCGCGAGCGTAGTGGGCGTGATCGCTGCCGCGCTTGTCGGCTTCTTCTGGACGCTCATGCTCGTTCTTCCGCCGGACGGTTCCCTGGTGGAGCGTATCACGGGCAGTCATTGGCAGGCAGCCGCGGGATGGGGCTTCTTCTGGCTCCTCTTCGCGCTTGAAATCTTCCGCTTCGGGAAGGCCGGCTACCTCAGCGAGCGGCTTTATAAGGACCGAGCCGGCACGATGTATCTCAGAACTATTCAGGGCTACGGAAAATGGCCGGGCGCGGTGAAGCGAAGCCTGGTTTGGTTTGCGCGAGCCCCGATCAACCTCGCCAAGCGTTCCGCTCGCCCCGATCAAGCGTGGACCGCGATCTGGACGGCCGTCGAAAACCAGCTCGCTTTTTGGGACATGGCCGACAAGGCGGTGCGGGCGGGAGGCTGGATCGGGGACGTCGTTGAAAAGGTTAACGGCCTCTCGGGCGGCGGTTTGCGCTTCCACTTCTTCGGACACTCCCACGGCGGCATCGTCGTCTGCAATGCGGCGGCCTGGCTGACTCGAAACGATCCGAAGGCGACCGCGGAGGTGCAGACTCTTGGGACCATCAACGGAGCGTACCGGTCGGACTGGCTGGACGGGCAGACCGACGTGACGGGAAAGGTGACCGGCTGCGTTGCCAGCATCTACTCGGCCTACGACGTCGCCAACAGCCTCTGGTATCCCCTCGCCAATATCGGGAGGAAAGCCTCGGGAAGCGTGGGGCTTTACCTGCCGCAAGAGCCGGGAATCGTCGGCGAGCCGCTGCCTTCGATCGCTCTCTCCGACGCGAAGTCGGAAGGCGGCCGTCCGGACTTGGCAGGGCGGATCGAGGCGACCGGAGGAGACCCGGCCAAGGCGAAGGTGCTGAATATCGATGCCAGCCGCTTCGTTTTCCGCGGGCCCCTCCTCCCCCAGGGAGCTCACGGCGACGTCTATTCGAAGGACGCGGTCGCGACGATGTGGCGAATCTTGCGGTTTGGTGAATGGCGGCGCTAACGCCCGGCAAATCGGCAGTTACCAACGTGATTTAATAGTTCACGAAAGGCACGCGGTTCTACCTTGCGTTGCTGTACGTCATTGACCGATGGTTACTCGCAAGTTCTTCACGACCCTCTCCTCCGACGATAAGCCCTGGGGAGCCGAGATCGACAGCGTCGACGATCTGAACACCTTTCTCGAAGTTCCCGGTAATTGGTTGGCGAATAACGTCGACATTCGTTGCGTCTTGGCTCAGGACTTCCTGATCAAGATTCGCGAAACGTCCATTTCGCCACCGGCCTCGGGGAAGCTGTATCTGACCGGTAACAGCGGCACGAACGTCGTGACGGTCTTCATCCCCTCGGGGTTCTTTGCGGCATTTCTCGCTTTCCTGCAGAACCAGCAGCCGTCGGACCCCACTCAGCCGGCCTTCGGCCCCTTCGTACCGGCGGCGCCTCCGGAAATGGACGCCGTCGTCAGCTTTCTGACGGGGTCGATCCCGACCGTCCAGATCGAAACGCTGATCATCAGCGAAACGGGCGCGACGACGGGGCGCGCGATCACCCACTATTCGGTGACGCAAGGGGTGCCCGCCAGCGCGGCAGCGCGGATGATCTTGATCGCCGGGCACATTCTGAAGATGATGGGCGACGACACCTACCGCTACCAGATCCTGGAGACGAACGCCAACGACGGCCACCAGACCGTGACCTACCTCGCGCCCGATGGAACGCCCAATCCCCCGAACCCGTTGCCCAAGGTCGCCTTCAACTCATTCACTTCGCCGGGCGACGTGTCGATCGAATATATCGGAAACGACCATTCGACGTTCGAGGCGTGCGACATGCTCATCGGAACCTATAACTTCGCAACTGCCACGATCACGATCGAAGAGGGCTACATCAAGACATACACGTAGCTCTGGGACCGCGGACTTCAGTCCGCTCCCCGCTAGGGGATCGCGAGCGCCTTGACGCCGGCCCAAGTTCCCCGGAAGGGCACGACCGCGAGAATATAGGACAGGTAGAGGCGTCCCGGGGACATCTCGACCGCCCATGTTCCGAGCCCGTCGCCGGGGCGGCCAAACGAACCGGTCTGGCGCGGATGCGCCGGATCGGAGACGTCGAGGGCGACCATGTCCGAGTCTCCCGCCGCGACGTAAAGCGTCTTGTGCGGCTTGTCGAAAACCAGTTGGCTGGCGTGGCCCTTCGAATTGAGCCAAATGTTGCCAGGCCGCTCGGCATGCCACGGGTCCCACCAGGAGACCGGCTTGATGTGCTCGGGGCTGGAGATATCGACGACCTCGACGCCCGCGTAGTCGACGGCCACGTAGGCAAGCGAGCCATCCACCACGAGGTTGTTGTAAGCCTGCTGCTTCTTCTTCATTCCCGCTTGGAGATAGCGGCCGATCTCGCGAGGGTGAACGGCGTCGGCGAGATCGATGGCTCGCAGGCCGCCCGCATCGTAGGCGACATAGAGGGTATCGCCGTCGAAGGCGAGTCCTCGGGCGTTCGGAACATGCGGCTCCTTTGGCTTCTTGACGGGATAGTCGGGATCGGGCCTGAAGACCGTCAGCAGGCGGATTGCCGCGCCGGATGTGTCGAAGATTGCGACGCCGTGCGACATGAGTCCCATCGCGAGGATGTCGCCTCGCATGGCGAGCCCGGAAGCGCCCCGCTCCTTATCGTCCGACTCAAAAAGATCGACGACTCGCGGATGGTCTGGGTGGCTGACGTCGATGCGCGCGACGCCGTACTTCGAGCCGCTCGGGTTGAAGAAGTTGCCGAGGGCGACATAGAGCGAGTTGCCCCGCTGGAACAGGGTGGTCGCATCCAGTCCGCCGAGGTCTTTCTTCGGGACGAGAGCGGCTTGCCGCGGCCGGTCGGAATCGAGGACGACCACGCCGCCTTCGTTGCGTGCCGCGTACAGATACGGCCGGCTGGGGTCTTTGGCAAGGGAAAGCAGACTTCCCTGGGTCGAATGCCATTGCCACTCTTGAGTTTGGGCGGCGACGATCAGCGCGATGCAGAGGGCAACCATCGCTTTACGATAAACCCCTTACGCCGGGTCGACAACAAGGCGACGCGGGTCCGCTCGGTCTAAAGACCTATTGATGGCTCTGGCACGAATGTTGCGAAGTCTACGGCCCCAACGGAGATTCGGTCTTAACATGAAAACAACAATCACGCTCCTTGCTCTCGCCGTCGCCTTTTCCGCTTCCGCTCAGGTCGTCCTCACCGGCAGCCCTTACACTCAGGACTTCGACTCTCTCGCTCAAACCGGCACCGGGATCACCTGGACGAATAACTTGCCGACGGCGTTGATGCCCGGCTGGTATTCGACGGCCGCGACCTACGATGCGGACGACGGCAGCGTGCCTCTTTCCGGCCAGTACAGCTATGGATCGGTCGGCTCCGGCGAGCGAGCCCTCGGCTCGACCGCCCTGAACGGCGCTCTCCTCATGTACGGCATGCAGATCCAGAACGGGTCCGGCGGAACGTTCAACTCGCTCCAGATCAGCTATACCGGCGAGCAGTGGCGCAGCGGCGGTGTCTCGCTGACCGACTCTCTCGTCTTCGAGTACAGCACCAACGCGACGAGCCTCTTCACGGGCACTTGGACTCCCTTCTCGGCCTTGGACTTCAACGCCCCGATCACTTCCGGCGTCGGCGCCCTCAATGGTAACCTGGCCGCGAACGAGGCCTTTATGTCGGCGACGATCGGCAGCCTTTCCTGGGCGAGCGGCACGGACGTCTGGGTGCGATGGAAGCACATCGGCAATTCCAGCCGCGACGCCCTCGCCCTCGACAACGTCCAGCTCAACGCGACCGCGGTTCCCGAGCCGGCTTCGGTCGTGGGATTCGGTGTGGCCTTCCTCGGCTTGCTTGCCACGCGACGGCGCTCTCGCCGCTGATGGAGATGATGGAGATGCCGTTCCCGGTCATCTCCATCACCTCCCCGTCGGCGAACCTCTAGTCTGAAACTCCCCATCCCGGCTAGCCCGTTCGCTCCCGGCCGAACACCGTTTCGCTGGGTCTCGGAGGTGGCCGCCCATGTCGCGAAGCGACCTTCGGAGTGCTGAAGCGCAGCTTCAGCCTTACGTCTCGTCGTTCTGCGGTAGTTCCTACAGGCAGAGTTGCCACTCGTTGGGAAAGGCGGAAGCTCCGCTTCAGCACTCCGATGGTCGCTTCGCGACGGACGCTCCTCCGCTAGTCTGAACTTCCATCTCGGCTAGCCCGTTCGCTCCCGACCGAACACCGAACACCGAACACCGAACACCGTTTCATCCCCGGTTGACAGTCCCCTCCCGAACCTCTTCTAAGAAACTCCCGTATAATCGGTAAGGCTGCTACGGATTGGCGGCAAGGAAAAGAGGATCACGGATGAAGGTCAGCACTCGAACGGCGGTGGCCGTGCGGCGGAAAACCGGCAAAGAAAAACCCTCGCACATCTGGTCGGATAGCGCAGGCGTTCTGCTGCTTGTGCTCGCCGTTTTCACGGTCGTGACCCTGGCGAGAGGCGACACCGGCTTTGCGGGCGAGGCGCTTGGCGGTTCGATTCGCGCGATATTCGGGCGAGGCTCGTGGGCTTCGGCCCTTCTCTTCACCTTTCTGGGCATCGCCGCGCTACGAGGCCGGCAGAAGCTCGCCTTCACCCATCTCACCTGGGGGCTGATTCTCTTTTACTTGGCCCTGCTCGGCATCCTCGCCCAGCCGGCCGGCGGGGACTACCTGGCGGTCGGCGCGATCCCGAGCGGCGGTTATCTCGGAGCGGTCATTGGTCTCGCCTTTACCGCGCTGCTCGGATCGGCGAAAATCCTCGGGCTCGGCGCCGTCGCCCTCATCGGACTGATCCTCTGCGTCGACGTGCCGATTCGCGACATGCTCGCCTCGGCCAAGCATAAGGCCAGCAACCTCACCCAACGCACGCTCACGAAGCGCCCGCCAAGCCAAAAACGGACGGAAGCGCTCGCTCGCCGCGCCGTGGTCGAAGTCGACGAGCCGGAACCGACCCAGGGACCGCATACAGAAGCGGCCACTCCCCCCGTCAAAGAGAAGCGCAAACCGGTTTTCACCGACCTGACCAACCGCTCCTCCGGCATCACCTTGGATTCGAGCACGCAGAAAGAGGGCTATGCGTTGCCTCCGATGAGCCTGCTGAACGACCCGGTGAGCCGGCCCAAGCGCAGCCCGGCCGAGGTTCAGACGAACATCGAAACGCTCGAAGGCACCCTCGACGAATTCGGCATCGAGGCGAACGTCGTGGAGATCGCCACCGGCCCGACGATCACGCGCTACGAAATCCAGCTTGGCCCGGGCATCAAGGTCGCCCGGATCGTGGCCCTCGCCGACAACATCGCGATGAACCTCGCCGCTCATGCGGTGCGCGTGGAAGCTCCGATTCCCGGCAAGGCCGCCATCGGCGTCGAGGTTCCCAACACGCAGCCGACCCCGGTCATGCTCAAGGAAGTCTGCGACACCAAGGAGTTCCGGGATAGCCCGTCGCGCCTGCTCGTCGCCCTCGGCCAGGATGTGGCCGGGCAGAACAAGTACGCCGATCTCTCGCGCATGCCCCACCTATTGATCGGGGGCGCGACCAATTCGGGCAAGTCGATCGGCCTCGCGACCCTCATTACTTCGCTGCTGATGCGGAATACGCCGAAAGACGTCCGCCTGGTGATGATCGATCCGAAGCGAGTCGAGCTGACCCTGTTCGACGGCATTCCGCATCTGATGTGTCCTGTCATCAAGGACGTGAAGGAGGCCCCGGGCGTGCTCCGCGCGGTTTGGCGGGAGATGGACCGGCGGTACGACCTCCTCAGCGAGCACGGCGTCCGCAATATCCAGAGTTGGAACGAGAAGGCCACCTTCCAGGACCGGCTGCCCTACATCGTCGTTATCATCGACGAGATGGCGGACCTGATGATCCAGGCCCGCGCCGAGGTGGAGACGAGCATCGTCCGCCTTGCCCAACTCGCCCGCGCCGTCGGCATCCACCTCGTCCTCGCCACCCAGCGCCCGAGCGTCGACGTCATCACCGGCATCATCAAAGCGAACATCCCGTCGCGCATCGCCTTCTCGGTGGCCTCTCAAATCGACTCGCGCACGATCCTCGACCAAAAGGGCGCGGAGGACCTGATCGGCAAGGGCGACATGCTCTTCATGCCGATCGACGCCGATAAAGCCATGCGCGTGCAGGGCTGCTACGTCAGCGAGAAGGAGATCGAGGAGATCTGCAAGTTCTGGCGCGCCCAGGAGACGCCGCAGTACGTCCTGGAGCCGCTCGACGACGCCCATGACGCCAAGAAGGAATCGGGCGACTTCGGCGACGAAGGCGCGGACCCCCTCTGGGAAGAGTCCGTGCGCTGGGTCGTCGACCGGGGCCAAGCCTCGACCTCGATGCTCCAACGCCGGTTCTCCATCGGCTTCCAACGGGCGTCTCGCCTGCTGGATTCGATGGAAGAAAGAGGAGTAGTCGGCCCCCGAGACGGCCCCAGGCCGCGCGAGGTCCTCCTCAGCGCGATGGAGATCGACGACTTCCTACGGGGCAAGTCCTCGACCTCGTACGAGACGGGCTGGGTCGAGGACGAGGATCAATAGCGAGTGGCGGCCAAGTGAAAGTCAGGGAAGTTGAGAGGAGACTCCTTTCGGAGGGGTGCTCGCTCGAACGAGCGGCCACAAGATCTACAGGCACGCGGGCAAGCCAGGCCTTGTGGTCCTGCCCAACCATCCGAACGACGAGATCGCGAAAGGTACGCTAAAATCTATCAGGAAGGCGGCAGGATGGAAATGAACGACTATTTGGTGATATACGAGAACTCGGGCCCGAACTGGTCTGCTTATGTGCCCAACCTTCCCGGATGTATAACGACGGGCAGGACGGTGGAGGAGTGCAAAAAGAACATCCAAGAAGCAATCACGCTTTTCATCGAGACGTCCCAAGAAGTCGGTAAGCCGGTCCCACCTCCGACCACTCAGGGCGAATACGTTCATATCGCCCGGACTGCCTAGAAGCCCCTCGACTTCCGATCCCTGTCACTGCTTCCCGATCAACTTCCAACGGGCCTCTCCAGATGGACTCGATGGAGCAGCGCGGAGTAGTCGACCCCCCGAGACGGCCCCAGGCCGCGCGAGGTCCTCCTCAGTGCGATGGAGATCGACGACTTACTACGAGGCAAGTCCTCGACCCCGTACCAGACGGGGTGGGTTGAAGATCAGGATGAGGACTAGCCACGGGGCCGCCGAATTCATTCGGCTTCCGGCCTCATTGTCACTCTCAATGTCGCGGAATGGGCTTTTGGCCGAGCCGTAGGCGCCGCGAACTCGCGTCGAGAAAGGAGAACTCGGACATCAGCTCAAGCCTACGATTCGATCGCTCGAATCAAGCTTGGCAAGGGCATGAGGCTTAGCCGTCCGGCCCCACTCGTAGATTTTCGGCCAGTTCTTGATGATGCGGGCCGCGTCCGCATAAAGTTCGGCTGGGTTGCCAGACTGGCGGATATAGAGAGCTCGTACTTTGTGGAGGCGTAACGCCGCATGCTCGGAATCTCGCCGGCGCTGATTGAAGTCGCGGCTGATGACGACCCAGTCGTTCTTACCGGCGTCAGGAATCCAGTCCACGTCCTTTGTGTTCTGTGGGAAGCGCTCACGGAGAGCGATAAGATCGGCATCATTCGGATTGACCAGCTTCTTAAGGGCCTCGACAATCCTTGGAGAGATATCGTTGTCGAAGAAAAAGGTGGTCATTCGCCCAGGTTTTATGCGGCTGCGATCCGTGGCTGCTTCCTCGGGCTCCATAGGCGCTCAAACTCGACGGCGTCGACGATTGACTGCTCGGTCGTGTCGTACCACCACGCCAGCTCCTTGGTAGTTGCTCCCGATTCAATGGCTTGGGCAAGCAAGAAAGTATGAGCCCCGGAGACGTCGTCGATCGGTTTGCCGAACGCACGCTCGGGATCGAGGACGACATGGCGCTGGATGCCCAGCGGCCGCCACTCGGATGCAAGGTTTCCAGTGTGGACGAGCTGCTTCGCCATCTCATCCATGAAGGCTTGGATTTGGCCGGTCATCGCATGTTTCCAACCCTCACCTTCCTTGAGAAGCAGGCCCTTCCCGTCGGTCGCAAACCGCCTAGTCGCGAGCGGAAAGGGAGTTTGCCAGTCCCTCCGATACTTCGCGGCAGTGCGCCGGATGACGTCGAGGTCAACCCCGGCATCACGGAAGCCACGGACGTAGAGAAGCTCGACCAGATCGGCGAAGCTGAGGGCAGCTTCATCGTCGTGCGCGATCAACGGTTTGTACGTCTTAACACCATCTCGGAGTTCGCGGGCATAGCCTTCCACCCACCGTGACAGGGTTCGTCGCGGAGTCTTGAGCAACCGCGCGGCTTCTACAAGAGAGTAGAGGCCGATTCCGAGCGTCGATTCAGGCACGAGACTATTGTAACGCGAATTCGGCCGGCTCCGGGAGCGCTCCCTCCATTGCCTCCGATGCCTTGTCAGCGAACTCTGAGATGAGATCACTAGAGCCAGCTTCCAATGGCTCCAAAAACAAAACAGATGTTATAAGCAGTGACAAGCCGGACGAAAAAGTTAGGCATGTCCAGATGAGAAGGAATGGCCACATATTGTTAGGCAATGCCGCATCAATTGCCTTTTGCCGGTTCCTGGTCGCCGAGAGTCCCCAGGATGAAACGACCATGCCAGCAATCCCGAAGAGCAATGAGCCGAGTATCAGCACTTATTCAGTGTAAGGCGTATGATCCTTTACAGATGCCAAAGCGCTCAAGCAAACATCCGCATGGGCAATCGCCGGTTCACTCGCCTTACCAATACCTTCTCCAAGAACCACGACAGGTCATAAGCGATGTCCGAGCGATGTTTCAAGGCTCAACTGCTAGGGCTTGCGTGAGCGGAGCGCCTACGGCCTGTAGGTCACGCGCCAGATGCAGCCTCCGCCTTCGTCGGAGACCAGCAGCGAGCCGTCCGGGAGCTGGGCGATGCCGACTGGGCGACCGTAGACTTCTTTCTCCAGCGGATTCGGGAGCCAGCCGGTTAGGAAGTCTTCGTAGCCGGGGATCAGCTTGCCGTGGTCGAAGCGGACTCGGACGACTTTGTAGCCGCTCCGGTGGCGTCGGTTGGTCGCTCCTCGCATGGCGATGAAGGCATCGTTCCGGTATTCGGCGGGGAACATCTTGCCGGTATAGAAGAGCACGCCGAGAGGTGTCGAGTGGGCGATGAAGAGGTCGTCGGGGATGGTGATCGGCTTCTTCGGGGCTCCTTTGAGGGGAACTTTGGGATCGCGGTGCTTGCCGATGTAGTACCAGGGCCAGCCGTAGAACTGCCCTGGCTTGACCCGCGTGAAGTAATCGGGAACGAGGTCGTCGCCCATGTAATCCCGCTCGACGCAGGTGCACCAGAGCTGGTTCGTGCCGGGCTGCCAGGCGAGCCCGACCGGATTTCGCATGCCCGTTGCGATCAACTCCGGATCGCTGCCGTCCGGGTTGTAGCGGTAGATCGCGGCGCGGGGCAGGGGATCGATTCCCTTGTTCGTCTCCGAGCCGACGGTGAGATACATCTTCGTTCCCGAGGGGTCGAAGAGGATATTGCGCGTCCAGTGCTGGTTGTAGCCCCGGCTCGGGATGTTCGGAATGATCTTCTTCGGATTTTCGAGATGCTCCTGGCCCGGCTGGTAGCGAAACCTCACGACCGAATCGGTGTTGGCGATATAGAAATAGCCGGCGTGGATCGCCATGCCGAACGGGAGGTTGAGTCCCTTGGCGAAGAGGATCGGCTTGCCCGCGACGCCGCCTTCGTCCCGCAGAAGCTCGATGCGGTTCTGGTAGCACTCGGTGCAGAAGACGTCGCCGTTCGGCCCGACGAGCAGCCAGCGTGGGCTCTTGAGGCCCTTCGCCCAGATCGCGACGTGGAAGCCCTTGGGCGCTTCGGGCAGGAATCCGGGCGGTCGGGCGACGACCTTCGGAGCGAGCAGGAACCGCTTGCCGGCGTAGGGTGGCGGGAGCTTGTTGGGCGAGACGTAGGTTCGCCGGCCAGGATGGTCGAGCAGGAAGAGAACGAGAGAAAGGACCACGGTATAAACTTACCGGCTTATTCCGGCCGGTCCGAAGCCGGCGCCCGCACCGTGTCTTGGAAGACGTCGGCAAAGCGCCTGACAATATCCTCAGACGCATCGGAGATCGCCCCGTATCGCAGATCGGCGACCGTCCACATCTCCCAGTTGAAGCCCTTGATCTGGCGGGAACTCGGCCAGCTTTCGGTTCGCGCGGAGGGGGCGACGTAAACGCTGATAACGTGTTTCTTGTAGCCGTAGACGAGGACCGCGCAGGCGGTTCCAGAAAGGTAGTCGAGACGCCCGCCCTTCAACTCGAATCCCGCGGGCCGCAGGTCCGGAACCGAAGGGCTGAAGTCGAGCTTGCCCTGAAACCACGGCTTCACCGTGTGCTTGTCGCTTGAGGCCACATCGATCAAGTGGCCGTTCTGGAAGCTGCGGACGTGGCTGTCGATCGCCATGAGGGCGACGGTATCGGGACGCGGCATGGCGTAGAAGAGCCCCAGGCAGACCAGAAGGAGAACGGCTGCCGCGGCGAGAGGGAGAGCAGTCGGCCACCGCTTGGGGGCGAATCGCTTCTCCAGAGACTTCGGGGCGACGAACCGGTGGCCTTGGTCCCGGACGGCTTCGCTGAGCCGGGCAATGCCGGTTAGACGTGCGCGGCAATCTGGGCAGCCCTCGAGGTGGGCCGCGATCTCGGCTTCGAGGAGCCGGTCGTTCAGTTCGCCGTCGTGATACGCCCCGAGCACCAGCCGAACCTTCTCGCAATTCATAGGCCCGCCTCCCCCGCGATTTTCGCCTGGAGGGCTTCGCGCGCCCTCGACAGCCGAGACATCACCGTGCCGACAGGGACGCGAAGGACTTGCGCGATCTCCGCATAGCTCAGGCCCTCGGCCTCACGGAGAACGATGAGCTCACGGAAGGGAAGCGGCAGGGAGTCGATGAGCGCCCAAAGCCGCTCGGCGGTCAACCTTGCGTAAACCTCCTCGTGGACTTCCACGTTGCCGGCCGTATCGGCTGTCTCCTCGATATCCATCTCCACGATCCTGCTGTTACGACGGGCGGCGTTGAGGCTCTCGTTGCGCACGATGGCGAGGTACCAGGCCCTACAATCGTCGTCGCGCAAGTCGTCGAGCCGCTTCAGCGCCTTCAGTGTGGCGTCCTGCACGGCGTCCTCCGCGTCGGCATCGTTCCCGAGCAGCCATCGGGCAAGGCGATAGGCGAGCGGAATGTGCCCCACGATCTGCCCCTCCAGGTCCCTTCGCCTTCGCCCCGTCAACTGATTCGCTGCCTCTGCTCCGTTTTACGCTAGTGGACGATCACCTTGCCTTTCATGTGGGCGTGAAGCGAGCAGAAATACTTCACTTCGCCGGCCTCGGTGAACCGGTGCTCCCAGCTATCGCCGGTGTCCAGGGTAGGCGAGGAGAACTTGCCGTCGTCCTCGACGACCTTGTGCGGTATGTCGTCGTGGTTGGTCCACTTCACGGCTGTCCCTTTCTTCACCGTGACCGTCGCCGGCGAGAAGGCGAAGTTGTCGATATTGACGGCTTGGACGTCGCTGTCGGCGGGCGCGAGGGTCGAATCGACGATGGCGAGCCGGTGGTTCCCTTCGACGAAACCGACGCTGGTCGTGCCGAGCAGAGTCTGTAGCTGTCCGGGCGGAACCTTCATCGGCCCGGGGCCGGCCGCCTTGCCCGGCTCTGGCTGGGGAAACGCGGTCGAGCGTGCCGTGTGGAAGACCACATTGCCTTCGATCTTCTGCATAGCCTGGTGGATGTGGCCGTTGAGGACGGTGACCGAGCCGAAGTCTTTGAGCAGAGCGAGGGCCTGCGCCGCATCGTCGGTTCCCCAGCCCCAATCGGCATAAACGGTCCAAAGAGGCACATGGGCGAAGACGACGATCGGCGTGCTCTTCGAGCGGCCGCGAAGATCGTCGGCTAGCCAGGCGAGCTGCTCCGCGCCCAGATTGCCCATACCGCCCGCCTTCAGGTTCAGGACGTTCACGAGCGCGATGAAGTGGACGCCCTTGTGATCGAAGCTGTACCATCCCTTGCCTTTCTTGGCGTATCGCTCGAGGAAGTTCTTCCCGTTCTCGTTCAGCACGTCGTGCTCGCCGGGGACGAAGTGCATTTCCGGCGTCTTGATCCCCTTGAGGACCTGGTCCATCGCGTCGAACTCCTCGTCTTTCGAGAGGTGGCTCAGGTCGCCGGT
This sequence comes from Fimbriimonadaceae bacterium, assembly GCA_035545155.1. Classification (GTDB taxonomy): domain Bacteria; phylum Armatimonadota; class Fimbriimonadia; order Fimbriimonadales; family Fimbriimonadaceae; genus JAEVZK01. The sequence continues at coordinate 76,021 of DASZYX010000004.1, read as the reverse complement.
GTGGATGAGAAGAGCCGGGTTCGCATTCGTAGCGTTGATCTGCTCGACGGTCGCCTTGAGGGTGCCGATGACGTCGGGATTGGCCTCTTTGCTGAAGCCGATATGGCTGTCGCTGATCTGGGCGAAGTTAAAGGAAGCGGCGGCGAGGGCACGCGCCGTCTTGCCGGCCGGCCCTTCGCGCAGGAGGTCGGCCAGCCCGAAAGAGCGGAGAATGCCTCCGTTCATCGAGAGGATCAGGCCCGAGCCGGCCCAGGCCATGCAGGAAAGGAATTGGCGGCGGTCGATTCCATCTTCGTCGACCGGGATATTGGAGAGCTTCGCGGCGTCCATGAAGGACTGACAATCGGCTCTGCGTTTTTATTCCATTACCCTTCCACGTAGCGGTTCGAGAGCAGGCGGTACCGGGCGTAGGCGGGCTGGAAGCCGAGGATGACCTTACCGGTCGGGCCATTGCGGTGCTTGGCGATGATGACTTCGGCGTCCTCGACGTTGTCGGGGTCCATGTCGATCTCGCGCCGCTCTTCCTTCGCTTTATAGTAGGCGTCGCGATAGAGGAGCATGACGAGGTCGGCTTCGGCCTCGATGGAGCCCGATTCGCGGATGTCGGAGAGAACCGGGCGCTTGTCTTCGCGGGTTTCAACGCCTCGGTTAAGCTGGCTGAGGGCGATGACGGGCACCTTCAGCTCCTTTGCCATCGCCTTGATCGACCGGGCGATATCGCTGATTTCCTGGGTTCGATTTTCCGTCCGGCGGCTGCCCCGCATGAGCTGCAGGTAGTCGACGACGACGAGGGAAAGTCCGGCCTCCGCCTTTAATCGGCGACATTTGCCGCGCATTTCGAGCGGGCTGACGTCGGAGGCGTCGTCGATATGGATCGGGAGCGAGTAGAGGTGTTCGCAGGCGTCGGCGAGCTTGCGATAGATCTCCGGCGTGATGTTCGGCCCTTTGAGGGCGTGGCTGCTGATGCCGCTGACCATCGAGACCATCCTGCGAACGAGCTGAATGCCGCTCATTTCCAGCGAGAAGATCGCGACCGCACCCTTGTCCTGCCGGGCGGCGGCGAGGGCGAAATCTAGGGCGAGCGAGGTCTTTCCCATGGAAGGGCGGGCGCCGATGATGACGAGATCGCCGCCGTAGAAGCCGGTCGTCATCTTGTCGAGATCGCTGAAGCCGCTCGTGATGCCGACGAGAGGCTCGCCCGACTCGATAATATTGTCGACGTCGATGAAGAATTCTTTCGCGAGGCTGGAGACGTGGCGGAACTGGCTGCCGAGCCTGCGCCGCCCGACCTCGAAGACAAGCTGTTCGGCCTTGTCCACTTTATCGTCGGCGCTGGCTTCGTCGGCTTCGTGAACCGCGCCGATGATGTCCCGTCCCGCGTTTTCGAGGCGGCGCAGCGTCGATTTGTCGAGGACGACCTGGGCGTAGTAGGTTGCGTTCGCGGCGCTCGGAACGAACTCCGCGATCTGCATCAAATACTCTTGCCCGCCAACCTGGGCGAGTTTGTCGCGGGCGATCAGCTCGTCTTTAAGAGTGACGAAATCGATCGGCCGTGAGTTGTTGACGAGCTGGCGGATCGCGCGGAAGATCTCTTTGTGAGCGGGCCGGTAGAAGTCGCTGTCCTCGAGGAGAGTGACGATCTCTTCCGCGGCACGGTCGGAAATGATCATGGAGCCGAGCACGCTCATCTCCATTTCGATGCTATGTAAAGGAACCAGTTCTTCCGCTGTCAACACGTATGGGCGCTCCGTCGCCTAGAGGGGGGCGCAGTCATTGTACGGTCTGTTCGGGCCAATTCGGACAGCCCTTCGGAACATCCGAAAAATGGCGGAGTTATGCCCAGGTTTGTCACCGGGGGGTGGGGAGATGATGGGGGTGATGGAGGTGATGGAGGTGATGGAGGTGATGGAGGTGATGGAGGTGATGGGGTGATGGGTGATGGAGGTGATGGAGGTGATAGGGTGATGGAGGTGATGGAGGTGATAGGGGTGATAGGGGTGATGGAGGTGATATCCCCTTATCCGAACGCCGAACGCCGAACGCCGAACGCCGAACGCCGAACGCCGAACGCCGAACGCCGAACGCCGAACGCCGAACGCCGAACGCCGAACGCCGAACGCGGGCGAGGCAGGCTGGAAGCCTGCGCTACTTTGACGCCTTCACCCACTCATCCCTAGTACCGCGGCGAGCCGAACCAGCCGGTTGTGATTGCGCCGTACTTCTCCGCGACCTCTTCCAGCGCATCCTCGTCGGTTTCTGCGACGAGCGCGACGGCGAGGAGGGCGCTTCCGTTGCCGAACTGGGCGAGGAGTTCGTTGGCGGTTCCTGGGGGGACGCCTTCGTCTTGAAGGTAAGTCAGCAGGGATGAAGCATCGGGGCGGCCGTTCGTTCCGGCCCAATCGAACGCGGCGGTGGCGAGGTCGCCTCCGCCGATGATGAGGCCAAGACCGGGAACCGAGACGGCGTCGAGCGAGCGGTCCTCGTCGGACGGTCCGGCGGCGAAGTCGTTATCGAGCGGGGTCACCGGAGTCGGGAATCCCTTCATCACGGCCCGATCCAGATCGTCGAGCTCGTGGCGGCTATACGACGTATCGTCTCGGGGCCATCCCTCATCCTCGGCGACGGATTGGGAATCGTCCATCTCGTCGATCATCTCGACGTTCTGGCCTTCGTCGCTCGTCGAAATCCCGCCACCGATCGGCGAGACTTCGGCAGCTTCGTAGTCGGCATCGGGCGTGCTTTCATCGACGAGGTCGTGGGTGGGATCGTCCTTGCGTCCGACGAAATAGGTGGCGTCGCCGACCGATGCGGGAGCGGCGGCTTCTATATTCGTATCGTTCGGGACGACCAGGCTGATGTCGTCTAATTCGATCCCGTCCTCGAGCAGGTGACGGACCATCTGCTCAGCTTTCACGGTATCGGGAAAGGCGGCGTAAAACATTGACATTCTCTTCCCATTTTGGGCGTTTTCAGGGTCATGGATTCGACTCATGCGCCGGAATCGGAGTTCCCTGCTTGCGATCGCTTTGTTCCGACCACAGATATACGCAGATTTGCGCAGATGGGAGGGGTTCCATCGAGTGAAACGAAGGGGAGGCGAGGCCCGGACCTCGCCCCCCCTTCTTGGATCCCCGGCTCGAGCCTAACGGTCGCTCTTGATGGTCAGGTTGGCCTTGTCGGTCTTGTAGGTGATCGTCCAGCTTTCGTCGGTGATCACGCCGAGAAGGGCTCGCTGCTTCGAGTTCAGGTCGCTGTAGTTGATGTAGCCCAGCCGCTTCAGCTTCAGGTTCTGCTCCGGCGTCAGGAGATCGTAGATCGCCTTCAGATTGTGGTCGGAAGTCGAGACGTTCACCTCGGGCCCATTGCCGAACCGCTTGACGCGGAAGCTGCGATTCATGTCTCGCATCCGCTGCTCCAGGGCCTTCATCTCCTTCTCGTCGAGCATGCGGACTTTGGCGCCGTCGAAGGTATAGGCTTTCATGTCGTCGGCCTTCTTCTGAAGCTCCAATGAGCGCTGAAGGAGCTCTCGCGTGCGCTTCTGCATCTCTTCGAGCTGTTTCTGGTCGAGCTGCTTCATATCCTTGCCGTCCCAGGTGAAGCCTTTCATGTCGCCGTTCGGGACGGTCCAGACCTTGACGCCGGACTTGGCCATCTCCTCGGCCTGCTTCCGAAGCTGCTCGATTTGCTTCTGGTCGAACGGCTTCATGTCCTTGCCGTCCCAGGTGAAGCCTTTCATGTCGCCGTTCGGGACGGTCCAGACCTTGACGCCGGACTTCGCCATGTCCTCGGCCTGCTTCCGAAGCTGCTCGATTTGCTTCTGGTCGAATGGCTTCATGTCTTTGCCCTCCCAGATAAAGCCGTTGACCTTGCCGTTTCCATCGACGCGGAATCGTTGCCCCTGCTTGGCAAGCTCCTCTGCCTGCTTGCGAAGAGCCTCCATCTGGCGCTGGTCGACCTTGTATTCGAACTGCTTTCCTTTCAGATTCTTCTGGAAGTCCTGGAAGTTCTTCTCATACTCGCCGGCCCACTTCTCCCAGGCCCTGATGAAGTCCTCCCAAGCCTTGGAGTCGTTGCCATTCTGCAAAGCCTTCTCCAAGGTTTCGTCTTGCTCCCCGGACATCACGTCGCCCAGAACTTGGACATTCGTATCCGGCTTGGCCGGCGTGAGGGTGATGTTGGAATCGTCGGCGCTGTACTTGAGCGCGGTCCCAAAGATGTCCCGGCCCTTCTGGAAGACCCAGATGTCGTTCTTCTTGTCCCAGTGCCCTCCAAGCATGCTGCCAATCGCGTTCATAACGGCATCGACGGGCTCATTGACGATGTGGACGCTTACGCGCGCGTCCTTATCGACTTGGTCGTCGCCGACGATAAAGCTGACGCCCTGGCTCTTTAGCCAGTCGAGGACCTCGCGGATCGTCGCGTTCCTGAACGTGACGGAAACCTTGTCCGAAGCCGTCTGAGGTTCGGTGAGATCGATTTTCGGCAGATTGAAGCCGGCATGCTTCAGAGCCGGAAACTCAAAGCTCGGGTCCTGGCGCGCGGCGACCACGGCGATCGTTGCGACGACGGCGAGTGCGGAAATCAAGATCCTAGATGACATCGGGCATCCTCCTCCCATGCTCCGCACGACGCACGACCACGCACGCGCACGGACATCTACGGGGCTGTACGTAAAGGCTAAATCGCTAAGTTCCCAGGCCGCCGGACAAATTTGTATGCGCCGCTCGGAGAACCGGTTGGCCCGCGCATCGGTCAAAAGGCCTTGTGGAACAAAGCCTGCATACGAGAACACCGATCGACGCCGGAGACGTCGAGCATCTTGCCGCCTTGGTCACGGGAGGATTGCTGTTTGCCACCGGCGTGCGGAAGGGCGGCTTCGCCGGCTTCCTCTTCAAGGCGGGCGGGCTCGCCCTGCTCTATCGCGGACAGCAAGGCTATCGCCGGCTTTACAGCGCGCTCGGCGTGCGACTCGACAGCCGTCCTACCGGCATCGGCAAGCAAAATATTCGCGTCGAATCCGAGATCGTCGTACGGCGGCCGCGCGAGGAATTGTATCGAATCTGGCGGAACTTCGAGAATCTGCCCGTTTTCATGGATCACGTGATCAAGGTCGTCGAGCTTAACGACTATGAATCGCGATGGGTCGCCAGGGCGCCTGCCGGCATGGTGATCACCTGGGACGCGATCATCATCAACGACGTCGAAGACGAGATGATCGCCTGGGAGACTCTGGAGGGCTCCGGCGTGGATCATGCCGGCTCCGTCCATTTCTCCGACGAACCCGACGGCGCGACGCGCATCCGGGTCGTCTTCCGCTACGATCCGCCGACCGACCTGTTTGGCGCCTTCATCGGCAGGGTCTTCGGCAGCGATCCGCAACGCCAAATCGATCGAGAGCTCCGGCGCTTCAAGCGGATCATGGAGGTTGGCTCCGCAAAGGCGGAGCGTAGGAGCGGCCGCGCGAAACTCCTGTAGATCCTTATTCGGGCTCAACGTACCGGTTCTCGATTACGCGCCGGCCGATGAGCTCTCGGTTTGCGCCTTGGTGCTTGGGAAGCGGGACGCGAGCTGGCTGGCGGGAGCCTCCTATGACCCGGACGCTGCTCAGCACGAGCTATCCGCGGGCGTTCGCGACGCAGTATTTCGGCGACTGGAAGCTCCAGCAATATACGAACGTAGGAGTCAACGACCGGATGCGAACGGCGGTCGTGCATTTGACCTTGGCGCAAGCGAAGGATCGGGAGGAACATCCTTCTAAGGCGTGAGATGCCGTTACGCGCTTCGCGGTTTTGGGAATCGAAGTTCTGCTTCCACGCCGTTGTCGGAAAGCCATTCCCTCGCGATCCTGGCGAATTCCTCCAGCTCGAAGTCGAACCACATCTCTCTGAGCGCAGGGAATTCGAAGAGTGCGTCCTTGAACGTGCGGAAGGGCTTTCGCTTCGTCAATGCCAAGCCAAGCTTGTACTTCGCCTCAGCTTCGGGTAACTGCCAGACGAAGTGCTCCATGATCGCGAACGATTGCGAACTTGGCAGGGAGTCGATGAGAAGGAAACGTTCCGGGTTTTCTTCCATGGCAGCCTTGTCCGGATCCTCTTCTTCTCCTCCTTCTTCTTCCCCCCAGAAATCGTCGATCTTCGGGATCACCTCGCCGGTTTCGAGATCGAGGAAATATTCGCCAACGCCCGAGTGATCGTTCATCGCGCATTGGAGTTCGCTTAGGTCAATCGTGATCACGGACTAGACCTTCTTCAGCAGGGTGACGCGGCCGATGGGGACCCACTCGACGACGAGGATATCGCGGTCGTTGATCCAGACGGCGGCGTGGGGATGGACGAACTTGCCGGGGATGAACTCGCTTCGGGGAGCGCCGCGGAGGTCTTTGCCGGGTTCGCCGTCGCAAAGGTTGGCGACGACCTTGTTGTCTTTGTCGAGGATCGAGACGACCATGTCGAGGCCGGGGACGAGGGCTAGGTCGCGCTTGTAGTGGAAGTGGCAGGGCTGGCGCATGCCCTCGTTGACCACGCTCTCGAATTTGCCGTCGAGCGAGAAATATTGGAGGCGGTTGTTGCCTCGGTCGCAGACGACGAGCTTGGGCTGGCCGGAGCGGGTATCGACCCAGAGGCCGTGGGGACAGTTGAGCTTGCCCTCCTCCTTGCCGGGGCCGATGACGACGCCTTTGTATTCACCGGCGCGGCTGTAGCGGTGGACGTACGAGCTGCCGTAGCCATCGCCTACGAAGATGTCGCCGTCGGGATGGAAGGCGACGTTGGTGGGGCAGAAGCCGCTCGCGTCCTTGTAGACTCCGCTCTCCATGGGCACGGTGCGCTCCCAGATGACTTCGCCTTTCAGGTCGGTCTTGACGATCATTCGGCGGCGAGTGTCGCAGTGGTAGAGGAGTTCTTCGCCATCCTCTTTGCGAAGATCGAGGCCGTGGGCGCCGCCCCGGAATTCGCCGCCCCAACTCGTGACGAACTTGCCTTTGTCGTCGAAGACGCAGACGGCGTCGGGTTTCACGCTGGTGGGATGGACGGTGTGGGCGATGTAGATGCGGTGGTGGGAATCGACGGCGATGCCGTGGGTGTCGCCCCATTTGATGCTGTCGGGCGGGGTGAGCCAGTCGTGATGGACCTCGTAGGTGAAGTCTCCGGAGCCGACGACGAGCCGCTTGGGCGGCGCGGCCTGTGGCAGCTTGGCAATGGCCGGTGCGGCGATCGTTGAAGCAGCGGCGGCCAAGAAGGAGCGGCGAGAGAGCTTCGAGTCCATGGCGATTATTGTAAAGCAAATGGACGCCCGGGTCGTATCATGTGGTTGTGGAAGCAAAACGCTGGATACTATCCGTCCTGGCGATTGCCGCATTCGTCGGTTCAGGCAGTGTCGCAAGGGCGCAGGATTCGAATTCCGCCCAGGCGAAGGCCAGGAAAGCGATGGTCGGCAAAATGGCGCCGGAACTCGCCGTCAACCAGTGGATCAACACGAACGGGAAGACGCTTTCGCTCAAGAGCTTGCGCGGAAAGGTCGTCGTGTTAGATTTCTTCACCTTTTGGTGAGGGGGTTGCGTGGCTTCTATGCCCGAGAACGAGCGGGTTTATAGAAGCTACAAGGGCCAAGGTTTGGTCCTTATCGGAGTTCATCTCGACCCTGATATCAAGCAGCGCGACGCCATCATCAAGCAGAAAGGCGTCACCTACCCGGTATGTGAAGACAAGTTCCCGGTCAAGCCCGGCGGCGCGGCGACGGCCTATCACATCGAGTACATCCCGACCATCTTCGTGATCGACAAGAAAGGGAAGATCGTCGCGGTAGAGCCTCCCGACTTGGAGAAGGCGGTGAAGAAGGCGCTGGCTAGCAAATAACGTATGCGGGGAGGTTCTTAACCGCAGATGATCGCAGATGGGCGCAGATCGGCTGCGGCTGGTCGGTAGCTCCGAAATGAGGCGTGGCCTAATCCGGATGACCTTTGCGTCGCAGTTGCGACGGCCACAGGCGCTTCGCGCCTAGACTTGGAGAAGGCGGTGAAGAAGGCGCTGGGCCGGCAAATAGCGTATGCGGGAGGTTCTTAACCGCAGATGGGTTGCGGCTGGTCGGTAGCTCCGGAATGAGCGTCGTTAAGCTTGGCCCAATCCGTCCAATTTCCGATGCTGCAAATTCTGGTTGCCTCCGTTCTTCAATCGTCGGCGGCTTGGGGCTCGATGATGGCGAAGCTGTGCGCCAAGCCGGCCAAATACGCGGCGGTACTCAAGGCCGGCGATCATGCCTACGAGCCGATGCTCCGATGGTTCGAGGCGGCCGGGGTGCGGGCGAAGCTGGATTCGTATGGTAGGCAGGTTCCGGGACTGGTTTGGGACATCTTCCAGGACAAGAAGATCATGCCGGTGGCGGGTTGCCCGGGAGCGTGCCTGCTGCTGCTTTACCAGTGCGACAGCCACGGCAGGCAGGACGAATTTTCGCACCTCGAGCTTTTCCGCCTGCGCAGGGGCCGTCTGGAGGCCCAAGCAATCCAGATGAGCGGCGCGGAGGATCCGCTTCCGCGGCATGCGGCGATGGTCGACGGGACGATCTTCGCGGTCGGGACGGTTAACTGGTTTGGAAACGCGCCCTCCGCCGTTCTCGCGAAGTACCAGCTTTCCGGCGGGCGGTGGAAAGTGACGTCGAGGCTCGAGTCCAAGTTCGAAGTGGTGCAGCTCCCGAGGATTACGGTTATCCGGTCGGGGCGGATGATGCCTCTTCGCGTGATTTCTCGAACGTATACCGATAGCCTGAACCTCTGTCATGCGACGGCCCAGGTGGAGATGGAGGAGCAGTGGAGCGTGCGGGGCGGGAAGCTGCATCGGGATTGGACGAGGCGCCCGACGACGGCGTTCAACCGGTTCGTCGATCTCGTGGAACTCCTTCGCAGTGGTCATGTTCGCTCAGCCCGAGCTTATTGCGCGAGCCAAGCCGTGTATCTGCAAGTCAAGCGACTGAGGGTAGCGTTGACCGGCAATGCGGGCGTGACTTTCAAGAATGGCATCGACTCCGTCGACGGCGTCGACTTTGGGTTGCGAGAGGTTTGCATGCTGCATTGGATCCGGCAGAGGGGAAAGTGGGTCATCGGCAGGGTGACGACCGGGTGACCTTTTCTCGAGCCGCGGATATGCCCCATAGAACCGCAGATGTTCGCAGATGAACGCAGATAGGTTCTTGGTGGACGCCGGGTCGCCGCACTCCATAGGTCGCATAGCGATATTTACTCTAGGTTGACGGCGATTGGTTGTATCCTAGACTGATGGCGCTCGGCCGGCACCTTGTACTCGTTTGTTGCCTTGGCATTTTTGTAGCTGGAATTTCGGCGATCCCTTCCCCTCTGCCAAAGAAGAAGATCGACTTCAATCGCGATATCCGGCCGGTTATCGACAAATGTCTGACCTGTCACGGGCACGATCCGAAGGCGGTGATGGCGGGGCTGCGGCTGGACGTGCGGGAAAGCGCGATTTCGAAGCTGAAGGATGGGAAGATCGCCATCGTGCCGGGGCATCCCGAGCAGAGCGAGCTGATCGCGCGGATCAACAGCACGGACGACGACGAGAAGATGCCGCCTCCGAGCAGCAACAAGGTTCTGTCGGCGGAGGAGAAAGCGACCCTCAAGCTTTGGATCGAGGAGGGCGCCGAGTATAAGAAGCATTGGGCGTTCGTGGCGCCGGTGCGGCCTCCGCTGCCGAGCGTGAAGCTGAAAAGCTGGCCGCGCAATCCGATCGACTACTTCATCCTCGAAAAGCTGGAGGAGGGGGGGCTGAAGCCTTCGCCGGAAGCAGACAAGAGGACGCTGATCCGGCGGGTCAGCCTCGACCTGACGGGCATTCCGCCGACGATGAAGGAGGTCGAGGCCTTTGTCAAGGACAAGTCTCCGAACGCTTACGAGAAGGTAGTGGACCGGCTGCTCGCCTCGCCACGGTATGGCGAGCGGATGGCGATGGACTGGCTGGACTACGCGCGGTATGCGGACAGCAACGGCTACCAGGCGGACTGGGAACGCTTTATGTGGCGCTGGCGCGACTGGGTGATCGACGCGTTCAACAAGAACATGCCGTACGACCAGTTCACGATCAAGCAGCTTGCCGGCGACCTGCTGCCGAACGCGACGATGGACGACCGGCTGGCGACCGGCTTCAACCGCAACCACCGAATCAACACGGAGGGCGGCGTCATTCCGGAGGAGTGGCGGGTGGAGACGGTCATCGACCGCGTCGAGACGACTTCGTATACGTGGCTGGGGCTGACGGCGGGCTGCGCGCGATGCCACGACCACAAGTACGACCCGATCAGCCAGAAGGAGTTTTACAGCCTTTTCGCCTACTTCAACAACGTGCCGGAATCGGGGACGGGCGTCGAGCAGCCGGTCAACCATCCGCCGATCATGAAGGCGCCCTATCCGGAGCAGGCGAAACAGATGGAGGCGTACGACAGGCATCTGGCTGGGCTCGCGAGCAGTATCAAGGCGCGGCTTCAGGCGAACGCGGCGGCGGCTTCGGAATGGAAGATCGATCCGAAGGACCTGCCGGTGCTGAGCGGGAGGATCGCGGAATACAAGCTGGGGCGGACGCCTTCGCTCTTGAGCGGGACGGTTCCGGCTCCGAGAGCGGTCGGCGAGGTCGGGGAAGATCCGGGCAAGTTCAGCGGCGCCGTCGCGGTCAGCGAGAAGGGGTATGTCGATCTTGGAACGGTCGGGGATTTCGACACCCATCAGCCGTTCACCTATTCGCTTTGGGTGAATCCGACGAAGGGCGACGGCTCGCCGCTTTCGCGGATGGATGCGCCGAACGGGTATCGGGGCTGGGACATGTTCATGCAAGGCGGCAAGCCTGCGTTCCACCTGATCAACAAGTGGCCTGAGAACGCGCTGAAGGTGACGTCTCGGACGATGCTCCCGAACAACCAATGGAGCTACGTGACGGTGACCTACGACGGAACCGCGAAGCCGGGCGGCGTCCACATTTACGTGAATGGAGCTGACACCGTTCTCGACACCGAGGCGGATTCCTTGACTGGGACGACGCGCACGAAGGTGACGACCAAAGTCGGGCGGCGGACGGCGGGCGAGACGTTCGACGGGAAGATCGAGGATGTCGTGCTCTACGACCGGGCTTTGACGAAGGCGGAGGTCGAGCGGCTCGGCGATATGAACGCGGCGGCGGGAATCCTCGCGACGGAGCCTTCGAAGCGGACGGCGGAGCAGAGCGACTTGCTGACGCGCATCTGGTCGCGGAACCACGACGCCACTTACCGGAAGCTGGACGACGACCGCCAAGCGACGGAGCGGAAGAAGGAAGAGCTGGACAGCCACATCTCCACGGTGATGATCATGCAGGAGATGCCGAAGCCGCGGGACTGCTACGTGCTGGTTCGCGGCCAGTACGACCACCACGGAGATCCGGTCACGGCGTCGCTTCCGAAATTCCTGCCGCCGATGCCGAAGGGCGCGCCGAACAACCGGCTCGGGCTGGCGGAGTGGCTGGTTTCGCCTTCGAATCCCTTGACGAGCCGGGTGACGGTGAACCGCATGTGGGAGCGGCTTTTTGGGACGGGCATCGTCGAGACGGTAGAAGATTTCGGGACCCGGGCCTCGTTCCCATCGCATCCGGAACTGCTGGACTGGCTGGCGACCGAATTCATCCGGCTGAAATGGAACCAGAAGGCGATGTGGAAGGAGCTCGTGATGAGCGCGACCTACCGACAGTCGTCGAAGGTTTCGCCGGAACTGCTGAAGATCGACCCGCAGAACCGGCTTCTGGCGCGTGGCCCACGCTTCCGGCTGACGGCGGAAGTCTTGCGGGACCAGGCGATGTACTTCGGCGGGCTGCTCGTCGAGCAGCTCGGCGGGCCGTCGGTGCGGCCATACCAGCCGGACGGCATCTGGGACGAGATGAACGTATATGGGAACCTGCGGCATTACAAGCACGACACCGGGCCGGGCTTGCATCGGCGGAGCTTGTATACGATCTGGAAGCGGACGGCGGCGCCGCCGAACATGACGCTCTTCGACATGCCCTCGCGTGAGACTTGCCGAGTGCGGCGGCCGCGGACGGATACGCCGCTTCAGGCGCTCGACATGCTGAACGACGTGACGTATGTGGAGGCATCGCGGGCTTTGGCGCTGCGGATGATCCGGGAGGGCGGCTCGACGCTGGAGTCGCGATTGCGTTTCGCGTTCGACGTGGTCTTGTCGCGGGAGCCTTCGGGGGAGGAGATGTCGATCCTTACGAGCGGGCTCGCGCGGAATCTAGAGCACTACAAGGCGGACAAGGCGGACGCGGAGAAGCTGATCAAGGAAGGGGACTTGAAGAATCCCAACAACCTCGACCCCTCGGTGATCGCGGCGTATACGCTGACCGCGAGCACGATTTTGAATTTGGACGAGACGATTACCAAGGAATGAAGCAGGTCGAGCCCAGACGCCCCCTCACCCTAACCCTCTCCCCCGGAGGGGAGAGGGGACCGCGGGCGATGGCCCGTTAAGCCGTCGGCAAGATTGATAGGCAGGATGAGTCGAAAGAGAAAATGGAAAAGATAGACCCGATTCTTAAGCATCAGGACGCGCTGAACCGCCGTACGTTTCTCAAGCTGAGCGGCGGCGTCGGGCTTACGGCCTTGTTCACGCTGCTCGGCGGCGGGGAGGCGTTCGCGCTTTCCGGGCCGGAGCACAAGCGGATCGGCGGGTTGCCGGGTTTGCCGCACTTCAAGCCGAAGGCGAACCGGGTGATCTATCTGCACCAGTCGGGGGCGCCGTCGCAGATGGACCTCTTCGACTACAAGCCGAAGCTGGCGGACAAGCGGGGTGAAAACCTGCCGGACTCGATCCGCAACGGGCAGCGGTTGACGGGGATGACGAGCGGGCAAAAGAGCTTTCCGGTCGCGCCGAGCATCTTCAAGTTCGCCCAGCACGGTTCGGCGGGGATTTGGCTGAGCGAGCTTTGGCCGCACCTGAAGGATATCGTCGACGAACTTTGCTTCGTGTATTCGATGGAGACGGAGGCGATCAACCACGACCCGGCGATCACCTTTTTCCAGACCGGCTCGCAGCTTGCCGGGCGGCCGAGCATGGGCTCTTGGCTCGCCTATGGCTTGGGGACGGAGAATGCGGACCTGCCGGCTTACGTGGTGTTGACTTCGGTTGGGACCGGGCGTAAGGACGATCAGCCCTTATATGACCGGCTGTGGGGATCGGGATTCTTGCCGACCGAGCACCAGGGCGTGAAGTTCCGCAATACAGGTGATCCGGTGCTCTATCTCTCGGACCCGGTGGGCGTGGATCGGACGACGCGGCGGGACATGCTGAACGATCTCGGGAAGCTGAACAAGCTGCGGCTTCACGCAATGGGCGATCCGGAGATCGGGACTCGGATTTCGCAATACGAACTGGCCTTCCGCATGCAGGCGAGCGTGCCGGAGTTGACGGATATCTCGAAGGAGCCGGCGAGCATCATCGAGATGTACGGGCCGGAGGTCAAGAAGCCGGGGACGTACGCGTATAACTGCCTGCTGGCGCGGCGGCTCGCGGAGCGCGGCGTGCGGTTCGTGCAGCTCTTCCACATGGGCTGGGACCAGCATTTCAATCTGCCGAAGGCGATCGCCGGCCAATGCTACGACACCGACCAGCCGACGACGGCGTTGATCAAGGACTTGAAGCAGCGGGGGATGCTCGACGATACGTTGGTCGTGTGGGGCGGTGAGTTTGGGCGGACGGTATATTCGCAGGGCGATCTGACGATGACCGACTACGGGCGGGACCACCATCCGCGCTGCTTCACGATGTTTATGGCGGGCGGCGGCCTAAAGCCGGGCCTTGCTTACGGGAAGACGGACGATTACTGCTACAACATCGTGGAGAACCCGGTGAGCGTGCATGACCTGCACGCGACGCTGTTGAAGCTGCTGGGCATCGATCATACGCGGCTGACTTATCGGTATCAGGGGCGGGATTTCCGGCTGACGGACGTTTTCGGAAACGTTGTGGACGACTTGTTGGCGTAGGATCTCCTTGCCGCCTTTGGCGTCTCGGACCCTCACCCCCTCTCCCGTGACGAACCACACGGGAGAGGGGGCTTCCGGACGGCGTTCGTTCTCAGTTCGGCTCGCGGATGAGGACGCGTCGGGCTCCGATGCGCTAGTCTAATGGCAACGTGTTACTTCCACTCATCCTTACGCTTGCCGCTCAGCCTTCGATCATCCCGAAGCCGGTTTCGATGACGGTTACGGGAGGGCAGCCCTTCACGATCCAAGGGACGACGGAGATCAAAGACGACCGACGCCTGTTCGCGTCCAAGTTGCTCCACGACATGATCCAGAAAGGGGCGCATATGAATCTGCGGACTGCGGCGAGCCTGCGATTGCCGGGGATCGATTTCGAGCCGGAGGATGGTCCGAAGGAGGGCTATCACCTGGAGGTGACGCCGAGCGGGATTCGGATCGGTTATTCCGATGAGGCGGGGGCGCTGTATGCGGTCGAGACCCTGCGGCAGCTCATGCCGCCGGGGATCGAGTCGCCGAAGGGGATCAACGGGCCGATTTCGGTGGAGGCGGTGGACATTCACGATGCGCCGCGATTTCCTTGGCGGGGGATGCATCTCGACGTATCGCGGCACTTCTTCCCGCCCGCGTTCATCAAGCGCTATCTGGATTACATCGCGATGATGAAGATGAACGTCTTCCATTGGCATCTGGTGGACGATGGCGGCTGGCGGCTGCAGATCGACAAGTATCCAAAGCTGACGAGCGTTGGGGCCTGGCGGTATGGAGTGACGACGGGCTGGGATCAGGGGCAGTTGCGCTTCGATCCTGAGAGCAAGCTGCCGAAATATGGCGGCTTTTACACGAAGGCGGAAGTGCGGGACATCGTGAAGTACGCGGCCGAGCGAAACATCACGATCGTGCCAGAGATCGAGATGCCGGGGCATGCGATGCCGGTCTTCGCGGCGTATCCGGAGCTTGGCTGCCAGAATCAGCCGCCGTCGAGCCAACCGGGACAGCCGGACACCGACGTCTATTGCGCGGGGAACGAGAAGACGTATCAGTTCATCGAGGACGTGCTGACGGAGGTGATGGAGCTCTTCCCGTCGAAGTGGATCCATATCGGCGGGGACGAGGTTTGGAAAGGCTATTGGCAGCGGTGTCCGGTTTGCCAGGCGAAGATGAAGGCGGAGGGGCTGAAGAACGAAGAGGAGCTGCAGAGCTACTTCGTGCGGCGGATCGACAAGTTTTTGAGCGACCGCGGGCGGCGGCTGATCGGCTGGGACGAGATTCTGGAGGGCGGCCTCGCGCAAGGGGCGACGGTGATGTCTTGGCGGGGGATCGACGGCGGGATCGCGGCGGCGAAATCCGGGCACGACGTTGTGATGTCTCCGACTTCTTACGCCTATTTCGACTATGCCTACGACGGGCAATCGACGGAGCACGTGTATACGTTCGAGCCGGTGCCGGCGGAGCTTTCCGACGATGAGGCGAAGCACGTTCTCGGCGGGCAGGCGAACGTGTGGACGGAGCGGATTCCCACCCCGGCGCGGGTCGAGTACATGATTTGGCCGCGGATGGCGGCGATGGCGGAGGTGCTCTGGTCGCCGAAGCAAGAGCGGGACCAGGAGGAATTCGCGGGACGGATCGCCCATTTGATCGAGCGGCTCGACGACATGGGCTCGAACTACTACATTCCCGCTCCCCGGGTGCCGCTGACCGCCATCATCTACTCGGATAACGCGCGGATCGAGGCGACGCCCGATCCTTCGATGCCTGCTCAGATTCACTTTACGTACGGGTCGGAGCCGGTAACCGCGAAGTCGCCCCTTTATTCGGGCTCGATCACGATCGTGGGGCCCGGGCAGTCGGTGAATTTCGCCTACGTGAGCAAGAATGGGCGGGTTGGCGATACGACGACGGTGGTGGCGCGGAAGGCGGAGGGCGTCGAGCCGCCGAATCCGGTCACGGGCTGGAACGTGTCGACCTACGAGGGGACGTGGTCGAAGGTGCCGGACTTTTCCCAGCTCAAGCCGGCGAAGACGGGGACCGCGGA
This sequence comes from Fimbriimonadaceae bacterium, assembly GCA_035545155.1. Taxonomy (GTDB): domain Bacteria; phylum Armatimonadota; class Fimbriimonadia; order Fimbriimonadales; family Fimbriimonadaceae; genus JAEVZK01. The sequence goes on along the minus strand of DASZYX010000004.1, from coordinate 59,982 downwards.
CCATATCGGAGTCGAGCCTAAGACGCGCGATGAGAATTTCGGGCTTTACTTCGAGGGCTATGTGAAGATCGAGGAGGACGGCATCTACCGGTTCGGGGTTTCGAGCGACGACGGGTCTTGGTTGAAGGTTGGGGGAGCCACAGTCGTGGATAACGACGGGCTGCACGCGCCGAACGAGAAGGTGGGGAGCGTGTTTCTGCCGAAGGGCTGGCACCGAATCGAGATCGGCTACTTCCAGCAAGGGGGAGCCCTTAGCCTGAGCGCGACGATGAACGGGAAGCCGCTGGACGGGTTCGTTTACCGCGCCGGATGAGGTTCAGCCGCGAAATCCGGGCGCTGATATTGCTCGTCGTCGTGTTCGCGGCAGCGGCGATCAAGGCCCCGCGCCTGCTGGAGCCTTCGTCGATCAGCAGCATTCTGCTCTGGATTCCGCTGCTGACGGTGATGGCGGTCGGGCAGATGCTGGTGATCGTCTCACGGGGAATCGACGTTTCGGTTGGCTCGATCCTCGGGTTCGCAGGCATCGCGGTGGGGATGCTGTTTCGGGCTCATCCCGACATGAACGTCTACCTGGGGGCGGGGATCGCCCTCGCGATCGGAGCCGCTCTCGGCGCGGTTAACGGGATGCTGGTGGCCTGGGCGAAGATTCCGGCGATTATCACGACGTTGGGGACGTTGAGCGCGTATCGCGGACTGACGTTCATCTTGAGCAAGGGCGAGCAGATCGACTCGAACAATATTCCGATCGCGGTTTCCGAATGGTCGATGTCAGGGCCATTTAAGATCGGCGGCGTGACGATTCCTTGGATTCTCGTCTTTACGGCTCTCGTCGTCGTGATTGGGCATGTGTTTGCCCGGCGGACGGTGACGGGGCGAAACCTCTACGCGATCGGGAGCAACATGGAGGCGGCGCGGCTGCATGGGGTGAACGTGAACGCGCTGCTGATTTTGGCTTATGCGGCCTGCGGGGCTTTGGCCGGGTTCGCGGGGATTATGTACGCCTCGCGGTATGGGTTCGTGAATCCCGGAACGGCGGGTTTCGGGATGGAGCTGACGGTGATCGCGGCGACGGTGATCGGAGGGACGGACGTCCGGGGAGGGTCGGGCAGCGTGCCGGGCGTCGTGATCGGCTGCGTGCTGCTCGGCGTGATCAACGTGGCGCTCGCGGTGATCGGAATCGCGGCGGACTGGCAGCTCTTCTTCTACGGGGCGATCATTCTCGTGGCCGTCGGCTTGGACGCGTTCGTCGGCAAGGCGGAGGCAAAGGCTTGAAACGGCTGACGCGTCATCCGGAGCTGGTGACGGTGGCGCTCATCGTGCTGGCCTTCGTGGCGGGGGCGATGGAGTCGCACAGCTTCCTCGATCCGATCTATCTGCTGGACCGCACCAAGCTCTTCGCGGAAACGGGGCTGATGGTGATCGGGATGACGTTCGTGATCGTATGCGGTCAGATCGATCTTTCGGTAGCGGCGAATCTGGGATTGACGGCTTGCCTGGTGGCGAAGTTGGCGCTGGTCGCGCCGCCTCCAGTCGTGGTTCTGGCGGGAGTCCTGATCGGTGGGCTGCTGGGGGCGTTCAATGGGGTTTTAATCGCCTATGCGAATCTGCCTTCGTTCCTGGTGACGCTCGGCACACTTGCCTTCTATCGGGGCGCGGCTCAGGCGCTGGTGGGATCGGAATCGGTCGCCTTGCCAGCCGGGATGAAGGGGATCGGGGACGCTTATCTGCCTTATCCCGCTCCGATTTCGCTGGTCATCGTGCTCGTGGTCGGGGTGGGGCTTGGCATTGTGCTGCATCGGAGCATGTTTGGGCGGTGGGTCTATGCGACGGGCGCGAACGAGCAGGCGGCGAACTATTCGGCGGTGCCGGCGGCTCGGGTGAAGTTTTGGGTCTTCGTGCTTTCGGGCGTTCTAGCGGGAATCGGGGCCGTGCTGATGGACTCGCGGCTCGGGGTGGCGCGATACGACCATGCGAAGGGCTTCGAACTCGATGTGATCACGGCGACGGTCCTTGGCGGGGCGAGCATCTACGGTGGTAAGGGGAGCATGCTGGGGGCGATCCTCGCGTTCTTCCTGATCTTTCTCGTGCGGACGGGAATGGGATTGGCGAACGTGTCGGCGGAGTACCAGCTTGCGGTGGTTGGCACCCTCTTGATCGTGGCGGTGGGGCTGAACATGTTGGCGGGGAGGCGGGGGAGTTGAGAGGGTATTGGGTATTGGGTATTGGGTATTGACCCTCACCCCCTCCACCCCCCTCTCCCGTGACGAACCACACGGGAGAGGGGGCTTTCCGGGCATCCCTCGGGCGGGCCGCCCGAGGGACACATCGGCGGGCCGCCGATGCCACGTCCGGGGTTTCATGTTATGCTTTTGGCAGCATGTGGAAAGCTGCTCTCGCCCTCTTCGCCGTTGCCTTGATCGCCGGATGCCAGAAGCCGGCGGAAGCTCCCTCGCCCGGCGCTTCGAGTACGAGTGGGGCGAGCGGGGGTGGTGAGGCGAAAACGGGGAAGCTCAAGATCGCCTATATTCCAAAGAACACCGGCAACCCATATTTCACGGACGTCATCAAGGGCTTTCAGGATGAGGTGAAGGAATCCGGCGACGATTTCGTGACGAACGCGCCGGCGAACGCTCAGGACCCGCAGACGCCGATCATCCAGGAGCAGGTTCAGCAGAAGGTGGACGTGATCGTGGTGAGCGCGAGCAGCCCGGACGCGCTGAATGCGGCGCTCGACGATGCGAAGAGCAAAGGCATCCTCGTGCTCACAGTGGACGCGGACCTGACGGGGAACGAGCAGCACCGCGACGCGGCGGTCCTTCAGGCCGCGCCGGAGACGATCGGTCAGAGCCAACTCGAACTTTTGGGCAAGGAGATCGGCTATCAGGGCGATTTCGCGATTCTGAGTGCGACGAAGGACGCGCCCAATCAGAATGCGTGGATCGCGGCGATGCAGGATGCGTTGAAGCAGCCGAAGTACGCGAAGATGAAGCTCGTGGAGGTCGCCTACGGCGATGATGAGCCTCAGAAGAGCACGACCGAGTTCGAGGCCCTGCTGACGAAGCATCCGGGGCTGCGGGGCGTGATCTCGCCGACGAGCGTGGGGCTGGCTGCGGCGGCGCGGTCGCTCCAGATTTCGGGAGTTTTTCCCGGTGGGCCGAACGCGAAGGGCCCCGGCCTTGTGCTAACCGGGTTGAGTACGCCGAACCAGATGAAGGGATTTGTGAAGGCGGGCGTGGTGCAGGCCTTCCAGCTCTGGAGCCCGCACGACATGGGCTACGCGGCGGCGTCGCTCGCCGACCAGGTGAAAGCGGGGAAGGTGAAGATCGCGGAGGGCACGAAGTTCACGGCCGGGAAGCTGGGCGAGCTGACAATCGGGAAGGACAACGTGATCTTCGCCTGCCCGCTGATCACGTTCGACACGAGCAATATCGACCAGTACGACTTTTAGTTGGCGGTTGGCGGTTGGCGGTTGGCGGTTGGCGGTGCTTACGCGAATGATTCGGGCAAGCGTTAGGCTTTGCATCAACCTTCCGAAGGCGACGTCATCTGAGTAGCACGTCAAGCTTCATTTGCCCAGTTGCGAGCAGGAGGCATGCGCCCCCTCACCTGCTCCCTTCGGGTCGCTTTCCTCTCGCCCGGATGGGGAGAAGAGTTTCACCCGAGCAACGACAAGTGAAGCTTGAGATGCTACTCAGCATGACGCCTGCGACACGATGACGCACTAAAGCCGTGTTGGGGCCAGGAGGGCGGGACCCGGTTTTGACGTTGTCGCGTCTTACTGCTTATGGGCGAGGCCTTTGGCGAAGGCTTCGTCGATGAGCTTCGTGATCACGGTTTCGGCTTCGTGGGCGGCGGCGGCCTGCTGACGTCCGAGCGCGCCTTGCTTCTCGCCCAGCGCTTTTTGCCGCTCTCCGAGGGCCTTTTGCGACTCGCCGAGCTTCTTCATCTCTTCGGAGATGGCCTTGACTTCCTTGTCGAAGCTGTCGGTTTGCTTACCGTTGCCGGCCTCCTCGCTCATCTTTCGGGCCAGCTCGCCGATTTTCCGGCCGTACTCGCCTTGCCTTTCGCCGAGCTTCCCCTGTTCGGAACCAAGCTTGCCCTGCTCCCGGCCGAGCTCGCCTTGACGGCGGCCAAGCTTCTGCATCGGTTCGATAGCGGTTTTGGCTTGGGAGATCGTGCTCGGATCGGTGATGACGTATCGGACGCCGTCCCTCTTCACATAGAGGGCGTCTTCCTTGCTTTCCCGCAACTGCTTGGAATCGGCGGCGTCAAAGTTGCCCCAGGAAGACATATTGCCATCCTTCGTTACGAGGAAGAAATCGTATTTGCGGGCGTGGCTGACCGTAGGGAGGGAGCTTTGGGCATCCGCGCCGGCTTGGTCGGGGAAGAACGGGGACATGATCGACGCTGCGGCAAGAGCCAGGAGGGATGGGAAAAGCTTCATTGGGAGTACTACGGGGATCGGCGCGCGGGGAGTTCCAGGGTCCAAATCACATCGTTTATCGACGTCTTGGACGCCGAGGGCCGGACGTGCGCATACGGATCGGCAGATGATCCGAAGCGCCTGGTCTTCAAGGGTTGCAAACCCCTGCCACGGTACAACTTGAATATGGTTTCGCTATTTGCCGCGATTCTCTTTGCGCCCGATCCGACGCTCCGGTTCGTCGACGTTCCACCCTCAGGCGGGAAGAACGCCTACTACGTGGGCAACCGGGCGCCGCTTGAGCCGACTCCCTTCCGGACGTTGCCGGTAGGGACGGTCAAGCCGCGCGGCTGGGTGTTGAAGCAGCTCGAGTTGGAGGCGGACGGGTTTACGGGGCATCTGGAGGAGATCAGCGGATTTCTCAAGCACGACCATAACGCCTGGCTGAGTCCGACCGGCGAAGGGGCGAACGGCTGGGAAGAGGTTCCGTATTGGCTGAAAGGGTTCGGCGACCTGGGCTATGTGCTCGGAGACAAGCGGATTATCGACGACGCGAAGTTCTGGATCGAGCATGTGATGGATGGGCAGGCGGCAAACGGCTGGCTGGGCCCGCGGTCGAATTTGGTGAATAACAACGGCAAGCCGGACATGTGGCCGAACATGCCGATGCTGTTCGCGCTGCAATCCTATTACGAGTTTTCTGGCGACAAGCGGGTGCCGGCGGTGATGCGGAAGTATTTCCAGTGGCAGCTCGCGTTGCCGGAGAGCGACTTCTATCTCTCCTATTGGGAGAAGCAGCGGGGCGGGGACAATTTGGAGAGCGTCCTGTGGCTCTACAACCGCACGGGCGAACCTTGGCTGCTCGATCTGGCGAAGAAGATTCACCGGCGGACCGCGCCATGGGCGCAGGGCGTGCCGGATTGGCATGGCGTGAACTTCGCCCAGGCGTTTCGCGAGCCGGCGGAGGTTTCGATCCTTGATCGCGATCCGAAGCTGGAGGAGGCGACGGAGAAGGATTATTCGGAGTTCCGCGGCCAGTTTGGCGAGGTGCCGGGCGGGATGTATGGAGCCGACGAGAACGCGCGGAAGGGCTACGACGATCCGCGTCAGGCGGCGGAGACTTGCGCGATGGTCGAGATGATGTACTCGGACGAGGACCTGCTGCGGCTGACGGGGGAGAGGCGGTGGGCGGAGCGATGCGAGGATGTGACGTTCAACTCTCTGCCCGCCTCGATGACGCCGGACCTGAAGGCGTTGCACTACTTGACGGCGCCTAATATGCCGCTTGCGGACGCGCGGAGCAAGTCGCCGGGCTTGCAGAACAGCGGGCCCATGCTTCTCTTCAATCCGTGGGACCACCGTTGTTGCCAGCACAACGTCGCGCAGGGCTGGCCTTACTATGCCGAGCATCTTTGGATGGCGACGGACGGCAACGGGCTGGGCGCTGCGCTGTACGCCCCTTGCGAAGTGACAGCCAAGGCCGGGAGGGGGACGCCGGTGACGATCCGGGAATCGACGAATTATCCGTTCGGCGAGCGCGTGGAGCTCCGATTCACGATGTCCCGTAGGGACAAGTTCCCGTTGACGCTGAGACTGCCGAGCTGGTGCGACTCGCCAAGCCTCACGCTGAACGGCAAGACCCTTTGGGCGATGCCTCCCTCCCCTGACAAACCACAGGGGACCGGGGGGCACCATCGCGCCTACGTCATCGTGAACCGGACTTGGAAGAGCGGGGACCGGCTGACGCTTCTGTTGCCGATGCATCTGGAGCTGACGCATTGGAAGGCGAACAAGGACTCGGTATCCGTCCAGCGCGGACCGCTGACGTACTCGCTTCGAATCGGCGAGAAGTATGTTCGAAAGGGGGGAACCGACCCGTGGCCGGCTTTTGAGATTCATCCGACGACGGCGTGGAACTACGGCCTGGTGCCCGATCTCAAGCAATTCAAGGTGACGACGCGGCCGATGCCGGCGGATGGGCAGCCGTTCTCGGAGACCGGAGCGCCGGTCGTGATCACGGCTCCGGCGCGGCTAATTCCCGAATGGGGGCTGGATATGAAGGGACTCGTCCAGACCTTGCAACCGAGTCCGGCCCAGTCGATGCAGCCGATCCAAACGGTCACGCTCGTGCCGATGGGCGCGGCGCGAATCCGGATTTCGGCTTTTCCGACGGTGACAGACCGGAATGGACATGTCTGGAAAGCGGCGCCGAAAGGGAAGACGCCGATCCCGGCGAAGGCTTCGCACGTTTTCGAGGGGGATACCCTGGACGCCTTGAGTGACGGGCTTCTGCCGAAGAACTCGGGCGATCAGAGCATTCCGAGATTCACCTGGTGGGACCACAAGGGCGGGACGGAATGGGTCGAGTACGACCTGCCTTCGACGAAGCTGGTCGACCGAGCGGAAGTGTATTGGTTCGACGACCGGAGAACAGGCGAGTGCCGGGTTCCGGAATCCTGGCGATTGCTGTATTGGGATGGCCGGAACTGGGTTGAGGTCCAGGCGAAGACGCCTTACCGGACGGATCGGGACATGTTCAACTCGGTCCGGTTCGCGCCGGTGGTGGCGAAGAGCTTTCGGATCCAGGCGAAGCTGCAGGATGGGTTTTCGGCGGGAATTTTGGAGTGGGCGTTGAAGTAGGACGGGTTGGGCCGGCAGGTTGCCTGCGCTCCCAGCTAGGCAGCTTGGCGGACCTGGCGAGCGTCCATGACGGCGAGGAAGGCTTCGACGACGGCGGGATCGAATTGGCTGCCGGCGTTGGACCGAATGACCATGACGGCTTGCTCGACCGACCAAGGCTCCTTGTACGGCCTTCGGTTCGTCAGGGCGTCGAAGACGTCGGCGACGGCAACGATACGGCCCGAGATCGGGATCAACTCTCCGCGAACGCCGCTGGGATAACCGGTGCCGTCCCATCGTTCGTGATGGCTCAGGGCGATCTGGTGGGCCATCTGGAGGATTTCCGAGCGGCTGTCGGCGAGGATGCGAGCGCCGACGAGGGTGTGCTCTTTGATCTCATCGAACTCTTCGGCGGTCAGTTTGCCCGGCTTTCGGAGAACGGCGTCGGAGATGCCGAGCTTGCCGATATCGTGGAGAGGGGCGGCAAGACGGATGAGCTCGGCCTCGTAGGCCGGCACGCCAAATTCGATCGCGATTTCGAAGGATAGATCGCCGACACGGCGGCAGTGCTCGCCGGTGTCGTCGTCCCGATAATCGCTAGCGAGGGCGAGCCTCTCCACCAATTCCATTTGGGCGTCGACGAGGCGGCGCGTGCGCTCGAAAACCTTTTCCTCGAGCTCGGCATTCTGGTCTTCGAGCTTCCGGTAGAGGTGGCGCATCTCGAGGAAGTTGCGCACGCGAAGGGTGATTTCGGACATATCGCCCGGCTTCGTGAGAAAGTCGCTCGCCCCGAGCCCGAGCGCTTTGCGGCGGGCCTCGCCGGTGGCGTCGGCGGTGAAGACGAGAATCGGCAGGTAGCCGGGAAGATCGTCGCTATTACGGATGGCATCCAAGACCTCGTAGCCGGAGACGCCGGGCATGTGGAGGTCGAGGATAACGAGGTCCGGCTTCAGGAAGCGGCAAAGCTGAAGGGCCTCGCTGGGTTCGGAGGAGCAGTGGACGTTGCAGTAGCCCGCCTTCTCCAGGAGGCGACGAACGAAGAGCAGATTCGCCGGATTATCGTCGAGCACGAAGATGCGTGAGTCTTCGTGGATTGCGGCGGTGAGATCAGCCACGGAGCACCTTCGCGTCCGGGCGACTCGACGCCTGTCGATATACTAATCGGCGGCGACGCATGTCTGGCCGCGATGAACTCCGTTTGAACACCTGGTTGAGCCGTCCTTGACTTACCCTCAGAATCTTGTCGGGTCAGGTCCCTACGTTACTTTTCGGGACTATGCGAGCGGTTACTGCATCCGTCGTACCAAATCAGGCAATTCTAGCGGGTATGGGGTGCGCGAACCGCAGATGGAGAAGAGGCGAACCGCAGATGATTGCAGATGGAGGGAAGGCGAACCGCGCATTGATGATCGCAGATGGAGGAAAGGCGAAACGTGGAGGATCGCCGAGGAGGCGTAGAAACTCCGATTTTGTCGGTTCGCGTCGGATGATCCGGTGAGATTCGAACGTCTATCCCTAGAAGGGGATAAGTGATATATCCCGGGCGGAACGCCTTTGTAGGCTTTGGTAGAATGTAGCGTCTCCAGGGTGGCATCGAGTTCCGCCAAGGCAAGAGTGGATATGAACGGATTGATTTCGTGCAAAAACTGCATGGCTCAGAACAGCCTGGACAGCACCTTCTGCAAAAAATGCGGAACGACGCTTCCGGACGACGATCTGCGCAACGCCCGTGAGAAGCTGGAAACGGCGGTCGCGGATGGATTTCGCATTTTCAATGCGGGGCGAACGGACGAGGCGATGCATATCGCGGAGACGGCGGTTCGCGCGAACCCTTCTTCGACGGCGGCCCTTTCTCTGAAGGCCATGTGCCATGAGCGGCTCGGTCAGATTTCGGAGGCATTGGAGTGCCACGAGAAGGTCTTGGAGATCGATCCGGACTCGATGATCGACAAGATCAAAGTTAACGACTTGCGAAATCTTCTGGTGGCGCGGACGTCGGCCGCTTCGGTGCCGGACCGACGCACGGCGATCATATCCAGCGTCGCGGCGGTTGTGCTTATTCTATCGATCGGCGTGGTCCTGGCCAGGAACGGTGGCGCCAAGGCGGATGGGAAGGTTGCGACGAATTCCCCGATTACGGCTAATCAGCAGGAGACGGCGAAGGGCTTGCGATTCGATGTGCCGATTACGCCTCCGACCAACCAGACTCAACCGGGCAACAAGCCCAACGTTCCTGCGAACGACGCCGGCAATTCGGGCGGCACGGCGAATCCTGGCACGAGCGGTAACCGCGAGGAACCGCCGATTCGGCTTCCCGATTCCGGTTCGAACGGTCGCACGCTGCCGAATCCCAGCGATGGATCCACGGATTTGGGACCCGGCGTGAAACCGGTCACCTTCCATCCGGGGGACCTGACGATCGGCAGTCAGAACACACCGACTCCGAAGAAGGAGAATCCGACGCCCGACGACGATCCTCCCCCCGATCCGCAGCCGCAAACTCAGCCTCAGAAGCACGAAGTGCCGGGCATTATGGATATCCGCATCGTGAGCGGAAATGGCGCGGCCCAAGGGAATCCAAACGATCCGGGAAGCCACGCGAACGGGATCGAGGCTCTCCTGAGGACGGCTCGGAGCCAGTATCAGATCGGAAACTACTCGGCGGCGGCGACTTCTTACGAGCGGGCGCTGCGGGCGGGGGCCGACCCGGCTTCCGGAAACCAGCGGCTGGCCCAATGCTACGAGAAGCTCGGGCGCAACTCGGACGCGATCGCGGCCTACGGGCGCGCGATCGACTCGTTCCAGAGCGCGATCTCTTCCGGGCGGGGCGACAAGGATCGATTGAGCGCCGCGCTCGACTCCTGCAAGCAGGCGATCAAGGTCCTCGGGGGCTAAACGAGCTTGCGTCTCTTTCGACCGGTACTGTTCGTAGCTTCGTTGGCGCTGGCGGCTGGGGCTTTTGCGGTGCCAGCCGTTCTGGTCGTTCGGATCAAGCCGCCGAAGGGCATCGTCCCGATGGATACGCCGATCGCCGACTTCGTTGCGAACGAATTCGAGGTCGAAGGGCGAGTCGTGCCGATCGTGTGGGGTATCAGCGATCCGATCTTTCGCGCGGCGGTCGAGGAGCATAAGATCCGGTCCGGCGAGGAAATGCCGACGCTTGGCGAAGCCCTCGACGTTGCCAGGAAGCTGAAGGCGGAGTATGTGCTGGCGACAGATATGCGGGCGGGGGTCGACAAACTCTATGCGAGCGCGGCCCTGTATCGGAACGGCAAGCTAATTTGGAGGGACCCGGCCGGCGACCTGGAAGGGATGATCTCCCACTGGAAGACGATGCTGCGTAAGAAGCAGATTACGCAGGAGGAGTTCGACCGGCAGGTGCTGGAGGCGACTTTCCGCTCAAGTTCCGTGCAGATCGGCGCGAAATTCGGGCAGGACGATACGCTCCGTTCGTTTGCCAGAACTTGGGTCGCGATGCTCAACTCGGGCCCATTCCTTTCCTATCCGAAAGCGCCGACTCACCCGACGCCGCCTCCCGGCACGGGCCAAATCCCGGCGAATCCGGGAACCGGCACGACACCACCGGTGAAGCCGGAGGATTCGAAGTGGTCGTCGGATGCCGCGGCTGCTCTCAAGGCGGGAGACCTGAGCAAGGCCATCAGTGTTCTGCGGGACGCGATCGATTCTTCGCCGATGGACGTCGCTCGGCGCGTGCTCCTCATCAAGACGCTGACCCAGGCCGGCCAGCCCGAAGTAGCGGCGCAGGAGGCGCGACGGGCGGCGGAGCTTATGCCCGACCACATCGAGTTTCGGGCTCTGGCGGCGACGGCGTGGATTCAGGCGGGAAAGATCGACGAGGCGCAAACGGACCTCAACGAGGCGGTCAGCCGGGCTCCGGACAGTCCGGAAACCCGGCTCTTGCTCGCCAACGTCGCGATCGCGAAGGGAGATTTTCCGACGGCGATCGGGCATTTGGACAAAGCGATCGGGGCGAAGCCCACGGGTGATGCCTATTATCTCCGCGCGCTGGCTCACGCGATGTCCGGGGAAAATGACCTAGCCGACGCCGACGTCAAGAAGGCGGTCGAAACGGGGCTTTCGCAAGACCCTCAGGAAGCGGAAGAGCGTTATCGCTTGGTGGCGACGATCTTCGATGACGGGCTGACCCAGATCGGCGGCGACATTCGCACGCTGCACTCGCGGGCCCAGGTGGACCGGACGGACAAGAACGTCAAGGCGGCCTTCGACGACCTGGTGAAGCGGGTGGCCGGGCGCGTCCGATTTATTTCCGCTTTGCCGACGCCGCCGGCGCATGAATTGTCTCATAACCGGCGCGTGCTGGCATACAAGTTGCTCTCTCAATGTCTAACCGACCTCGAATCCTATCTAAAGAGTGGAGACGCGGACGTGCTGACCGATTCGAGAATCGACCTTGGCGAGGCCCTCAAGCAGGGCGTAAGCGCAAGGGAGGAATTCAAGAACGAGCAGCAAGGCACGAAGAAGAGCGATGGAAAACCTGGTTAGCCTTTTGGTCTTTTTTGCCACCGGCTTCGCCGTGGCGGTCGCGGCGGCTTGGCTGTTCGTCAAGGTTGCGTTACATTTCCGACAGAAGCTGATTCCACCGGTCGGCTCCATACTGCGCATCCGCGCGACTTCGGGCTCCTATCGATCGACGCTGATGAAGCTTGGCGGATCGGTCTGGACGATTTCGGCTCCTCTGCAGCGAGACTCTTACGTTCCGCTGCGAGTCGGCGAGGAAGTCGTGATCGAGGCGGCGAGCAGCCGGGGCGCCCTGCTATTCCGCTCGACGATCGTAGCCCGGCACACGCAGCCGCATTCCTTCACCATTCGCCGGCCCGAGAAAATCCATCAGGTCGAGCGGCGCGAGCACAAGCGATGGCCGCACCTGGCGGGCGAGTCGGTCAAGCTGGAGGGCCAGAATGGCCGGATCATCGACCTTTCCGAAGGCGGCGCGCGCATCCAGTCGGCCTATCGAACCCACAAGGGCGATCGGGTCCGGCTCGATCTGCCTTGGGGAGAGGCCATCTATGGCTGGGTCCTGTCGGCGGAAGGGAACGAGACGCGGATGCGGTTCGAGGACCTGATGGAGCTTCGCCCGGCCAAAAGAGAGACCGCCCCCGCGGTTTAGCTCGGGAGCGGCTCGGGTTTCGAGTGGGTGCTCGATTTCCTGCCCTTGCTAGGGAAGGAGGATATGCGTCACTAGTTCAAACGCGCAGCCCACCGGCCACGTTCCGGTCATTTTGTATGGAACAGGCTTCTTTTGAAAGATTCACGCGAGATTCATGAAGATTGGTGGATTGTTGGATTGGTGGATTGCTGGATTGGTGGATTGGTGGATTGGTGGATTGGTGGATTGCTGGATTGTTGGATTGTTGGATTGTTGGATTGCTGGGTTGCTGGGTTGCTGGATTGCTCGCCAAAGGAAAACCCCTCTTCGGCGAAGAGGGGAACGTTCTGTTCTGAGGGGATCGCCTGCCCGTAACCGGGGCGTTTTGCGGCGATATCACAGGACAACGTTTTTGGGAGGACGGCAGCGGAACCCGGGTTAGTCAGCTTCCGTGCCGTCCGGTTTCAGAACGGCGGTGCGTTCGTCTCCATGGCCATATCGTAACACTGTTTCGGGGTGGTTGGGTGTCACGATTTCGCGTGACCCTCGAACGTAGGACTGGCACTTCGGCGCTTTCCTCCCGAGACCTGTTGCGGGGGGATGATTTTGGGTGGCAGTTGCCGCCACTTCCGTTCTCCCTCGCTACCGTTTGGGTTCACAGACCCTCTCCCCCGGGAAAACTGTCGCGCGGGGATGATTTGGGTGGCAGTTGCCCCTCACCCCTGTTCTGCCTCGCTACCGCTCAGGTTCACAGACCCTCTCCCCCGGGAAACTGTCGCGCGGGATGATTTTGGGTGGCAGTTGCCCCCTCACCCCTGTTCTCCCTCGCTACCGCTCAGGTTCACAGACCCTCTCCCCCGGAGGGGAGAGGGACGAACTCGCTTCGTGGTGTTACGCGGCCTTTTGCACCGTGGGCGGGAGGAGGCGGGGGATCAACTCCTTGTCCGTTGGGGCGCTGAGGACTACCGCGCGCTCCATGACGTTCTCCAACTCGCGGACGTTGCCGGGCCATGGGTAGGCCTGGAGGAATCCGCGTGCGGCCTCGCCGACCCTTAGCGGCGACCGGCCGTTTTCCTCCGCGTACTTGGCGAGGAAGAGATTGGCCAGCGGTTCGATATCTTCGAGGCGCTCGCGAAGGGGTGGGATATTGATTTCGACGACCTGCAGCCGATAGAGGAGATCGAGGCGGAAGACGCCCTGATCGACGGCTTCCTGGAGTGGGCGGTTCGTGGCGGTGACGACGCGGACGTCAACTTTGGTCGGCTTGTTGGAGCCGAGACGCTCGAATTCCCTTTCTTGAAGTACGCGAAGAAGCTTGACCTGGACGGACATTGGGATTTCGCCGATCTCGTCGAGGAAGAGAGTGCCGGTGTTGGCGGTCTCGAAGCGGCCGGCCTTGGCGCCCTGAGCTCCGGTGAACGCGCCTTTCTCGTAGCCGAAGAGCTCGCTTTCGAGAAGGGTCTCGGGAAGGGCCGCGCAGGAAACGGCGACGAACGGGTTCGCCGCGCGGGAGGAAAGCGTGTGAAGGGCCTTGGCGACGACTTCCTTACCGACGCCGCTTTCGCCGGTTACGAGGACGGTGGCGCGAGAGTCGGCGACCTGCTGGACGGTGGCAAGGACCTCCTTCATCGCAGGAGACTCGGCGAGGAAGGCGCCTCCTTTTGGCTGGGATTTGCCGCCTCGTCTGGCGATCTTGGGAGCGGAGCAGGAATCGAAGGCGGAGGCGACGATCTTCTTGAGGGATTCGAGGTCGAAGGGCTTGGTGACGTATTCGAACGCACCGTCGCGGATGGCCTGAATGGCTTGCGGGATCGTTCCGAAGGCGGTCATCACCACGACGGGAAGCTCTTCCTTGTAAGTCTTGAGGTCTTTGAGGAGCTCGTAGCCGGTCTTGCCGGGCATGGTGACGTCGGTGAGGACGCAATCCGGGCCCTCGGATTGAACCAGCTCCATGGCGCGGTAGGCGTCCTCGGCGACGAGCGGGAAGTAGCCCTCCTTCTCGAAGGCGACTTGGAGGATGCGACGGATATTCGGCTCGTCGTCGACGATGAGGATTTTCTTTTTCAGCTTCATGCCGCGCCTCCGAAGTAGACCTCGAAGCGTGAGCCTTTGCCGGGCTCCGACCAGACGGCGATGCGTCCGCCATGGGCATCGACGATCTTTCGGACGTTGCACAGTCCGAGGCCGGTACCGGTCGGCTTGGTCGTAAAGAACGGCGTAAATAGCTTCTGTAGATCCGCTTCCTGCATTCCTTTCCCTGTGTCCTCCACGCTGAATCCCGTGCTCCACAGGGTCATGCGGACCTCGTCTCCGGGCCGACAAGCCTGCAAGGCGTTGAGCACCAGATTGCGCATGACCTGCTCGACGCGCAGGACATCCGCGTAAATTGTCGGCTTTTCACCGGTGATCTCAAGCTTTAGCCGGACTCCTTTCGCGTCGAATTCCGTTCGATGCCGCTGGGCGAGGCGGATCGCGAGTTCGGAGAGGTCGAATTCCTTGCGGCGCAACTGGAGGGGACGCGAAAACTCAAGGAATTCCTCGCAGATGGCGTTCAGCTTGACGACCTCGTCTTCGATGATCCCTGCGAACTCGCCGCCATGCTCAGGCGCGGAGGCGATCATTTGGGCGGCGGAGCGGATGCCGGTTAGGGGATTGCGGATCTCGTGGGCGATGGCGGCAGTCATCTGGCCGATCTCGGCAAGGCGGGCAAGACGGGACATCTCGCGGTGTCCACGTTCCTGCTCGGTGGTCTCCTCGACGACGACGGTCGCGCCTCCGCCGGGCAGGCGGGTGCTGACGATCGACCAGGTTCGATCTTGGTCGCGGTCGTAGGCGGACTGATGGCTTCCCGCCGATTTGGCGAGGGCCTTGGCCAGGGCGTGGGTTAGGGCGGGGGAGACGCGGTCGAAGGCTTCCTGCCAATTCGGACCGGGGATCCCGACCAACTCTTGGGCCATCCGATTGGCTTCGGTGATCCGCTTCTTGGAGTCGAAGACGAGAACGACGACGCCGAGGCTTTGCACGATCGCCTCCAGCTTGGAGCGAGCGGCGGATTCCGCCTTGCGGGCCTTGTTGAGGCCGTCGAAGAGGCGGGCGTTGCTGACGGCGAGGGAAATGTGCTGGGCGAGGGCGGCGACCTTCTGAAGGTCGGCCTCGTTGAATTCGTGCGCGCCGGGGCCACGGGAGAGGTTGAGGACGCCGATGCAGCCCTCGCTTGGGGCGAGGAGCGGGACGACGATCGAGCTCTTCAGGGTGACCTGATGGGTATTGACGCGGCCCTTTAGGAGAGGGTGGCGAAGGGGATCGGCGATCAGGAGGGGTTCGCCCGATTCGATGCTAAGGCCGGCGATGCCTTTGCCGGCTTTGATCGTGGCGTTCTTCGGAATGTGGGAATCCAGGCCGGCTTGAGCGGCGAGGAAGAACTTGTCGGAGGTTCCCTGGCGGAGGAACGCGGAGGCGCCGGTAGCTCCGAACCAGTCGACGCAATGGGTGAGAATTCGTTCGAGATAGGTGTCGATGCTCCCGTCCGTGGCGAGGGAGCCGGACTCGAACAGTTTCCACGCGTCTTTCTGAAGCGCCGCCTTTGCTAGACCCACGTTGGGATTATCGGCATGCGGCGGGGGGTGATGGAGGTGATGGAAGTGATGGAGGTGATGGAGGTGATGGAGGTGATGGAGGTGATGGGGGTGATTGGGGTGATGGAGGTGATGGGGGTGATTGGGGTGATTGGGGTGATGGGGGTGATGGAGGTGATGGAGGTGATGGGGGTGATGGAGATGATGGAGATGATGGAGGTGATTGGGTGATTGGGGTGATTGGGGTGATGGGTCGCTGCTTGTGGTTCGTAGCCTCTGATCCTTGGACCGAATGGGGTGGATCAACTATTTAGGTTTAGCAGGGCGTTGATTTGTGTATGGTGGTTACGAGATGAGGGCTTGGGTTCGACGATGGGCGTCTGGGCGGCGGGCGCGGCGTTGGGTTGCCGCCTTTTGCCTCTTCGTCTTGACCGCCTTGGCCGTCGACTATTTCGCCTATCCGTATGGGAGCCTGCTGGGTGGGAGGAGTTCTAACCGTGGCGAGAATGGGCTTTGGCTGCGTTACACATGGTATTTCAGCCAGTATTCGAGGGTTGAAGTCGTGGAGCTTGGCCAACGGCTGGCGCGGGAGCAAGTCCGTTATGCGTACTTTCATGTCCGATCCGTGCTGGTCGATGGGAGGCTGAAATATCGGCATGCCGAATCGGCCGATTTCAATCGGCGGCTCCACGAAGCCGATCCGAAGATTTGCTCGATCGCCTGGGTCTACGTGGACGGTTCCGTCGATCTCTCGAACGAGACGGTTCGACGCCAGATGGCAGAAGAGGCCTCCTGGCTCGTTCATACGTGCGGATTCGACGGTGTGCAGTGGGACTACGAGCCTTGTCACAGCGGCGATGCCGGCCTTTTGAGACTGCTGGAGGCGACCCGAGCGGCTTTGCCAGGGGCCTTTCTTTCGGTAGCCACGCCGACTTGGTTTCCTTGGCCGGTCAGCGGGGCCGGATGGACGGAGGAGTATTTCGGGGAGGTCGGCAAGCGATGCGATCAGATCGCGGTGATGTGCTACGACACGGGATTCGTGACGCCGCGCTCGTACGCGTGGCTGGTCGGGCAGCAGGCGGAGCGGGTTCCTCGGGCGGCGGGGAAGTGCCAGGTGCTTCTCGGGTTGCCGACCTATGAGGCGGGCGGGCGTTCCCATAATCCTCGCGCGGAGAATTTGAAGATTGGCCTAAAGGCGGTTCGGGAATCGGACGGAGTCGCTGGAATCGCCCTCTTTGCGGATTACACGACGGATGCCGCCGAGTGGGCTTGGTATGAACGGGCGTGGCTGGGGGGTGAGGGGGTGAGTCGGTGAAAAGGGTGAATCGGGTGAGTTGGGAACTGCCCAGCCCTGCGAGCTATTGCAGCGCCGACAAAGTCGGGGCAGGACAAAACGCTCCACACACGGTCGGATGGCTATCGGTCAGACGGCCGGCGAAAGACCGAACCGGGTTTGGGGGGAGCTTTTGGGGTCTTGCCGCCGGATCTGTTCCAGGCGGCTCCGAATCAGCTTGTGGGTTCGGTGAAGGCGGGAGCGGATCGTGCCCACCGGCTTGCCGAGCAGTTCGGCGATGTCCTTGTAGGGCATGCCTTCGACGTCGGCCAAGGTGACGAGCAGCCTTTGCTCGGCACTGAGGGAATCGAGCGCCCTTTGGAGATCTTCGGAGAAGGTATCGCCGATCATCTCCTGCTCGGGGTTGGCGCGTTGGTCCGCCATGTCGAAGTAGAGGTTTTCCTCGCCTCCCGCGGATTGGAGCGGCGTGTCATAGGACACGGCCTTGACCCTTCGCCGGCGGCTGCGTAAGAGATCGAGAAAGAGCCGGGTGACGATACGGAATATCCAGTTTTCGAACGGGCGGTCTCCCTCGTAGTCGGAAAAGCTGCGGTAGGCCCGGTAAAAAGCCTCCTGAGTCAGGTCCTCCGCATCCGAGCGATTGCCGACGAGGCGAAAGGCCATGTTGTAGACCTTCCGATAAGTTTCGGCCATCAGCCCGTTAAAGCGTGCCTGTTCTCCCGGATCGAGCGTAGTAACGATTGTAGACATTGCCCTGCTGCGCCTCACGGCGCGGTTGTGTACAAGGTCGCCTGATTGCGACTATACATATGTAGACAAATCTCTCGGTCGGGTAGTTCCTCCCGATGGGCCTTTCGCACTTTCGGGATCACGTCGTTGTTCTGCCCTACGCGAGTTGAAGCAAAGTTGTGTGGACGAACCACCGGACTGCCAGTTTTGAGCAAACCTTGCAGACTTGCGTCTACAGAATGCCTTGTCTTCAATAAATGAGACTGATTTCGACGCCAAGAAGTTTGATCGTTCCGACCAAACGTCCCGGATGGGCTAACAGAACTGAAACTCTGGCGAAGCGAAGATGAGGCGGGTGACGGCGGAGGCGGTTGCGTTGGCGTTCTCGGGGGTGACGCGGCCGCCGCTGGATTCATGGGCTGCGCGGGTCAATTCGGTGAGCTTGGCAGCGGGTAAATTGGCGTCGAGGATGGAGACGAGACGGCGGGCGACGCCTTCCGGGCTCGGGTCCTGAGCGAAGAGGTTGTAGGCCTGCGTTCCCATCGTGAACTTGCGATTTTTCACGGCGACCTCAGCCTGTTCGAAGAGCACTTGGGCCAGCCGGATCCGCTCGACGATCGTTCCCGTCGAAACCCATTCGGAGCCGCCTTTCCATCCGCTGACATCGGGTGGCCAGAACAGATTCATCCCCATGCCCTTGGTCGCGATGCGGAGGGCGGTGGCGGGCTTGACGTCGGAGCGGAAATTGTCGTCGGTAAGGGCTTGCTCTCCAAAGCCAAGCTGACGGACGGCGGTGACGGCGAAGTCGACGGGGTTCTTGTAAAGGGAGCGGTAGGCGCGATCCGAATAGAATTCGGGAGATTCCATTATGGCCCGGAGGAGCTTCTTGATATCGAGGCCGTCTCGGTAGAAGGGTTCGGCGAGGCGCTGCACGAGGCTGTCCTCAGGATTCGGATAGGCGAACCAGCTCCATAGCTTCGACGTGATAAAGCGCGCGCATTGGGGATTGCTGCAAAGGATGCCGAGAATGTCGTCGCCGTCGAAGTTGCCCTTGTTGCCGAGGAACTCTTTGACGCCTTCGTCGTGCTTCGCAGCGTTGTCGAGGAAGACCTGGTTGCGGGCCGGTTTCTTTTGCGTCGTCTGCTTGCGCTTTCTCTTCGCGCCTCCGGCTACCCCGAAGCCCCAGCCGGTGAAGGCCCGCGCGCTCTCCTGGATGTCGTGCTCGGTGTAGTGACCGATGCCGAGCGTGAAGAGCTCCATCACTTCCCGGGCGAAATTCTCGTTTGGATGGCCTTTGACGTTGTACTGGTTGTCCAGCCAGAGGAGCATGGCGGGATCTTTGCTGACGTTCATCAGCAGGTCCTGGAACTTGCCGGTCGCTCCGGATCGAAAGATCTGGTTTTGGGTCAGCATCATGTAAGGCGAAGTGACCTTGTCGCTACTCGTGGCGAAGTGGTTATGCCAGAACAGGGTCATCTTTTCCTGAAGGGGCCGGCGGCTCGTGATCATCCGCATGAGCCACCATTCTTGGACGGCTTCGATCTTCAGCTTGTTGTTCTTCGCGTTCGCGAGCGAGTTTGGATCGACGGAAAAGCCTTCTTCGACCGATTCGTAATCGAGGAGCTTGTCGATCGCTCCAGGTAGGCCGCCCTGCCCGTAGTAGGCTAGCTCGGCTTCGCTTGCGCCGAATCCAAACCGACGCAGGAGATGGGCGATCTTCTGTTGCTCCGACAGCATGGGTAGTTAAACGCAAGGTTTTATCGCGAGTTCAGTTCAGGGTCGGACGTGTCCGGCAATTCACTGACAAGATTTGAGCGACTGAGAAACATGGGTCGGTGGTCTGTAATCTAATCGCAGGGGCCAATACGGCCGCATAGGAGTGATCGAGACATGGCACACACGACGACGTGGCAGCCTCTAGGCGGGATCGACAAGGGCAATTTGCCTTCATACGTTTTCGCTTTTCCCAAACAACGCATCGACCCGATGACCGACGTCTTCGACGTGCGATACGCTCTCGAGCATTTTGCGACGATTCCGGAGGTCAGCGACGAGGACCGGGAAGTCGCCTTCGACAACATCAAGAAGGCGGCGGAGCATTTCCATCTCGAACTCGATGGCGAGACATACGAAGAGATGTGCTGCCGGCCTCAGGTTGAAGTGATCCCGCTCGACTAGCCTAAAGTCTGACAAAGTAAGCGTCGCCCTTCGGCCAGCGTTCCTCGATCCCGGCTGGCGCCGGGATAACAGAGCCAGGATGGCTCTGTCACACTCCGCCTTGAAGGCGGAGCCACGGGCTCATACGACTTATTTTGATTAGTTGTTATGTTATGGCTGGTGGCGCTACAATGCGTGAAACCTGGGCCGGTTTCCGGCGGGCGTCTTTCTGCTAAAACGTTTGGGGAGGGTTCGAAGTGCTGAAGGAGTTTAGAGAATTTATTGCAAAGGGCAATATGCTCGATTTGGCGGTCGGCATCGTCATCGGCGCCGCATTTACGGCGATCGTGAATTCGCTCGTCAAGGATTTGCTGAATCCGATCATCGGATTGGCAGGAAAGGCGAATTTCGACAACATGTTCCTCGTTCTGAGAGAGGGGGATCCGACGAAGGCGCACGACACACCGGCGTTGGCGCAAGCCGCGGGCTACGTAACATTGAACTATGGGGCGTTCCTTACGGCCTTTATCAATTTCTTAATTGTTGCATTCGCGTTATTCCTTATCGTTAAGGCGGCGAACAAAATGAAGCGAAAGGCGGAAGAGGTGGCCGCGGAACCAGAAATTCCCAACAGCGAAAAACTGCTGACCGAGATACGCGATCTTCTCAGAGCGAAGGTGTAATCGGCTGCGCCGACAGTGTCTTATATCGGCTTACGAGCGAGTGGTCTAAAGCAATAGTATGTAAAACTCCACATCCTTCTCCGAAATTCCCCATTCGTCTCGTATCATGTTTTGGGGTCATGGAAAACGCGTCAGTGCTCGCAATTCCGCAAACGGCTTTACAGCGCCTGGAATTTCTCGCGGGCGAATATTCGGGACGGCAAATCCTATACCCACCCGGCGGGAAGTCGGTGTCGTACGATGCCTACTGCACGATCAGCCGCGAGGCCTGCGAGCGGTTCGTGAAGGTCGAGTTCTACGCGGAGATCCCCGAGATCGGGATCGAGAGCTTCACCGCGTTCGTCACGTTCAGCCCGCGGCGGGGAACCTATCAGATGTGGCTGTTTTCCTCGTCGGCGGAGGAGCCGCTGCACATGACGGGCGACTTTCGCGGGCGTGATCTCGTGCTGATCTCCGAGCCCTGGGCGATGCCGTGGGGCTTGCAGAGGCTTCGGGGCACGTTCACGCCGCGGGGCAACGGCGATTTCGAGTATCTGACCGAGCTTTGGACTCCGGACGGATACACGCGATTTCGGCATTCGGTCTTTCATCGGGATTCGATCGACCTGGAGCCTTAAGCCTCCCTTCCCGCGCTTCGGCTATACTCGGAATTCGAATCCTGGTAATCGGAGTATAGAGGACAGATGAAGCTTTTTCTCGCTCTGGCGTGCGCCGTCGTTATGGTTGGCTGCGCCCAAACTTCCCCCGACACGCAGTCCGGCGCCGGCAATTCGGTCGCGTCGACTTCCAGCGCGAATTCGAACGATTCGTCGGCCGCCAATACGACGACCGGCGCAACGACCGGTTCCGACGCTTCCGCGGCTGCGTCGAGCATCGCCGCAGCGCCACCTCCTCCCTCGGGGGACGACCCTCAGAAGCGAAAGCCGAAGAAGGGCGAAGAGGTCGCGGTCATGGACACGACGCTTGGCCGGATCGTCTTGATGTTCTTCCCGGACAAAGCTCCGAACCACGTGAAGAACTTCAAAAAGCTGGCGAGATCAGGCTTTTACAACGGCACGAAGTTCCATCGCGTCATTCCCAACTTCATGATCCAGGGCGGCGACCCGAACACGAAGCGGGGCGATACGAGCACTTGGGGCATGGGCGGCCCCGGCTATAGCATCAATGCCGAATTCAACGACGTGAAGCACGAGCGAGGCATCCTGAGCATGGCTCGTTCGCAGGACCCGAACAGCGCGGGCAGCCAGTTCTTCATCATGGTGAAGTACACGCCGTCGCTGGATGGGCAGTACTCGGCGTTCGGCAAGGTCGTATCCGGCATGGACGTGGTGGACAAGATCGTGAGTTTGCCGCGTAACGCGATGGACCGGCCGGATCATCCGCCCGCGATCAAGTCTCTGAAGATCGTCAAATGGCCGGTTAAGTAGACGGGTTTCACCGTAGAACATGGGCGGGCGCTTTGGCGCTCGCCCTTTCTTCGTTACAATGGGACGACGAGTCATGAAATACGTGCTTTGGGCGGCGATCCTGGTGGTGGCATGCGGTTGCTCGGACGATGGGCCGACGATCTATCCTCACCATTTCGGCCCGGAGGCCGCGCAACAGCCGACGAAGAAGCCGGCGCCGACGCATGAAGTGCCGGAAATGCTGAGCCCAACCTCGGAATCCGTCGAGAAGGTCAAGGATTTGGATTTCGCGGCTTATGGAATCCCGATCTATCCGGGCGCGACGATCAAAGAAGACTCGATGCTCTCTTTTCGGGCCAAGAAGGACGGTCCGAAAGAGTATCAGGTGATGTTCGAGTCGATCGACGCGGTGCCGAAGATCGCCTATTGG
The DNA here is from genome assembly GCA_035545155.1 of Fimbriimonadaceae bacterium. GTDB lineage: Bacteria > Armatimonadota > Fimbriimonadia > Fimbriimonadales > Fimbriimonadaceae > JAEVZK01. The sequence continues at coordinate 37,538 of DASZYX010000004.1, read as the reverse complement.
TACAAGGATCAGATCAAGCCGGACCACGCGATGAGCTCTCGGGATTTGGGGACGCTCGACGGGACGACGAACAAGGGCTACCCGGTCAAGATCAGCATCGCGGATATCGAGGAGAAGACGATCATCTCGGTTACGATCTCGGAAACTTCGAAGAAGTAGCCTTCCAGGGTCGTGTGCTCTCGGCGACTCTATAGCTGGGTCGCTTCGCGACCGCCAGTGCTACCGCTCGGCTCACCGACCCTCTCCCCCGGAGAACCGTCGCATGGGATGGTTTTGGGCGGCTGTTGCCCCATGGGAGGATTCCGGAGAACTTGCGTGTTTATTGTCGATCCAATCAAACGACACGCGATCTTCATAAGTCGAGGCAAACACTGAAGCCATGGAACCGATCCGCCGCTTGCTAAGGTCGCTCCGAGAGCGCACCTATGGTCTCTTTTCAGTCACACTCCTAAGCTTGCTGGTGGTGCTGTTCGGCCCTGCGGGGCGGCAGGATGTCGGCCAGGCCGGCGGGGTGACTGCCCTTCGGGCTCAGATCGCCCGGCTCAAGGAGGCGGCGCGGGCGGGAGCGCCGGCGGCCGGGCTCGACGCCTGGCAGGCTCTCGAATACGACGTCAGCCTCCGTGCTTATCCGGGCGACGTCGTCGACTGGGCAGCCTTGAAGCAGGGTATCGCCCACCGGGACGCGATGCCCAACTATCAGCCCAGGGTGCTTCAATACTGGGAGTATTTGGGGCCGAAGAGCCTGACGCCGCCGCAACAGACCGGCTATGGCACGGGCAAGATAGCTGGCCGGATTAACGACGTCGCCTTCGATCCCCATAATTCGAGCACGATCTATGCGGCGGCGCCGGCGGGCGGAATTTGGAAGAGCACGGACGCGGGGAGCACCTGGACGGCGCTCACCGATTCTTGGAGCGACCTCTCCACGAGCTCGATCACGGTCGACCCTCACGACTCGAACAAGATCTATGTGGGAACGGGCGACTTCGACGGCTACGGCGGTATCGGGCAGGGAGTCATGCGCTCGACCGACGGCGGAGCGACGTGGAGCGGTTGGGGGCCGACCGTGGCAAGCTCCTATGCGGTTCGCCGGATTCTCGTCGATCCGGACGATTCCACGATCGTCACGATCGTTACCGGCCGCGGGGCCGGCGGCACGGGGCAGGTATGGCGCACCGACGACGGCGGCGATACCTGGACGGCCGTGATCGCGGTGAGCGCTGCATGGTCCGATCTCGTTTGCAGCGCGAAGGACTCGAACGGCGTCCGGGTCTATTACGCCTGTGCGGGAGGCACGAACGCCCAGGTCTGGAAGTCGACCGACCGGGGGGATACGTGGACCCAAATGACGACGCCGATGCGCACCGGGGCCTCGACCGCGGATACGTGCGACGTTGCCGTGTCGCCGACGACTCCGGGTACCGTCTACCTGCTCGGAACAGGCGACGAGAAGGTCTGGCGCAGCACGAACTATGGCCTGAACTGGCAGGATATGACGAGCGGAGCCCTGACTTCCGCCGACTGGAGTCAGGCGAGCTACGATTATTATCTCAAATGCTCGACCAACGGTTCGGCCGACGTTCTCTACGTCGGTCTCGTCGATCTTCTCGTTTCCACGAATGCCGGGACGTCCTGGTCTTCGTTGATGCTTGCCAACACGGGCAACGACCTTGCCCACGTGTATCAGCACGGCATGGCGATCGACCCGAACAGCGCGAGCCACACGCTCGCGGCGAACGACGGCGGCGTTTACAGCGTGAACCTCGCTGGGAACGGCTCAGGCACGTTTAGCAGCCTAAACGCAAATCTCGGCGTCACTCAAATCTATTGGGGCGACGTCCATCCGACCGATTCGACCAAGCTGATCGCCGGTTCCCTTGGGCAAGGAACGGCCTACTCGCTCACCGGGCTTTCGAATTGGACCTCGGTGACGCCAGGCAACGCCGGCCAGCCGATCATCAATCAGAACACGCCGGAAATCCAATACTCGACGCTCCAATACTTCGGCGCGAGCAGCAGCGGCGGCACGATCGGCTTTTATCGAACGCCGAACAACTGGACGACGATTACGGCCGTGACGACGGACGCCGGCTCGGACCGGATCGGTTTCGAGGGGCCGATCGCCTTTACATCCAGCCTGGGCGGAACCCTTTACCTTGGCACGAACTACCTCTATAAGTTCACCGAAGCGGGCAGCGTGTGGACGCCGAGGCTCGGCGGCCAGCAGCTCTCTTCCAGTTCGACGGTCACGAGCATCGGGGTTACCGCAGCGGATTCGAACACGATCTACACGGGGTCCGGCGACGCCCAACTGTGGGTGACCCGGAACGGCGGGACGAGCTGGAGCCGCATCGATTCCGGCACGGTGTCGCTGCCGGACCGGGCCTTCACCGGCCTGCGGGTTCAGCCCGGCAACGCGAACGACGTCCTCGTTGGGCTCTCCGGTTCCGGAGCGGACCACCTCTGGCGATGCACGGACACGAGCGCCTTGTCCCGAGTATGGCTCGACGTGAGCGGGACGGGACCAACGGCTTTGCCCGACACGCCGGTCAACGCGATCGCCGTCGATCCGGCCAGCCCGACGACGACATGGTTCATCGGGACCGATATCGGCATCTTCAAGACCACGGACGCGGGCACGACCTGGATGAATATCACCTCGCCCTACGGCCTTCCGAATGTGCGCGTGACCAGCCTCATCGTGCGGAACGGCTACCTCTACGCCACGACGTTCGGACGCGGCATGTGGCGGTTGAACCTCTCGACGACGCTCGGGATCACGGTGATGAGCTTGACCGTGGATCCCACCGAAGTTATCGGACCTACTTCTGCGCTTGGCACGGTGACGTTGAACGGCGCGGCTCCGACCGGCGGCCTCGACGTATCGCTGAGCAGCAGCGACACGACGGCCGCGACGGTTCCTGCAACCGTCCATGTGGACGCCGGGGAGACGACGGCGACGTTCACCGTCTCCACGCTTGCCGTCCAAACGACGACGATCGCGACGATTTCAGGCAGTCTCGGCGGAAATACGGCTTCAGCCAAACTGACCGTGGATACAAACGGGCTCGCCCGCATGACGATCAGTCCGCGATCCGTTCTCGGCGGGGCGACCGCAACCGGCACGGTCTATCTCGGAGTGGCCTCCGGCAACGGAACGACGACCGTCAACCTGACCAGTTCGGACCCGAGCGCGGCGTCGGCGCCTTCCAGCGTCGACGTCTTGGCTGGGAAATCCAGCGCCACGTTTACGGTGACGACTTATCCGACGGCGGCCGATACGACCGTGACGATCACGGCGACGCTCGCGGGGACGACGACCAGCGCGACGATTACGGTGTCGGCGGCTCAATTGAGCTCGTTTACGCTTGCGTCCTCCACGGTTCTCGGAGGCAACCCGACCTCGGGAACGGTTACGCTGACAGGAGCGGCTCCGTCCGGCGGAGCGGTCGTCGCCTTGACGAACTCGAATCCGTCGATCGTGACGATCCCGTCTACGGTGACGATTCCGGCGAACGGAACGAGCGCGACGTTCTCGATCACGACGCAGATCGTGTCGATCGATACGCCGGTTAACCTAACCGCGAACTATCTGAGCGTGCAAAAGACGGCGATCCTCACCGTCGCCACGCAGAAGGTCGCGACGCTGACGTTGAATCCGAATCCAGTCGTCGGAGGAAATACCGTGACGGGAACGTTGAGCCTTGCCGGTCCCGCCGCCGCCGACGTGGTCGTCAGTCTGACGTCCGGCTCGTCTCTGGTCGTGGTTCCGTCTTCGGTGACGGTTCCGAAGGGATCGTCGACCAAGACCTTCTCGGTGACGACCCATACCGTGTCTTCCGACACGAGCGTCGATATCTTTGCGACGGCGAAGGGTTCGACCCAGCAGGTCACCTTGGTCTTGCTGCCGCTGCGGCTGGCCGGCTTCACGCTGAGTTCGAACCGGGCGTTCGCGGGCCAGAGCGTGACGGGGACGGTTACGCTGAACGGAGCGGCCCTTTCGGGCGGAGCGACGGTGACCCTTACGAATTCGAGCCCGACAACGGCGACCGTGCCTTCGTCGGTGACGATTCCTCAGGGATCGAGCAGCAAGACGTTCACGATCACGACGAATGCCGCTTCCACGGGCGCGGCGGCAACGATCACGGCGACCCGCGGCGGCGTTTCAGTTTCCCAAATCCTCACGGTGATTCCGATCGCCTTGCAGAGCCTGGACTTGCAATCCTATTCCGTGACGGGCGGGGCTACGGTCCGGGGCGTCGTACGCATCCCAATGGCGGCCGGTTCTGGCGGATATGTCGTATCGCTCACCAGCGGCAACACGACGGCGGCGACGCTCCCGGCATCGGTGACAATCCCATCCGGCTCGACCTCGGCGAGTTTTACGATCACGACGAAGCCGGTTACGGGGTCCGCGTTCGTGACGATCACAGCTCGGCACGGTTCGTCCAGCCTGTCCGTTCAGTTGCAGGTCTTGCCGCCCGAAGTGAGTGTCTTCACGGTGACGCCGACTTCTGCCAAGGGAGGCAAGATCCTGACCGGATCGCTGACTCTGACCGGCAAGGCTCCGACGGGCGGGCTGACCGTCCACTTCTCGGCCAATCCGAACCTCGCGGCGCCGTCCAAGAGCATCGTCGTGCCGGCGGGGGCGACGAGCCTGTCGTTCAAGATCAATACGTCGACGGTCTCGACGACGACGCCGGTCACGATGACGGTCTGGACGTTCGCCGCCGCGAAGACAGTGATCGTAACACTCACGCCGTAGTGGAAACCTCGGAGAAATGCCAGGGCAAGAGCGGTTCGCACGAACCGACAATTGCCCTGTGACCATTGGCGGCGCTCCCTCCGTTTATTCTTCCGTGCTGACCGCGATGCAGTCGGCCGGCGCGCAGATGGATGCCGCGGCCAACTCGGTGGCGAGCGGCGATCTGGACGATCTCGTGAACGCCTCGCTGGCGATGTCGACGGCGAAAGTGGCGATGGGAGCGGCGGCACAGTTGGCACGCACGGCGGACGAGATGTCGGAATCGACGCTGAACATGCTGGTTTAGAACTCGCCTGCATGGATCGCGTAAGGTTCAAACGGGCCGCAGCGTGCAAATTCCCCAGACCCCGCTAAGGCCGGGACTATAGAGCCAAGATGGCTCTGTCACACTCCGCCTGCTCGCCAGTGCAGCGGAGCCACGTGCCGATGCCCAATGATTCGGGCTCAACGGCGTCGCTGTTGCGACGGCTACAGGCGCTTTGCGCCTCACTTCTGATTGCCGGCCCTGAGTTAGCCACATAAAGCGAAACGCGCCGGAAGCGGGCAAGCCCGGTTCGCGGCGCGTCAAACTCCTGGTAGGTCGCGAGCCTTGCGGCAAGCTTCCTTGCTCGGAGCGCCGAGCTTGGCTTTTGGAGTGGTATCGGCTCCGAAGAGCCTAACCAATCCTCAGCCGTCGCTCAGGTGGCTCATGAGGCTTGCGGAGCAAGCTCCGCAACCTCGAGGCTGCACCGCAGGGACGAACCCACTCGGATTAGCCGAGCCAAACAACTTTACCGATGCATCCGGAAACTAACCTGGCTTCTCCGGCGCTACGCTTGCTGGGCCAACTGGTCCAAGGAACCCCGCAAGTGTCGCGTTCAAGTTGCATTTGCATCCAGCGGCGACGAACTTTATCCTGTCGGCCGCAACCCCGGAGGGCCTTCCCGAAGTCCTCGGGAACGATGCGTTTGCTTCTGCTCTCGGAAGGATGCGATTCCGATCTTCCAGTTTCCCGGCCGGTGGGCTCGATCCGTCCACCGCAGTCGCATGAATACATTACCAGTCTCTTCACGCAATGCCAAGCACTTTTTAATTTTCTTTTCCACAGGGGGTTGTGGAAAAAGTGGGACAACATTTGCGTGTGGGGGTAATGCTGTAGACAGCCACGAAATGAGTCTGAATTCAATGAATTAGCGGCACGTGGACGGCTCTCTACAAAAACTTTCCACATGAATTTTTCGGCAATTGGAAGTGGGATTATGTTTCTTGCGACTGGGGCCGCAAAACATGTTAAGAATGTGGAAAACATTGTTAAGAAGGATGTAAGCGAGCGGGCGAAACGAAAAAAGCCGAACCATGCGGAATGGCGGGCGGTCGTAGAGATGAGTTCGCTCGAAGGCGATTGCCCATGGAACCGATAGACGTCCGCGCCGATACGGCCTTTGCCCAAGCCCTACTTTGTGTGGAGTATCGGTTGCCACCGCCGGGGGGATTCAAGGCGCCCGGCTATATATTCGCCCTGGGCATGCGCTACGGACTGATCGGCATGGCGGCAAGCCACCACCTGCTCGTTACGTCCGAGGTCTACGAAGAGATCCGGGTCTTGGCGACGATCGACTGCTGGCCGGATTTTGTGGAGGACCACTTGCGCGCAGTGGTCGGGCGGCGGCTCCCGTTCGCAACGAATTCGTCGATCCCCGATCTGGTCGGGCGTGTGGCCGGCCTTCCCTTGCGCTCCTATCTTCCGCTTTACCGCCGGCTGTGCCCGCTGTCCTCCGCTCTGAAGATCGTGGCGGACGCGATCTGCCGGGATAATCGGGCGATGATCTTCGAGGGCTGGCCGTGGTTCCGGCGGAAGGCGGCGTTGCGGGTTTTCGAGGCCAGCGTCGAGGAGTCGAAGGATTTCGCGATGCATTTCTTCGAGCGCCGGGAAGCGGACCTGGAGGAAGTTCCGGAGATTGCGCTGATCGGCGAGTAGCGGCCCATTTGCCCGGCGGATGTGCATTCGTCGGTGGATAAGGGGTGAACAAGCCGGTTCCCGGGCAAAATTATTGCGGCACATTTCATAAAAGCGTTCGGCTCTATCAAAACGGGCTTTTCCCTGGTCATCATGAATAGTCGTCAGGAGGGGAGAAGACCGAGTGTTACGCATCGTCGGCGTTCAGAAAAACGCATTCGCAGAGCAGGAGTTTGTTCTTCTACAGAATCAGGGATCTATGCGGATCTCCTTGCGTGGGCATGTCGTTCTGAGCGAATGCGCGGTTGAATCGGGCGATCTGGGCCTCACGGCTCATGCGTTTAAAGACGACGTCAATATTCCCCCAGGGATGTACGTGATCCTCTTCAGCGGCTCGGGCGCTGCGCGTTGGGCGAAGACCAAGGATGGAGCCATGGTCTATTACACCTACATGGGCAGGGAAGACAGCGTCTGGCAGGGTAGCTCCGGGCCGCTCCACGTTCTCAATCGTGTGCATACCTACCAAGAGCGACGCGAAGCCATGCTGGTTGGCTAAGCACCGCCCCTCTCCTCAAGCAAAGCCCCCGCGGCGCCATCCGTCGGGGGCGATTTTTTTGATGGAGGTGATTGGGTGATGGAGGTGAGGGGATGATGGGGTGATGGAGGTGATGGGGGTGAGAGGATGATGGGGTGATGGAGGTGAGTAGGGGTGTCCTTGTCCGAACGCCTCTTCAGGCAGGCTGGAAGCCTGCGCTACTGGGCTCCTAAGGCCCTTACCCTGCACCAAGTCGCCGCCTCATCCCTTGTTATGCCGGGTAACGACTTCTTGAGCGGTGGGAATGCCTTCTTCCAGGATCGTGCGGCAGACTTCGGCGGCGGCTTGGATCGCGGGTCCGATCTGTTTCCGTTCGGCTGGGGTGAAGCCGCTTAGGACGTGTTCGATGGTTTCTCCGCCTTTGCCGATACCGATCTTGATGCGGGGATAGGTTTGGGTTTTCAGGTATTGGATGAGCGATTTGTGGCCGTTATGGCCACCGGCGGAGCCGTCGGTGCGGAGGCGGAGCTTGCCGACGGGGAGGTCGAGATCGTCGGCGATGACGAGGATGTGATCGGGCGCGATGCCGTAGTCGCGGGCGAGTGGGGCGACGGCTTGGCCGCTGAGGTTCATGTAGGTGAGCGGGCGGACCAGGCAGACGCCGATTTCCCCGATCTTGCCGAGACCGATGCGGGCGCGATGCTTGCTCTTGTCCAGCTTGATTCGATATTGGTTGGACAGGACCTCGATAACCTCGAAACCCACGTTGTGCCGAGTCCCGCTATACCCTCCGCCCGGGTTGCCGAGGCCGACGATCAGCCACTTGGGGGGTAGATCGAGCTTTGGCTTCTTCCAGAACATGCTTATTGAGTTTGGGCGGTCGCGGTCTGCTTGTCCGGCTTGGCCCCTGCGTTCTTGTCGATAACGCCTTGCTGGACCAACAGAAGGAGGATCACGCCGAGGGCGACGCGGTACCAAACGAAGACGCCGATGCCGCGCTTTTGCAGATATTGGAGGAAGAAGGCAATCGCCGCATAGCCGACGATGAAGGAAACGACGGTGGCGACGATCGTCGGGCCCCAGTGGATTTGGCGGGCCGCGAAGTCGGCGGCGGACTCCCCGACCTGCTGAGGGGCTTTACCCTCCCTGACGGCCTTGAAACCTTCGTAGAGACCGGCTCCGGCCACGGCGGGAATCGAGAGGAGGAACGAGAAGCGGGCGGCGGCAACGCGGTCGAACTTCTGGAAGAGGGCTCCGGAGATCGTCGTTCCGCTCCGGCTCATGCCGGGGACGAGGGCGAGGCATTGCCAGAAGCCGACGATCACGCCGTCTTTCACATCGACGTCGTCGACCTTACGCTTATGCGCGCCCATCTTTTCGGCGGCGAGCATGACGAATCCGAGGAAGATAAGAGATGCTCCGATGATGTTGAGGGACCGGAAAGTCGTCTCGATCTTGTGCTGAAGGAGGAGTCCGAAGACGACGGCGGGAAGGGTGCCGATGAAGACCGCCCAGGCGAGGCGGGCCTCCTTTTGGTCGTAGTCCTTTTTACCGGTCAGACTGTTCCACCAGGCAAGGAACGCCGGCTTGATGTCCTTGCCGAAGTAAATGATGACGGCGGCAACCGTTCCGAGCTGGATGATGGCGGTGAAAGCCGCGCCGGGATCCGGCCAGCCGACGAGCGCGGGGAAGATGCGCAGGTGGGCCGTGCTGCTGATCGGAAGAAACTCGGTGAGACCCTGGATGATCCCGTAGACGATGGCTTGGATTATTCCCACATAGGCTCCTGCGGCGTGGCGACGCCTAACTCCTTGGCGACGATGTATCGGATTCGCTGGGCGGCCTTGCCATCTCCGTAGGGAGAGACGGCCTTGGCCATTTGCTCGTAGGCATCGCGGTCGCCGAGGAGCCTCGTTGCTTCGGCGGCGATGCGTTCCCGATCGGTCCCGACTAGTTTAGCCGTTCCCGCTTCGACTCCTTCGGGCCGTTCGGTGGTCTCGCGGAGAACGAGGACGGGGATGCCGAACGCGGGGGCTTCTTCCTGGACTCCGCCGGAATCGGAGAGGATCATCGCGCTGCGCTTCATCAGCTTGACGAAGGGCGCGTAGTCGGGTGGCTCGATGAGGCGGGCTCGGGGATGAGCGCCGAGGATGCCGGTCAGGGTTTCCCGCACCTGCGGATTCTTATGCATGGGGACGACGAGGAGCACGTCGGGGAACTGCTCGACGACTTCGAGGGCGGCTTGGGCGATTCTCCGTTGCGGCTCTCCCCAGTTTTCGCGGCGATGGGTGGTGAGGAGGACGACTCGGCCCTTGTGTTCGGGGAACCAGTCTTCTCGGGACACATCGGCGGCGATCTTGACGGCGTCGATGCCGGTGTTGCCGGTGACGAAGATCGACGCGGGATCCTTGCCTTCGCGCAGGAGGTTGTCGGCGGCCCATCGGGTCGGGGCGAGGTGGAGCCCGGCGACGAGCCCGGCGGCGCGGCGATTGAACTCCTCGGGGAAGGGGTTGTCGATGGTGTCGGTGCGGAGGCCGGCTTCGATGTGGGCGAAGGGAATGCTGCGGTAGAACGAGGCGAGTGCGGAGACGAAGGTGGTCGTGGTGTCGCCTTGGGCGAGGACCATCGCCGGTTGGAGGCGTTGTATGAGACCATCGAGGCCGTCGAGGGCGCGGGAGGTCACTTCCGCGAGGGTTTGGCCGTGGCGCATGATCTCCAGATCCTCATCGGGTTTCAGACCGAAAGCGCCAAGGGCCTGGGCAAGCATTTCGCGGTGCTGACCGGTGGAAACCAAAACGGTATCGAAGAGCTGTCGGTACCGGTTCAGCTCCAACACGACTGGGGCGACTTTGATCGCCTCCGGCCGCGTCCCGACGACGCAGACGACCTTCTGTTTAGCCATATCGTTTGATAACGATGAGAAGGACGCCGCAGAGGAGGAGAGCGGCTGCGTAGAGCACTAAAACCGTTTGTCTTTGACTGAGACCCTTGCTGAGGAGGGCATGGTGGACGTGGCGCTTGTCGGCCTGGGTGATGGGGACGCCGCTCAGCTTGCGGCGGATCACGACTTGCATCGCATCGAAAAGAGGCACGCCGAAGACACAGACGGGGATGACCATCGCAATGGCGGCGGCAGTCTTAAACGCCCCGACGATGCTGATGCAGGCGAGCATGAAGCCGAGAATGTAGGCTCCGCCGGTTCCCATGATGATCGTCGCCGGGTTGTAGTTATGGCGAAGGAAGCCGAGGGAGGCGCCGGCGATCGCGGCGGCGATGATGGCGACGCGGGGCTGATGGCCATAGACGGCGATGATGACGAGGGTTGCGGCAGAGATCGTCGCAATTCCGGCGGCGAGTCCGTCGACGCCGTCGATCGTATCCATCGTCTTCGTGACGATGAAGATATAGATCGCGGTCAGGGGAATGGCGGCGGCCCCGAGCACGATGTACTGGTGGGGATGGGTCAGGGGCACGCCGATGCTCTTCACCTGGATCCGGGCGGCGTCGGTATAGAAAAACTGGACGGCGACGCCGGCGGCGAGAAGGATGAGGAGTTGCAGCTTCGCGGAGAACTGGTAAAGATCGTCGAGGGCGCCGATGAAGACGAGGAGGCCCCCGATGAGGACGACTCCAATCAGGTAGGGGGGATAGGGAGTCCCGAGGGGGAATGCGAAGGGGAGGACGACCGCGAGGGCGATGACGATGCCCGCATAGATTCCCATGCCTCCCCAACGGGGGAGAGGCTTCTTGTGGATGCGGCGATCGTCGCGCTTGGGATCGTCGACAGCGCCTTTTGCGAAGGCGAGCTTACGCACGAGCGGCGTGAGCATATAGGTGACGAGGAGCGCCATCAGGCCGGTTGCCAGGGGATAGCCGAAGCCCGACGACGGACTTTCCACCTTGGTCAACAACAACAAGCTCTCGATCATCAGCCAAGCTCTACCAACTCCAGACGATCCTCGCGGAAGCGAAGGACTTCGATCTTCGCGTCCCGGAACAGCTCCTTGCTGAATTCGTCCGGATAGTCGCCTTCGTAGATGACGCGCACGATGCCGGCGTTGATTATCATCTTCGCACAGGTATTGCAGGGCTGGCACGTCACGTACATCGTCGCCTTATCGCAAGATACGCCGATGTTGGCGGCTTGGAGCAGGGCATTTTGCTCGGCGTGCAGAGATCGGATGCAATGGCCGGCGCGCATGCATCCGGTGGGCCAATCCGCGTTCGGCCCTTCGGGCGGGCAGTGGGGAAGACCCTTGGGAGCGCCGTTGTAACCGGTGGCGACGATGCGCTTGTCTCGGACGATCAAAGCGCCGACGGAACGGCGGGGGCAGGTGGCACGGGTCGCTACGAGATGAGCGATTTGCATGAAATAGGAGTCCCAACTGGGCCGCTCTTGCACGGACTTATTATGAAAGGTGAGCAACGACGGTTTGCGGGCGTCTTGCTCCTAGTAATTCTGCCAGCGATATGGCAACTTCAGGCCAAAAACAAGATGTTCTCTTTGGTACATGGCTCAGAATGCGATAAATTGTAGGATCGGATTCTCGGTAGAGGTGTGCAGGCTTGACGAAGATTTATGGAGCCATATTTGTTGTTTTCGCCTTATTCGCTGTTTGGAGCGTATCTCGACCCCAGTCAGACCGCAAGATGGAAATCACCGGCGGGAAGACGATGGTCAGTTTCTATCCGGCGGTGCTCGAAGCAAATGGCCTCAAGGTTGTTTGGAATTCGAGCGCGGAAGGCGACAAGACCCGGAGCGAACCCTCTTATGGGTTCCAGATCGATTTTTCCAATCTGAAGTACGAGCTGAACAACGGCCGCGTTTCTCGCTTTGACGGCGGATCGTTCTCCCACAAGGGCGGATTCAAGCTCGTGAGCGGGAAGAACTCGGTGGATGCGGACCAGTTCATCATCAACCCGAGCACCAACCTGGCGGACGGTCTCGAGCTCGTCGTCGACACGAAGAAGGAAGCCTATACGGCGTTTAATCTTCTTCACAGCAGCGCGACCTACATGTTCAAGGAGCGGCAGGTCGTCGACGGCAATCTCGACCTCGTGATCACGCTACGTTGCGCCCAGGAACTAGGGCGGCCCGATCTTGCCGGTATGACGATCGGCTACCTGAAGGTTATCGGCAACTCCGATCCGATCGACGGCGGCGACTATCCGACCGAGCCGAAGGCCGATACGAGCGGTCCGGCTCCGCAGGGCAATCTCGACCTGGCGTTGTCCGACATGGGCGGCATTAGTTGGATCGCCCATACGGGATCGTATCCGAACGGCCTCAACGCCCTTACGGCCTATACGACTTCCTGCAACGTGGGCTCGGTCAACGTTCCGTGGAACCCGCCGATGGCGACGACGCACCCCGGCATTATCTTGAGCCTTTACATGGTGAACAACGGCCGTTTCGAGCAGATCGGCACGTCGTGGGTGAAGCACGGCTTCTATGCCACGAACACCAACCAGTGCGGCGTGTGCAACACGTCCGGCGGCTACTATCTTGGCCCGGCTTGCTCCGACACCTACGGCGGCGGCAACAACGACGACCAGTATTATCTCAGCGGCCGCGACGAATGGAATGCGTTCACGGGCGTTTGGACTTGTCAGGGATCGTGGTTCTCGAACTACGTGAACGACTGCACGCGGCGCAACACGGGCAGCGGCCTTTCCTCGACGGACCACCGCTTGACGGCTCGCGACGCCGACCTCGGCGTTTCGGGGGCGCAGTACTACTACGAAGCGCGCTACATGAACCCGAACGACATCAACACGTACAACAACCTTGCTTCCCGGACCTGCACGATGCACTGGACGGGTTCGCAGTGGAGCTTCAACACGACCGACTCGGCCGAAGTTCAGGGCCCGGCGATCAACCGGTGGGGCGAGAAGCGCGCGCTTGCTCAGCCCAATACGGAGGGCGACGTGATCGTCGCCGTTCAGACGACCAACCTTGGCGGCGGCAACTGGCATTACGAGTACGCGGTTTACAACCACACCTCGGATCGCCAGGTCCGGCAGTTCACGGTTCCGATGCCGTCGGGGCGAACGGTCTCGAACATCGGCTTCCGGGACATCGATCAGACTTCGACCAACGATTGGGCCGGATCCTACACGGGCGACACGGTGACGTGGTCCACGGATACCTACGGCAGCTCGAGCGCGAATCCGCTCAAGTACGGCACGGTCTATAACTTCTGGTTCGACGCGAACATTCCGCCGGTGGACAGCTCGGCGCAACTCGGCCTGTTCAAGCCGGGTTCCGGCCCCGACACGACGGCGGCGACCAAGGCTCCGGTCCTTCTCGGCCCGGTCGATAGCTTCCAGGTCGTCAACGGCATTCTGAACAACGGCAACCTGGCCAGCCTCCAGCATTGGGATGGCGACCGGGTGGAGATCACGGGCTCGGCGGCCTCGTCTTCGGGCGTGATCGTTACGGCGACCTCGCCGACGTCGACTCCGACGGAGCTGATCATCGGCGTGGTTTCTCGCATCGGCGTCGGCAGCTCGCTGCGGCAAGTTCAGTCGATTCAGCTCTGGAACTACAACACCAGCGCTTGGGAACAGGTCGATTCGCGGCTTGCTCAGGCGAGCGACACGATGACCAACGTCGCGATCACGAGCGACCCGGGCCGGTTCGTCGGCCCTGGCCAGCAGATGCAGGCGAAGGTGACCTTCTCCGGGCCTCCGACGGCGGCAAACGCTTTTCGCGCGATGCCGCAGTTCGACCAGATCGGCTTCCAGGTTAACTAGGCAGTCACCTACCACAGGGCTTCGCTCGAATTGGAGCGGAGCCCTGTATACTTTGTATTGCGAGTGAAATGATTCTTAGTTTGCTTTTGCCCGTGGCCTCGGCAGCCGCAATGGGACCCGAACCGGTCGTCATTTACGACAATACGGCGACCTATCTTCACAATGGGATGCAGTTGCTTTCCCCGATCAAGCCGAACAGTGCCGAAGTCGGCGACGAGGTCCGCCTCGCGGGAACGGCGCGCGAGGTCGTGGAGCTGAAGCTTCGCTTTTGGTCTCAGGGGACGACGACGGCGACTTTCGAGGCGCGCATCCGCTTCCACTCGATCGACTACGACAAGACCACGCCCGGGCCGGCCGTGGTGAAGGACGGAAAGATCACCGGCTATGACCTGACGCCTCCCCCGGGGCCGGCCTTTTACGAAGGGCCGTTGTTGAAGGATATGAAGATCGTGCCCGGAATGAACGAGTACTCGTTCACGATTCCGCACGTGAAGGTGCCCGACCGCTTCGTGTGGACGATTCAGGCTTATAACGGCAAGGGATTTGACGGCGTCGCCGGCCCCGCCTATTACGACAAGCCGACCGTCGGCTCGAGCGATGACTTTTTCTGGCACTCGGACGGAGGGTCGCCTTGGATCGCCTATAGCTGGGGCGCGGCGCCAGTCGCCAATCTGGGCGCGCGAATCCTCGCCGTCGAGGGAGGCGGGCAAGAGAAGAAAGGGAATCCGGTGATCCCGCCTGCATCCTTGTTGCGGTAGGTAATCTGGCCCCGTGCCAGACATCGCGTTTAATCGCTATTACCGCCACCAGGACCTGACAGCGCTGCTCGAAGCGTACGCACAGGAGTTTCCCTCCCTCGTCCAGCTTGAAAGCATCGGCAGGAGCTTCGAGGGCCGGGACATCTGGCTCGTCACCGTCACCAACCGGGAGACAGGGCCGGCGAGCGAAAAGCCGGCGTTTTGGTGCGACGGCAATATCCATGCGAGCGAGGTCAGCGCCTCGACGGCGGTGCTGCGGATGCTGCAAACGCTGGTCGAGGGGCATGACGGGGCATCGATTCTCGACGGGCGCGCCTTCTACCTTGTCCCGAGGCTGAATCCGGACGGGGCGGAGTGGGCGCTCGAAAGTCCGCCTCGGATTATTCGCTCCTCGACCCGGCCCTACCCTTACGACGAGGACGACCCGTACGGATTGGAGCGGCGGGATATCGACGGAGACGGGCGCATTCTCAACATGAGGGTGAAGGACCCGAACGGGCCGTGGAAGGTCAGTTCGGAAGAGCCGCGGCTGATGACCCGGCGCGAGCCGGGCGAAACCGGGGGCGTCTATTACCGGATGATGCCGGAGGGCCTCTTTCATAACTTCGACGGCTTGACGATGCGTGGCCGAAAAATCAAGGAAGGGCTGGACATGAACCGGAACTTTCCGGCGGCCTGGCGGCAAGAATACGAGCAGCATGGGGCCGGACCTTTTCCGACGAGCGAGCCGGAGATCGACGCGGCGGTGAGGGCGATCGTGGCGCGGCCGAATATCTGCGGCGCGGTGACGTTCCACACCTACGCGGGCTTACACCTGCGACCGCCTTCGACCAAGCCGGACGACGACCTCCCGGCCGAGGACGTTTGGGCGTTCAAGAAGATCGGGGAGAAGGGAACCGAGATGACCGGCTATCCGGCGGTTGCCGTCTATCACGATTTCCGCTATCACCCGAAAGAGGTCATTACCGGCGTTTTCGACGATTGGATGTACGAGCATCGGGGCGTCTACGCGTGGACGACCGAGATATGGTCGCCGCAGCGCCAGGCGGGTATTACCGACTACAAATACATCGATTGGTATCGGGAGCATCCGTTCAGCGACGATCTTAAGCTGCTGAAGTGGAACGACGAGAAGCTGGGCGGAAAGGGGTACGTCGATTGGTTCGAATTCGAGCATCCTCAGCTTGGCAAGGTCGAGTTGGGCGGATGGGATACGCTCCATGCCTTCCGCAACCCTCCTCCGGAATTCCTGGAGGCGGAGGTCAAACCGCTCGGAGACTGGGCGATCTGGCAAGCGGGCTGTTCGCCGAAGCTGGAGCTTCGGGAGATGCGGACGGAGCAGGTGGGGGCAAGCCACACGCGGATTACGCTCGCGGTGCAGAACACCGGCTGGCTGCCCACGAATGTGAGCAAGATCGCGGCGGATCGGAAGCTTTGCCGAGGCGTCGTCGGAGAAATTCTGAGGGATGGAAAGTCCTTCGAGGGCCGGGGCGAGGCGGAGCCGCACTGGCTGCGATCCGGACTCCTGCGGCAAGAAGCGGGGCAGCTACGGGGTTGGAGCCACGTGACGGCCGGCGGCTTTGGCTGGGGCATGGATTCGACGGACGACGTCGCCGTATTCCAGTGGGTCGTCGAAAATGGGGCGAACTACGAGTTCGTGGTGAAGCACGAGCGGGCCGGCGTCGTTCGGACGTCGGTTCAGGTCTGAGGCCAAGGTGTCTCGCCCGCCTTACGGCGGATCGGGTGAGAAGGCTGAAGCTTCGCGTCAGCACTCCGAAGGTCGCTTCGCGAGGGCCATTCCCCTCGCCCCATAGCCGCTTGAGTCCAAGGTTTGGCGTCGCGTGCCCATCACCCCTGTTCTGCCTCGTGAAACTCTGCTTCACAGGCCCTCTCCCCCGGAGGGGAGAGGGTCATTCCGTTAGCCGTGCTTGACGCGGACGGCGACTGGGCTGTCGAATTGGTCGGTTCCAGAGCCGGTCGAGCCGAAGGTGGCCAAGTTGTCGCCGGCGATCGAATCGACGCGAGTCAGTACGTCGTCGTTTTGGTCGACGATGTAGATCTTCGTGCCGTCGTAACCAGCCGATTGAGGCAGGTTCATCGGGAGCTCGGTCCAGCCGGTCGTATTCATCAGGCCGGTCTGGACGACGCGTCCGCTTCGATCGCAGATGAGCATGTGGCCGTGGGTATCGAGCGAGATATCGACGGCGGCATTGAACTGCCCGGTTCCGGAGCCGCTAGCGCCAAGGGTCGTCCAGTTCGATCCGTTCATATCGTCCATGCGGACGATGCGGTTGTTGCCGAAGTCGGAGACGTAGACCTGGAAGTTTGGAGCGACCGCGATTCCGATTGGGTCGGAGAACTGGTTGGTTCCCGAACCGGACGATCCGAGCGTCTTCCAGTTCGATCCGTTCATGTCGTCGAAGCGGACGACGCGATTGTTGCCGGAATCGGTCACGTAGATCCGATCGAGGGCGTCGATCGCGATCTTGTAGGGCTGAACGAATTGCCCGGTTCCGCTTCCGGAGGTCCCGAATTCGGTCCAGTTCGTTCCGTTGATGTCGTCGATGCGGACAATGCGATCGTTGAAGTAGTCGCAGATATAGATTCGGCCGAGCGAGTCGAAGGCGATCCCGGTCGGAACGTCGAACTGCCCGGTACCGGAACCAAGAGAACCGAACGTCGCCCATCCGGCGCCGGTCATATCGTCGACTTCGACGATCCGGTTATTCGATCCGTCGGCGACGAAGATGTGGGCCGGGCCGCTGTTATTCGAGCCTCCCCCACTTCCGCCGCAGCCGCCGAGAATTGCTGCGGCTAAGACCGCCGCAACCAAAAACCTGAAGTGCATGTTCATCTCCTCCCGGCGTGACCGGACGGATCAGACCCGGCATTTGTTTGATGAAAGCCGGCCGGGTCAGATTCAACCAAAGTCTAGCACTACGGCGGGAATGCCATAATCCTAGGCTCGGATGACCTCAACCCCCCCCAGCGATAACCGCTTTCGCGTTTCCGCCGCTCAAGCGCGCGATTTGGTCCGGCAGTTCGGCACGCCGCTTTACGTCGTCGACGAGGCCCACTTCCGCGGGCGGATCAGGGAATACCTTGGCGCCTTTCGAGCGGCCTACCCTCGATCGGAGCTGAGCTTTGCCACGAAGGCCAACTCGACCCTCGCCCTGATCGCGATCGCCCACCGGGAAGGCTGCTCCATCGATGTCGCGAGCGAGGGGGAGCTGAGGGCGGCTCTCGCCGCCGGCGTGCCGGCTTCGGCCTGCTATTTCCATGGAAACAACAAGACTCGCGCCGAGCTGGCTTTCGCGATCGAACAGGGGATCGGTCACATCGTCCTCGATCACTTCGGCGAGATCGAGATGGTCGCCGAGCTTGGCGTTCCGGCAGGGACGAACGTGATCTTGCGTCTGGCGCCGGGGGTCGATCCGGTGACCCATCACAAGATCTCGACCGGGCAAGCCGACACAAAATTCGGATTCAATATCGCGGACGGATCGGCGGAGCAGGCGACCGTCCGATGCCTCGAACATGGGCTTCCCCTCTATGGATTCCACTGCCACGTCGGCTCGCAGCTTCTCGACCCGGAGGCTCAGCGGTCGGGTGGCGAGCTCATCGCGAGCTTTGCCGTCGAGATGAAGGAAAAGCATGGCTTTGCGGCCGGTTATCTCAACGTCGGCGGCGGCCTCGGCGTGCGGTATACGGGCGACGAGGAGCCGATGCCGATCGGCGAGTACTGCGCGCTCGTCGTGGAGGCGGTGCGGAACGCTCTGGGCGATTCCGGACTCGATCCGATCTTGGGTCAAGAGCCGGGCCGGGCTCTCGTTAGCGAGAGCGGGGTCACTCTTTACACGGTGGGCGTCGTCAAGACGGTCCCGGCGCCGGGCAGGGGGAGCCGAACCTACGTGGCGGTCGACGGCGGGCTGAGCGACAATCCACGGCCGGCCTTGTACGGATCGAAATACGAAATTGGGCGCGTGTTGCGCGGGACGGCGACTCATACCGAGCCGGCCGACCCTCTCGACCGACTCGGTAACTTCGGGGCGTCTCTCCCGGCTGGGCCGGGAACGATGACGGTCACGGTTAGCGGGAAGCACTGCGAAACGGACAAGCTCTTCGAAGACGTCGAGCTTCCGGACGATACGAGTCCCGGCGATGTCCTGCAGGTTCTTTGCACCGGCGCGTACAATTCCTCTATGGCCAGCAATTACAACCGCTATCCGCGCCCGGCCACCGTCCTTATCCGGGAGGATGGCGGCTTCAGCTTGATTCAACGGCGCGAGACCTGGGAAGAGATGCTTGCTCGCGAAATCGTGCCCACGGAGTTGCTCCCATAGGACATCTCCAGATTCCTCCAGGCGAAGTTATAGCCGCGCTCGCGATCGTGATCTTCTTCGCGATCGGCATTCACGAATACTGCCACTGCAAGTTCGCGGACATGGCGGGCGACCCGACGCCCGCCTTCTATGGCCGGGTCACGCTGAACCTCTTCAAGCATTTCGACCTGTATGGAACGATCATGATCGCCGTGTCATCCTTGACCGGGCTGGGCATCGGGTGGGGCAAGCCGGCGCCGATCAATCCGAGCAAGATGCGTAACCCTCGGCTCGATACGTTTATCGCCGTTTCGGCGGGTCCGCTTTCGAATCTGTTGCAGGCGACCCTTTATGCCTTCATCCTGCGCGCGGCCTTGTCGAGCCAGGTGATGACTCAGAACGACGTTTTATTGGCGCTTGGCCGGCAGGCGTCGTTTTTTCCCAGCCTTTTGGTGATCGGCGTCGAGATCAACATCGCCCTGTTCTTGTTCAACCTGATTCCGTTCGGCATCCTGGACGGACATTGGCTCGTCGGCCTTCTGATGCCGGAGAAGCAGCGCTACTACTGGTTCAAATTCAACCGAACCTATGGATGGCCGATTCTCGTTATCATTATCTTGATGGGGCAGGTCAGCTCCTTCAACCCGTTGGCCTTCCTCATCGGTCCACCCTTCATCAAGCTGTTTGGACTACTTACCGGACTTCACCTTTCCCTCAATGGATAATAAGCGCATTCTCAGCGGCATGCGGTCAACCAACCCGCGTCTCCACATCGGCAATTACGAGGGAGCGCTACGGAACTGGGTCGACTTGCAGAACCAGGGTTACGACATGTTCTGCATGATCGCGGACTTGCATGCGCTGACGACGATGTACGAGGAGGCCGGCCAGGCCAGCGTCAACGCGCGGGAGGTGGCGAAGGATTACATCGCGGCGGGGATCGATCCGGCGAAGTCGGCGGTATTCATCCAGTCGCATGTGCCGGAGCATTCCGAACTGCACCTCCTGTTCTCGATGATCACACCGCTTGGCTGGCTGGAGCGCGTTCCGACCTACAAGGAGAAGCAGGAGGACCTGGGAGGGGCGGAGCGCGAGCCTTACGGTTTGCTCGGCTATCCGGTGCTGCAAACGGCGGACATCTTGCTCTACAAGCCTTACGGCGTGCCGGTTGGGCGCGATCAGGCGCCTCATCTGGAGATCGGGAACGATATCGGCATCCGCTTTAACCGCCTGTTCAATTGCCAGGTTTTTCAGCCGTACCGCTATATGATCCCGGAGGACGAGTCTCGGGCGAAGGTGCCTGGTTTGGATATGCGGAAGATGTCGAAGTCTTACGACAACTGCATCTATCTCAGCGACACGGCGGACGAGGTCGCGGCGAAGGTGAAGAGCGCCTTTACGACGCCTACGAAGATCAAGAAGAGCGACCCGGGAATTCCCGAGGGCTGCGCGGTCTGCCAATATTTGAAGCTCTACTCTCCCGATTGGCGGAAGCAGTGGGACGAGGATATCGCGGGGGAACGCGGTTGCATGCAGAACAAGAAGGAGCTGACGGATTTGCTCAACGCGTATCTTCAGCCGATGCGGGAGCGCCGGGCCCAGCTCGACGATGCGACGGTCGAGGACATTCTGCGCGACGGGGCGAGACGGGCGCGCGAGGTGGCCGCTCAGACCATGGCCGAGGTTCGCGCGGCCATGGGGATGTACTAATATGGCGTCTCACAAATAAACTGTCGCGCAGGCGGCCCCCTCACCTGCTCCGTTAGGGTCGCTTTCCTCTCCCCCGGAGGGGAGAGGACGTCGGGAGATGCGGGGAATCAACGCGCAAAAGCGATCCTCGCCGGCAAACCTGGTATTTCAAGTGGCCCAGGACTGTCGCGCGGTGTGGAAATCGAAAGACATCGGGGTGCAGCCCGGAGACTAAGGAGGATCGCTTACCTATATGAATCGCTTTAAGAAGAGTCGTGGATTTACGCTGGTTGAGATCATGATCGTGGTTTTGATCATCGGCATCCTGATGGCCATCGCCGTTCCCAACTTCATCAAGGCTCGCGAGAGCAGCCGACGCAATTCGTGCATTGCGAACCTGAAGCAGATCGACTCTGCGAAGGAGCAGTGGGCGATGGACAACCACGCCGCGACGGGCGCCGCTGTCCAGATGAGCGACATCGCCGGCACCTATATGAAGGGCGCCGCGACCGGTCCGGTCTGCCCTGGCGGCGGTGCTTACACCGTCAACGCCGTTGGCACCGATCCGACTTGCAGCCTCGCGGCCGCTCCGGACAACCACGTCCTGCCGTACTAAGCACGACACGTCTTCCGGACAAAGCCTCCGACCTTCCGGGTCGGGGGCTTCTTTTTTTATGTCGGCCTGAAGACTACACGGAGGCGGACGGGCCGGTCGTTGGGGACGCGGTACTCGGGCCTCGTTGCTGGGCCACAGGCGGCGCCTCCCACTCCCATTTGATGGGCGTCGAGGCAGAGAATCACATCATTGCGCGGAACGAAGGGGATCATCCTCTTCGGCTCGCCGGCCAGGTGGCGACAGCCGTCGATCTGTTCCGGCGTGTACTTCTGAACGGTCACCGAAATTGGGCTGGTTGCTTCGATTTTCAGGCCCTTTCCGTGGGCGTCCGTCAGGGAAGCCCAACGCACCTCCTCCTTCGCGCCGTTCTCCTGTGGGCGCAGATATTCTTCGTATTGATCTTCGACGGCCCCTCGGTACAGGCCGACGTCCTGGGCGAGTTTCCGGTCGGGATAGCTGTCCCTCGGCCCTCGGCCGAACCATTCGAATCGATCCAGGTTTCCTTTGACGCCCATGATCAGGCCGAGCTTGGGAAGCGGGGGAAGCTCGCCGATGGGCTCGAAGAGGTTGTCCATCTCGAATCCGCCGCCTTCGAGGAACCGATAGGTCGCGGTATGGCGGTAGCCGGTTCCGCTCGACCCGAGACAGCGGACGACGGCGGTGACGGCGCCACCCGCGAATTGGAGCGATTCGCATTCGTAACCGATCCGGTCCAAGCCGGCGGCGAGGAAGTCTTTTCGGAACCAATCGTTGTCGGTGAAGGCTCGGAAGAGATTGAGGCGGGGACCTCCGAAGGCGCTGAAGAGGCCGTCCCAGCTTCGGATCGCCCCGGTCTTCCGGTCGAAGACGAGCGCCCGATTGGAACGAGCGACGATCAGGCTTCCGCCTTCCTCGGTCACCGAGAGGTCGGGAGCAGGCTTCGATTCGGCGAAGACGGGCGCGCCGGAAAGGAGGAATTGCGACCAGGCCACCTCGTGGCCGGCCCTTGCCCATTCCACGTTCGTTGCGAGACGGACCGAGATCCTAAGGAAGTGCTCGCCCTGCCCGGCATTGGCTGGAGGGGCACAGGTGAACATCCCGGATTCGCCGGGGGCGAGAGATGCGGCTCGAGTTTCCGAGGCATACGGTTTTCCATCGACGCTGAATTCGGCGACGATTTCGTAGGCGGCGAGGTCGGTGAAGGCATGCTTGTTCGTAATCCGAATTTGCCCGGCGGCGAGATCGATGGCTTCGAAGGCGAACGGCTGATAGGAACGCTTCACCGCCATCAGCTTCGAGGTGGTCTGCCGGTCGGGGAGGACGACGCCGTCGCCGCAGAATGGGCCGTCGTTCGGGTGGTCGTCATAGTCGCCGCCATAGGCGTAGTACCAGGGCGCGAGACCGGTGGGCGCGCCGGGATGCGGATAAGGATCGCGGTCGAGGCCTTCGGCCTTCTTGCGGAGTCCCTGGTCGACCCAATCCCAGATGCATCCACCCATGTTATGAGGCGAGGAATCGAAGGCGGCGACGTACTCCTCTAGGTTGCCGCAAGCGTTGCCCATGCCGTGGGCGTATTCGCAGACGAAGAAGGGTTTGACCGTCGCCTTCCGGCCGGCTTCGATCACGTACTCGACGGTGGGATACATTCGGGAATCGACGTCGGCCGGCTCGTTGAAAGTCTCGTAGTGGACGGGCCGGCTCGGATCCAGTTCATGGATACGGGCGGCGGCGGCCGTGAAGTTCGAGCCGGGGCCGGCCTCGTTGCCCATCGACCACATCACGACGCAGGCGTGGTTCTTCTGGCAATGGACGTTTCGTTCGTTCCGGTCAAGGTGGGCTCTCAGCCAGGTGGGATCGTTGCCAAGAGTCTTGTCGAGGTCGTAGCCCATCCCGTGCGATTCGACGTTCGCCTCCGCAACGACGTAGAGTCCGTAGCGGTCGCAAAGTTCGTAGAAATAGGGATCGTTCGGGTAGTGGCTCGTGCGGACGGTGTTGACGTTGTTCCGCTTCATCAGCAGTACGTCCCGCTCCATGCTTTCGCGCGAGACGGTGAGGCCGGTATCGGGATCGAAGTCGTGGCGGTTCACGCCGTAGAGCTTTACGGGGCGGCCGTTGACCTTGAATATCCCGTCTTGCCATTCGACGGTCCGGAAGCCAATGTTGAAGGTGCGCGAGTCGATGCCGTCAAGGGCGACTCGCAAGGGATAGAGGTGGGGCGACTCGGCCGACCAGGGTTTGACGTTGGGGACTGTGAGGCCCAAAACGAATTCCCGTTCTTCGCCCGGCGGGACGGCGGCGTTGGTTTCGGCGTGCTCGGCTCCGTCGAGGATGATGGAAAGGGGCGAGGCTTCGGGGGAGTCTCCAAGATTCCTGACGCGGATCGCCGCTTCGAGGAGGCCGTCCGAGCCGGCTTTTAGGGCGACGTCGCGGATGTGCAGATTGGGAGTCGAGAAAAGGGTGACGCCGCGGAAGATACCGCTCATCCGCCACATATCCTGATCCTCCAGGTAGGAGGCGGCGACCCAGCGGTAGACCTCGACGACGAGGAGGTTTTCGCCTGGCCGGAGGAGCTTCGTGATATTGAATTCGGCGGGGCCTTTGCTGTCGACGCTGAAGCCGGCGAATTCGCCGTTAATCCAGAGGTAGAAGCCGGCGTAGACGCCGTCGAAACGGAGGAAGACCTGACGCCCGTTCCAATCGGGCGGGAGATCGAAGCGAGTCCGGTAGGAGCTAACGGGATTGTCGTCGTCGGGGATGCGGGGCGGGTCAGCAGGGAAAGGGTATTCGACGTTCGTGTAGATCGGGATGCCGTAGCCGTGCATCTCGACGCAGGCGGGGACGGGGATCGAGTCCCAGCCCTCGTCGTCGAAGTCGGGGCGAAAGAAATCTTGGGGGCGGTCTACGGGCTTGGGGACCCAGTGAAACTTCCAGTTTCCATCGAGGGAGTAGAGATAGCCGTGGGGGAAGCTGGTGGCTCGCGGGGGCTCTTTGTTTATGCCGAGGACGTTCGGGTCTTTCCAGGCTTGCAATTCTTTCATTTGGCCGAGCTTCGAGCATACATGGGAACTCGGTTGCGAGTTTCCGGAGAGCCGTCGCATGAATGAATTGGGCGCCGGATGTCCCCTCACCCCTGTTCACCTTCGCTACGCGACGGTTCACAGGCCCTCTCCCCCGGAGGGGAGAGGGATTGGGCGTGTCCTTTCTTCCTCGCGGCACAATCATCCGGCATGAGGAAGGGGAGAGTCCAGTACAATCCAAGGGATGGCGCGCCGCGAAGTAGAAGAATGGTTTTGGCAGGTCGGCTCGGACTTGCAGCGCCTGAGCGAAGAGATGCATCGCTTCCGCCCTGCGATCGCTTCCGGCAACGCCTGGGAGCCGCGGGTCGATGTGCTCGAAGACGAGCGCCGGATCATTATCAAGGCGGAGATCGCGGGCGTTCGCGGCGAGGACATCCAGCTCCTTTATGTTCCGGAGCGGCACAGCGTCCTGATCCGGGGCCTAAGACGTGAGGAAGAGTTTGAGGACGCGGAACGTACGAACTTTTATCAACTCGAAATCTTTTACGGACCTTTCCAGCGCGAAATCAAATTGCCGGACGTTTCGATTCAGTCCGACGAGATCCGCGCAAGCTATCGAAATGGCTTTCTGCTCGTACAGATTCCGAAGCAGGAGCGGATCGTCGTAAAGACGGTGACGATTAAGAAGATCTAAATGGCCGAAGTCAAACTGCCGATTCAGGACGAAGACCAGCTCGAGGATACGGGCGAACCCCAAATCCAGGGGGGGCCGGAAGAAGAGCATCGGCCGGACGTGCCCGGCGAGCTCAACATCATGCCGCTGCGGGAGAGCGTCATTTATCCGATGCTCATTGCTCCGCTGAGCGTCACTCGCGAGTCCAGCATTCAGCTTATCGACGAGTCGATCGTCGGCAACAACCGCGTGATCGGAGTGATCGCGCAGCGCTCGGCCTTCAACGAGCAGCCGGGCTTCGACGACGTGTACGATTTCGGCTGCGCGGTGATTATTCGGACGCTCGTGAAGATGCCGGACGCGGTCCGTTTGATCGTGCAAGGCATTCAGCGTTTCCGTATCGTGGAGCGGATTCACGAGCAGCCTTACCTGCGCGCTCGGATCGAGGTCATCGAAGAGCCGGTCGCACCGGAGGACAAGTCGGAAGAATTCGAAGCGCTGCGGCGGTCGGTCGCCGCGCTGTTCGAGCAGGCGATTCGCCTCTCACCCCAATTGCCGGACGAGCTTCGCACGCTGACCCAGGCCGTGCAGGAGACGAACGTGATGGCCGACCTCGTGGCGGCTCACATGACGCTGAGCGTCGAGGACAAGCAGACGATCCTCGAAACGGTGGACATCGGGGAGCGGCTTCGAAAGCTACTGGAAATGCTGTCGAAGGAAGTCCGCGTCTTGGAGCTGACGTCGAAAGTCCAGTCCGAGGTGAATACGGAGCTCAGCAAGACGCAGCGGGAATACTATCTGCGCGAGCAGCTCAAAGCGATTCAGCGCGAGCTTGGGGAGTCGGACGACCGGGGCGAGGAGCTCGAAGAGCTTCGGAAGAAGATCGATGCGGCGGGGCTTCCGGAGGAGACACTCAAGGAGGTTAACCGGGAGTACGACCGATTGCGGCGAATGTCGCCGGGCGCGCCTGAGTACACGGTCGCGCGAACCTACATCGACTGGAACATCTCGCTTCCCTGGAACAAGTCGTCGGAGGACAATCTCGATTTGCAGGCGGTTCGGGAAGTGCTCGATGCCGACCATTCGGGGTTGGACAAGATCAAAGAGCGCATCATCGAATTTCTCGCCGTGCGGAAGGTGAAGAAGGAGGGGCGCATCCGGCAGCCGATCCTCTGCTTCGCGGGGCCTCCCGGGGTCGGCAAGACGTCGCTCGGCCGCTCGATTGCCCATGCCTTGGGGCGCAAATTCGTGCGGGTTTCCCTTGGCGGGATGCGGGACGAGGCGGAGATTCGCGGGCATCGGCGCACTTACATCGGAGCGCTCCCAGGCCAAATTATCCAGAGCCTTCGTCGGGCCGACACGAACAATCCGGTGATGATCTTGGACGAGATCGACAAGCTGGGCAACGATTTTCGGGGCGATCCTTCCTCGGCGCTGCTCGAAGTGCTCGATCCGGAGCAGAATTCGACGTTCCGGGATCATTACATCGATTCGCCGTTCGATCTTTCCAAGGTCTTCTTTATCACGACCGCGAACCGCCTCGATACGGTGCCCCCGCCCCTGCGAGACCGCATGGAGGTTATCGAGCTTGGCGGCTACACCGAGGAGGAGAAGCTCCAGATCGCGGTGCAGCATCTCGTGCCGAAGCAGATCGAGGAGCATGGCCTTACGAAGTCGCAGATCGAATTCAAGAACGAGGCACTCCAACGGCTGATCCGGTTCTATACGCGGGAAGCGGGCGTCCGGAACTTGGAGCGGGAGATCGGCTCGGTCGTCCGGAAGGCGACGCGGCTGTTCGCGGAAGGGCGGAAGGCGAAGGTCACCGTCAACCAGAAATTCATCGAATCGGCGCTCGGCGCGCCCCGGTTCCTCCACGAGGAGGTATTGGAGCGGGAGCTGACGCCGGGAACGGCGATCGGGCTCGCATGGACGCCGGTTGGCGGAGACGTTCTGTTCATCGAGACGGCGAAGATGCCGGGCGCGAAGGGCCTGATCGTTACGGGCCAACTTGGCGACGTGATGAAGGAATCGGTGACGGCCGCACTCAGCTACGTGCGCAGCCACGCCGACGAATTGAAGATTCCATCGGACTTTTATGACAAGTCGGAGATCCATGTCCACGTCCCGGCGGGATCGGTGCCGAAGGACGGGCCGAGCGCGGGGATCACGATGATGACCGCCCTGACCTCCCTTTTGACCAAGCGGCGGGTGCGGCCGCGACTGGCGATGACAGGCGAGATGACGCTGAGCGGGCAGGTGCTTCCGGTCGGCGGCATCAAGGAGAAGGTTCTCGCCGCGCACCGGGCGGGAGTGGAAACGCTGATCCTTCCCGAGGACAACGAGAAGGACTATCTCGAAGAGGTACCGAAGGAGATTCGGGAAAAGCTGAAGACCCACTTCGTCAAGAACGCCGGCCAAGTTTTAAGGCTGGCTTTAGACAAGAACGGCAAGGCGTAACGTCTCCCATTCAGATGCTCGAAACGCCTCTTTTCGGACGCTTCCTCGGTGAGAACAAGTATCTGATTTTTGCGCCGGCCAAGGAATACCTGTGGCTGGTGGGAGGCTGCGTGCTCGGCGGGACGGCTTGCGCGGTCTATGGCGTCATCGAGCAGTCGATGTATTTTACGTGCCTCGGCCTCGCCGTACTCGGTGCGGGGATTTGGGGCGGGCTCTCTCTCCAGTGGATCAGCTTCAACTTGCGGGAGCGGGTCTATCGGCGGAGGCAAGGGCCGGGGCTGTTTCCGCAGAACAGCCGGGGATCGTTCAACGACCTCGAGGCGATCTTTCTGCTCGCGGACGAGCGGATTCTCCTGAACCGTCAGGTGACCTATCGGCTCCTCTTGCAGTGGAAGGGGCACAAGGAGCCGCCGATGGTCTTGCAGCAGAGCCACTTTTCTCTTGCGCCGGGGACGCCGCTGAACTACGCGGCGGGGCCGCTCTATCACCTTGGGGCGAAGGCGGGGCAGCTTATGGGCATTCCGATCGTGGACAATGCCCATTTCTCGACTCCGAACCCGGTTCCGGTGGCGACGATCCGTTGATCTTGGGAGCGAGAGGTATGCGCCCCCTCACCTGATCCCTTGGGGTCGCTTTTCTCTCTCCCCCCGACAGATTGCCGCACGGGGAATAGGCAGGCGCCGATTGCCCCCTCACCTCTGTTCACCTTCGCTACGCGACGGTTCACAGACCCTCTCCCCCGGAGGGTAGAGGGACCCGCGCGCCCTCTCATTCATGCCGTGCGACAGCTGCCGGCGGAGATATCCCGCCACAGGGGCGGCGGGATATTGGAATGCTGAAAGGCTGAAGCTGCGCTTCAGCACTCCGAGGGTCGCTTCGCGACAGTCCAAAACCTTACTTCGGAGCGAGATGAATCCGGCGGAGGTTCATTACGGCGGTGCTTGGCTTCGACTTCGGCACGATCTTGATGGTGTGCGTCCCGGCTGGGAGGGACAGGGTTCCGTCGAGATTCATCGTCTTGTAATCCTGCCAAGAGGCGGTCTTGGGGATGGAGCCGGTCAGGCCGGTCGAGTTTCCGTCGACTTGAATTTCGAAGGTGCTGCCTTCGCTTCCCGGCTCGCAGGCGTATTCCAGGCTTACCGCGTAATTGCCTTCCGCTGCCGTCTTCACTTTCCAGCTTGCGGCGTCGGAGGCGTCCGTCCAATAGCCGATGTTCTGGCGGTTGAGGACGGTTTCGACCTGGAACGTATGGCCTTCCAGATTGGCGTCTCCGGCATCGAGGGAAATCGCTCCATCCGGGCCGGGAGCGATCGTGATTTCCGGCTCGTTTACGACGGGAGCGCCGGATAGGTTGAGGGCGATGGCGGTCGAGACGGGATCGAGGCGGGCCGGCTTGGCGATGCTTAGGGTTCCGTCGGCGTTCTTCTCGACTTTCAGCTTCTCTCCCGTGGCGAGGACGGTTGCGGACCGGACGGGTGTTTCCAGACCGCCCAGAGTCAAGCCACCCGCGGGCCATTCGAAGACGTTGAGGAAGAGGGCGTTGCCTTTGACGGTGCAGCGGCCCTCGAAGGGAAGTCGCTTGTAGGGGCTGGCGGTCGTGGCGTAAATGCTGGCTCCGTTCTTATTCAGCCATTCACCCATCGCCTTCAGCCGCTCGACCTCGGGAGCGGGGATAACGCCCTTGGGGTCGGGACCGACGTTGAGGAGGTAGTTGCCGCCTTTCGAGGCGATGTCGATGAGATTCCGAATCAGGTTTTCGCTGGACTTGAAGTTGGTGTCGAACGACTTGTAGCCCCAAGTGTCGTTGATCGTCATGCAGGTTTCCCAATCGCGGCCGGGGAAGCCTTTGGCGGGGATGTACTGCTCGGGGGTTTCGGTGTCGCCCATGACGCCGTTGCCGAGGCGGTTGTTGGCGATGAGGCCGGGATCATCGTCGAAGGCCGCAGTTAACGCCTTGATATCCTCCTTCGACATCTCGACGGGGGTGTCCCACCAGAGGATGGCCGGATGATAGCGGTCGAGGAGTTCCCTGACCTGGGGCGCCGCGACCTTCTGGACGTATTCGTCGAGATCGCCGTCTTGGGCGGGGTCCCAGTGTCCGCCGTAGGCCGCTCCGCCGGCGTGGTGCCAATCCTGGGCCTGGGAGTAGTAGACGCCGAACTTGAGGCCCTGGCGCTTACAGGCGGCGGCCATCTCGGCGATCGGGTCCCGCTTGAAGGGCGTCGCGTCGTAGATGTTGTAGGGATCGGCGAGGGAATGGAACATCGCGAAGCCCTCGTGGTGCTTGGCGGTCATGACGATGTATTTCATGCCGGCGGCTTTGGCGATGCCAACCCAGGTGTCGGCACTGAACCGCTCAGGGTCGAATTCTTTGGCCAGGTTGGCATAGTCGGCGACGGGGATCTTGAGGTCGTGCATGATCCATTCGCCGATACTGCCGGTGCGGATGCCCTTGTACTCTCCTGCAAGCTGCGCGTACAGGCCCCAGTGGATGAACATTCCGAACCGGGCCTCTCGCCACCACTTCATGCGCGCGTCGCGGTGAGCCTTCGTCTCTTTCACGTTCGGGTCGACGCTCGGGTCTTGTTTTCCGGAGGCGTATACGAATGCGGACGCGGCGGCGAATCCGGCGAGGAGGGCGAGGAAGCGCATATCGCTATTCTGTCATGGTTGGAGCGCGGAGGTGGGGGCGTGAGGGCGTGAGGACGTGAGAGCGTGAGGGCGTCACCCCGAGGCGCACAGAAGATGGAGTCCTCCCCAATCACGCCCTCATGCCCTCACGTCACTCCCCCGACATCCCCATTCGGCCTAATTTCGATCTCGGGTCCGCAACCGTTGGGCGAAACCATGTGTAATGAACGAACGATGCTGAACGTGTCCGGCTTGCGGAAGCGCTTTGGGAGTTTGGAGGCGGTCAAAGGGGTCTCGTTCGAGGTTCCGAAGGGGATTTGTTATGGCTTGCTCGGCCCGAACGGAGCGGGGAAGACGACGACGATTTCGATGATCGTCGGGACGCTGGAGCCGGATGGCGGCTCGGTGACGATCCTGGGCAAGAAGACCGGGCTCAACGGATACGAGGCGAAGCGGCTCATCGGGTATGTGCCCCAGGAAATCGCGGTTTACGACGAGTTGAACGCCCTGGACAATCTGCGGTTCTTCGGCTCGTTGTACGGCTTGATCGGCGACGAATTCACGACGCGCAGGGACGCGGCACTGGAGGTGACTTCGTTGACGGACCGGGCCGCGGAGCCGGTCAAGAATTATTCCGGCGGCATGAAGCGGCGGCTCAATATCGCGATTGCGCTACTCCATCGGCCGGAACTCCTCATCCTCGACGAGCCGACGGTCGGGGTCGATCCGCAAAGCCGGAACGCGATCTTCGTGACGCTCAGGGCGCTTCAGAACGACGGGATGACGCTGCTCTACACGACCCACTACATGGAGGAGGTCGAGAAGATGTGCCAGCGGGTGGCGGTGATGGATCACGGCGCGATCGTCGCAGAGGACAGCATCGCGGGTCTGCAGCGCCTCGTGCCGGCTCCGAATCGAGTGCGGATCGAATTGGAGAGCCCGCCCCAGCGTCCGCTCCTCTTCCCGGACGGCGTCCGCGATCAGGAGTTGGAGGGGACGACGCTGACCTTGGAGATCGAGGATCTGAACGCGGATTTGCCGCAGGCGCTGGCGGCGCTTCATTCGCAGGACTTGCGATTCGTCACGGTGGAGACGAAGGAGACGTCCCTGGAAGAAGTGTTCCTTCACCTGACCGGCAAGAACCTGAGAGATTGAACCGATGCTGAAAGAGCTGATTATCAAGGATTTGAAGGTTTTCTTCTCCGACCGGCGTGCGATGGTCATCTCGATGCTCGTGCCGATCGGGATTGCCTGCTTCATGGCGGGGATCTTCGGTAACGCGGGAAAGACGACGCAAAGCGCAAAGCTGCCGATCTTGGTCGCCGATCAAGATCAGACCGAATTGACGCATCTGATCGAGGATAAGCTGAAGGGCGATCCGCACCTCGACGTCCGGATCGTGGATGGGAATACGGCCAGGCAGGAGGTGAAAGACGGGAAGTCGGCGGCGGCTCTCATCTTGCCAAAGGGATTTTCCGATCAGGCGCAGCGGTCTGGGAAGAAGCCAGAGATCAACTTTCTCAGCGATCCGGCGCAGAGCATGGAAGTTCAGGCGATCCGGGGCAGCGTGATGCAGCCGATCGTTTCGGCGATGGTCGGCGGCGGGCAAGATTTGCAGATGCCCTTCGACTTCCGCAACGAGATGGAGTCGACGGCTCACGACGACGAGGGAAATGCGGCAGCCGCGCACGTTTTCGACGGGATGGCGGTTCAGGGCCTCCTCTTCTTTTCGATCGAGGCGGCGATGGGCATTCTGCGTGAGCGTCGGCTTGGGATTTGGCGGCGGCTTCGGGCTGCGCCGGTTTCCCCGGGGATGCTCTTCCTTTCGCGCATTCTGAGCGGCGCGATTCGGGCCTTGACGATCCTGATCGCCGTTCTCGGGGTCGGGGCGCTGGCCTTCCATCTGCAGATCGGCTCGAATCTTCCCGGCCTCTTGGCGGTGGGGATTGCGGCATCGCTGATGGCGGCGGCGTTCGGCATGTTCGTCGCGGCCTTGGGGCGGAACGAGCAGCAGAGCCGCGGCCTCGCGATCTTCGTGGTGCTCACGATGACGATGCTGGGAGGAGCGTGGTTTCCGTCGTTCCTGATGCCGGACTGGGTGCAGAAGATCTCCATGATCGTTCCCGTGAAGTGGGCGGTGGATGGTTTTGACGCGATGACCTGGCGAGGCGCGCAAGCCTCGGCCGTGGGTACGTCGGTGGCCGTGCTTCTCGTGTTCGCGGTTGTCTTCGGCGCGGTCGCGATGACTCGGTTTCGGTGGGATGGGGAGGCGGCCTAGCCTCCGGATTTTTGAACCGCAGATGTGCCGCGCGATTTGATTCGAACCGCAGATGGGCGCAGATGAACGCAGATGGGCGGGCGATCGATTTGAACCGCAGATGGGCGCAGATGTGCCGGGCGATTTGTTTTTGAACCGCAGATAGGCGCAGATGAACGCAGATGTGCGGCTAAATGATCTCCAATGATGCCGGTGCGACCGCCTGCAGGCGGTCGCGGTACCATTTCTAAGTGATTACCGCCGCCCCAACCGAGATCGATACCCTTTGCATCAACACGATCCGCGGGCTCTCCATCGATGGAGTCCAACAGGCTAACAGCGGGCATCCCGGCTTACCTCTGGGGGCTGCCGTTATGGCGTACACGCTCTGGACGAAGCACTTGCGCTTCAACCCCAAAAACCCGCATTGGTTCAATCGCGACCGCTTTATCCTTTCGGCGGGCCATGGGTCGATGCTGCTATATTCGCTGCTCCACCTAACCGGATACGACCTCTCGATGGAAGATCTGAAGCATTTCCGGCAGCTTCACAGCCGGACGCCGGGCCATCCTGAGAATCACATGACGCCGGGCGTCGAGATGGCGACGGGACCGCTTGGGCAAGGTTTCGCCCACTCGGTTGGCTTCGCGATCGCGGAGCGGTATTTGGCAGCCGCGTTCAACAAACTCGGCCACGATCTTATCGACCACTACACCTATGGGATTTGCTCCGACGGCGACCTGATGGAGGGCGTGACGAACGAGGCGGCATCGCTGGCCGGGCACTTGAAGCTGGGCAAGCTGATCTTTCTGTACGACAGCAACCGGATTACGATCGACGGCTCGACGGACATCACGTTTACCGAGGACGTAGGCGCTCGCTTCGAGGCTCTCGATTGGCATGTGCAGCATGTCGACGGCTTCTCGATCACGGAGGTGGATGACGCGATCAAAGCGGCGCAAGCGGTTACCGACAAGCCGTCGCTGATCATTTGCCGCACGATCATCGGTTTCGGCTCGCCGAACAAGGCGGGCAAGTCTTCTTCGCACGGTTCGCCGCTCGGGCCAGAAGAGGTCAATTTGACGAAGAAGGCCTTGGGGATTCCGCTGGAACCGAAGTTCCTTGTGCCGGATGGGGTTTATGAGGAGTTCCATAAGCCGGGGGAGCGGGGTGCGGGGCTTGAAGCGGCGTGGGAAGAGGCGTTCGCCGCTTATGGTTCGGCTTTCCCGCAGGAGGCCAAGACTCTTCGCAACGCGATCGGCGGCGACCTGGGGAGCGAGTGGATCGCTCAGATGCCGATCCTTACGGAGAAGATGGCGACGCGCCAAGCCGGCAACAAAATTCTGAACGCTTTGGCGCCGGCACTACCGACCCTGATCGGGGGCAGCGCAGACCTGAACGAAAGCAATTTGACCGACATGAAGGGGCTAGGGGACTTCCAGCCGGCGACGCCGGGCGACCGGAACGTTCACTTTGGCATTCGCGAGCATGCGATGATCGCGGCCGTCAACGGCATGACGCTGCACGGGGGGACGCGCGGCTTTGGGGCGAGCTTTCTGGTCTTCACCGATTATTGCCGGCCGTCGCTGCGCTTGTCGGCGCTGATGGAATGCCCGTCGATCTTCGTCTTTACCCACGATTCGATCGGCTTGGGCGAAGACGGGCCGACCCACCAGCCGATCGAGCAGATCGCTTCGTTGCGAGCGATTCCGAATTTCAACGTGATGCGGCCTTGCGATGGGGCCGAGACGGCGGCCTGCTGGAAGGTCGCGCTGGAATCGAAGAAGACTCCCTGCCTGATGGCCTTGACCCGCCAAGGTCTTCCGCCATTGGCTCCGGCGTTCACGCCGGACCATCCAGCGCAGAAGGGGGCGTACGTTCTGGCCGACTCGCCCGATCCGAAGATCGTCCTGATCGCGACGGGTTCGGAAGTCCAGCTCGCGGTCGGGGCGAAGGCGGAACTGGAGAAGGAGGGAATCGGGGTGCGGGTGGTTTCGATGCCGAGTTGGTTCCTGTTCGCGCAGCAGCCCAAGAGCTACCAAGACGACGTCTTGCGGCGCGATTTGCCGTCCCTCAGCATCGAGGCCGGGACTACTTTCGGCTGGGACCGGTATGCGAAGGCTCATATCGGCCTCGACCGCTTCGGACTCTCCGGACCGGGCGATCAGGTGATGGCGGAGTTCGGATTCACGGTTCCGCACGTGGTGGAAGTAGCGAAGGGGATCGTGGGTCGGGGATAAGACTGTTGATCGGGTGAGACGGGTATAGCCGCTTAGTTATGTCCAAGCTTGGGCAGCTACACCCATTCACCCTTGCTCGCAAGACTCGCGGACCCTGTGCCCCCTCAACACTCCCCCGGAGAAACTGCCGCATGGGAATCATTAGGCGCCGATTTGCCCCCTCACCCCTGTTCTCCTTCGCTGCGCTCAGGTTCACAGACCCTCTCCCCCGGAGGGTAGAGGGAGCTTTAATGCGGGTGACTATTTCTTCCGGATTAGGCGGACGGTTACCGCCTGCCCCTGTCTCGAGTAACCCATATCGAGAATAAGGGCTTTGCCGCCCTCGGCGATGGTGACGACTGTCGACTTCTCCCTCGGGTCGGTGGGCTTGACGCCGTTGCGCTTGGATAGAAGGACCGTCAATTTCGTGCCGGAAATTGTGTATGTGCCCTCACCGACGGTGTTGAAGCCCTTGAAGTTTATCTTGCCGCCTTTCACAAACGTGACCGACATGCCCTTCGAATGGGGATCGGCGGCGACGCTTTTTGCGTCCGGCACCCAGGTGCCAACCACGTTGGCGACTTTTTGACCGAACGCGCAGACGACGCAGCCGAGGAGCAGCAGGATGGGCAGAAAGCGCTTCATGGGCTACTCGGCCGCTTCGGCCTCGTCCGCGGCGGGTTCGGATTCGGCTGCCGGTTCCGGCTCGGCGACCGCAGCGACCTTCTTGCTGGAACGCTTCTTAGGAGTGGTGGTGCCCATCTCGACGCCAACCGCGCCTTCGGTAAAGGAGCATTTGATCTTGATACGCCGGCTCATTTCCTGATCGGCGATCGTCGTCCAATTTGCTCGATCGAGTGCCCATTGCCAGCCGATATCGATTCCCGAATAGACGAACTCGACGCCTTTCTGAAGGATTTCGCTAAGGAGGGCCTTGAGGTCGTTTCGATCTTCGAGAAGCTTCTCCCCGGCGGCCAGGTTCGGCGCGAGGCCGACGTTGACGGTGACGGGCTCTTCCTCGGCCGTCGACTTGGCGGCGCGCTTCGGCGTGGAGTTTTCGATGCCTTCCTGCACGAGCTGGAGTTGGGCGACCATCGCCTTGGTCAGCTTGTCGTACTCTTCCGGCCAGGTGTAGTGGACATCCTCGTAGATCGCGAGGGCGTGACGCCCGGTGAGGGTCAGGGCGGAAACGAGCAACACGGCGTCGGCCGGCCGTAGCTTCGGATAGGATTTCTTGAGCTGGTCTAATGCGCTTTCGAGCTTTGTGAGCTGACACGTGATCAAAGGGGACAGTCTCCTGTTAAGGCGCATTATCGGACCCCGATTTGAACCAGGGTTGCGCCATAATCACAGTAGTTTACCCCTTCGGGTGGAGGTCAGGATTTGAGACTCAACAACATCTCCTTCGTGGCGACGGCAGCTTTACTCCTTGCGGGCTGCGGATGCGGCGGGAACCAACAGTCGACGGACATGAACACGCCGACGCAGCCGGGCGGAGTCGGTCGGTCGACGACAACAACCCAGAAGCAGGGCCATCACGTCACCGTCGGTGTCGTCTTCGACAGCGGCGGTCGCGGCGACAAGTCGTTCAACGATAGCGCCTTCAACGGCACCGAGATGGCGAAGAAGGACCTTGACATCGATGTGAAGCCGATCGAGACGAAGAACGCCAAGGATTACGAGCAGAACCTTTCCGGCATGGCGGACGCCTGCGATCTCGTCTTCGCGATCGGTAACAACCAGAAGGACGCGCTGACAGCAGTGGCGGCCAAATATCCGAAGGTCAAGTTCGCGATCGTCGACGCGGTCGTCGATCAGCCGAACGTACGCAGCCTGGTCTTCTCTGAGGAGCAAGGCAGCTTCCTCGCCGGGTATCTCGCCGGCCTGACGACGAAGAGCGGGAAGATCGGCTTCGTGGGCGGCATGCAGATGCCCCTCATCAAGAAATTCGAGGTGGGGTATGAGGCCGGCGCGAAGACCGCGAATCCCAAGGTCGAGTTCCTTCCCGCAAAGTACACGGATAGCTGGGACGATATCGACAAGGGCAAGGCGGCCGCCGACGTCCTCTTCAACAGCGGCGCGGACATCGTCTATCACGCTTCAGGCCGATGCGGCATCGGCGTCATCAAGTCGGCGAAGGAGCACGGCAAATTCGCGATCGGGGTCGACAGCGACCAGGACGACGTCGAGAAGGGCTCGGTCCTTACGAGCATGATCAAGCACGTCGATCAGGCGGTCTATCAGACGATCCGCGATACTGCCACCGATTCCTTCACGCCGGGCACGAAGGTGTACGACCTCAAGTCGAACGGCGTCGGCCTGAGCGACATGAAGTACACGAAGAAGCTGCTTCCGAAGGACGCGCTTGCGAAGGTTAACAAGGTTGCCGAGGAGATCAAGAAGGGGAAGGTCAAAGTTCCCTCGACGCCGGAGCAACTGACCGCTTACCTCACAGCCTTGACCGCGGCTCCGACGGGGGCAACGACAGCGAAGAAGTAGCGCGTTCTACTTCGCGGCTTGGGTCTGGAGACCCAAGCCACGATCAGGGCCGGTCTCGAAGCACGCGGCACGCGCCCCCTCACCTGCTCCCTTAGGGTCGCTTTCCTCTCCCCCGGAGGGGAGAGGAATTCACGGCCTACTCAGTATCACATCTCGATTGACTTGTCTTTTCTTCCGTGGGAAAGCGCTAGTCAGGTTTGGAGACCCAAGCGACGATCAGGGCCGGTTTCGAAGCACGAGGCATGCGCCCCCTCACCTGCTCCCTTTGGGTCGCTTTCCTCTCCCCCGGTGTCAAGTGACAACAGATTCTTGACACCTATGACAAGACATCCTTTACACCCTGAAGTCGTTAAGGGGAGCGAGAATGAAGTTCCCCCAGACGAGGT
Source organism: Fimbriimonadaceae bacterium (assembly GCA_035545155.1). GTDB lineage: Bacteria > Armatimonadota > Fimbriimonadia > Fimbriimonadales > Fimbriimonadaceae > JAEVZK01. The sequence continues at coordinate 43 of DASZYX010000004.1, read as the reverse complement.
TGAGGGTGCCATGCTCATCCTCTAGTAGTCCGACGGGAAGGTT
>DASZYX010000003.1:0-42854 GCA_035545155.1 Fimbriimonadaceae bacterium | reverse complement strand
GGGGGAATCCGGAAGCCCCTTCCTCTTGCCGGATGGTTTGTGCCGGGAGGAGGAAGGGGGTAGGGGGATGGAGGTTCCGGGAACTTATGGAGGTTGCCCAGCCAGGTCCGCACCTTGAACCTAAATCACAAGGTGTTTCTTAGGAGGGAGCGGCGTTGCCGCGCGTCGAGAAACCTGACCGGAGTTGGCGCCTGCTTGCCAACAGACATCTCCGGGTTCAAGTCCCTCGTCTTCGCTCGGGATGATAGACATAAACCTGGCTCCCCGGAGACCCAAGCCACTGCCCGCCGCCTCCGCCGCTACGGCGAGACCGCTTCCCAACCGTAAGGACAGTTGCGGCACTTGTTGCCGCAGCAGGAGCCTCGGGCGAGAAGGAATTCGCGGCTGAGAGCGCCGTCCGCGTCGAAGATCGGCGGCTTCGCGGCGAGACACGCGCGGCAGAGGCAGGCCTCCCGCGTCGTCGGCGCGGCCTTCGCCCCGCACCAGCAGACCGGCCGGCCGGTAGCCAGCCCGCACTCGTTGTCATTCCCGCAAGACGGGCATCGGGAGGGATTGTCGTTCATTCGCAGCACGGCTCGGCTGTAAATGAGCCCGGCCTCGCCTCCCGTCGTCTAACAACTGCTAGGAACGCTACGAGGAGGCTTGAAATGAAGATCATGGTAGGATTGCTCGTTGGGTTAGCGATGCTTATACCCGGCGTCGCCAACGCCCAATATCTATCTCAGGCATCGGTCAGCGGGCGGGTCTTGAGTTATGGCCCGCGCGGATTTATGCTGCAAGGCCCAGACGGAAATTACGGAATCGTGGTCACGCCCAGCACCGTGACGACCGACCCCTGGAATACGAGGTTTGCGACAGGGCCCGGAAACGTCGAGCCCGGCGACTACGTGACGGCCATCGGCATTCCGACGAGCCAGTGGATCATGATTGCGAACCGGGTCATCGTGCGGAACGCCATCCCCGCCTACCCGTCCTACGGCGGCTATTACTACGGCTACCCCGGAAACGGGATCGTGACGGGCTCGGGCTGGTATCCGGCGGCGATCCAGCCGGGCAACTACGGGATGCTGCCGGGATACAACCCCCAGGTGAACGGCATCTACTACTACAACGGCTCCAGCCCGACGAGCGTGATCGTCCCGTAGGAATTCAGGGGAGCCTTTCGGCTCCCCCAAAGCCGTCAGCCGACCTCCTTTCGGCTTCTGCGTCTCAGAACGGCCAACGTTCCGGCCGCGATCGCGATCAGGCCGGCCGGCTCCGGAACGGCGGGCGGGTTGAAGGGAGCGGAAGGGGCGTCGCCGTCGAAGTTCGGCTGCCAGCTCCATCCCTTCCAGTCGCCGTCTTGCAGGTCGTCGGTGAAGAAGTCTCCGCTGCCGAACGACCAGCTCGAAGGTAGCTGGGTCGTGCCGGAGGCCACGTAGGAGGCCCAATAACCCGACTGGAACCAGCCCTCCCGGAAGTGGTCTAGCGGATCGGCCGGCGTCTGGAACTCGCCCGAGCCTTGCAGAGGCAGGCCGTTGCCGTCCGTGTCGTAGCCGAGGCCGAAGATGGTCAGTGGCCCGCCGCCTCCCATGACGCGGCTGAAGCGCGGGTCGGCCGCCATCACGGCGGCAAGCATGTCGCCGCCCGTCGCAGTCCCGTCCCATCGGAAGCCCCATACGAGGCTCTCCGGCACGACGCCGTCGTTCCAATCGATGACGAGGGCCGAGCGGTTGACGCCGCTTCCCGCCCAGGTCGTAATGTCGTCGAATCCGGAAATCTGGGCGTTGGCGAGCGCGGCCGCCAGGATGCCCAGAAGAATCAATAGCTTCTTCATGTTCTCCTCAAAATCAGTTCAGGTCGAATAGGTCGTCGGTGGCGAGGTTCCCGTCCCCATCGATGTCCCCCAGGTTCGCACGAGTGAAGTCGGCGGAATGGAATCCGTAGCCGAAGTCGCCGGTGCGGAGAAGGGGGCGGCGCGATTTGGCGTGGCCGTCGCACCAAACGATCATCCCGGAGCCGTTATTCCGGCCCTGGAAGCCGGGATAGTTTTGGCTTGGGGGATCGAGGTAAGGATTGCCCTCGAGGGTCGGCGTCGCGTAATCCCAATTGTTGATGCGGGCCGATGAGCCGAAAGCCACCGTCCCCGCGACGTCGCCGATCTCGCCGTAGGAAACGCTCCGCAGATACCCGAGATACAGATAGTTGTAGCCGTAGCCGGTAAAGCCGACCTTGGTCCGCAAGCTATCGGGAAAGCTCGGGTCCGCCTGGATTCCCTTGGAATGGGTGTACGGATAGAGCGGGCCTTCCTCTTCGTGAAGGGTTTGCGTGTCGGGATGGTAAACGCCCCACCACCAGGTCGAATCTGGGCCGGGGCCGGGAGACAGCGCGAAGACGAGACGGTCGTCGTTGTCGTTCGCGTACATCGTCCAGGCGAGGCCGAGTTGCTTCAGATTGCTCAGCGATTGCGTGCCCTTCGCCGCTTCCTTGGCTCTCGCGAAGACCGGGAAAAGGATCGCCGCGAGAATGGCGATGATCGCGATGACGACCAATAGCTCGATTAGCGTGAAGGCAGATTTCATCAAGTGTCCTCCTAAGAGGCCATCGACGAGATTGCTTGAGGAGGTTGACGCCGGAGGCGTCGCGCGCTCCACCTATAGCTCGTAGGTGACCGAATGTCGCGTCAACCAACCGGGCATTCGGACTCGGAGCGTTCGCTCATTACCGTTGCGGCACAGCGCCGGAATCTCACCGGACTTCCCCCAGCTTTCAACCGCGCGCTGCGCGGTCTAGGCGGACGTGGTCACTTTACCATGATTTTTGGGAGAGGGGGATGACGATGCTGGGAGCCTAAGCGACCAGCGCCCCTATTATCCCAACCCCGAAGGGGTTTCGTGGCGAAGCCCAGGGTGCGAAGCGACCCTGGGGAGGGCGACCCCCCGATTCCCACAACCCTAAAAGGGTTGCGTTCTTCACTCCACAAACCACAGAAGCTTCACCCCTTCGGGGTCAGCTCGAATTCCCGCGCTTCCTGGCCGAGGCCGTTTTGGACGGCGTCGCGGATTTCCTCCGGGGTCAGGAGGTAGCCGTCGATCCGGCCGAGGTGCTGGACGCGGCAGCGGCCGGCGACGGCCCGCTCGACTTCGCGGGAAATCTGGCCGAGGTTCAGCTCGGGCACGACGATGAGGTCGACTCCTTCGAGGCCGCGCTGGAACAGGAAGTCGGGGAAGGGCCAGAGCGTCTTCAAATCGAGCAGGCCGGCCGCCACGCCTTCGGCGCGGAGTTCGGCGACCGCGCTCTCCGCCGCGCGTGCCGTGATTCCATAGCTGACGACGAGGACGCGCGCGTCCTCGACTTGATCGGCCCGATAGATCGACAGATTCTCGACGTCGTCCTGGACCTTGCTCATCATGCGATAGAGCTGTTTGGCGGCGGCTTCGCCCTGGACGGGGAAGCCGGTCTCCCCGTGAGCCATGCCGGTGACGTTCATGCGGGCGCCTTCGCCGAAGGCCAGGAACTCCTCCGCGCCGAATGGCTTGAAGGCGGCGGAATTTGCCGGGCGCTTCCGCTCCACGACCGCCAACTCGCCCGGATCGGGCCAATCGATCTTCTCGCGCATGTGGCCGAGAACCTCGTCGAGAAGCAGGACGACCGGCACGCGGTACTTCTCCGCGTAGTTGAATGCGGTCACCGTCATCTCGAAGACCTCGCGCACGTTGGAGGCGGTGAGAACGATCACCGCATGGTCGCCGTGGGTGCCCCAAATCGCCTGCATGACGTCGCCTTGGCCGGTCTTCGTCGGCTGGCCGGTGGACGGCCCCCAGCGCATGCAGTCGACGAGCACGCAGGGCGTCTCGGTAATCGAAGCGTATCCCAGTCCCTCTTGCATGAGGGAGAATCCGGGGCCGCTCGTTGCGGTCATCGCCTTGGACCCGCCCCAGGCCGCGCCGATCATCGTGCAGACGGAGGCAATCTCATCCTCCATCTGGATAAAGGTTCCTCCCCGCTTCGGAAGCTCCTGCGCGAGGATCTCCATGATCTCCGAGCTTGGCGTGATCGGGTACCCCGAATAGAATGTGCATCCGGCGTAGAGCGCGCCGAACGCGCACGCCTCATTTCCCTGAACGAGCCGTACGGTGCTCATGTTTTGTCCTGCCGTTACTTGGAATGATGCGAGTTTGGGGGCGCGCCAAGTTGTGGCGAATTCCGTTGACAGGAACTCACGGACGATGGCCGCGGCATCGGCTTCCCGCCGAATGAGCCTAGCGGCCGCAGAACTCGTAATAGAGCTTTATGACCTTCTTGACGTAGTTCTGAGTTTCCTTGTACGGCGGGATGCCGCCGTATTTGCGGACCGCGCCGGGGCCGGCATTGTAGGCCGCGAGGGCGAGCTTCAGGCCTTCGAAGGTCCAGCCGCCCGCCTTGGAGTTGTAATCCTCGAGATGGCCGCGCACGAGGCGCACCGTCGCGGAGAGGTTCTGCATCGTGTCGTAAACGTCGGTGACACCCATCTCCTGCACGTTGCTGGGCATCAACTGGCCGAGGCCCATCGCGCCCGCGTGGCTCTTCTCGTAGGGGTTGAAGTCGCTCTCGGTCATGATCATCGCCATGATCAGGCGGGCGTCGACGCCGTATTTTAGGCTGAAGCCGATGATGCCGCGCGCGATATTCATCGCCTCCGCGTTGGAAAGCTTCGGGTTCTCCTTCTTGATGAAGGCCGCGTAATAGGGGGTCGCCTGGCTGGAGGGAAGATTCCACTCCTTCGGGACGCCCTGCCTGCGGAAGGGCAGATTGCCCCGGCTGGATTCGACCGCCGCCTGTCTGGCCTTGCGATCGGCGATCGCCTGGGCCTTGCGAGCTTCCGCCGCTTCGATCGGGGCAATCTGGTCTTCCGGCGCGGCCGCGATGAGCACCGCCTTCAAAGGCAGATTCGCTTCCCCGCGGGTGGCCCGGATGATGAGGCGTGCCGCGACGTTGTTGCCGCCCTGCAGCCAATCGGGGATGGCGTCGGAGTCGATGGTCTCCGTCTGGCCGTCCGTGCGCTGGACGAGCATGGAGAAGCGGTCGCCAACCTGGAAAGTGCCCTTGACCGTGCCCTTGAGCTCCATCACGCGGCTGCCGACGAGGGTTTCGAGGGCGGCCGTCTCAACGGCCTGGTGGATGCCGTACTGCTTGCGCAATTCGAGGTAAGTCTGAATGCTCTGGGCGTAGAGGCAGGCGCAGAGGCTCAACAGGAGCGGGATCAACAGAATGCGCTTGCCAGTCATCGCTTTCTTTTCGCCTAGACGACTTCTGGCGGAGAGATCGGGATTCGAACCCGAGAAGAGGTTAACCCCCTTACCCACTTAGCAGGCGGGCGCTTTCGTCCACTCAGCCATCTCTCCGCGACCAGGTCATTATAACATCTTCGGCCGGCGGAAGGCTTAGCTTTATCGAGCCTCATGGGTCCGAGCTAGCTTACGGCATGGGCTCCCTCCCGCCCCACCCTTGCTCGCAAGACTCGCAGACCCTCACCCCCAACCCCCTCTCCCGTGACGAACCACACGGGAGAGGGGGCCCGGACCTCGCCCATCGCTCACCACTCAACACTTAACACTCAACACCCCAACCCAACACGATTGACAGGAAGAAGCGGTGGATAACCCTCCGATGATTGGATCGGGAGCCGGGCATGGAAGCCCGGGCCGGCTAGGGAGAAACGGAGTTTTGCGACAAGGACTGAATCATTCACAGCGATTGGAGACCGGAGTTGGTCTGCGCGTCGATCCGAGGGTGGTGCTCAGCAGCCAGATCCTTCAGCTCACGCAAGCCGAGCTGGAGCAGACGATCGAAGCGGAGCTCAACGAGAACCCCGCGCTGGAGCGGCTTCAGGACGACAACGAGCCGCTCAGCGACGAAGTGATCCTCAAAAACATCGCCCCCCAGGAGCTGCGCGTGGGCAGCGACGATTACGAATTTCGCCGCAGCATCCCTCACGACGACGACCAGGTCGACTGGGTCGAGCTCGCCCCTACCGGCACCACGCTCTGGGAGCATCTTCGGGCTCAGCTTCTGCCCATGCTTCCCCGCGAGCTGGTCCGGATCGCCGAATACGCGATCGATTGCGTCAACGAAAAGGGCTACCTCACGACGCCGGCGGAGGAGATCGCGCTGGAGACGGGGACCTCTCTCGAAGTGGCCGAGCTCGTCGTGCGAAAGCTCCAGGAATGCGAGCCGAGCGGCGTCGGCGCGTTCAACCTCCAGCAGTGCCTCTTGCTCCAGCTTCGCAATGCGGATTCGATCGAGCAAAAGCTGGCGCGCGCCATCGTGCAGAAGTACATGGACGAATTCCTGAATCGCCGCACGAACAAGCTGATGCGGCGGTTCCGGGTCATGCCCGAGGTCGTCGAAGCCGCCTTCCATGAGATTCTCAGCCTGTCACCCTTCCCCGGCGAGGGATTCGACAATTCGGCCGGCTACATGCGGCGCTCGAGGAGCGTCGGCGTCTCGCCGGACCTCGTTCTCTCCCGCACCGAAATCGGTTGGCAGGTCGAGGTGCGCGGCGCAGACCCGGCGTCCTTCATCATCGACCGGGAATACCGGAAGCGCTACAAGGAGCTTCAGGACGACGCCCGCGCGCCGAGGGACGAAAAGCGCCACATCACCACCTACGTGAACCGGGCGACCGACTTCATCACCTGTATCCAGCAGCGGCGGAAGACCCTGACGCTCATCGGCGAATACCTGGTGAAGCACCAGGCGAGCTTCGTCTCGACGGGCAGCTACGAATTCCTGATGCCGCTGACCCGCTCTCAGATGGCCCACGACCTCGGCGTCCACGAGAGCACGATCAGCCGGGCGACCCAGGCGAAATTCGTCCAGATCGCGAACGGCGAGATCGTTTCCTTCGAAGTCTTCTTCAAGCCCGCGCTCCGGGTGCAGAAGATCATCGAGGAGATTCTCCAGCACGAGAACCCGAACGATCCGATGTCGGACGAGGCGATCTCCCACCTGCTCGCAAAGCGGGGGATCAACGTCGCCCGGCGCACCGTGAACAAGTACCGCGACCGGACGAAGCTGCTCAGCTCGCGCAAGCGGCGCACCGCGTAATCCGGCTACTCCACGCTCTTCCGGAACCTAGCCGTGGAAAGCGCGATCAGAACGGTCGCGATGAAGCAAAGGGTCAGGAACTGAGGGAGGAGGTCGAAGAAGCCCGCGCCTCGCACGATCACGCCGCGCGTCGCCTGCATGAAGTGGGTCGCCGGCATCACCGTCGAGATGATGTACAGCCAGCCGGGCATCGTCTCGCGGGGCGAGACGTAGCCGGAGAGCAGGATCGCGGGCATGAGCGTGAGCTGGGTGAATTGGAGAGCCTGGCCCTGGGTCTGGGCGACCGTGCTGATGAGCAGGCCGAGGGCGAGGGAAGCCACGATGAACGGGATGCTGAGCAGGGTCAGAGTGATCAAGCTGCCGTGCGGTTGAACCCCGAAAACGATGTCCCCGACGAAAAGCACGACCACGAACTCGCCCATCGCCAGAGCCGCGTAGGGGACGAGCTTGCCAAGCATCAGCGCCAACCGGCCGACCGGCGTCACCATCAATTGCTCCAGCGTCCCCTGCTCCTTTTCTCGCACGACGCTGAACGCGGTGAGAGCGACGGTCACGACCTGGAGGATGACCACGAGCAGGCCGGGGATCATGAAGTTCACCGTCTTGCTGTCCGGGTTGAAGAGCACGTTGATGCGGGCCTGGGGCACTCCTGGCGCGGGCTGGGAAGGCGGGGAAACGAAGGCGAAGCGGGCGCGCAGGGAAACCTGGGCGTCGGAGCCGTCGATCATCACGCCGACCTGAGGATTTCCGCCGCTCTCCATCGTCCGCGCGAAGCCGGCGGGAATCGTGACGGCGACCCGCGCGCCCCCGGTGCGGAGCATGTCGGCGGCGCGATCCGGCGTACGGACCGAGGCGATGAAGTCGATATATTGGCTCGCCTGGAGCTTTTGCAGATAGTCGCGGCTCTCCCGGCTGTTGTCCTGATCGACGGCGACGGCCTGGATGTGCCGGACGTCGAAGTTGATCGCATAACCGAAAAGCACCATCTGGATCAGCGGCACGAGCAGGGCGATGACGAGGGTGGTCCGGTCGCGCCGGAGATGCATGAACTCCTTGCGGAGGACGCTGATAAAGCCGTTCATCCTTTGGCCAACCTCCTCGTTAGGGTCACGAACACGTCTTCCAGGGAGGGTTCGGCGACGCGCATGCCGGTTACTTTCAGGTCGGCCTTCTCGACGTCCCGGCGAATCTCGTCGTCGGTCGTTGTCTCGTCGACGAGCAGATGCACGTCGGATTCCACCAGCGTCGCGTCCCGTACGTACGGCCGGCCCTTGAGGGCTTGGAGGGCCTGGGGCGGGTGCTCGGTCGAAATCGCCAGCCGCCGCGTCCCCTCCGGCGAGATTTCGGGCAACGTCTTCAGCTCGTTCGGCGTCCCCTTCACCATCAGCTTCGAAAGATAGATGTAGCCGACCTCGCTGCACCGCTCCGCCTCATCCATGTAGTGGGTCGTCACGAAGAGGGTTTTCCCCTTGCCGGCGAGCTCGAAAAGGAGGTCCCACAGGAGGCGGCGGGCGACCGGGTCGATGCCGGCGGTCGGCTCGTCGAGGAAGACGAGCGGCGGTTCGTGGATGAGAGCGGCGGCGAGGGCGAGGCGCTGCTTCCAGCCGCCGGAAAGGGTGCCGCTCGGCTGGACGAGATAATTTTGCAGCCCGACCAACTCGACCACCGAATCCATCCGCTCCTTCAGCTCCTTCCCCTTGAGCCCATAGATTCCTCCGAAGAATTGGAGGTTCTCGACCGCCGAGAGGTCCCGGTAGAGGCTGAAGGACTGGCTCATGTAGCCGATCGAGCGCTTGACGTCCTCCGGCTTGCCGGCGACGTCGAAGCCGTTGACGGTGGCCTGGCCCTCTGTGGGCCGAAGAACGCCGCACAGCATGCGGATGAAGGTGCTTTTTCCGCTGCCGTTCGGGCCGAGGAGGCCGAAGATCGAGCCTTTCGGGACGCTGAGGTCGAGCCCGTCGACGGCCGTGAAGTCGCCGAAGCGCTTGGTCAGACCGTTCGATTCGATAGCGTTGCCTACGGCCACCGGCCCACCCGCTTGACGGTCGCGTACATGCCGGCTTTCACCCGCGGATCGGGCGGATCGAGGCGAATCCGAATGCCGAAGACCTGCCGCCCACGCTCCTCCGGCGATTGGAGGTTGGCGGGGGTGAATTCGCCCTGCGTCGCGATCGATTCCACCCGCGCCTTCAGGACCTCCGAGATTCCATCGACGGTGACGTCCGCCGAATCGCCGACCTTCACCTTGTGAAGCTGGTCCTCGGGGATGTAGACCCGGAGCCAGATGTCGGTGGGATAGCTAAGCTGGACGACCGGGCCGTTGGTAGGGAGGACGTCGCCGTCCGCCACGAGGACGTGGTCGACGACCGCGTCGGCGGGCGCGGTCACGAGATGCTCGTGGACCGTCGTGGCCGCGCTCTTGGCTTGGAGGACGGCCTGCTCGTGGGCGGCCTTCGCCTTCGCGACATCCTCCGGGCGATTGCCTCGCAGAACTTCCTCGAAAGCGGCTTCGGCCTGGGCGAGGGCGGCCCTCCCCGCCTGGACGTCTTCCGGGCGGCTCCCTTTTTCGATCAGCTTCAGGTTGTCGAGAGCTTGCTGGTAGCCATGGCGGGCCTCGGCCAATTCCTCCTTCGGCGTCCCTTCCTGAGCCCGGCGATAGGTTTCCTGGGCATCCTTCAACTGCGCGGCGGATTGCTGCTGGTTGGAGATCGCGACGTCGAGCTGCTGCCTCGGCGCCGCGCCCGCGTCGTAGAGGGACTGGGTCCGAGCGAGCTGCTTGTTGGCGAGATCGTTCGCGGCCATGGCCGAATCGACATGGGCCTTCAGGCTGGCCCGTTCCTCGGCGGTGAGGCCGCGCTGGGCTTGCTGGAGCCGGGCGAGGGCGACGTCGGCAGCCGCTTTTGCGGCGGCGATCTCCTCGGGACGAGGGCCGTTGAGGAGCTTGTCGAGGTTCGCCTGGGCCTGCTCGACCGCGTGCCGGGCCTTGTCGATCTCCTCTGGACGGGAGCCGCTCCGGATTTCCAAAAACTGCTGCCAAGCCTGCTCGACCGCGCTTTCTTGAGCCTTGTAGGTTGCGGTCTGGCCGGCGTCTTCGAGCTGGACGAGCGGCTGCCCGGCCTTGACCGAATCCCCTTCCCGCACGAGAATCCTCACGACCCGCCCGCCGCTTCGGGAAGCGGCGAGGGAAGGCTGGGATTCGAAGAAGCCGGAAAGGCGGCTCTCCTTCGCGGCGCGCTGCCGGTCGATGTAGTAGCCGCCCGCCAAGATCGCGGAGAGCACGACGACGGCGACGATGGGTTTGCTATTCATGCTTGGGCGCTACCTCGGCGAGGATTTTCAGGAACTCTTCTTCGACGGCCGGACTCTTCGCCTCCTCCCCCGCGACGACGGCGTAGAGGCTACGGAAATGGAACCAGCCGTCGGTGGCGGATAGGGCGAAGAGCATCCGCGCGAGCTGATTTGGATTCATGTCTCCGGCGAAGCTGCCGATGAGCTGCTTGCGCTTTTCCATCAGGAACGGAGGAACGGGGATCGAGCCCATGCTCGCCCAGCCCATCAGCTTTCGCACCTCCGGATTGTCGCGGAGAAATTTGAAGCGGGTCGTCAGCAGCTCGCCGATATTCGGATCGGATTTGGCGAGCATCCGGTCGATGGCCGCGATCATCGGCGCAGCCCGGCTTTCGATGCACGCGTTCCATAGCTCCTCCTTCGTGCCGAAGTGGTACTGGATCAAGCTCTTCCGAACCTGAGCCGCGCGGGCGATGTCGGCGATCGACGCCCCCTTATAGCCCCGCTCGGCGAAGAGCTTGAACGCGGCCTTCAAGATCGACGCCCGCGTCTTGGCGGGATCGAGCTGCTTTCTCGCTTTGATCTGTTGGCTCATTGTTTGGACGATTGTCCAAACTTATTATGGCCTGATTTTCCCAGATCGTGAGTCGGCAAACCTAGGATTGGAGCCGCGGCGGTCTCTTCATCGTCCGCCAAGACGGGATACACTGCCGTCTGGCAAACGTCTTACGGAATTGGACCTATGAAACTGAGAAGCATTCTGGTTTTCGCCGTCGCAGCCTGCGCGGCCCTTTCGTCCGCCTCCGGCTTGAACTGGGCGCAGGACTTCAAGAGCGCGCTGAAGAAGGCCGGCGCGGGCCACAAAGTGGTCATGCTCGACTTCACGGCCGTCTGGTGCGTGAACTGCCACAAGCTGGACCGAACGACCTACGTCGATCCTGGCGTCGTCGCTCTTTTGAAAAACGTCGTTCCCGTCCATATCGACTACGACAAGGAGCCGAAGCTGGCGAAGCAGTACAAGGCTCAGGCTTTGCCGGTGATCGTCTTTATCGACGAGCATCAGCACGAGCTCGGTCGGATTTCGACCTACGTCGACGCGAAAACCTTTATCGCGAAGGCAACGCCGATCCTCGCCAAAGCGAAGAAGAGGTAATGAATCGCGTTTGGAAGTTGGCACTCGCCGGGATGCTGGCGGCCCTTGCCGCGAGCTCGATGGCGGGCGGGATCAAGTGGAGCGCCAATCTGGCTGCCGCCCTTAAACTCGCCAAGAAGAGCCACAAGCCGGTAATGGTGGACTTCTACGGCGATTCCTGCGGCTCCTGCCGGATGCTCGACGACCGGACCTATCCGGATAAGTCGGTCGTTCAATTCGCCCGGGGCGTCGTTCCCGTGAAAATCGAATATACGCGGCAGCCGAGGCTGATCGAAAAATACGGAATTCAGGAAACTCCGACCATCATGTTTCTGGATCAGAATGGCAAGATGATCGGTTACTTCACCGGCTTCCATCCGCCCGCGGAGTTTCTCGCGGAGTCGGCGAAAATTCTCAAGAAACAAAAGAGTAAGTAAATGCAAATGAAGTTGATGCGCATTCTCGCGGGCTTGGCGGTCCTTGCCGCCGCCGCCGTTGCCACCGCCCAGATCAAGTGGGTTCCGAATTTCCAGACCGCCATGAAGCGGGCCAAGGCGACGCACAAGGCCGTGATGATCGAGTTCTACACAGCCTGGGACCTCGATCCGACCTATCGCGAAAACACCCCTGGGCAGCAACTGGAGCACGAAACCTTCGCCGATAAAGCCGCTCAGGCCGTCGCGAACAAGTTCGTCCCCGTCCGCATCGACGTCGAGAAGGAAGGCAAGGATCTCGGCAAGAAGTACCACATCACGAATTACCCGACCGTGCTTTTCCTCGATAACAAGGAGAACGTGATCGGGATCATCGACGGCTTCGAGCCGGCGGAGGAGTTCGTCAAGCACGGCAACTCGTTCCTCAGAGACCTGGCCGATTACCCCTCGACTTGGGCCAAGTATAAGAAGAACAAGAAGAATCTCGCCGCCGTGACCCGGCTCGGCGAAATCTACGCCAACCGATACGACATCGACCAGGCCCTTCAGAAGCTGGCCGAGGCAGAGAAGATCGATCCCGCGAACAAGACCGGCAAGCTGAGCGATCTCTACAACAACATCGCCGACTACTACCAGAACGCGTCGAAGTACGATCCGGCGATCAAGTATTTCAAGAAGACGGCGGAGACTTCGAAGGTGACGGACAAGCTCGCATACGCAAACCTGAGCATCGTGGCCTGCTACTTCTCGAAGGATGTCCCATCCGATCCCTCGGCGCAGCCCGACGCCCCAACGATCAAGAAGATTCGCGCGAACTTCGCGGCCGCCAAGCCCTATGTCGAAGCGACCCTGAAGCTACCCCATCTGAAAGCGGAGGATCGCCAGATCGCCGTCCAAGATCAGCGGCAGATCGACCAAGTCCTGGGTGGCACGATCGACGACGACGGCGGCTAGCTATGATAGGATCGCTTTCCTCTCCCCGGATCGGGAGAGGGAGCTTAAGTTAATCGCTGCGTCATGATGTTGCAGGCGTCATCCTGAGCGATGCGCTTGATGCGGGGATCCTTCGACTGGGCGGCTCGCAAGACTCACAGACCCTCTCCCCCCGGAGGGGAGAGGTGTTTTCGCGCCGGCAGTGTCCCTCCAGCTTGGGCGCCGTTTGCCCCCTCACCCCTGTTCTCCTTCGCTGCGCTCAGGTTCATAGACCCTCTCCCCCGGAGGAGAGAGGGGGGCCTTCGGCTCGAAGACGCGCGGTGTTTCCGAGCGCCTCACGACCTCTCGCACGGAGCCGCTCGGGATGCTGCCGAACGATTCCGCCTGGATCAAGAGGTTTCCGGTGAGCGTGGCATCGACGGGGCCGGCAATCACTCGCCGCCCCGAAGCCTCCGCGACGAGCTCGTTCAGGAGGTCGATCTGGGAGCCGCCGCCGACGATGTGGACGTCGCGGATCGGGCGGCCCGTCGCCGCTTCGAGCTGGCTCAGCACGTCGGCGCTCTTCTCGGCCAGGCTCTCCAGAACGCATCGCGTGATCTCGCCCCGGCCCTGGGGAACCGGCCGGCCGGTCTCCGCGCAGAATTCCTGGACGCGCTGCGGCATCCGGTCGCAGACCTGGGTAAAGCGGGCATCGTCGGGGTCGATCGTCGCTCCCTTCGAATCGCCGGCTCGGGCCTCCGCGTAAAGGTCGGCGTAATCGGGATCGCCCCAGGCGCGCCGGCATTCTTGGAGGATCCAGAGGCCGGTGATGTTCTTCAGCAGCCGGGTCGTGCCGCGCACGCCCGCTTCGTTCGTCAGGTTCAGCTCGAGGGTCTTCGGGCTGATTACCGGCGCGGGCGCCTCGACTCCCGCGAGAGCCCAAGTGCCGCTGGAGATATAGGCCCAATCCTCGCCCGAGGCCGGAACCGCCGCGACCGCCGAGGCCGTGTCGTGGGCGGCGGGAGCGATGACCTGGGCGCCGCCGAGCCCGATCGGATCGGCGATCTCCGGGCGGATCGGGCCGAGCGGCGTTCCCGGTTCGACGATCTCCTGAAAGATGCCGCGAGGCAGGCCGCACTCGCGTATCAGCTCCTCGTCCCAACAGCGGCCGCGCGGGTCGAAAAGCTGGGTCGTGCTGGCGATGGTCAGCTCGGAGGCCCGGCGTCCGCACAGCCAAAAATGGATGAGATCGGGCATCAGAAGGAGGGTGCGCGTCTTGCCCAGGATTCCGGGCGCGTGCTTCTCGTGGGCGATGAGCTGGAAGATCGTATTGAGCGCCATGAACTGGATGCCGGTGCGCTCGTAAATCCGGTCGCGGGGCACGCGCTTGAACAGGGCCTCCATGACGCCTTCGGTGCGCGCGTCGCGGTAGTGGTGGGGCTGGTCGATGAGGAGGTCGTTCTCGTCGAGGAGCGCGTAGTCGACGCCCCACGAGTTCACGCCGACGCTGTCGATCCGCCCCCGCTCTCCCGCCAACTTCAGCCCGAAGAGGATTTCCCGCCAGAGCCCGATGACGTCCCAGTAGAGCCCGCTTGGAAGCCAGGTCCCCCCGTTGGGAAATCGGTGCAGGACCTCGATCTCGATCCGTCCGTCTTCCACCGAGCCGAGGGCCACGCGCCCTCCGGAAGCGCCAAGATCGATCGCGACATGCCGATTCATCGGAATATTCTATACAACCGGCGACGGATAGCCGTCTATAGAATTGCCGTGTGAGCCCAAGCATTTGGCGGGCGTCGAATGACTAAAACCAGAAGCCAGTTCCGGGCCGGGCGAGACCTGGCCCGATGCGGCTCACCGGGGTTTCTGGGGACCGCGGACTTCGGTCCGCGTCCAGCCCGATTTCCCGAAGCCCAAGGCTTGGAGAGGAACGCCTTGAGCCCGGGAAATCGAGGGTCGGGCTTATTTGAAGCCCGGATTGGAGCCGGCCGTCAGCTCGGCGCCGTTCTTGACTCCGTCGCCGTCGGAGTCCTTGTTGTCGATGCTATGCAGGATCGCCGGGGTCAGGTTCTTCGAACCCTTGAGCGCAGCCTTCAAATCGAGTCCGTACGGATTCAGCGTGCCACCCATCTTCTTCGTGTGGCATAGCATGCACTTGGCGGATGCCGCCGCCGAATCCGGCTTGAATTTATAGGTTTCCTGCACAACCTTAACCATACTGCCGATCGCCATCGCGGCTACCGCGAGGCCCAGCACCGTGGTCGTGGAGATCATTCGTTTCATCGCTTGCTCCTGGATGAGTCTCGTGCCGATCCGCATCCAAATTAACTATTGCCGAGGCGATGATCGAAAATGGGACGCTTATTCTACTGACGTGAGAAAGCACGACGCGACTCACAGGTGCCTTTGGACTCGCGAAACGATCGCCGCCTTGGGCATCGCGCCGACCACCGCGTCCACCACCCGTCCGCCCTTGAGGAACGTCAGATTCGGGATTCCCTGGACGCCGTAGCGCATCGCGATCTCCGGCGATTCGTCCACGTTAACCTTTAAGAAGGTTGCCTTTTCGCCTAATTCCTGGGCCGCCGCGTCGAGTTCGGGCAGCATCCGCTTGCAGGGTCCGCACCACGTCGCCCAAAAGTCCACGACGACCAGGCCCTCCGCCTGAACCGCCTCGTCGAATTCCTGTTGTCCAATTGCCAATACGGTGCTCACAACGATCATTATGGGCGACGCAATTCAAATAGTCAAGTAATTATTTGACTATTGAAAAGAGTAAACTGTCTTCGTGGAGTCATTCGACGTGGAAGCTCGGGCGAAGGTTTTTGCCGCGCTCGCCGATCCCAACCGTCTGCGGGTGATCGAGATCCTCGCGGGTGAGGAAGAGCTTTGCGGGACGGATATTGCCCGCCGGGCCGGCATCAGCATGGCTCTCCTGAGCCACCACTGGAGAATCCTGACCGAGGCCGGCCTGGTCGTGCGGGAGCGGCGCGGGCAGCGGCAATACTGCCGGGTGGACCGGGATGCGCTGGAAGCGGCGTTCGCCTACGTCTGGCCGCAACGGCGGCGGCGCTCCACGCTACCGAGGGAGGACCGATGAGATTCGGAGTCTGCGCGGACCTGGCGGACGCGCCCGCGATTCTCGACGCCGGATTCGACTACGTCGAGGTCGGCGCCTCGGGCTTTTCCGGCTTCGAAGAAACCTGGGACCGGGAGAAGTACGCCGGCGTGCCGATTCTCGCCACCAATCTCTTCTTCGACGGCCGCATCCAGCTCTTTGGCGAGGATCGGACGCCTTATCGCGAGTACGCCGAGC
Source organism: Fimbriimonadaceae bacterium (assembly GCA_035545155.1). GTDB lineage: Bacteria > Armatimonadota > Fimbriimonadia > Fimbriimonadales > Fimbriimonadaceae > JAEVZK01. The sequence goes on along the minus strand of DASZYX010000003.1, from coordinate 26,707 downwards.
GCACGATTTCCCGCGCCGCCGACCTCGGCGTTCCGGTCATGGTCGTGGGGAGCGGTGCGGCCCGCCACGCTCCGGAGGGTTTCGACGGCGACCGCGCCTTCATCGACCTCGTGGCGGAGCTGTCCGAGATTGCGAAGCCGATGGGCGTCAGCCTCGCGCCGGAGTCGCTGAACCGCTCGGAGACCAACACCGGCAACGACCTCCGCTCGCTCGCGCTGGGCCTGCGGGATCGGGGCGTCGGCTATACCGCCGACTCCTACCATATCCTCTACGAATGGGACGCGGACGATCGGCTGGCCGGGCTCCGCGAGCTGTTCCTAGTCCAAGTTCCGTTCGCCCCGACCCACGTCCACATCGCGGACCTGCCCCGGCTCGGCGTCTCCGGCGAGGACGACATGCTCTGGGCCTTCGCGATGCGGCTCAAGGAGCTGGGATACGCCGGCAACGTCAGCCTGGAATGCGCGCGCGAAGCGAATTTCGACTACGCGGGCGCTCTCAGGGCTCTGCGAGCCCTGTTCGTATAGCTTGGAAGTCGCCGGTCGCGAAGCGACCTTCGGAGTGCTTGAAGCGCAGCTTCAGCCTTTGCCTACTTGTAATCGGGACTAGGCGGCAGCTTCGCTGCCGCACTCCGAAGGTCGCTTCGCGACGCTGGGCCGTAGTCACGCTCGTCAGTGAGGGATCGGGCGCTCGAACTCGAACCGGCCGAGCAGCCGGCCGAGGCTCGTCTTTAGGCCGGTCAGGTGACGCCGGTCCGCGGTCTCGTCGAGGACGACGGGATGGCCGAAGACGGCGCGAATCTCGTCGGGGGTGATGATTCGCAGGTTCAGCGCCTTCTGGTCCTCCTCGGTCGGGTTGTCGAAGTGGTAGCTGTCGGTCGTCATGGTGACGCGGCCCTTGTCGGCGGTCCACTTGCCGTTGACGGTGAAGCCCTGGTGGGCGGATTTCATGTCGAGCTTGAACTTGCTCCCGTTTACGTAGAGCTCGAGGTTCCCCTTCATCGCCTCGGCCTGGATCGCGGCGGGATCGCTCTTGCCGGCGACCGATTCGATATCGAATTGGCCGAGCCACGAGCCGGCCGCCCGCGTCACCGCCCCATTCGCCCCGCACCCCCACAGGAGGAGGCCGATGCCAAGGAGCCACGTTCGCCGCATTCCCTTAGTGTAGCGTCTGCCATGCGACGGACAGATCGACTCATGAACTATGGCGAGCCCGGATTATCCCGGCTGACGCCGGGAACACAGAGCCAGGATGGCTCTGACACACTCCGCCTGCTCGCCAGTGCCGCGGAGCCACGGAGCTACGGGCTTGTTGACGCCGGGACAACAGGACCTGGCTGGGCAACCTCCATAAGTTCCCGGAACCTCCATCCCCCAACCCCCTTCCTCCTCCCGGCACAAACCATCCGGCAAGAGGAAGGGGCTTCCGGATTAAGGGGTGGAGGTTCCGGAAACCTACAAACGCCCCGCTCTTGTCATCCGGATCGGGCGCCATGCGGCGCCACGCTTACACTAAGGATTCGGGCTAGGTTCCGCGTTTGTTTCCGAAGAGGTCGACGTGGAGGCGTGGCGAGAGGCGCCAGCCTCGCTCCATGCAGAGCGGCACGAGCCGCTTTTGGCGGCGGGCGAGGGTTTCCGAATCGGTGCCTTCCGGCATGAGGAGAATCCGCTCGGGCCGCACCGGTGGAAGCGAGCGGAGGAGGGCGTCGATCTCCGGCAGGTCGTCGCCGGCCTCCGGGTTCACCACGAACTTGAGCTGATGGTCGTACCGCTCGATGAGAGCGGCGAGAACCTCGATCCGCAGGCGGGTCTCCTCGTGCCTCTCCCGCCACCCGCTTTCCGGCGGCGGCGTCGAGTTGGCGAGCTTCGGGCTGATCGACATGAGGTCGCAGGCGAGGTCGCGGTAGATCGTGCCCGCGGTTTCGATCGTCAGGACGCGGCCGCGCCGGCGCAGCTCCCCGGTCAGCTCGACGATCGGATCGAAAAGCATCGGCTCGCCGCCGGTGACGACGACGTGCCGGAGGCTGTGGCCCTCGACGGCGTCGAGGATTTCGGCGAGGTCGAGGACGGGGCCTTCCGGGTTCCAGCTCGCATAGGGCGTATCGCACCAGCCGCAGCGCAGATTGCAGCCGCTGACCCGGACGAAGGTCGAGGGCGTCCCCGCCCAAATCCCCTCGCCCTGGATGCTCGCGAAGATCTCGGCAATCCGCAACCGGGAAGAAGCCACGCCGAAGTTTAGCCGCTCCGATACACGCCGATCACCTCGCCCTGGGCGAGAACGTGGGACGACATCCCGCGGATCACGTCGTCCTTCGAGGCGCGCGGGGGAAGGGAGAGCATTCGATCCAGCGCGTAGACGTGGAAGTGATAGTGGTGCGGGCTACCCGGCGGCGGCTGGGGCCCGAAGTAGGCGGACTCGCCGTGGCTGTTCACACCCTGCATCGCACCGCCGAGCGAGGGAAGCGGTCCGGGCGGAATGCCTTCCGGCAAGCCGGTCGTTCCGGGCGGCAGATTGTAGAGCAGCCAATGCGCGTAGCCGTTCGCATCGGTGTCGTCCACGATCACGGCGATGGATTTCGCGCCGGACGGGGCCGCGGTCCAATGGAGCGCCGGCGAGCGGTTTCCTCCGTCGGCCGTGAATCGGGCCGGAATCGTCTGCCCGGCCTGAAACGCCTCGGCGGTCACGCCGAGGTTCTGATCTGTCTTGGACATGAGGTCTCCCGAGCTTCCGCCGGAACAGGCGGCCGCCACGACGGCGACGGGAATCAACGCCAAATTGCGGAAGTCCACAGATAATTGGACCACGCCTCATTGTAAGCGTTCCCCAGGCATCGACCGTCGGAGCGCGGGCTTTAGCCCGCACCCCGTTGGCCGACTTCAGTCGGCCGTGCCTGGAGCCGAGCTAAAGCTCGGGAGACGGGATGCGGACTGAAGTCCGCGCTCCGACGGTCTAGGCGCGGACCTTTTCCCGGACTACCGCTTGGGTTGGAAGCTCGGGGCGGGTCATCTCTTGCTTACCGCGCTCGATCGTCGTCATGACCTTGCCGACGACGCCTTCCAGTTGGGCGAGCACGTCGCGGGCGTATTGCTCCGCGCCCCGGCGCATCTGGGTCGCCTCGCGCTCGGCGGCGTTCCGCACTTCCTCGGCTTGGGCTTTGCTCAGCTTGAGGATTTCGCTGTCGTCGATCATGCGGTCCTGCTGGAGGCGGGCCTGATCGACGATCCGCTCCGCTTCCCGGCGCGCCTCGGCGAGGATGCGGTCGGATTCCTTCTGCGCGTTCTCGGTCGTCTTGTTCGCGTCCTCTTTCGCGCGGTTCATGATCTGCTCCGCGTCCCGCACGGTCGCGGCGGCCGCCTTGACCTCGTTGGGCAGGGAGGCGCGGATCTTCGTGATCTGCATCGTTATCTCGTCGCGGTTCAGCCCCCAGGTAACCGGCCCGATGTGCTTGGGCTTATCGACGACGAGAGTGTTGAGATCATCCAGAATGCGCAAAACGTCCATTGGGAATTCCTAGAAGAAGGAGGCGCGGACGGCCTTAACCTATTGTGGATCAGGCTCCGCTCTCCGTGGCCAATCCATTATTGCGGAATAAAACGCCGCTCGGGGCCTTTTTGGGGATAACAATGCACGATTGGGGGATAAGTGCTCAGCGCGAGGCCGGCCGCCAAATTGCGTAGTAAGATTACGTAGACAAATGGCGATTGTCAAGTACAACGAGCCCATCCGCCTCTCCGGCGATTTCTCCCCGAAGGGGGATCAGGCGAGCGCGATCGCGGGGCTGGTCGAGGGGTTGGATTCCGGCTACCGGTTTCAGACCCTTCTCGGCGCGACCGGAACGGGAAAGACCTACACGATGGCGAGCGTCATCGCGGAGGCCCAGCGGCCGGCGCTCGTGATGGCCCACAACAAGACCCTCGCGGCCCAGCTTTGCCAGGAGTTCCGGGCGTTCTTCCCCGAGAACTCGGTGCAGTATTTCATCAGTTACTACGACTACTACCAACCCGAGGCCTACGTCCCCGGCTCGGACCTCTACATCGAGAAGGACTCCAGCGTCAACGAGGAGATCGAGCGGCTGCGCCACGCGGCGACCCATGCCCTCCTCGAACGGCGGGACGTGATCGTCGTCGCCTCCGTCTCCTGCATCTACGGCCTCGGCTCGCCCAGCGAGTACGCGGAAGCCGTCGTCACCTTCCGCTCCGGCGAAGCCTTCGATATGGAGGATGTGCTGCAAAAGCTCGTCCAGATGCAGTTCACGCGGAACGAGATGGTGCTGGATCGCGGCACGTTCCGGGTTCGGGGGGACACCCTCGAAATCCAGCCGAAGGACGAGGAGATCGTCACCCGGATCGAGTTCTTCGGCGACATGGTGGAGCGCATCCGCCTCTTCGATCCTCTCACCGGCGAAGTCCTCGACGAGCCGAGCCAGATTTCGGTCTTCCCGGCCACCCACTACGTCACCCCGTGGGCGCGGATGGACGACGTCATCGGCCAGATCAAAGCCGAGCTGGAGACCCAAGAGCAGATATTCACCTCGCAAGGGAAGCTGCTGGAGGCGCAGAGGCTCCGCCAGCGCACCGAATTCGACCTCGAAATGATGAAGGAGGTCGGCTATTGCAGCGGCATCGAGAACTACTCGCGCTACTTCGACGGCCGGGAGCCGGGCACCGCGCCGTACACGCTGCTCGACTTCTTGCCCTCCGACGCGATCGTCTTCATCGACGAGAGCCACCAGACGATCCCCCAAATCCGGGCGATGTACAACGGCGACCAGCAGCGCAAGTCGGTCCTCGTCGACTATGGATTCCGGCTGCCGAGCGCACTCGACAACCGGCCCCTCAAGTTCGACGAATTCCTTTCGAGAGTTCCCCAGGTCGTGTTCGTCAGCGCGACGCCGGGACCGTTCGAGACCGAGGTGCAATCGCAGGTCGTGGAGCAGATCATCCGCCCGACCTACGTCGTCGATCCGGTGATCGAGGTGCGGCCGACGAAGGGCCAGATCGACGACCTCATCAACGAGATCGCCGGGCGAGTGGATCGCAAGCAGCGAACCCTCGTGACGACCCTGACCAAGAAGATGGCGGAGGACCTGAGCGGATATCTCCAGGACCTCAACATTAAAGTGCAATATATCCACTCCAACGTGCATTCGCTGGAGCGGCCGGAAATCTTGCGCGACCTGCGCCTCGGGGTCTATGACGTGCTGATCGGCGTCAACCTCCTGCGCGAAGGCCTCGACCTCCCGGAGGTCACCCTCGTCGCGATCCTGGACGCGGACAAAGAGGGCTTCTTACGGTCCGAAACGTCGCTGATCCAGACCGTCGGTCGCGCCGCGCGCAACGTCGAGGGCAAGGTCTTGATGTACGCGGACACGATGACCGGCTCGATGGCCCGGGCGATCGACGAGACGAACCGCCGCCGCCAGATTCAGCAGCGATACAACGAGGAGCATGGGGTCGCGGCGACGACGGTCGCGAAGACGGTCCGGGAGACGGTCCGCTCGTACGACGCGGTCGCCGAGGTCGTCGCCCAGTACGACGAGAAGACCGCCGAGCGGATCAAGAGCGGCGACACGCCGATGCGCATCGAAGACCTCCCGCTTCTGATCGGCTCGCTGGAGAAGGAGATGAAGGACCTCGCGAAGGCGATGGAGTTCGAGAAAGCCGCCCAGGTCCGGGACGAAATCCAAGCCCTCCGCGGCCTGATGGGGACCAGCGACGGCCGCCTCGGCGCCGGCAAGCGCCGAATCAAACGCCCAGTCGGAACCCGCCCCTCCCGATACTGAGCCTGCCTATCGGAAGTCTCCCCTACGTCCTTCGTGCCTCAGTGGTGGATCCATTTCTCTTAACCACTGAGATTTGCGTGCCCGCCTGGGCGAATTCACTCATTCGCGTAAGCACATGGCTCCGCGCGGCACTGGCGGAGTGTGTCAGGGCTATCTGGGCTCTGTTATCTGGGAATCGCAATCTTCGGTCCGTTTGAACCTCTTTCGCGGGTCATCCGGGATTAAACGCTACCGCCTCACTCTCTCTTGACCCCAATCTCTACCTGGGCCAGCGTGTGGGCGAGGCGCGCGTCGCGCTCCGCCGCCAGGCGTCGGGCCGTGTCGAGATCGATTTCCTCGAACGCGACCTCTTGCCCCGGCCTGAGATGGGCGAGCCGGTCGAGGTCGACCGAGCAAACGACGGCCGGCTTCGGATAGCCGCCAATCGTCGGGCCGTCGGGGCCGATCACGATGAGTTGTCCGCTCGGCGTGAACTGGACGGCGCCTGGGCAGGCCGGTTCGCTGACCATCTCCTGGAGCTCTCGGGGAGCAAGGCCGTCGAGGCGAATGCCCGTTCGGTTCGACTGGTTCGAGACGCGTAAAGCCCGGAGTCCGCCGACTTCCAAGATCGGCTGCGGGCCGCGCACGACCCGGAACAGCCCTTGGCGGAACGAGGTAGGCGGCTCCGCCAGTCTTTGAATGGCTCCTGCGGGGGGCGCTTCCCGATGCTCGAAGACGTCTCCGGCGACGATCGGGCGGCCGTGGCGGGCCAATCGCGACTCGATTCCATCGGGAATCCAGCCGCCCGCCACCGCGACATAGACGCAAAGCCCGTCTCGCGGCGCGGGAACTCGGAGGGTCTCTCCCGCCTGGACGTCGAAGGCGGCATTGGCGGCTCCCAAATCGAGCTCGACCGGCGCTCCGACGACGGCGATTCGGGTCGAGGAGGAGAACGCGATTTCCGCCGAAGCGTTGGCGAGCTCGATGGCGGGGGCATCCATGCCGTTGGCGAGGAGGCGGTTGGCGAGGAGCAGGGATTCGACGTCGAAAGCCCCGCCGGTCGGCACCCCGAAGCGGCGAAAGCCGACGAGAGGCAGCGCTTGCAGGGTCGCCTGGCCGACCAGCTTCTCGATCCGGGCGCTCATGCACCCACCTCGTATCCGCCGTCGAGCAGCGTCTTCGTCACAAGCTCGGCGAATTCCAGAGCGTCCGGCGTATCTCCGTGGAGGCAAATGGAATCGATGGCCGGCGCGAGACGCAAGACCTGGGCTTGCACCAACCGCGGGTCGTCGTAGACCGCTCCCGGCTCCGACCTCGGGACGAGCGTTCCGTCCTCGCGGTAAGCCCTATCGGCGAAGCCTTCCCGGATCAGAAAGACCTCGGCCCGCTTCGCGATTTCCTCGTGGGCGGTTCCGGCGAGCCCCATAAGGGGCAGACGGTGGATTCGCAGGACCATCCCGAGCGAACCGGCGCCGGGGATGTTGCCGATCGCCTGGCCGATCGGGTCTTCGTTGACGAGCGCTTTCCAGCGGTCGTCGGTCGGCACCCAGGTCGCGGGGAGGACGGCCGCCGTCTGGTTGTAGAACGCGCCGTGCGGCTTCAGGTAGGCCGGATACGTGGCCCTGGCGAAGCGCTCGACCTGCTCGAAAATGCTTTTCAGGTAGGCGCTATGCTCGTCTACTTCCATCGGCCTCCGCCCCATCGAGGCCCGGTCGGGGTAGCCGGGATGGACGCCGATCCGCACGCCCTTGGCGTGGCAAAGCTCGATGGTGGCGAGGGTGAGCTCCCAAGAGCCGGCATGCTCGCCGCAGCAGACGTTGGCGGAGGTGGCGAAGTCCAGCAGCGCCTCGTCGTGCGGATAGCCCTCGCCGATATCGACGTTGAGGTCGATCCTCCGGCTTCCGCTGTAATTCAAAGCCACTCTCCTTCGAGAGAGCGGAAGTCTTCGAGGCCGATCCGCTCGAACCGGATCGTATCGCCGGCCTGGATCGGGAAATACTGGTCGGCGACGTCGACGAGAGTCAGCGGCGTGCGGCCGATGAGTGCCCAGCCGCCCGGTCTCGGCAGCGGATAGACGGCGGTCTGCTTGCCGGTGATCCCGACCGAGCCCGGTTCGACCCGCGTGCGCGGCGATTTGCGGCGAGGGACGCCCTGCATGGCTTCCGGCAGGTAGCCAAGATAGCCGAAGCCGGGGCAGAATCCGACCGCGAAGCACGTGTAATCGCGCGAGGCGTGGCAGGCGGCGAGCTGATCCGGCGTCATCCCCAGCCGCTTCGCCGTCTCCTCCAGGTCTTCGCCAAGCTCGTAGCAGACGGGAATGAGATGGACGCGCGGCTCGCTCGCGGGGAATTCGTCGGGCAGCCGCAGCGAGCCGAGGTCGAAGCTGCGCTGGGCGAAAAGGCCGACGGCGTCGTAGCTGGCGATCGCTTCGATCACGCCCTCCGGGCGCTCGGCGTTCAGCCATTGGGCCACGAGGTGGGCCGGCGCGCCGAGGTCGCGCAGGATATAGGCATTCTCCCCGAGGGGATCGGCACGCATGCCTTGCAGTATTCCCAACAAGACGGCCGGAGCGCGGGCTTTAGCCCGCCTGCTGTTTAGCATGTCAAGCTTCATTTGTCGTTGCTCGGGTGAAACTCCTTTCCCCTCCGGGGGAGAGGAAAGCGACCCGAAGGGAGCAGGTGAGGGGGCGCATGCCTCCTGCTCGCAACTGGGCAATTGAAGCTTGACGTGCTACTGAGCGAAAGAACTTCGCCGGAGGCTCGTTCTTTCGCTCAGATACCGTCGCCTTCGGCAGCCGACTGAAGTCGGCAAGACGGGATGCGGACTGAAGTCCGGGCTTCCAGTGCGAGGCCGTTCGCGAAGCGAAAAACGAATAATCCACGATGGATTTTGCGTCTCTCCTGCGAAGGCTAAGTGCTCGAGGAGACGAATGAGCTTGGCACTGGACTGGTTTCGGACCCGCGAAGGAGAAGACCCGATGGTCTATCTCGACGACGTCTTTCGCTACGCGATGGCCCGGCTGGGCAGCCGAGAGGACGCGGAGGACGTGGCGATCGAGGTCGTCCAGGCCCTGCCGAATCCATGCTACCGGCGCGACCTTCGAACCTATATGTTCGGGGTCGCCCGGCGGAAGGCAATCGACCGGCAGCGTCGCGCAAGGCCGACGGTCGCGGTTCGCGAAGAGGACGCGTCCGCCCGCTTCGACGGCGCTTCCGATCATGCGGCGATGGTGGCGCGGGCGATGAGCGATCTGAGCGAGGAACACCGCGAGGCCCTTGCTCTGAAGTACATCGCCGGCCTGACCAGCGCGGAGATCGGCAGGATCGTCGGGAAGCGGCCGGACGCGGTGGACAGCCTGCTCCAGCGCGCCCGCAACGCCTTCGCCCAAGCCTGGACCCGCCTCACGAGCGACGAGGTGAACCCGTGAACGAACGAGAATTGCATGGCCTTCTGAAGGAATATGGCGACTCGCTGGGAAGCTGCCGAAGGCCGCCCGTCCGCACGCCCCGGCGAAGCCGCCTGGGATACGCCGTCGCCCTTTGCGCCGCCCTCGTGGCGATAGGCGTCGCGATGTGGCCGCAGGACGCCGCCGCCGGCCGGATCGCGCGGATGGGCCGCGCGATCAAGAATGCCCACAGCATGGAGATGGCCTTCCTCCGCCAGATGCGGGATGGCAAATGGCTGGATTGGATGCATGTCTATTACGAGGACGGCATGTGGCGCTCCGAGGTCGTCAAGGGTTCGGGGCAGGCGGTCACCATCGTCACCCGGGATGGCCTGATGGTTCGCAATTATCATCGGCTCGACCACGCCGTCATGATGCCTGCCGAAAAGCTGGAAGGATTGCCGGACGAGACGAGCGCGCTCGACTATGCCGAGGCGACCATCGACTCCGGCCACACGTCTGCCGGGAGGACGATGTCGGTCCGCAATCACGCGGACGTCGATGGCCGAAAGACGTACGTCGTCGCCTTCGAGCGGCCCGAGGACGACTATCACGCGGAAATCCTCGTGGACGCGGCGACCGACCTGCCGATGAGCGCCGACATCCAGGTTCACTACGACATCCCGAACGGAGGCGATTTCCGATTCCGCCAGGAATACCGATTCAACCAGGCGTTCGATCCCAAGCTCTTCTCCCTCGATCCCGGCAAGCCGGTCGTCGATCTGCGCGAGTCGGGAGCAAAGCTGGATAAACGCTGGGCGCGCCCCATCGCTTCCGCCGAGGACATGGAACTGCGAGACGCGAGCGTCACCTCGGACGGCACGATCTGGCTCGCCGTGACATGCTCGGAAACCCGCTTGCCTATGCTGCCTATTCGATTGGTGGCTGCGGGGAGCGAATATGGCCAGCTCTTCGATCTCGATGCCTGCCCGATGAGCGCGCAAGAAGGCTCGGTGAAGGTCGAGGGCAAATCGGTGCTGATGATCGGTTTCTTCCCCCTCGATCCCTCGATTCCGGCCCCGCCAAAGGCGACCATCTTCTTCGGCCGCCGCGCCGTCGACTTGCCGAATTTCGCGAAGCAGCCCGGATGGGATAACGTCGAGGTTTCCGATTCGGCGACGGTCCCTCTGCGCCACGAAAGCGGCCTCGTCCCGTCTTACTTCCCGCTCCTGAACATGGACCGGATGACCCTCGAACTCCCGGCCGACATCTGGCATCGCCGGGGCGAGCGTTTGCGGGAGCGCGGAAAGCTCCTCGATGCGGCCCACGCTTACGAGCGGTCGGCGAAGGAGTACGAGAACTTCGTGAAGTACATCGGCTACCGCGAGCTCGACCTCGCCGCCCAATGCTACGACAAGCTCGGCCTGGTCCAGGAAGCAGCCGCAGACCGGGCACGCTCCGCAGCCCTCAGGGCGGGCCGAGAGAGGTAGACCTTACCGGCCCATGGCCTCACCCCGAACCTCCTCTCCCGTGGCGAACCACGCGGGAGGGGGGTCGTCCAGCTATGGGCGCAACGCGACGACTGCGCGATAAGTCGCGCAGGATAAAGCGGCGCCAGGTCCTTGACATCGCCCGGCCTCTCCTGCCAGAATTTCGGTTCCGTCATGCGACTTCTTCTTATCGGCAAGGTTTAGCTCCTCCCCGCGCGCTGCCCGCTCGGGCAGAGGCGCGTTGCCGTCGGTCGTCATCTTCGAATCGGTCTTTTTCCCGCGCCAAGGAGCGGCGCATTATCATGCAAACCCTAACGAGAATCATGAGGGATGCCTTGTGCATGCCGAAGGACCTGCTTACGTATGAGCTGGGCCTGCGCTTGCAGCAAATCTATCCCCACAAATACATCCTGGAAACCGGCGACTACGACTTCGATTTGGACGAGTTCGTGGCGGCCGGTCGTTGCCAGGCGCGTATTCTGGACCACGCTCACGCCCAGTTCGACACCACGTGGTCGAGCAAGGAGCTTGGCGCCAAAATCGAGCCTCGGAACGCGCTGCTGGACATCCTCTGGGAGTCCTATCGCCTTCGCGTCTTGAAGGTCACGTACGACGGCGGATGCGAGAACCGCCATTACATCGTCGCGGACTGTAAGGAAACCGCCCAGGCCTTCTTCGCGCGGGTCTGCAAGTTCGCCAGCGAGGTCGTCGGCGAAATCCTCGTCTTCCGCGACGGCTGGTGGCACAAGGAGAAGTCTCTCCTCGCTCAAATCGCGTCGGCGAGCCTCGACAATCTCGTGCTGCCGGGCGCCCTCCGCGAGACGCTGCTTCACGACTTCGAGGGTTTCTTCGAATCGCGAGAGGTCTATGAGCGGCAAGGGGTTCCGTGGAAGCGCGGCATTCTGATGCTTGGGCCGCCTGGCAACGGCAAGACGCACGCGATCAAGGCGATGGTCAACCGGCTGCAAAGGCCGTGCCTGTACGTCCGCAGCTTCCGCGCGGCCCGCAGGACGATTCACGGCAACATGGCCCAGGCCTTCCATCGAGCCCGCGAGACGGCTCCATGCCTGCTCGTGCTCGAAGACATCGACACCCTCGTGGACAAGACGAACCTGTCGTTCTTCCTGAACGAGATGGACGGCTTCGCCGCGAACCAGGGCGTCCTGACGGTGGCGACGACGAACCATCCGGAGAAACTGGACTCGGCGATCTTGGAGCGGCCCAGCCGGTTCGACCGGAAGATCGCCTTCGATCTCCCCGCTCTGGCGGAGCGGCGCGAGTTCCTCGCCCGATGGAGCGCCAAGCAGGAGCGGACGTTGCGCCTCTCGGAGCCCGAACTGGACGTCGTCGCGGAGCGCACGGACGGGTTCTCGTTTGCCTATCTGAAGGAACTCGGGCTCTCCGGCGTGATGGCCTGGATGCGAGACTGCCGCCCCGGCGGCATGTGCGAGTCGCTGCTCGGTCATGTGGAAGCGCTTCGAGCTCAGATGAAGTCCCCTCCTCCTCCCGCCGAGCCTGCCGCGGAGACGGAGACGGAAGAAGAGGAGGATGCGGCATGATGAGGGAGGGGCGCTGCCGCGAGTCGAGGACCTGACCGGAGTCGGCGCCTGTTTACTAACAGGCGTCTCCCGTGTCGAGGTCCCTCGGCTGTGCTCCTAATGACAAGGGCGCTTCGCGCCTGCGTCGCTGTTGCGACAACTACAGCCCTCCGGGCTCCCATTTGTCATTCCTACACTTTCGACCACCACGGGGCCAGCGGGCTCGGGATGAATCGCCCTCGCGCCGCTTCGGCCCGGGAGCTCCCGAAGCCGCCGCGATCGCATAGGTGTGGAGGTGCATCTTGCCGCCCGTTCCCGCTCCCCAAAGCTCGAGCTGCCGTTCCTGCTTGAACGCACGGAGGAAGATATGCTTCGGCGGATATGGAACGCCGTCTTGCCGGCATAGGACCTTGATCGGCAATTCCCGAACCGGCTTCGCGGCCTCGATCCGGCCAGCGCCATGCCTTGGCCCGCAGGCTGCCAACGCTACAATCCCTAGCCTCAACCATCCCAATGCGATCCGTCGCATTTCTTGGTTTATTCTATCGCGGCTTTTGGGAGAAGCCGGGCCCTAAAAAGCCACAAACCACATCCATCGGCGCGGATGTGGTTTGTGGCTAGAGCCGACGATGGATCGACCTTTAGCGCATGCCGCCCATGCTTTGCGGGCCCTTGAAGTTCTTCTTGTTGTCGGGGATCGCCGCGCTTCCACCAGGGCCGGCCAGACCCATCTTGCCCGGGCCGGCGCCGGCGCTGGCGCCGCCGCCACCACCTATTCCCATCGGGGCGGAGCCGCCTCCAGCGCCGCTGCCACCACCCGCCAACGAACTGGCCATGACCGGCTCGACGCCCGTCGGCGCCTGCGGCGTGCTCGTGTTGACCGGCTCGGGAGGAGTCGGCTTGGGCACTTGCGGCATGGTGAAGAAGGTTCCGCAAAAAGCGCCGATGACGACGACGAGCGCAACGATCAAGACGATAAGGTCGTTCTGGTTTTTCATTCCTATACAGCCCTGTGAGTTAGATGATACATCACTCCGAAATGTAACGCGGTAGACGGGTTTGCCTGCCGATTTCGTCGCATTCCGTGCGTAGAATCAGCCGAATGGTTACCGTCAATTGGCTTGAGGGCCAAGCGTTCGAAGCTGAGCCGCCGACCGGGAGCAAATTCGTCATGGACGCCTATCCGGAGGATGGGAAGAAGAGCAGGGGGCCCACGCCGGTCGAAGCGCTCCTCGCCTCGATCGGAGCGTGCAGCGCGATCGACGTGCTGTCCATCCTGCAAAAGAAGCGGCAGACCGTGACCGCCTACCGCGTCGAAGTCGACGGCGAGCGGACGCCGGAGGGCGAATACCCGAGGCCGTTCAAATCTCTCGTGATCCGGCATATCGTCTCCGGCGAAAACCTGGACCCGGCCGCGGTCGAGCGCGCGGTCGAGCTGAGCGACCAGAAGTATTGCTCCGTCATCGCGACGCTGCGCGCCGCACCCTCCGTGACCTCCGAATTCGTGATCGAAGACGCCGTCGGCGTGTGACAGGCGCCTCCCGTCGCGAAGCGACCTTTCGGAGTGCTGAAGCAAAGCTTCAGCCTTATCGCGGCGTCTGGAGCGCGGGGTGATCGAAGGTTGGCAAAGGCTGAAGCGTTGCTTCAGCACTCCGAAGGTCGCTGCGCGACGGCGGAGTTACGAACCGTGATATACAAAATGAGCCTGGAGAAAGAACGGCCTCCTTCGCCTCGTCTGCCCGCCGCCGCCTCGGCTCCCGCCGAAGCGGTCGCGAATTCAACGTTCAATGCATCAGGATCCGGAAACGCCCTTTCTCTCAGGCGTGAGCTTGTGTTAGCTAACGGCTCTCTCATTGGATCGGGGCGGCGGGCCGGGGGTTCCCTCAATCCTTCCGTTTGACCGGCGGATAGGCGATGCCTGCCGTAAAAGCATCGCCGATATCCCAAGCGCGATGAGACAACCCTTCCGAACGTCCACGTAGGGAGATACGCTCTCTCGCAACCCCCGGATTAAGCCCCTTCCTCTTGCCGGATGGTTTGTGCCGGGAGGAGGCAAAGGGGTTGGGGATGGAGGTTCCGGGAACCTACTATCGTCGCCCTCCATGAGTTCCGGAACCTCCACCCCCTTTATCCCCCTCCTCCTCCGCCGCACAGACATCGGCGCAAGAGGAGGGGGAGAGAAAGCCCCTAACCCCTCCGCCTTGAAGTAGCATCATCGCCATGCCGCGCTTTACGAAGAGAGGGATTTGGTGTGGCTCGTCGGAGGCGGGCAAGACGCAGGAATCGGTGGCCGAATACGTCGAGCGGATGCATCAGGCCGGATTCAACCTGCTGCTCGTTCACTTGAAAGGCGGGGACGGGCGCGTCTGGTGGCCGAGCAAGCGGTTCAAGGACCTGATTCAGCCTGGCTACGAGGAGTTCGACCTGCCCGCGGCTCTCCTCGCCGAGTGCCGAAAGCGCGGGATGGAGCTTCACGCCTGGTTCATCGACTACATGGACGGGCAACGCACGTACCAAGAGCATCCGGAGTGGGCGGTCCGCAACGCCGCGGGATTGCCGACGAACAGCGAGGTCCTGCGCGGTAAGCCCTTCGACGCGGTCTGGATGTGCCCGGCCCAGCGCCCCGGCTATACCGACCAGCGCCTCGTCCCCCTTTACGAGGAGTTCGCCGAGATGTACGACTTCGACGCGATCCACCACGACTACATCCGCTATCCCGGCGACCTGGCTCCCGACCAATACTGCTTCTGCGACTACTGCCTGGAAAACCTGCCGAAGTGGGCGGGCTATGTCACCGAGGCCTTCCCCGAGGAGCCTTTCTATCACGAGCTATACGACCGCGAATACCTGGAGGCCCATTGGGAGCAGAGCCCGCGCGTCCTCCCCGCCAACTGGGATCGCCTTCCCCGCGCGACCAAGAGCCGATTCCTCCTCGAAGGCAGCTTCTTCCAGGGCGGCCGCTACGATCTCGACTACTTCTTCTATGCCTACCGCGTCCACTGGGTCCGCGAGTTCGCCCGCCTCTGCCGCGAGGCGGTGAACCGAACCCGCCCCGGCATGAAGATCAGCGCCGCCGTCTTCAAGAACCCGATCCACAGCGGCCGCTTCATCGGTCAGGACTGGCGCACCTTCGCTGGCTATGTGGACCACATGCTTCCCATGGATTACCGCGACCACTACCCCGGCTCCTTCGAGACATACCTGACCCTCCTCGCCGAATCGATCCATCAGCAGAAGGAGTGGGCGCGCGACTTCGAGGCCTTTTGGCCGGGCATCGCGATCAACTTCCTCTACAGGGAGGAGGAGCAGGCCGGCGCCAAGACCTTTTCGCCGGAGAAGTTCGAGCGGGTCGTCGAGACGATCCACTCGACCGGCGTCGAGGGCATGATCGTCTTCTGCGAAGGCCATCTGCACCAGTTCGACCTCTGGGACGCGGCGCAGAGTCTGTTCCGAGATTAGGGGATTTCAACGCAGAGGAACAGAGATGCGCGAAGGATTCGAGCCGGCCCGGAGCGGAGAGGGTGAGTTCGCCACTTGTGGTGGAACGCGGGGCGCGCAGCCTCCTGTCTAACCAATTGACGGGATGTCTCGAAATTGGAAAGACCTGAGGGAGTTGTACACGGGCCATCCGCAATGGGTCGCGGTGTTATCTGGCGTCTTCTTGCTGGTCGTCCTGACCGGCATCCACGCGCTACTCCACTTCGCCTCCGGATTTAACGCGCTCTACCTTCTCCCAATCTGGCTTTCGACGCGGATCGGCGGGCGGCTGAGCGGCCTCCTCCTCGTGGCCCTTTGTACGGTCGTGGGGACCTCGGCGGAGTGGCTCGTCGGGCATGATCCGAAGGAGAGCCTCGCCCTCGATCTGGCGATTCGGTTCGTCACCCTATCCGCGCTCATGCTGCTGATCGCCCAGGTCGAGCAGGCGTTGGAAAGGCAGCACCGGCTCGCGATGCGCGATCCCCTGACCGGGCTGCTCAACCGGAAGTCCCTGGAGCAGTTCGGCGAGGACGTCCTCGACCGGGCGCACCTCCGCAATCAGCCGGTGACCGTCGCCCTCCTCGACTGCGACCACTTCAAGGAGCTGAACGACACGTTCGGCCATCGGGCGGGCGACGAGGTGTTGAACTGCCTCGCTCGCGAGCTCGAAATCCACACTCGGCAGGCCGATATCGTCGCCCGGATCGGCGGGGACGAATTCGCGGTCATCCTCCAAAACACAACGCTGGAAGAGGCTCACCGGATCATGCGGCGAGTCGATGAGGCCTTCGTTGAAGCGGCCCGCCACGCCGGGTACGCGGCCGGTATCTCGATCGGCTATGCCACGAGTATGGACGGCAGCTTCGAGCTGGCGGCCGTCCTCGACCGGGCCGACCGCTCGATGTACCGAAGGAAGAGGCGGAAGCAAGCCCGCATCCTTCTGACTTAGGCCCAGCCGGTAGACTTCCCGCATGTCAGAAATCGCAGAGCGCGGGTACGCGAAGCCGGAAGCGCTGGTCAGCACTCAGTGGGTTGCCGACCATCGGGACGCCCCCGGCGTCGTGATTGTGGAGTCGAACGAAGACCCTCTGCTCTATTCGAGCGGACACATTCCTGGCGCGGTCGAGGTCGATTGGATTCGAGACCTGAACGATCCGGTCGTACGCGACTATTTGAAGGAGCAAAAGTTTGCCGCTCTGATGTCGCGCATCGGGGCGACCGCCGACAGCACGGTCGTCTTCTACGGCGACAAGAACAACTGGTGGGCGTGCTACGCGGCCTGGGTCTTCCACCTCTTTGGCCACACGAACTGCAAGATCATGGACGGCGGCCGCCTGAAGTGGCAGAAAGAGGGACGCGAGATGACCCGCCAGGTTCCCCATCCGAATCCCACGGACTATCCGGCGAAGCCGCGCGACGACGGCGCGATCCGAGCCTTCCGCGATCAGGTGCTCGCCCACGTCGCCAAACAGGGCAAGCTGATCGACGTCCGCTCGCCCGAGGAATTCACCGGCGAGCGGCTGCACATGGAGGCGTACCCGAACGAGGGCGCCCTGCGCGGCGGCCACATCCCCGGCGCGCGAAGCGTGCCTTGGGCGAAGGCGATCCATCCGGAGGACGGCACCTTCCTCGATGCCGACGAGCTGCGAAACCTCTACGAAGGAAAGGCCGGCCTATCGAGCGCCGACGACGTGATCGTCTATTGCCGGATCGGCGAGCGAAGCAGCCACACCTGGTTCGTCCTGCACTACCTGCTCGGCTATCCGAACGTGCGGAACTACGACGGAAGCTGGACCGAGTGGGGCAACCTGGTCGGCGCGCCGATCGAGCGATGATTCCGCCACGCCTGGAGGAGGTCCTGAGCGACCTGGCTCTCCTCGCCGATCGGCAGGAGCGGATCGACTATCTGATCGCGCTCGGCCAAGAGTTCGTCAACCCCGGCCCCGACGAGGTCCCCCGCACCCCCGAGAACCGGGTTCCGGGCTGCGAGAGCGAGGCCTACGTGACGAAGCGGGACGGGCAGATCAAGATCGCGGTCGACAACCCGCAGGGCATCTCCGCGATGGCGATGGCCGCGATCCTCATGCAGAGCCTGCCCGGCGAGGATCCCGCCTCGATTCAGGAAGTCCCGGAAGACATCGTCTACCGAATCTTCGGAAACGAGCTTTCGATGGGCAAAAGCATGGGCCTCACCGGCATGGTGCGCATGGTGAAGGCGTTGGCAGTGGGATAGCCGCGAAGCGGCATGCGGTAACGCTCCGCGGGCCGGGACGTTAATCTGTTGACATGCTCGTCCTCGCCGTTGGCGCTCTTTGGCTGCAATCGCATGAGATTACGTTGAAGGCCGGCTATTACACGCTTGGCGAGGCTGCCGCGGAGATCGCGAGGCAGGGCGTTCCCGTCCGGGCGACGGATTGCGCCGCCGACGTCTATGCCATCCGTGCGAGCCATGTGGACTGGAAGGACCTTCGCGCGGCTCTCGAGGAGGATGGGCGGCTGACCTTCGTCGATGGGAAAGACGGGATTCGCATCCGGCGGTCGGACGCGGACAAGCTGGCCGGCAAGACGGCGCTGCGGAGCTACCTCGCCGCCGTCGCCACGCCGATCCATACTCTCTACGCCTCCGCCTCCGAACGATGCAAGAAGCTTCAATCGGTGCCTCAAGACGAGCGCGTCAAGGTCGCCTCCACCGAGCAGGTGACGGGCGACGATCCGGGCCGAGACGTCGTAACCACGTGGGCGAGCGGCAATATGCCGTACATGACGATCGCCGTCGCTCGCGCGCTGTCGGCCCCCGATCCCCAATTCTCGAGGCTCGTCGAATCCACGCTCGAAACGGCCCCGGGCATCCTCATGCCCGATGGCGACATGCGGCACTTCCAAATGGGCTCCTTCGACGCCGCCAAGCTGGACGACGCCCGATTCGCGAACTTCGTCCGAACCGGGCGAGTCGAGGGGCGGCTCAGCTTCGATCCGATGACCTGCGTGGCGAAGTGCATGACGATGGGATATTCGGCCGAGCCTACCGCGCCGATGCTCGGCCTCGGGGTCGAGCAGGTCTCGCCCTTGCGCGTCCGCATCGCACCGGACCGGAAGTCGATTCTCGATGCCCCTGCCCTGGCCGCGCTCGCCGCCCGATCCTCGGCGACGCAGAAGCTTTTGGGCTCGCCGGAGTTGGCGGCCTCGCAGGACCTGGGAACCGGCTCGATCCCGGCCAGCGAAGCCCTCTTGCGTTGGGCGGAGGCGTCCGGCGTCGACGTCGCGAGCTACGTTCCGCAATTCAGCGATTATTGCCTGAGGCCGGCGCAGGCGATGAGCCTGGCGAAGGTCGTCGAAGACGTGAACGCGGGCCATGTCGACGCGGCCTGGCTGCACACCGTGGCCGAGGAGCGGGTGGGGAGCGAGGCGGCGATGGGCCGTCTTGCGGCGTTCGCCTTCGCTCCCACCTTGACCCTGAGCCGGAAGGCGGGCTTCCTCGTCCTGCGGAACGAGCTACGCTTCCTCGACGGCCTTTGCGCGTCCCCGCCGGGGCCGCCTGCCGCCTGGGAGAACAAGCTGCTCGAGGGGGGCAAGCCGGCCTTCGTCGACGTCGGCAGGCATCTCCTCGCCCTGCGCGTCTCGCAGTGGCCGGATTCCTACTTCTCGTCGAACTATCTGCGCTTCTGCAATCCGATCGCCATGCGTCCGTTCGCGGCTCTGCTCGACAAGTCGCCGACGCTACGCGACAAGCTGAGGCATTTGCGCCCCGGCCAATCGGTTACCGTGCCCCTGCCCGAGGTCGAGCCGGCGGCACAGACCGCCCTCAAGTCGGCGATCATCGAGTGCGCGCCCTATGCCGACGGCGATTGCGCGTGGGGCGACGCGACGATGATGGGCATCCTCCTTCGCGACAACGAAGGCCGGAATCCAAAGATCGAGATGAGGAACGACGGCGGAAGGTACGCGTTCCGATTCGTGCAATACGACGAATCGCCTTGGTCCGCGTGGCTCGACAACGTGGACGTCCGCTAGGCTATCCCTTGCTCTTCGCGAAATCGCGCATCACGTCGGCGAGGACCTGGCAGCCCTCCTTCGGGAAGGCGTTGTAGATCGAGGCGCGGATGCCGCCGACCGAGCGGTGGCCCTTCAGGCCGTCCAGCTTGTTCGCCTCCGTCACCTTGATGAATTCCTTGGTCAGGTCGTCGTTCGGCAGGGTGAAGGTGACGTTCATCAGGGAGCGGCAGTGCGGGCAGGAGTGGCCCTTGTAGAAGCCGCCCGACTCGTCGATCGCCTTGTACAAGATCGCCGCCTTTTCCTTGTTCCGCTCGTGCATCGCGGGGACCCCGCCGTTGCGGAGCAGCCAGGCGTAGGTGAGGCCGCACATGTAGATGCCCCAGCACGGAGGCGTGTTGTACATCGAGTCGTTGGCGACCTGGAGGCGGTAGTCGAGCATTGGATGCGTCTTCTCCGGCGCCTTCGCGAGCATCTCCTCCGAGACGATCACGACGGTCACGCCGGCCGGACCCATATTTTTCTGCGCGCCCGCGTAGATGATCTGGAAGTTGGACACGTCGACCGGCCGCGAGAGGATATCCGAGGACATGTCGCAGACGAGGGGAGCGGACACATGGAGGTCGGCGGGGAACTCGACACCCTGGATCGTCTCGTTGCTCGTGTAGTGGACGTAGACCGGGTTGTCGCTAAGCTGGATTTCCTCCGGGCCGGGGATGTCGCTGTAGTTGTGGGCCTTGCCGCTGTACGCGTTGTGAACGTTGCCGATCATCTGAGCCGCTTCTTCCGACTTCTTGCCCCATGCGCCGGTCACGATATAGTCGGCGGTCTGCCCCGCGCCGAGGAAGGACATCGGGATCATCGTGTTCTGCATCGACGCGCCGCCCTGCAGGAAGAGAATCTTGTAGTTCTCGGGAACGTTCATGAGCCGGCGGAGGTCGGCCTCGGTCTGCCGGATGATCGAATCGTAGGCTTTGCCGCGATGGCTCATCTCCATCACCGACATGCCGGTTCCCTTCCAGTTCAGCAGGCCTTCGCGGGCCTCCTCGAGGACTTCGACTTCGAGGGTGCAGGGGCCGGCGGAGAAGTTGTAAACGCGATCGTAAGGCTGGCTCATGGGTTTCTCGGTTTTACCCTCTGGCGGCGGCCGCCCCCGGGTCCTTCACAATGGGTTTATGGCGATCGTTCGCGCGCCTGAAAAAGTATCGTTGTCGACCGAGCGCCTGCTTCTCCGCATGCCTCGGCGGGGGGATGAGGCGATGATGGCCCAGTTCTATTCGAGGAATCGCGCCTATCTCCAACCGTTTTCGCCAATTTTCGGAGAGGAAATCTTTACGATTCGGGGCTGGCGCAACCGGATCGAGGCCACCCTCGCCGAATACCGGGCGGGGCGCGGCCTCCGGCTCATGCTGCTCCCGATCGAGGAGCCTTCCCGGGTGATCGGCGTCGCCAACTTCACCTCGATCACCTCGTTTCCCACCTTCCTCTGCAACCTCGGCTACTCGGTCGACGAGGCGGAGCAGGGCAAGGGGCTGATGACGGAGGCTCTCGACCGTGCGATCGGCTACGTTTTCCAGGATCTGGGGTTGCACAGAATCGAAGCGAACTATATGCCGCGGAACCGAGCGAGCGCGCGGGTGCTGGAGAAGCTCGGATTCACGATCGAGGGACAGGCCAAGGACTATATCCTCATCGGCGGCAAGTGGGAGGACCATGTCCGGACGAGCCTCACGAATCGGGCCTGGAACGGCTAGAACTTGGTTGCTCCCTCCTCCTCCTCCGCATCCTTCGACTTCGCTCACGGCAGGCTATCGGCGCAAGGGATAATGGGATTCGAAATGCGACAAAGGCTCCTTCTCTCAGGACTCCTCATCGCCTTCATCCGCGGCTTCGCGGCGGCGGACGACGGCTGGATCGGCTACAGCGGATCGCCGAAGCTGATGGCCTCCCATCCCAGCGTCCGGATGGTATCGGAGGTCGTCCGGGTGACGATCCACCGCCAGACGGCGGACGTCGTTTGCGACTTCGTGTTCCGAAACGCAGGCTCTGCGTGCGATGTGCGTATGGGCTTTCCCGACTATAGCGGGAATCGGATGCCCGGCGACGCGAACAAGTCGGTCTTCATGTCCTTCAAGTCGACCGTCGACGGCAAGCGGGTGGACACCACGCTCGAACCCGCGAAGGCGCCGGAGGATGCCGACTTCAATGCCAAGGGCTGGAACAGCGCCTTCCAGGTGAAATCCGTCCACTTTGGCAAGGGCCAGACGCGCCGGGTTCGCGATTCGTACCAGGTTCGGCTGGGCACGGTCGCGATCCATGGCGAGGTTCCCGGAAAGGGCGAGCCGGCCGAGCGCATCTTCAGCTATATCTTTTCGACCGGAGGCTCCTGGCACGGATCGATCGGGCGAGCCGAAATGGTGATCACCTTCGCCGACGATGCCCCGATCGGCAAAGGCAAGCTCGCCCTCACCAAAGGCCCGCTCGACTACGACAAGCTCTGGGAGTGGCGGGTCAAGCATCCCCACGCCGTCGGAGGCGCCCAGTCCGGCTTCGACCCGCGCGGACGAACGCTTCGTCTTCTCAAGAAGAATTGGAAGCCGACCAAGCGGGACGACGTCGAGCTCGCCGTTGGGATGTATTACCGGAAGTAGGCTTGCCTCAGAGGGATTGCCGGGAGGTCGCAAACAAAGAAGGCCGGCCGGTTTTGAGTGCAGAACCGGCCAAGCCAAGTGCCATTCGTTACCCTTGGGCCCTCGTTGAAGCCCTTATTCGTACGAGCTTTGGTTCTCGCTGCAAGTTATACGGCTGCACATGCAGGCTGGTTACTGCATTTCTTGCAGGTTATGCGTTTTGAGCCGCTATATGACGGCGAGACGCGTTAAGCGGGCGTTATCTTCCGCTAGAATCGAAATGAAAGACGCATGAAAGCCCTCGAGGAATGCTGCGGACCTTGGTTAGGCGCCTGGATTCAGTTCGGCGTCCGCGGCCACATGCGCCTCAAGCTTCGCTTTTCGGACGGCTGCCTCGCCGGAGGAGGCGCCGACCGGATTGGCTCCTTCGATATCGTCGGCGCCTACGATTCGAACGATGCGGTCACGTTCGTCAAGAGCTATCGCACCCATCGCGTGCGATATCGCGGCAAGTGGGACGGCGCGATGATCGCGGGGACGTGGAACATCGTCGGCGAGATGGCGAGCGGCTCGTTCGAGATTTGGCCGGAGGGCGAGAACGTGCTCGTCGACGAGATCCTCAACGAGGAAGCGATTCCCCGCCACTTGGTCAACACCTAGCCCGAGCCGGATATGGAGTGCGGCGACCTGGCGCCGCTTTGTCCTGCGCGACTTGCCGCGCTGCGCGCGCCGGCGTCGTCCGAAGCTCCGCCCGAAGCGTCGCCACCTGCCACCCGCCCAAGCTGAGCGTCGCCCCGCAGGGGCGGAGGGGCCGCTCCGACGAGTCGGAGAAGCTGACTTTCCCGACGAGTCCGTCGCGCCAGGTCAAGGCGGTCTTGACCGGCTTGTCCCCGACGCACCAGAGCCGCACGATCAGCGCCTTCTTGTCTTCGCTCGGCTTGAGGGCCGAGACGACGACGCGCGGATCGCCGATCTGAAGCAGCGGCGCGGACGATACCGAGGAGACGATGAGCGGCTGGGCGAGGCCGGCCCCGAAACGGTAGGCGGCGTCCGGCGCGTAGGGGCCGTGGGCGAGGATGCTGTAGCGGAAGGTCAAGTGGCCCTCCTGCTCGGCCCGGTAGTTCGTATACCAGTGGTTGTTCAGCGCCCAGGAATAGAGGGTCTGAGTCGGGCCGAGATGCTGAATCCACTCCTTCGGGTCGTAGCCGCCATCGGTCATCGCCGCCGTGATCCCGCCGACCTCCATCAGCGGCGCGTCGAGCGAGGACCAGGTGACGCCGTACTTCGAATTCGAAACATCGGCGAAGTACTGCGTCGTGAACCAATTCTTGTTCGAGCCGGCGATCTGGTCGAGATCGGGACGGATCACCGCCCACGGCCCCTGGATGCGTAGCCGGCCGTTCGGCACCAAGAAGGGAAAGGCGAAGTGAACGGCCTCCTTCTTCCGGACCGCGACTTTCTCGATTTGGTCGATGAAATCGACCCGGTCGAGCCCAGCCACGAGCCGCACGTCCTGCCGGATGAGGCGAACGCCATCGCCGCTGCTCGTGATGCGCAGGCTGGCGACGAGCGGGCCGCGTTCGACGATCTCGTAGCGGAGATCGCGGGAGCCGGTCGCGCCGAGAACGTCGGAGCCGCGAACGTAAACGTAGCGATTCAGGTCGTAAGGCGGCTTCGCGAAATCCTGCTTCAGGCGCGTATTCCACAGCCGGGTGATCCGGCAGGTGATCGGATCGACGCGGATTTGCCAATCCGGGCTCGCCAGCCCGCCATCGAAGGCGCTCGCCGTCTCGTCCGAGTAAGCCGCGCCGGGAACCACGCGCAGCCGTACCGAGCCGAACGGGGGGACGTTCCGGGCGAGGACCGCAAGCTCGCGGCTGCGGAGGCGCTGCGACGGAACCGGGTGGCCGTTAGCGTCGACGACGCGATCGCCGGCCTGCGACTGTTCGGGAGTCAGAAGGACGAGATCGGTGCGCTGCCACGAAGAGGTGTTGACGACCGTGAACCGGTTCTTCACCGGCCCACCCGCGAACTTTGCCAGGAGCGCGCGCGAGGCCTTGTCGGCCTGGACGGCGAAGCCCTGCTTGATCGCCCACTGGGCCTTCACGAACGGGGAATCGGGATCGGACACGCTGTTATAGGCGCCCCAGGTGTGCTCCGAATACAGAATGACGTCGCTCCAGGCTCGCCAGAAGCTTTTGCCGTCGTAGGCGACAGGCCGGGTCATCGCGCTCAGCGTCTCCGCTTGGACGAGCCGGTCCGCGCTCGCCCGGTTCATCGCGGTTTCCTTCGCGGAAGAGCCCGCGCCGTCCTCCCAGTACGGGGTGAAGTCGCCTTTGACGACGGGAACCTTCGTTCGATACTTCCGCAGGAAGGCGTCGCAGGCCTGATCGACGGTCGCGACGACCACGTGGGGCGTCACATAAGTCTCGTTCCAGTGCCGGGCCGCGTAGGGGACGTCGGCATCGACCGGAAAGTTGTCGGTCCCACTCCATGGGAAGGCGATCGCGTCGTACGGATAGTTCTCGGAGGCGAGCTGCTTCAGCCGGCCGAAGACGTAGCCTTCGATGAAATTCTGGGTGGGATCGGCGGTGCGGAAGATCTTGGTGCGGTCGCCGTTGAAGTGGCGCAGGCCGTGGGCGACGCCGTAGGAGGCCGTTTCCCACACGAAGACCTTGTCGAGTCCGGATGGCGAAACCCAAAAGAAGGGCTTGTCCTGCCAGGCGGAAAGGACGCCTCCAATCCGGTCGGCGGTATTCGGCATGAGGACGAGATTCTTGATGCCGGCCTGGCTCATCGCCTCGACCGCGCCCCAGGTGACGCCGGGCACGTCGGTCTGGGTCGCCGTCGTTAGATCGACGCCGAGCCAGCTTCGCAGGCGGTCGGAATAGCCGTAGCTCCGCATCAGCTCCTCCGGGCGCATGAGGCCGGTCAGCACGTTGCAGTAGTTGCCGGAGGAGTCGATGATCCCGTTCCGGAACGCCTCGCCGACGTGGCGAATCTCGTCGGGCGTGCCGTCGCGCAGGAGGTTATCGAGAATCCAGGTCGCCTCCATGTTGAAGCGGTAGCGGCTGTCGGGCGGGAAGGCCGCCGACTCCCGAGCCACCGACATTGCGTCGAAGAGGTTGCGGCGATGCATCGCGGCGACCACCGTTTGCAGGTCCGTATAGCCGATATCGACGTGGGAATGAGGGAGAAGATAGACCGTCCACGGCCGGACCGGGGCAACGTCGACGGCGGCTTTGGCGCCCAGACTGCCCAAGCTGAGCGACAGATTCAGCTTTCGCGGTTTCTTGACGGCGGGCACGCTGAGCGAGATGGTCCGGGTTCCGGTTTGCATCTCGCCCGACCAGGCGGCGTCGCTGCCGATCCGCAGCGTTCCGGCCGGACCGAGGTTCGTGACCTGAAGCGAGACTTCTTGCCTCGGGCCGTTCGGCGTGCGCCGGACGATTTGCTCCTGGCCGAGCGGCTCGACTCGGAGGGAGGGCGGGACCGGAGTCGTCGCCATCGAAGCCGCGCCGAGGAGCTGAATCGCGTCGAAGACGACCCAGCTTCCGCTCTCGTTGCGGACTTCCAACTCGTTGACGCCGCTCTTCAGGAAGCCGTCGGGAATCTCCACCTTCCATTGGGCATGCTTCCCTTTCTCGGGATGCCCTTCCATCGCGTCGTCGCCGTTCCCCTTCGGGGCTTGCCAAGCCGCGACCTGCCGCCCGTTGATCCAGAGGGTCAGCCGGGGCGGGGAGGCGTAATGGGTCTCGACGAAGTCGCAAACGAAGGCGCCCGTCCCCGGGCCGCTGAGACCGAACCAGACGGTATCGCGATGACCCCGCGATCCCGCCCAGGCGTCGTCGGGGCCGGGAAGGACGTAGGGCCAAGAGTCGGGGCGGCTAAGCCCGACGACGTACGTCGGATCGTCGCGATAGAGGCGGTATCGGTCGGGAGCCAATCCGAATTCGGCATCCGTTCCGTCGGGAGCGCCGATCTGCCAAAGCGTCTGGCTTCCCGATCCCTGAACCATGCCGATCGCGCAGCAGAGGATAGCGATCATAAGCGGGCCGTAGATACATTCTGGCCGCTGGAGTCAGATGGCGGTTGGAGCGATTAATCGGGACAGGATGGGCCGGCGAAAACCCAGGGGGGTGGAGGTTCCGGAAACCCGTAGTTGCGGCCCGATTGTAGGTTCCCGGAACCTCCATCCCCAGCCCCTTGCCTCCTCCCGGCACAAACCATCCGGCAGGAGGAAGGGGCTTTCTCTCACCCCCTCCTCTTGCGCCGATGATTGTGCGGCGGAGGAGGATGGGGATAAAGGGGGTAGAGGTTCCGGAAGCTCATGGGAGCGAGAACCCAAGCAGAATGACCGGTGACCGGTGGGCTTCAATCATTATCCCCTCACCCGCCAAAGGCAACGATTCTGCGTCTTCGAACCGTCATTGAGACGA
>DASZYX010000002.1:0-203105 GCA_035545155.1 Fimbriimonadaceae bacterium | reverse complement strand
GGGGGAATCCGGAAGCCCCTTCCTCTTGCCGGATGGTTTGTGCCGGGAGGAGGAAGGGGGTAGGGGGATGGAGGTTCCGGGAACTTATGGAGGTTGCCCAGCCAGGTCCGCACCTTGAACCTAAATCACAAGGTGTTTCTTGAGAGCCCGCCACGGGGCCGGCGGGCTCGGGATGACAACCCAACGCAATGTACAACGGCCAGTATCGCGGCTAGACCGCGAAGCGGTCGGGATCGAGAAGGCTTGCGTCGATCCCCGGTTTCTCGCCCGTGGCGATCTCCGCGACCAGATGGCCGGTAATCGGGCCGAGGCTCATGCCCATCATCGCGTGGCCGGTGGCGATGATCACGTTCGGCGCGAAGCGGGTGCGGCCGATGTAGGGCAGGCCGTCGGGCGAGCAGGGGCGGAGGCCGAGGCCGGCTGGATGGCTCTTGAAGTCGAATCCCGCGAAAGCGGGGTAATAGGCGGGGATCGCTTCGCGGATGCCTTCGACGCGGCGATCGTCGATCCGGTCGTCGGTGGGGCCGATCTCCATCGTGCCGCCGAACCGGACGCCGTGAGGCATCGGGGTGACGGCCACCCGGCCCTCCATGAGGATCGCGCAGATGGTGGGGCGCTCCGGCGGATTCTCAACGTTGAAGCTGTAGCCTTTGCCGGCCTGGAGGGGAAGGTAGAGGCCGATACGGGCGGCGAGGCGGTTGCTCCAGGCTCCGGCGGCGAGAACGACGGTGTCGGATTTCAATGACAGATCGGAAAGACTATGCACGCGTGAACGCTCGAAGCGGACATCCATTTGACCGAGCTTGGCTCGCAGAGCCATCATAAAATCTCCCGGCGAGAAGTGGCAGTCGGCGACGTAGTGTACGCCGCCTACGGCGTCGATGCGGATGCCCGGATCGATTTCCTTAATTTGCTTGGCGTCGAGGATATTCACCGGCACGCCAAGTTCATGGACCTGGGCGGCGACGTGGGATTCCTCCTCCAGGCTCGATTCCTTCCGGGCGATCATGAGCAGGCCCTTTTGTTCCACGTGGAAACCTTCGAGAAGCCGCTCGAAGTCGAGATAGGCCTGCTTGCTCGCAAGGTTCAGATCGAGCAGGAGCTTCTTCGATCGTTCGACATGCTCCTTTGTGCAGGATTTCGCAAAGCGCAGCCCCCAACGAAAGAGCTCGCGGTCGAGCCGCGGTCGAATCCAAAGCGGGCTCTTCGGGCGGAGCATCATTCGTAGGCCGACGCCGACCATACCGGGGGCGGCGAGGGGGATGATGTGGCTGGGTACGATCATGCCGGCGTTGACGGTGCTCGTGCTCGGTCCTTCGCCGGGATCGACGACGGTGACGTCGAAGCCCTTTTCGGCGAGGAAGTAGGCGCTGCACAGGCCGATGACGCCGCCTCCGACCACGATGGCCTTAGGCACGAGGTATCCCCCAGGCGAAGGGGTCGTCAGGATCGATCAGCAAGGTCGTGTCGCCGTTGACGTAGGCGCGACCCTTGACGGTCGGGATAAGGAGGTCGCCCTGCTTGCGGATGCTGCCTTCGAAGACGCTGCCGATGATGCTCTCGATCCGGTAGGTCTGGCCCTCGACGAGCTTCCCATCTTCGAATAGGCAGGCGAGCTTGGCGCTGGTGCCGGTGCCGCAGGGGGAGCGGTCGTATTCGCCGCCGGGACAGCGGACGTAGTTCTTGGCGTCGGCGATCTCCGACTTGCCGGTCAACTCGATGTGGTCGATGGGGGCGTCGTTGGCCCCGGTGATCCCCTTGATGCGAATCACGTCCTGGACGAGGGAGGCGAAGATGTCAAGGGCGTCGATCCTCGCAATATCGACCTCGTGTCCGTGAACGGAGGAGATAAAGAACCAATTGCCGCCGTAAGCGATGTCGCCGACGATGTCTCCGAGGCTGCCGAGCTCGATCCGCTGGTCTTTCCGATAGCGGTAGGCGGGGACATTTTCGAAGGAGGCGCTGCCATCTTCGTGGAGTCGGGCGCCGACGATTCCGGCGGGGGTTTCGAAAGTGACGGGGCCGGGTTCGATCCTGCCGAGATAGGCGAGGGTCGAAACGAGGCCGATCGTGCCGTGACCGCACATGCCGAGATAGCCGACGTTGTTGAAGAAAACGACGCCATAATCGGCGGATTCGGAAGGAAGCAGGTAGGCGCCTACCGCGACCTCGGAGCTTCGGGGCTCTCCGATGACGGCGGTGCGATACCGGTCGTATTGACGCTGGAGCAGCTCGCGCTTGCCGAGC
This sequence comes from Fimbriimonadaceae bacterium, assembly GCA_035545155.1. GTDB lineage: Bacteria > Armatimonadota > Fimbriimonadia > Fimbriimonadales > Fimbriimonadaceae > JAEVZK01. Next base: position 200,858 of record DASZYX010000002.1, on the reverse strand, counting down.
ATGGATTTTGGAGGGAGATCGGGAAGCCCTTCGACGACGACCCGCGTGGGCTCCCCTCCGGTGTGGGAGTCGATCACGCGCAGCCTCTCCATTCCTCAATGTTAGCCCGGTTCAGGGAAAATAGACTCGATGGCGGACTCGCTCCGATTTCCCGAACTTGAAACCGAGCGGTTACGGCTGCGGCAGCCGACGCGGGCGGACGCCGACGCGGTATTTCGGATATTCAGCGATCCGGAGGTATTGCGCTACTACAACGTCGATTTCATGACGCGGCGGGACGAAGCCATTGCCATCATCGAGAGCCGGCGGCGGCGATACGAGATGGGCTACGGCATCCGGTGGGGGATCTATCTTCGGCAAACCGGCGAATACGTCGGGAGCTGCGGATTCGAGGTCTTGCACAAGCCTTGGCGGTATGCGGAGATTGGCTATGAGCTCGGGCGAGCCTATTGGCATCAGGGCTACATGACGGAGGCCCTTCGAGAGATGATCCGTTTCGGCTTCGAGCGAATGGAGCTGCACCGGGTGGAGGCTCAGGTCGAGCCGCCGAACGAGGCGTCGAAGGCGGTTCTGAGGCGGCTCGGATTCCGGGAAGAGGGGATCGCGAGGGAGCGGGGGCATTGGCACGGCTCCTTTCACGACCTTGCGCAGTTCGGGTTGCTGCGGGGCGAGTTCGATCCCACGGGGTAAAAGCGATGAAGCCAAGGATTCCCGATCATGCCGTCTGGATCGCGATGGGCCGGCGCGGGGGCTGGTTTTGGGAGACAGGCCGTGGCTGGAGCGTCCTCGTGGGCGGGCACGAGGTCGTTTTGGAGAACTGCGAGCGAGACGGCAAGCGGTGGCACACGATCGACTGGAGGGATTACGCTACCTTGACGGGCCAGTTTGCGGGCGGGCTCGCCCGGTACGAGGACGGACACATGGATCTGAAGGAATTTCTCCCCTTGGCCGAGCGGCTTTTCACGATCCTCCAGGAGCGCATGGAAAAGAGCAGGAAATAACGATGTTCACTCAGACAGCCCGATTCTACGACGCTCTCTACTCGTTCAAGAACTACCGGAAGGAGTGCGACGCCATCCTCGCTATCGCCGGGCAGGGCCAGACGCTGCTCGACGTGGCCTGCGGAACCGGGAAGCACTTGGAGCTTTTGCGGGAGAGGTTCGAATGCGAGGGGCTCGATCTGGATGCGAAGCTGCTGGAGGTCGCGCGGGAGCGGCTGCCGGGGACGCCGCTTCACGTTGGGGATATGACCGATTTCGACCTCGGGAAGCAGTTCGACGTGGTGACGTGCCTGTTCAGCGCGATCGGTTATGCGACGACGCCGCAGCAGCTTCAGGCGGCTGCGAATTGTCTGGCGAAGCATACGAGTCCGGGCGGGATAGTGATCGTCGAGCCCTGGCTCGGGCCCGACGTTTGGAATCCCACCCATTTGCACATGCTGACGGTCGACGAGCCGGACTTAAAGATCGCGCGAATGTCCGTGCCGGGTGTCGAAGGGCGGATTTCGACGATCCGGTTCGAGTACCTGATTTCGTCTCCCGATGGCATCGAGAGGGCAAGCGAGGAGCATCGGCTCGGGCTCTATACGCGAGAGGAGTATCTGGCGGCTTTCTCCGCGGCAGGGCTCTCCGGCGAGTTCGTCGAGAGTGAGGCGTTCGGACGTGGGTTGTACGTTGGGAGGCGCATCGATCGATGATGGACCCTCCCTACCTCATAGCCGATTGGTCAAGTCCAAGTCTTGGGCACCACGCACCCTCCTAACGCAGAAGCCGTCGCATGCGAATGAATTGGGGCGCCGTTTACCCCTCACCTGCTCCCTAGGGTCGCTTTCCTCTCCCGCGGAGGGGAGAGGAAGTCGGGCGACTTGCGAGGCACTGCGCTAGTTAACGTGGACCCACTCTTGGAGGTCTTTGCTGCTGATCTGATATAGGGAGGAAGTGGTGGCCTCGATGTTCTGCATCTGAAGGATCGGGATGAGCTCCTGGACGCGTTCGAGGGTGTCCGTCGTTTCGAGGAGGCGCTGCTTTTCGAGGTTGTCGATGTTCAGGAGATTTGCGATGGTGAAGGAGAGGACGACGGGGTCAGTGGGGAAGACGACTTGGACGTTAAATTCCTGCCGAGCCAAGAACTTCTTCATCAAGTTCTCGAATTCTTCACGTGCCTGTGATAAAAGCTGGTTTGCGCGAGGAGAGTCTTCGATTTCATGCTCGATAACCGGCTCGACATGCCCAATGAGATAGGACCTTGTTTCGTCCAGCTCCCGAATCCGGAAGCGACGCTCGCCATGGACCTCGATGCCCATGCTGCCGTCGTCGTAGTGATGAACCCGATTGATACGGACGGCGGTACCGACCAGATAGGGGTCGGCGTAGCCCGTCTCGGAGCCGCTTCGGATAAGGACGATCCCAAAAGGTAGGTCGAATTCTAGGCATGTTCGAACCATCTCGCGATATCGCTCCTCGAATATATGGAGTTGCAACGTCGCATAAGGAAAAATTACGGCGTTCAAGGGGAACAACGGCAGTTCCTCGAGCGATTGAGACATCCCTACCAGATTGTACGCCTATCGGCGTGGGTGTCAGCCTTGAACGATGCGCCGGAATGTCAATCGGAGGTAGATTTGCAAGGTGTCTCTTGGAGTTCCCAATACGATGAGTGAGGACCACGGTGAAGGCGGCGAATTCGAGCTTTTGAGAAGGCAGCTCGAAGAAGCGCGCAAGCAGATCGAGGCCCTTCAAAAGGAAAACGAGGAACTCAAGGCGAGGTACGACTCCCCGGCGCAGATTCGGCCGGGTATCGAGGCCGCCGATCCCGTTGCTCCGATCAATGAAGCCGACGTAACGTTGCGCCGGCTCGTCCAGCGGATTGCGATGATCCTCCAGGCCGAGAAGATCGTGATCATGTTCCACGATCGCGAGCGCGGCGAATTGATCGGCATTCCTCCGAGCTACGGCGTCGACGAAGAGCACCTGACCCATTTCCGGGTCCGAGCCTCCCAGGGGGTTTCCGGCGAGGTCTTCCGCAGCGGCGATCCGGTTATCTTTCACGACGCGATTTCCGATCCGCGCTGCCAGCGCGATCCCTTCAGCCTCGTCCACGCCGCCAACGGCATCACGGTTCCGCTCGTCATCGAGAAGCGCGACGAGGAGAACCGGGTTATCGAGCGCAATACGATCGGCGTTCTCCATGCCTTCAACAAGCGCCACGGCGAGGATTTCAACGACGAGGACGTCCGGCTGCTCGAGCGGATGGCGCGTAACGTCGGCTCCATCATCGCGAACCTCCAGCTTTACCGCGAAGTCGTTCAGGAGCGCGAGGAGCTCCTCCAGACTTTCGAATCGTTAACGGCGGGCCTTCTGCTCGTTTCTCCGGAAGGGCGGCTGAGCCAGATCAACGCCACGGCGCGCGCGATCTTCGGCGTGCCTCAAGAAGCGATCGGCAAGAACGTCGACAACTACATCAAGCACGAAGACCTCCGCGCACTTTTGAATGAGGCCAAGCAGGGCACCGAAGGCGCCAAGAAGGAGATTCACGTCACCCTCACCGGCTCAAGCGACCGCATCTACGAGGCGCAGAGCGCGCTGGTCCGGAGCGAAGACGGCAAGGACGTCGGCGTCGTTGCGATCCTTACCGACGTGACGGAAATGCGGAACATCGACAAGATGAAGTCGAGCTTCGTGGCGATGGCCTCGCACGAATTGCGGACGCCGCTCACCGCGATCAAGGGTTTTTCAAGCACGTTGCTCGAAGGCGTCGATTACGACATGTACGGCAAGGAGGAGCAGAAGGAGTTCCTCGGGATCGTGGTGTCGGAATGCGACCGCTTGCGCCGCCTGATCGACGACCTGCTCAACACGAGCCGCATCGAATCCGGCGAGTCGCTGAGGCCGAGCTACAGCCGATTCGAGCTGACGCCGGTCTTGGAGAAGGCGGTTGCCGTGCAGCAGCAGGCTTCCGGCCGCCACCGAGTCCTCCTCAAGATTCACAACCAGTTGCCGGAGACGGTGATCGGCGATCAAGACAAGTTCGATCAGATTCTGACGAACCTGCTGAACAACGCGATCAAGTACTCGCCCAACGGTGGCGACGTCACCGTCCACGCGAAGAACGAGGGTGACACGATCCTTCTCGGCGTGCAAGACCAGGGCATGGGCATCCCGAAAGACCACCTGCAGAAGGTCTTCGAGCGGTTCCACCGGGTCGACAACGAGGACAACCGGAAGATTTACGGAACGGGCCTCGGCCTGTTCCTCGTCAAGCACCTCGTCGAGCAGGTCCATCTCGGCGAGATTTGGGCCGAGTCTGAGGGCGTCGCCGGCAAGGGGACGACCTTCTGGGTCCGCTTCCCGGCCGAGCTCGACATCGACAAGGCGAAGAGCCTGAACGAGTAGTTCCTGCCCGGAGGAACTACGGGAGTGGAGGATTAGAGGATTGGAGGGATCGGAACCCAATCCTCCAATCCTCCAATCCTTGAATCCTCTGACCCTCTAACCCTTCCTCAGTAGAGGAACATTGGCTTGTCCATCATGTTTTGGACCTTCGGCCGGTAGTTGTCGGAGTCGTAGAGCTCGTCCACGTCCACGCGCTTCGTGCCTTCCATGATCGTCTCGACGGGGACGACGGTGTAGCGGCCGTTTCGGAGCGCGGTCATCTTGCCGGAGACGCCCTTCATGACGAGATCGGTGGCGAGGTTGGCATAGCTGATCGCGACCATGCGGTCGAGGGCGTCGGGCTCGCCGCTGCGCATGAGGTAGGCGACCTGCTGGTAGATGATGTTCTGGTGGGTGATCTGCTTGATCGCGTCTCCTGCGATCGCGCCGATGCCGCCCAGCTTGCGATGGCCGTAGGCGTCGGCTTGGCCGTACTCGATGATCTTTCCGCCGACCATTTGCGCGCCCTCGGAGATCGTCATGATCGCGTAGTGGCTGGGGTTGCGCTTCTTGTCGTCCATCAGCATCTTGGAGAGCTTCTCCGGGTCGAAGTGGACTTCGGAGATGATGGCGCGGTCGACGCCGGCGAGGTAGGCGGAAATCAGCGACGTTTCGCCCGAATTCCGGCCGAAGAGCTCGACGATGCAGATGCGCTCGTGGGAGCCGGCCGCGGTTCTTAACGAAGTGATAAAGTCGACGCTGCGGGTCACGGCGGTGGAGAAGCCGATGCAGTAATCGGTTCCGAAGACATCGTTATCCATCGTCTTGGGGATCGCGACGACGGGGAAGCCTTCCTGGTGGAGGCGATGGGAGTAGCTGAGCGTATCGTCGCCGCCGATGGTCACGAGGGCGTCGAGCTTGAGTCGGCTGAGAACCTTCAGGATGTGGGGCGTGAAGTCGAGTATCTCGTTGGGGTCGCGAGAAGGATGCTTCGGATCGCGCAGAAAATCGGGAACGTTATCCGCTCTGACGCGGCTTGGTTGAGTTCGCGACGTGTGAAGAAAGGTGCCTCCGAAGCGGTCGATGGTGCGCGTATTGATGCGGTCGAGGGGGATCGTCCATTCCTTTTCGGAATTGGGATCGTTGAGGTCGAAATTAAGCAGCCCGCCCCAGCCGCGGCGGATGCCGACCATCTCGCCTCCGGCCTCGGTGACGTGATAAACAGCGGCCTTAATGCAGGCGTTCAGTCCGGGGACGTCGCCGCCCCCAGTGAGGATGCCGATCCTCTTCACAGGTAATGTCTCCTTTGCCTCGCTGCGATGCGAGTCCGTCGATTCGGGACAGCTTCGTCCTGTTGCCGCAAGTATATCTGGGCGGCAGGGCGGCCTGCACGAAGTATTCCTCCTCCGCAACGCTCAGGTTCACGGGCCCTCTCCCTGGAGGACATGGGTCGCATGGGAATGATGAGGCGCCGATTCGCCCCTCACCCCTATTCACTTTCGCTACGCGACGGTTCACGGGCCCTCTCCCCCCGGGGCCTTGTGGCATGGGAATAAACGAGTGTCGATTCGCCCCTCACCCCTGTTCACCTTAGCTACGCGACGGTTCACAGGCCCTCTCCCCCCGGGGCCTTGTGGCATTCGAATGAACGAGTGCCGGTTGCCCCTCACCCCTATTCACCTTCGCTACGCGACAGTTCACGGGCCCTCTCCCCCGGGGCCTTGTGGCATGGGAATAAACGAGTGTCGATTCGCCCCTCACCCCTGTTCACCTTCGCTACGCGACGGTTCACAGGCCCTCTCCCCCGGAGGGGAGAGGGGTTCTTGGAGACTACTGCTTCTTTTTGCCCTGGTCGAGGTTGAGCATCGTGCCCATGAGCGTCTTTTCGGCGGTGCCGGTGTCGCCGCTTTGGATGGCGCGGAGGGCCATGGTGACTTCTTGGGCTTCGGCGGTCTTGCCTTCCTGCATGAGAAGCATTTGCGTCTTTTGGAGCTCGGTGACCGCTCCCATGGTTGTGATCATGCCGGTCTTGAGGCCCATGATCGTCTTTTCGACGACTCGGCTCGCGGCTTGGATTTGGGCGGCTTGGGCGACGCGGGGGTTCTGCGGGGCGGAGTAGCGGGCCGAGTCGGCGGTGAATTCGATGATGAAATCGAGATCGACGGTTTCGGTCTTGCCGGTCAGCGTATCGTCGTAAGTCAGCCGTCCATTGGCGACGCGGTACCAGCCGAGCGGGTGGTTCGTGAAATCAAAGTCGAAGACCTGTTGGATCGTGGTCCCACGTTCCATGTCGGCGAGGGAGATGGCGACCTCGCCGCCGGTGGCGACCTGGGGCGAGCGCATGTTCACCCAGCGGGCGAGCTTCACGTTGAGGTGAAGGTTGCGGGCCACGACGGTCATGAGCTTTTCGAGCTCGGTGCGGAAGACCTCGGGGATGAGCTGGGGCTGGGGGATGTAGTAGTAGTTGCCGCCCGCCCGCTTCGCCATGGAGGCAAGAAGCTCTTCGTTGTAATCCGGGCCAAAGCCGAGGAAGGTGCAGGTGATGCCGCGCTGCTTGATCTCGCCGGCGTGGGCGACGAGGGCGTGGTGGTCCTTGATGCCGGCGGTGGGATCGCCGTCGGTGAGGACGACGAGGCGAGTCGCCCGGCCGGGATCGTTCAGGGACATGACTTGCTGAGCGCCGAGAAGCAGCCCGTCGTACAGGTTGGTCGTGTTGCCGGGCATGATCCGCTGAATGCCATCTTTGATGGCCTGGCGGTTGGTGACGCGCTGGGGCGGCATGAGGACGTCGACGGTTTCCTCGAAGGTGACGATGCTGAGGACGTCGTCGGGGGCGAGGAGATCGACGACGTGGGCACAGGCCTGCTTGCAATATTCGAGGGGAGGGCCCTCCATCGAGCCGGAGCGGTCGATGACGAGGCAGAGGTTGAGAGGGGTCCGCGCGCCCATGCCGAATCCGCCGACCGGGCCGCCGCCTCCGGCGGCGATAAATTCGACCAGATATTGCTCGCGGGCGGGGCCGTTCGCCATCGTGCAATCGCGGCCGGCGATGATCTCCACGCGAAGGCCGGGGCCGTCAGGCTGGGCGGCTTGCATCGCGCTCGTCTTGAGCGGATCGAAAGCGCCCATCGCCTGGGTTCGCAGGGGGTCGGGCGCGACGCCGGGTCCGCCGGAGAGCATTGTTCGGTTCGGGTCGAGTCGCTGCGTGGGGTCTGCCATGGTCTGTATCTATTCTAGGTCGCTGGGGCGAAAAGGGTTAAAGGATTAAGGATTGTAGGATTGTAGGATTGGAGGATTGGAGGATTGGAGGATTGATTGGGATTGGACCTCTGAGCGGCCTCGCCTCTCCTAATCCTCTAATCCTCTAATCCTCAATTCTCCAATCCTACAATCCTGCAATCCTGATCCTCTATCCCGGTTCTACTCTGAAAGTCGTTGCGCCGATTCGAATGAGGTCTCCCGGTCCTGCATTCGCACTCTGGACGCGTTGGCCGTTCACGAAAGTTCCGTTTGTGCTGCCAAGATCGCTCACCATCACTCCGGCAGGGCCGGGAGCGACGCTGGCGTGGCGTCTCGACGCGTTCGTGTCGTAGCTCATCGGAATCGCGCCGGACTCGCGGCCGAGCTCGACCACGCCCCGGATGGGGAAGCGTTGGCCGATAAGCGGGCCGTCCACGCCCACCAGAGCGAAGCCGCCGGCAGCGACCGGGGCGAAGGCGGTCGTCGGCTGGGAGGCGGGGTTGGGGAAGGCGACCGTCGGCTGTTGGGGCGCGAAGGAGCCGGAGGGCGCGGGCATGGCCTGAGTCGGGGCGGAGCCGTAGAGGGAGCCGGGGGCGGGCGTCGCGGCGGCGGTCTGAGGCTGCGCCGGATAGCCGGGTTGGGCGCCGAAGGGTGCGACTCCGGCCGGCTGGGGCTGATTCTGGATCGCGTAAGCCTGATTGAAGTTTTCCGGTCCTCGCGCAGGGGCCGCGCCATGCTTCATGAGGAACTGGAGGGCGTAAGACCCGACCTGGATCTGCGCGCCGTGGAAGAGCGGAGCCGCCTGAATCCGCTGGCCGTTCACGTAGGTGCCCATCGGCGAGCCGCCATCGGTGATCGTGTAGGATTGGCCCTGCTTGATAATGCAGGCGTGCATCGGGGCGATGTTCGGGTCTCCGAAGAGGGGGATGTTGGCCCGCTCGTTCCGGCCGATGAAGGTGCGCTCGCTATCGATCGGCCACTCTTTGCCCTCGTTGCGGCCAAGGACGAGGCGCACCCATGCCGATCGGGAGAGGAGATCGACGATGGCGATAAAGAGGGCGATCAGCGCGCCGATGAGCACGGCGGTCAGAGCGCGAGAAACCGATCCTGTCTCGACCGAGTTGCCATGTCCCCCGCCATTGAGTCCCACCGTCATCGGCCCGACAACCACGCCGACGGGATCGAAGACAAACCCGGCGACGGCGCCGCCGATCAAGCCGCCAAGGGCGCCCTGGGTGGCTCGTCGCGTATTCAGAGTGCTGGCTCCGATCGCCAGTCCGAGCAGCGTTCCGATAGGCGCGATCGCGACAACCCGAGCGAACATCTTGGTCGTGACCGTGTATTGCGGATTGATGAAGATGGTGGCGTCATGGAAGATGCCGGCAACCAGCGAGCCGCCGATCTCATAGCCGAGAGACGCGCCGATGCCACCGAAGAGGAGGCCGAGTCCCGCCCCACGGAGCACGTGGGCGCGGCTGCCCTGAATCCAGCCGTTCAGCGCGCCCACGGCGAGGCCGACGGCCATGCCGAGGCACATCACGAATTCGAGCTCCCACGCAGGCTCGCGGGGATTGCCGAGCGGGGGCGCGAACGGCTCGAAGATCATCCAAATAGCGAGCCCGGCGGCTGCGCCGACGAGCATCTTTAAAAGCAACTGGCCCATGAAAAATCAGCCTTCGTAGCGGAACCGCACCGAACCGAACTGGACTTGGTCCCCTGGTTTCAGCGTGGTCTCACCCTGAAGACGGGTTCCGTTGACAAAAGTGCCGTTGGTGCTGCCCAAATCTTTAAGAACCGCCGAGTTTCCGCTACGAACGATGCTCGCATGGCGGCGCGAAACGGTGCTCTCGCCGACCAAGCTCACGCCGAGACCTTCCTCGCGTCCGACGAGGGTCTCGCCGGCGGCGAGGGTCGTTCTTGCGCCCCCTTCGCTCACCAGAGTCGGCTCGCCGCCGGTGGCAATCGGCGTTGCGACGACTGCGGTCGGCGCTCCCAACGGGGTCGGCTCGGCATCGTCGAGCATGATCTTCGGAGCGGAGGGAGCGGGCGGAAGCGGCGCCACCGGGATCGGAGCCGCCGCGTTCGGGTCCTGCTGGGTCGGCATTTGGACGCCGATCTTCTGCATCAAATCCTCGAGCTCTTTCGGCTTGTTCTTGGACATGTGATAGAGCCAGAAGGCGAGGCCGCCGATCGCGACCAGCGCCAACAGCATGATGATGAATTTGCCGGGCGAGCTCGCCTCTTCGCCTTGAGACGCGGCCGGTTTGCCCTGTTGCGGCGCTCCCTGGGCCGCGTTGGGCTGAGAAGCCGGGCTTTCGGCGACGGTCGCGACATCGTCCGCGATGGCGACGGAAAGCACCGGCTCCGGTTTGTCTCGTTTTGCGGCGACCGGGAAGATCTGCTCGGACGAGCCCTCCTTCTTGTCGGTCGTGTTGTAGGACACCTTGACATGCAAGTCCCCGGCCGGATACCCGAAGAACTGGACGTCGCCCTTCAGCGTGGGATCGAGCAGCTTTTCATCGGTCTTGCCCTTCGAACTGAGGCTTACCTTGGCGGCCTCGACGGGCAGCCCCTTATGCTCGACGTGGACGGTGATGGTCCCGACGAGGTTAAAATCGCTGTCCTTGAGCACCCAGCTTCCGCCCGTGATCTCCTTGATCGGCTTCGAGGCGATGTTGTTCGACGTGTGATCCCAGACGTAGATCCGGTCGTTTCCGCCGAACGAGGGGATGTCGAAATCCAGACTGACTCCGCCGGCTTTCGTGGATGTTGCCGGAGGAATCTTGGGAAGCTCGCCGGCGACGAAGACCTCGCGCGGGGCGGCGGAGGGAAATTGAAGAGACACCTTGAGCTGAGCCTGGCAGCAGGCCAGGATTCCAAGGAGCATTAACAGGGTGGCTTTGATTCGCAACTTGACAGAATTCTAACGCGTGCGGAGGGCAGGTAGTTCGAAACTTCTGCCGCCGTATAGCCAATTGGACCGATTTCGCACGCGCAAAGGTCCGCCGCGAGGCCGTGCCAATGCACTCCGCAAGCGGCGGCCAGGTACGTCGGCAAGTCTTGGGAGAGCAAAGTGGCGATAATTCCGGTCAGCGTGTCGCCCATGCCTCCGGTGGCCATGCCGGAATTGCCGGTCGTGTTGACGAGCAGCGGATGATTCGGCTCGCCGACGATCGTGAACGGCCCTTTCAGGAGAACGCACCGGTGGAAACGCTCGGCGGCGAGGCGCACGGTCAGGAAACGGTCGGATTGGAGCTCGGCGACGCTTTGCTTCAGCAGTCGGCCCATCTCGCCGGGATGGGGGGTAAGGACGCTGGGGGCGCTCGGCAATTCGACGCCGAGAGCCACGCAGTTCAGAGCGTCGGCATCGATGACGCTCGGCTTGCGCCATTCGGCCCACAGGCTCGCGAGGAAATCGACGACGGGCTGCTCATGGGACAGGCCCGGCCCGAAGGCGGCGCCGGTATAGGCATCCTGCTTTTCGAGCAGGATCGCGGCCGCTTCGGGAGCGATCTTGCCATCCTTCTCCGGCAAGGGCAGGAGGAGCACTTCGGGCAGATGGTGGGAGACGGCGTCGCAAACGGAGGGGACGGAAGCGACGGTGACGAGCCCCGCGCCGGAGCGGAGCGCGGCGCGAGCGACGAGGGTCGCCGCGCCAGGCATCGTGCGGCTGCCGGCGACGATGAGAAGCGCGCCGTTATCGCGTTTGTGGCTGGCCCGGAGGCGCTCGGGGAGGAGGTTGCCCACCCAGTCGCTCTCGATCAGACGGGCCTCGGTCGGCTCTTCGAGAAGTTCTTCGGGATAGCCGATGTCGGCGACTTCCCAATAGCCGGAGTGCTCCAGCCCGATTCCCTGGAAGAAGCAGGGCTTTGGCTGCCCCATCGTAACGGTGCGGCAGGCCCACACGCTTTCGCCGAGCTCTTGGCCGGTATCGCATTCGATGCCGCTGGGAAGGTCGACGGAAATGACGGGGACGCCGCTGCGGTTGATCGCCTGGATGGCCTCCTTGATCGGTCCCTCGACGATGCGCTTGGCTCCGGTTCCGAGCAGGGCATCGACGATCAGATCCTTGTGGGCGACGCAGTCCAGCTTCTTCGCCCACTTTTCGCTATCGCAGAACGTCATGCAGACGCCCTGCTTCTGAGCCAGGCGCATCTCCTCTTCGGCGAGGCCGGCGATCTCGGATTCGAGGGCGGCGACGATACAATGGGCAAAGTAGCCGTGGTCGAGGGCGATCCGGGCGACGACGAATCCGTCGCCTCCGTTATTGCCTCGGCCACAAAAGACGGCGATGTGGCCCGCAGCGGGGGCAAAGTCGCGCACGGCGTCGAAGACGGCTTGCCCCGCGCGTTCCATGAGGCTCTTGGCGGGGATGCCGAACTCTTCGCTCGCCTTTTGGTCGACTCGCCTGCAATGCTCGGCTTTAGCGATCCACATTCGTCTGGTCCCGGTACGTCCTACGCGCCCTGCACCTCGGCAGTAGCGGATTTGACGGATAACATTCTCAATCCGCCTCCGCAGCGCGCATGGACGTATCGCCGGTTTCGCGGGAGCTTGCGGCTCCGCTGAATGTGAGCCCCGCATTTTTGACAGCGGTAGGTGACGGTCTGGCGGGCCGTGTTGCGGACGCATTCGTAGTTGTGGCGCACCTTCGGCTCGACGCCGAGGTCGACCATCGCTTGCTTCCAGTAGACGCCGTGATTGGCGGCTTTGCGCCCGTGGCGATCCACGGCGAGCAGGTGCGCATATTCGTGGAGGAGGGTTTGGCGCAGCTTTTCGGGCGTGTCCAAGATGAGGCTGCTCAGGCCGATCGTCCCGATCCGGTAATAGGCCATGCCGGCAGAGACTCGCAGTCGCTTCCACTTGACGACGGGCGTGTAGCTGAGAGGAAACCGGGCCATGGCTTCTCGGAGAATCTCTTCGGCCAGGTCGGAAAGCGGATGCGCCACGGGTTCATTTTATAGCGCCGGTGGGGTGGGGAGTATGGTTTATGGTTCGAGTGGGCTGCGCTATTGCGTTGGAGGCGTTGTGAATTCGAGGGATCCCCGCATAAACGAAGCGCTCGACGCGGTTCTTCGACTCGCCGCTCGATTAGGATGATGTCCCCGATATTCCGCACCCCACAATGACCGAGTCCTTGTGGTTGGGGGGCGAGATACCAAATTTAGGCCATGGCTCAGATTGTTGCCATAGATGCCATGTTTTTGCGGTTAAAACGATGGGGTCCATGGTAGCATTTCAGAATATAGGTCAAGGTACTTAGTGGTCACTCAATTTTGGCAATATGCTATCGACGGAGTACTGCATAAGATGAGAAGCCGGCTTCTCGCCATGGCCTCGGCGGATTCGGTTCCGCAGTTCATCGCAGGAGAAACATTGTGAGCCATCATCATTCGCATAACACCCAGGGCGGTGGCGCCCAAGTTCAGCATCGAGGCCTGATCTACAGCATTTTGAAGGGTCGGGTTGTGGAAGCTAAGCCGTTTTCTCAGAAGGACGCCACTCGTCCGCATTACCATCTGCACATCGACGCGGGAGGAAAGAACTTCGACGTCGCGGTCAACATCCGGTCTGAGGTGACCAAGGACAACGAGGGAAATCCGCTCGATGTCCGCGTTCTCTATGCGATCAAAGACGCCTCGAATCTATCTCAACTCCAAAGGTTGACGCGAATGGTGGACGGGATCATCAATCTCGAGGTGGGAGATGAGGCCGGGCTGGACTACGTAGCCCAAAATCTCGTGACGAAGGCGGAAATGGCTCCGCTTCCTCTCTTCCGCCCGGACGGCGGGGGGACGGACGCGATCATGGATTTCGTTCAGGCCGGCATGGACGCCGAGGCGACCTTTATCGCCTTCGGGCATCGCTACGAGCCGAGCGAAAAGTTCGATCCGGCGTGGGATTTCCGCCCGGACGACGGCGTTCACAACATCCATATGAACCAGGGGAACGAGGGCGGACATAGCTTCTCGAACGAGAACGGCCGCTACGTGGACGGAGGGCTGCTGATCCTCTTTCCGGATGGGCCGAAGATGGCCTATATCGCCTTCCAGACTCAAAGCTGGAATAACGACGAGCACGGCCAGCCGGTCGGAGCGAGCGCGGTCGTCGCGGGATAGCGACATGGGAAAGGGGCGCCCTCGTGGCGCCCGTTCGGTCGGCCGGCTCGAACGAACGTTAGCTCTAGAGAGGTTCGGGGTGAGCCCTGTCATTCTATTACATTTATTGTGCATATACGTTCCGGTTTGCCCGAGCTCATCGGACAACGAGGGACTTTCTGACTCAATCGGCAGCCTAAGTCAGCGTTATCTCCGGACAAGCCGATAGGTCAGGACGGCGGCGGCGGGGCCCTCGGTCAGGCGGAGGGACAGGCCCTGCTCCATGAGCTCGACGCCCGACCAATCGGCTTTGTCGAGTCCGACAGGGCCGTCGACAACCTTGACGGTATATTCGGCCCTCGGATCGAGTCCGCGCAGCCTCAAGCGGATTGTGTCGTCGGCGGCCTTGTTGCGCCGGAAGGCTTCAACCATGCCCTCGCCGGATTCGGGCCGATTGAATTGCCAGGCGATCCAAGCATCGTCCCGGAGGCTGTAGGGGGTCAAGGGATAAAAGTCGCCGTAATAGTCGGGCCAGATTTCGCGCCATTCGGAGAACAGCCTTCGAAGGGCGGCGTAGTCGATTCCTTTCTCCCGAATGTCGATGCCCGATCCGAGGCTGGGAGCCGTATTGCTCCAGAAGGCGTAAGGCTGCACGGGCGTGACGCCTCCGCCGTAGTAGGGCGCGTCGACCGTGGCGACGGTTCCGGTGCCGTGGAAGGGCAGCCACATGGATATCCCGTAGGTCATGCCCTGATGGCCGATGGGCTCGTAGGCGTAGTCGCTGCGCCAGAGGGGCACGGCCCGGCGCATCGTTTCCAAGTCGTTTCGGCGTCCGCCGGAGGCGCAGGAGTCGATGAGCATATTCGGATGGCGGCGGCGCAGCTCGTCCCAGTAGGCGAGATAGCCGACGATGTACTTGTTCTCGGTGATCCCCTGCCGGTCGAGGGCGTCGTGGGAGCGCCAGAAAGTCAGGGGATCGATGTTGAAGTCTTGGCGGTAAAGATCGATGCCGTTATCGACGATGAGCTTGTCGATATGCTCGACCAGCCATTTCCACGCCTTGGGATTGCCGAGATCGAGGAGTTGGTTGCCGTCGGCGCCGCCTCGAATATGGACGTCGTAGGGCTTGAAGGTCGTCGCGTCGGGGGTTTGGCCTGGGACGAAGTAGCCGTAGCTCCAATGTCCGCCGCCATATTCCGCAGCCGCGTCGTGGCGATGGCCGTCGGGGCCGGTGATGGTCGCGGCGATTCCGGTCGAGTCCCAGCCGTGGCTTCCGTTGCCGAAGCCGACGGCGAAATCGAGGCTTTGCCCGGCCTGGAGGCGCGCCGCTCCTTGGAAGGTGGTTTGCCGGCCTTTGCCGTTCAGATTGATGAAGTCGGCGAATAGGGGCTTGCCGGCCGCGAGGACATGGACGTCGGTCGTCGTCTTTTCGTCGATGCCGGTGAAGGTCGAGTCGATGCGATATTCGCCGGCGGCCGGGGCCGTCCATCGGACGACGCTATATTCGCCCTTCGGGCCGGGATGGAAAGAGAGGCTGCGGGCTTCCCAGCGGATGCCGTTCCAGGCGAAAGGCTCCTCGCTCGTGTTATAGACGACGTTGGGCTCGCTGGTTCCTAGAGTGGCCGAGCGTCGGGCATCGAGGCAGGCCAACGGGCTGAGGAGCCATTCGGGATGGTTCTCGGCAAGCCAGGTTCCCGGGGCGACACGCTCCGGCTCGAACCAGACGATGATCTTCACGCCATGCTGATGGGCATAGTCGCTGATCGGTTTGAGGCCGTGAGGGAACCGGGCCGGATCGACCTCCCACGTGCCGACCTGGGGCCAGCCCAGCTTTTGGACGTACCAGCCGGCGTCCATCCACCAGTAGTCGAGCTTGAAGCCCTCCTCGAGGTAGCGGCGGATATGCATGATCTGGCTCGCTTCGTCGGCCCCGATCATTTCACGATAGGCGCGGCCACTGCTCGCCTCCATCATCGGCGGCGGAAGATGGCCGCCCGGCTTTGGCATTCCGTAGGCCATCATCCAGCGCCGCCACTGGTTTTGGCCGTCGATCCAGTCGCCCTTCCAGTTGAGAAGCACGACGAGAGGGGTTCGGACCTCCTCGCCCGGATGGAGCTTGAAATGGGTCAGCTCTTGCCCTGCCGTGACGTGCAGGCCCTTTCCGCCGTCGCGGGCGAAGGTCGCCGCCCATTGGCCGGGCCAGCCGACGACGACGATGGTCCCGCGATTTCCCAAGGCGAGGTTGAAGTAGGAGAGATCGGTGTTCGTGGGCCGGCCTCCGGCCGCGGAGATGCGCTTGACGGCGTTCGCGGGGAGCGGCGTTTCGAGCGGGCCGTAATCGGAGGCGCTCGCCAGGGATCCGACGTTGTGGTGGAGAAGAAACTCGTCGTCGCCATCCCGTACAAAGCTCGTATCGAGCGCTTGGAGATTTTCGACGACGGGGGTGTCTTTGCTTCCCGTGTTCTTGACGTAGACGGTCCATTCAACCGCGGGGAAATCGGCGTAAAGGAGGGCGACGCAGCGCACCTGAAGGCCGGTCTTGGGATCGGTCCGGATGACGGTCAGGCGCTTTCGGTTGGCGTCGAGTATTTCGCTTTTCGAACTGGAGCGCCAGCGGGGGAGGAGATCGGCCGATTTCTGGCCGTCATAGAGGAACGAGAAGGGTATGTCCTGCCCTTTGGCATCGAAGCGCACGCCCAACCACCTCCCCTCTTCGGCCTGAGCCGGGCCGGATGCCCCGACGGTTTGGACCACGATCGATACAACGGCGATCAAGAGACATACTCGCACGTGGCCAGACTACACGAATCGCCGAGTATCTTGGGCGTGGATGCACGAAACCGGGATCATCACGCAAGCGGTGCATATGGCGATCGAGGCGGCGGAGAACGCGGGCGCCGGCCAGGTGAAGCGCTTGCGTCTCCGAGTCGGGGCGATGGCGGGAGTCGTGCCGGATGCGCTCCGATTCGGATTCGAAGTCGTGACGAAGGGGACTTTGGCGGAAGGGGCTTTGCTGGAGATCGATCTCGTGCCGGTGACGTGCCGGTGCGCGGCCGGCTGCGGGGTGTTCACGCCGTCTGACGCGATTTTCGCGTGCCCGGTCTGCGGACGGCTCTCGACCGACGTGGTTTCCGGGCGGGAACTGGACGTGGTCGAGGTCGAGGTCGCTTGATCACCCTTCTTTGACTTGCCCGGCTTGTCCGGGGTCGCCTGCGTCGCTGTTGCGACGGCTACAGCCCTTCGGGCTAGGGATTCCATGTGCGGGTTCGCTCTTTCGTTCTGCCCGACTCGTCGGGACTGCGAACACGGGCCTTATCGGCCTTGACCCTCACCCCCAACCTCCTCTCCCGTGGCGAACCACACCGGAGAGGGGCTTCTCTCGGCCCATACGGTATCGCTACTGGCGACCGAACCTCCGTCATCGAAACCAGCGACATCGGTTTCGGTCCTTCGATGACCAGAATAGGGCAGTGGGCAATCCATGAAAAACTCTCCAAATCAGGAAGCCACACACGCCATTCTCGCTCGGGACGATTTCGAAGTCTTCCTCAATTCGATCCAATCGATGGGCTACGAAACGATCGGGCCGACCGTCAAGGACGGGGTCATCGTTTTCGATGCGATCTCCAAGGTCGAGGACTTTCCGATCGGTTGGAGGGACATTCAGAGCGCGGGGAGCTATCGCCTCGAAAGGCGAGGCGACGAGCGCCTGTTCGGCTACAACAACGGGCCGACTTCGGCGAAGCGGTGGCTGTTCCCGCCCAAGCGGCAGCTTTGGTCGGTCGCGCGAAGAGGCTCGATGATCGAGCTCGTCCCTTCGAACGAGAAAATCCGAAGGCTCGCCTTGATCGGGCTCCGGGCGTGCGACCTGAAAGCGATCGAAATCTTCGACCGGGTGATGCTGAGCCGGAAATATGCCGACGAGGATTACCGGATGCGCCGGGAGAATGCCCTGCTGATCGCGGTGAATTGTTCGACGGCGACGAGCCTCTGCTTCTGCACGTCGATGGACTCCGGGCCGCAGGTTCGCGCCGGCTTCGATCTTTGCCTCACCGAATTGCTGGATGAAAAAGGCCATCGGTTCGTCGTCGAAGCGGGAAGCGACAAGGGGAGGCAAATCCTGTCGGCGATGCCGACCAAGAAGCCCACGCGCGACGATCTCGACGCATTCGGCCGGGAGCTGACGAAGGCGGAGGCGGAAATTTCGAAGCACTTCGACCGGGAGGACATCAAGGAGCGGCTGTACGACCAAGCGGAGAGTCCGCTGTGGAAGAAGGTCGCCCAGCGATGCCTGAGCTGCGGCAATTGCACGATGAGCTGCCCGACCTGCTTCTGCTCGACGGTCGAAGACCACGCAGATCTGGCGACGAATTCCGCCGAGCGCGTGAGGGTTTGGGATAGCTGCTTCAACCAGGAGTTTTCCTATATTCACGGCGGCAGCGTTCGGCCTTCCCCGGCTTCGCGCTATCGCCAATGGTTGACCCACAAGCTTGCGGCTTGGATCGACCAATTCGGAATGTCGGGCTGTGTGGGATGTGGCCGGTGCATTGCCTGGTGCCCGGCCGGGATCGATATTACGGAGGAGGCGACGGCGCTATGCAACGCCAAGCCTCGCCAATCACCAAGAACGTCAACGGAGACGAAGGGACCGCAGGGTGCGGAGGCCGGAAGCCGGCCCAACAGCGACGGCGTGTTCGTTTCGCCAAGAGGATAGAAGCAAATATGGAATCGCTGGCACGTATTCTCGCCGCTCATCCTTTCCTCGAAGGGATGGGCCAGGAGCATATCGAATTCATCACCGGATGCGCAAGCAACGTCGTCTTCAACGAAGGCGAATTTCTGTACAAACAGGGCTCCCCGGTCGACAAGATCTATCTCTTGCGGCATGGCAGGGTTGCCGTGCAATCGTTCGCGCCTGGGCGAGGCCCGGTCACCGTGGACGTCGCCACGTCGGGAGATTTGGTCGGCTGGTCCGGATTGGTCGGAGGAGGAGCCCGATTCGACGTCATCGCGCTCGAGCTCGTGCGGGCGATTGCGCTCGATTCCGCATGTTTGCGGGCTAAATGCGACGCTGACCCGAAGTTGGGTCATGCGATGTTCATGAGGGTCGCCGACGTGCTGGAGCATCGACTCGAGTCCACTCGCGTTCAACTCTTGGATATGTATGCCTCAAACCACTGAACGCCTTCATAAAGCCGCCGATCCGACGCTGCCCAAGCTGATGATCGTGGACCGGGTCCGGCGGGAAACATCGGACACGTTCACGATAGACCTCGTCGAGCCGGACCTGGCGAAGACGATGTCCTTCCTTCCCGGCCAGTTCAATATGATCGGCCTGCCCGGCATCGGCGAGGTGCCGATTTCGATCTCGGGCGATCCAGAGTCGTCCCGGAAGATCGTCCACACGATCCGCGAAGTCGGCGAGGTGACCAGGGCGCTCGGCAGGCTGAAGCCCGGCGCGCAAGTCATGATCCGCGGGCCGTTCGGGACGTCATGGCCGATGGACAAGGCGAAAGGATGCGATCTTGTCCTCGTCACCGGCGGCATCGGCCTCGCGCCGCTTCGCCCCGTGATTTACAGCGTCATGCACAACCGGGCGCTCTACGGGCGCTTCGTCCTGCTCTACGGCGCGCGGACTCCGGAAGACGTCCTGTTCATGAAGGAGTTGGCGGAGTGGCGGTCGCATTTCGACTTCGATCTTCAGATCACGGTCGATCGGGCGCCGACGACCTGGCGGAACAACGTCGGCGTCGTGTCGCGGTTGATTCCGCGCGCTCCTTTCGACCCGCTCGACACGGTGGCGATGGTCTGCGGCCCGGAGGTGATGATCCGTTACAGCGTGCAGGAGCTGGAGCGATGCGGCGTTCCCGGCGACAGTATCTTCCTCTCGATGGAGCGGAACATGAAGTGCGGCGTCGGCCTCTGCGGCCATTGCCAGCTTCGCGGGAGCTTCATCTGCCTGGACGGCCCGGTCTATAGTTGGGACCAGATGGGACGCCAAATGGAGATCAGAGAGCTATGAGACCTCCTCGAAAACCCAAGCTCGCGGTCTGGAAGTTCGCCTCTTGCGACGGATGCCAGCTGACGCTGCTCGACTGCGAGGATGAGCTGCTGGACATCGTCGGCGCCGTCGATATCGCCTACTTCCCGGAGGCGACGCGCGTCCACATGCCGGGGCCGTACGATATTTCGTTGGTCGAAGGCTCGATCACGACGACCGACGACGCGCGCCGAATCCAGGAAGTGCGAAAGCAGAGCAAAGTGCTTGTCGCCATCGGGGCTTGCGCGACGTCGGGAGGCATCCAAGCCTTGAGGAACGAAGCGAACGTCCACGATTATGCGGAGACGGTCTATCCCCATCCCGAATGGATCGAGAGTCTGGCGAAATCCAAGCCGATCCAGGAGTACGTAACCGTCGACTACGAGCTGCGCGGCTGTCCGATCTCGAAGACGCAGCTTCTCGAATTCCTCACGGCCGTCCTGGCCGGCCGCAAGCCCAACCTGCCGACGTACAGCGTCTGCGAAGAATGCAAGCGCAAGGGCCGGGTTTGCGTCGTCGTGAGCAAGGGAACGGCCTGCATGGGACCGATCACGCAAGCGGGATGCGGGGCGATTTGCCCATCCTTCGGGCGCGGCTGCTACGGCTGCTTCGGGCCGAACGATTCGGCGAACACCGAGTCTTGGTCGGCGACGATGTCGAAGATCGGGGTTTCGAGGCTGGAGCAACTGAGGATGCTGCGCGGCATCAACTGCGCGGCCGAGCCGCTGGCGACGCAAAGCGAGGCGTTATCACGATGAGCACCCGCACATTCAAATTCGAGGCGCTCTCCCGCGTGGAAGGGGAGGGTTCGGTGACGTTAAAGACGAGGGAGGGCGAACTCGCGGGCGTCCAGCTTCGCATCTTTGAGCCGCCGCGCTTCTTCGAGGCCTTTCTGGTCGATCGCAGCCACGACGAGGTGCCGGACATCACGTCGCGGATTTGCGGCATCTGCCCGATCGCGTATCAGACCTCCAGCGCGACCGCGTTCGAATCGCTTTTCGGGATCAGGCTCGATCCGATGGTGCGGGAGCTTCGGCGTCTGATCTACGCGGGCGAATGGATCGAGAGCCACGCGCTCCACGTCCACATGCTGCACGCGCCCGACTTCCTCGGCTACGAGGACGCGGTGAAAATGGCGGCGGGCGAGCCGGAAGCGGTGAAGCGCGGTTTGCGGATGAAGAAGGTCGGCAACGCGATCATGACGCTGGTCGGCGGCCGGGAAATCCATCCGATCAACATTCGGGTCGGCGGCTTCTATGCCGCGCCTACGAAGGACGCGTTGCTGACGCTACGCGACTCGCTCCAGGCGGCTCTGGACGACGCCGTTCTCTCCGCGCGCTGGGTGAGCGGCTTCGACTTCCCGGATTTCGATCCGGTCACCGAATACGTCTCGATGCGCAACGGCACGGAATATCCGATCTTCGAGGGCCGGCTCGTCTCGACGGATGGGCTGGATATCGCTCTAAGCGAATTCGGCGAGCATTTCCAGGAATTCCAAGAACAGCACGCCCACGCGTTACATTGCACGCACGTCGGCTTCGGTCCCTACCAGGTCGGACCGCTGGCCCGCTACAACTTGAACCGCCAGCTGCTCACGCCGGTGGCGCGGCAAATCGCCGACGAGCTGAAGCTCGGCGAGCGAGTGACCAATCCATTCAAGAGCATCCTCGTCCGGGCCGTGGAAACGATCTATGCGATCGAGGAATCGTTGCGGATCATCGACGGCTACGAGCAGCCGTCCAAGCCGTGCGCCGAGTATCGGCCGGTCGCGGGCGTGGCTCACGGCTGTTCGGAGGCGCCGCGCGGAATGTGCTACCACCGGTACGAGGTGACGGCGAGTGGGATGATCGCGAAGGCGCAGATCGTGCCCCCGACTTCGCAGAATCAGGCCAGAATCGAGCGAGACCTGCGGGAATGGATTCCGGGCATTCTCCACTTGCCGGAAGACAAGCTCCGCTGGAAGGTCGAGCAGGCGGTAAGGAATTACGACCCATGCATCTCGTGCGCGACTCACTTTCTGCGGCTGAAGATCGAGGAGGTCTGAGGCCGCGCGTCGCCATCGTGGGGCTTGGGAATCCTCTGCGCGGAGACGATGGAGCGGGGCCGCTGGCGGTCGCGGCGGCCCGCGAACAGCTAGGCGGCGCGGGCGTTGCCGTGTTGCTGATCGAGCAGCCTCTCGACCTTGCGGATGGCTTGCAGGGTTACGAGGGTGCCTTCATCGTCGACGCGTGCCTTTGCGCTCTTCCCTTGGGGGACGTCGTTTCCTTCTCTTGGCCGGCTGAGGCGCTGGAAGGCTATCGCAGCCCCTCGACCCACACGATGAGCCTATCGCAAGCCCTCGCCCTGGGCGCGACGCTTGGCCAGTTGCCGCCTTTGGTGCGGGTCTTCGCGATTTCCGGCAAAGAGTTCGGCATCGGGCAGCCTGTCGGCGCAGCGGTTCGGTCGGGCGCTCTCGTGGCGGCGGAGAGGATCGTCGAGGAGGTCCGCGCTTGCCTGTCGGGCTGAGCATCGCCGCGCGGGGCGCCGTGCAGGGCGTCGGCTTCCGGCCATTCGTCTTTGGGCTTGCTACCGAGCTTGGGTTGAGGGGATATGTGCGGAATTCGGCGCAGGGCGCGGAGATCGAGATCGAAGGGGACGAGGCCCGCATCGAGGAATTCCTGCGCCGGCTTTCTGCCGAGCTGCCCTGCCCGGCGCATTTGACCGGGCTCGAAACCGTGGCGCAACCGCCCCGGGGTTTAGGGCACTTCGAGATCCTGCATAGCGAAGAGTCCGGCCCGAAGCTCGCGGTGATGCTTCCCGACATCGCGACGTGCCCTCGCTGCCTGGCCGAGATGCGCGACCCCGAGGATCGCCGCTACCGTTATCCCTTCATCAACTGCACGCATTGCGGGCCGCGCTACAGCATCCTGCGAGGGTTGCCGTACGACCGTCCGAAGACGACGATGGCCGGCTTCGCGATGTGCCCGGCATGCCGTCGGGAGTACGGGGAGCCGAGCGACCGGCGATTTCATGCCCAGCCAATCGCCTGCCCGGTCTGCGGTCCGCAAATCGAGCTATGGTCGCCGGGCGGGCAGGTGTTGGCGCGGCGGGAGGAGGCCTTGTCGCGAGCCGTCGAGGTCCTGCGCGGTGACGGCATTTTGGCCCTGAAGGGCATTGGCGGTTTCCATTTGATGGTCGATGCGCGGGACGAGCAGGCGGTCCGGCGCCTGCGGGAGAGGAAGCGGCGCTATGCGAAGCCGCTTGCGGTGATGGCTCCGTCGTTGGAAATGGCTCGCTCCTTGGCGCGGATCAGCGATTCGGAGGCCCGTCTTCTGGCCGGGCCAGAGGCGCCGATCGTCCTCGTTGCGGCGATTCCGGGTTCCTTGGCGGAATCGGTCGCCCCGGAGAACCCGAATCTCGGGCTGATGCTGCCCTACTCGCCTCTGCATCATTTGCTGCTGGGAGAGGTTGGCTTCCCGCTCGTGGCGACGAGCGGAAATCTGAGCGAGGAGCCGATCTGCGTCGACGAGCGGGAGGCTTTGGCACGGTTTGCGGACATCGCCGACGCACTGCTCGTTCACGACCGCCCGATCGCCCGGCCGGTGGACGATTCGGTGGTGCGGGTCATGACGGGGCGGACCGTCGTATTGCGGCGAGCCAGGGGTTACGCGCCGCTACCGATTCCGCTTCCCGGCATCCCGGCCGGCCTACTCGCGGCGGGCGGGCACATGAAGAACTCGGTCGCGGTGTCGCTAGCAGGATCGGCGGTGGTCGGGCAGCATGTCGGCGATCTCGACACGGCGCCGTCGCGCGTGCGGATGGAGGAGGAGGCGCGCGACGTGGCCGCGCTCTACGACTTGGAGATCGAGGGCGTGATCCACGATTTGCATCCCGACTACGCCTCGACCCGGTTCGCGCTCTCGCTCGGGAAGCCGGCTCAGGCGATCCAGCACCACGTCGCCCACGCCTTCGCATGCCTCGCCGAGAATGGAATCGACGAGGCGCTGGCCGTCGTCTGGGACGGGACCGGCTACGGGACCGACGGGACGATTTGGGGAGGGGAATTCTTCCGCGTGGAAGGCGGATCGGTCGAGCGGATCGGGCGCCTGCGTCGGTTCCTCTTGCCGGGCGGCGAGGCAGCGGTCCGCGAGGGGCGGCGAGCCGCGTTGGGCCTCCTGCGGGAGGCGTACGGCCCCAACTGGCCGGCGGGTTTCGGCGAGTGGGCCAAGGGGGCGTTCGAGCCTTCCGCCCTGCGGTCGTTACGCAGGCTCTTGGCGACGGGCTCGCATTGCGTCACGACTTCCAGCATGGGGCGGCTTTTCGACGGCTTCGCCGCGCTGGGCGCGGGCATCTTGGAATCGCGGTTCGAGGGAGACGCGGCGATGCGGTTCGAGCATTTGGCGCGGGGGGATGGCGCCTACCCTTTCCCCCTGAAGGAGGCGGAAGGGCTTTGGGAATTGGATTGGGCTCCGGCGCTGGCGGCTCTTTTGGACGATCGCGATGCGGGCGTCATGTCGGCCCGGTTTCACGCCGGGCTGGCGGAGGCGATCGTCGCCATCGCGGAGCGGACCGGGCTCGAAGCCGTCGCCTTGAGCGGCGGCTGCTTCCAGAACCGGCTCCTGCTGGAGTCAGCGTGGGACCGGCTCGAAGCGGCCGGATTCCGGCCCGTTGGGCATCAGCGGATTCCGCCCAACGACGGGGGGATCGCGTTCGGGCAACTGGCGGCGGTGGCATGGGAATGAATCGGGCGCCGGTGGGTAACCTGGATTCGTCCTGGTCGAGTGAACCATGTGCCTAGCCATCCCAGGAAGGATTGAGTCGATCGTCGAGACTTCGGCTCTCGAGCGGACCGGCAGCGTGTCCTTCGGCGGCATTCGTAAAAGCGTGAACCTTGCCTTCGTGCCGGAGGCGACGGTGGGCGATTATGTGCTGGTACACGTCGGGGTTGCGATCAATGTCATCGACCCGGCCGAGGCGGAGAAGGTCTTCCAATATTTGCGGGAAGTCGAGGACCTTTCCGAGCTGAGCGAGGGTTCGCCTTGAAATATCTCGACGAATACCGGGACGCCGAGGTTGCCCGCCGATATGCGGAGGCGATCCGCGCTGCGACGACGCGGCCGTGGACAATCATGGAGATTTGCGGCGGGCAAACCCACTCGATTCTCCGCTTCGGTATCGACGCCCTGCTTCCTTCGGAGGTGCGGCTCGTGCATGGGCCGGGCTGCCCGGTCTGCGTTACCTCGATCGGCCTGATCGATCAGGCGATCGCGATCGCGCGGACGCCGGGATGCGTGCTTTGCTCGTTCGGCGACATGCTGAGGGTTCCGGGCTCGGAAACGGACCTGCTGCATGCCCGAGCGGAGGGGGCGGACGTGCGGGCGGTCTACTCGCCGCTCGATGCGGTTTGCATCGCGGAGGCCGAGGCGGATCGGGAGGTCGTCTTCTTCGCAGTCGGCTTTGAGACGACCGCGCCGGCGAATGCGCTCGCGGTTCGCACGGCGGTGGCGAGGGGGCTGCAAAACTTCAGCGCCTTGGTCGCGCATGTGCGGGTGCCTCCGGCCATCGAAGCGATTCTTTCCTCGCCGGGCAACCGTGTCCAGGGTTTCCTTGCGGCCGGACACGTCTGCGCGGTCATGGGAACCTCGGAATACGGTCCGCTCGCCTCCCGTTTTCGGGTCCCGATCGTCGTGACGGGATTCGAGCCGGCAGATATTCTCCAGGGCGTTTTGGTGTGCGTGCAGCAGTTGGAGGCCGGCCGATGCGAGGTCGAAAATCCCTACGCGCGGGCCGTCCACCCGGAAGGCAACGGGCCGGCGCTTGCATTGATGAACGAAGTCTTCGAGATCACGGATCGGGACTGGCGAGGCTTGGGGCCGATTCCGGAGAGCGGGCTTTCGCTTAGCGAAGCGTATGCGGAGTACGACGCGTCGAAGCGGTTCGGCCTTCCTCCCGTGGCGAAGGAGAACGCGGAATGCTGGGCGGGCGAGGTGCTGCAAGGACGGTTGGAGCCCTGCGATTGCCCGGCGTTCGGGAAGCGATGCACGCCGGAGAGCCCGCTCGGGGCGCCGATGGTGTCGTCGGAGGGCGCTTGCGCGGCTTACTACCGGTACCGGCTGGCAGGCTCGCGATGAACGTTTCGTGCCCGGTCCCTATTTCATCGGCGGAATTCGTTCAGCTTGCCCACGGCGGCTCCGGAAGGGTCGCGCAGCGGCTTCTGGATATGGTTTTCCGGCCGGTCTTGGGCAATCCCCAGCTCGATTTGAAGCACGACGCGGCGACTCTCGACATTCCGTCGGGGCGGCTCGCCTTCACGACCGACGCCTTCGTCGTCCATCCCTGGCGCTTTCCGGGGGGAGATATCGGCTCGCTCGCGATTCACGGAACGGTGAACGATCTCGCGATGGGCGGCGCGCGGCCGATCGGGGTTTCCCTGGCCTTCGTGATCGAGGAAGGATTCCCGGTGGCGTCTCTCGCGGACATCGTTGCGAGTATCGGCCAGGCGGCGGATCGGGCCTCAGTCCGGGTCTTGGCGGCGGACACGAAGGTCGTCGAGCGCGGGAAGGCGGATGGGATTTACATCTCCGCCGCGGGCATCGGGGAGGTGGTTTCGGCCGTTCCGATTTTGCCTGCCTCTGTCCGCGCAGGGGATGCGGTTTTACTGAGCGGCGACGTCGGGCGGCATGGGGCGGCCGTGATGACGGCGCGGGACGGATTGGAGGTCGATCCGCCCATCGACAGCGACTCGGCGGCGATCCACGAGCCGGTGCTGGCGATGCTGGCGGAAGGTGTCGAGGTGCATTGCCTGCGCGACGTGACGCGAGGCGGGCTTGCGACGGTGCTGAACGAAATTGCCGGCGACGGGGGAATCGGGATTCACATCGAGGAGCCGGCGGTCGCGGTACGCGACGACGTCGCGGCGGTCTGCGAGCTTCTCGGCCTCGACCCGCTCTACGTGGCCTGCGAAGGGAGGTTCGTGGCCTTCGTTCCGGAACCGCAGGCCGAGATCGCCTTGGGGATCATGCGACGGTTTGAGGTTTCGTCGGGCACGGCCGCGATTGGGTCTGTGCGAGAGGGTTCCGGCGTCACGATGCGAAGCCGGATCGGCGTGGATCGGGTGCTCGACCTGCTGAGCGGCGACCAGTTGCCGCGGATTTGTTGATTCCGTCTGGCTTTACGGACAACCTTCGAACCAGGGAACGCCTGGCGACCCGACCCGATAAAGCTTGCTTCGGAGGTTAAAGTCCGACGCCCTTCGCGGCCCAGAGGAATCCGCGGCGCATCAATTCTCGCGGCTGAGGCGCTTCGAGAATGTCGCAGTGGTGGCCGAGAGCGTTATAGAAGACCCGGCCCGCGCCATACATCTTCGTGTACACCTGCGGCATCTTGCAGGGGTTTTGGACGTGAGGACCGTCGACGCCGGCGGTTGGGAATTCCGTATAGGCGAGCACGTTGTTGCCCGGATCGACGTGGAGGTAATACTGCTCGCTCACGACCTCGAAGTCGGGGATGCCGTCGGTGATCGGGTGCGGGTTTGAACGGTCGATTTTCACGCTGTACGTCACGCCGTCGTTTCCGGGATGGGCGACCCATTGTGAGCCGGTCATGAACTGCCATTCGGTATCCATCCGGAAGGCGTCGCACATCCCTCCATGACATCCGGCGATGCCGACGCCGTGCTCGGCGACGGCTTTGATGACGGGATCGCGCTGCTCGGCGGTGATCGTGCTCATCGTGTAGACGGGAATGATGAGGCTCAGCCCGGCCATCTTCTCGGCATCGGCGAACGCATCGAGCGTGTTTTGGACTTCGACGGTAAAGCCCTCCGCCTTCAGAAGGTCCTCGAAGAATCGGGCCACCTTGTCCGGCTCATGCCCATCCCATCCACCCCAAACGATCAACGCGGTCCTTTCTGCCATGGCGTGAGGTTACCGGCGCTCGTAGGCTCCGAAGAAAAATCTAACGATCTTTGTGACAAGGACCGTCTCGATTGGCACGTCACTTGCTCAAACCCTCCCTTGAGAAGTAAGCGATCTCACCTCGCCCCTAAAGGCCCTCTCCTCCAGAGGGCCTTCCTCATTTCCGGGCCACGACGATCATTCGGAGCGCGGTTTGGTCGTAGGGCAGGCCCTCCAACGAGCCGAAGAATCGGACGCTGGAGAACCCGGCCTGATGAAGCAGGGCCTTCATTTCCGTCGCCGCGTACAGCCGTACAACGAAGCCAATCTCCTTCACGCCGGACTTGGTCTGCAAGGTCCACCGGTTCTCGATTGCGGAGAAGTTCGAATGCAGGCGATGTTCCTGGAGGAGGGTGATGTCCCCACGCTGCTCCCAGGTCCGTTCGACGAACCGCTTTACGATCACCTCCTTGCCCACGAGCTGCATCACGAGCGCGCCGCCCGGCTTCAGCGATTGTGCGAGGTTCGAGGCGACGAGCAGGTCCTCTTCCGGCGATTCGAAGTAGCCGAACGACGTGTACATGTTGATGGCCAAGTCGAAACGTTCCGGCCGCACGAACCTTCGGGCATCCTCGTGAACCCATTCGACGGGCAGACCGCCCGCCGCCTTCCGGGCTCGCTCCAAGTATCGCGCGGTCCGGTCGACGCCGGTGACCGTAAAACCTTTTCTTGCGAACTCGACGGAGTGACGCCCCGGCCCGCAGCAAAGATCGAGGACCGAGGCAGGCGGCTCTACCTGCGCCAGAGCGATCACATGCTCGACGTCGGGCAAGGCGCCCTGCATGCGGATGTCGTCGAACATGAGCGGCTCGGCGAGCTCCCAGAACTCGTCGTCCTCGTGCCAATCTCGCCGCGACTCCATGCCATACGCTACCCGTTCGGGTCGTCGATCAATTGACGAAGGCGTGTGCCAAGCTCGGGCGGGAGCTTCTCGATCCAGGACGCGTCGATCAGCCCGACTTCCAGCATGTCACGCAAGTGAGTCCGGTCCTTGTCCCTGAACGCGATCAGCTTGATCCGAACGAGGGCGTCGAGGGAGATCACCTGGAAGCCCCCCGCGCTTTCGGAATCCGTAACGTCCGGATTCGCCATCGGCTCGTGATCCCTCACTTTCTCATTGGCAAAGATGACGTGGACGGCATCGCGAGCCTTGGCGTCGGGGCCGTCGAGAAAGACATCGAGAGCCGCCGTGTGATGGTAAACAAATCCGGCTCCTTCGAGCGCCGCTCGCGCTTTGCCAAAGTCGTCCCGGCGAAGCAGGACGTCGACGTCCCTCGTGTTTCTCACGGCGGATTCGTCGATCGTCGTGACCCACGCCGCTACGGCATTCCCGCCCGCGATCGCATACCTAACGCCTGCGCCTCCAGCGCGGCAACCGCGCGCAACAATCGTTCACGAACCTTCTCCACGGCTCGCACCATTCTATCCAACGAAATCGCCTGAGCCGACACCACGCTTGGATTGTACGCAAACCTGGAAAATCGCCAACCATGCCAAAATAGACCGCAATGGCAGGCCACAGTAAATGGAAGAACATCCGCATCCGCAAGGGCAAGCAGGATGCGGTGCGCGGGAAGCTCTTTACCAAGATCAGCCGCGAGATCATCGTCGCGGCGCGAGCAGGCGGCGGAGACCCGAGCATGAACCCCAGGCTGAGGGTGGCGGTGGAGAAGGCGCGCGAGGCTTCCATGCCGGTCGATAACATCAAGAAGGCGATCGGACGCGGAACCGGTGAAATCGAAGGCGCGGATTACGAGGAGCTGGTTTATGAGGGTTACGGGCCGGGCGGCTCGGCGATCATCCTCGAATGCTATTCGGAGAATAAGAACCGGACCGTCGCCGAAGTCCGCCACGCCTTCAGCAAGCATGGCGGCAATATGGCGGAGAACGGCTCGGTGGCCTGGCAGTTCAAGCACGTCGGCAATATCACGCTCGCCAAAGACGGGGTCGACGAGGACGAGCTCACCCTGTCCGCGCTCGACGCCGGGGCCGAGGACGTGGAATCGGACGACGAGAGCATCACCGTCATCACCGCCATGGAGGACCTCCACAAGGTGAACGATGCGCTGACCGGCGCAGGCTACAAGACCGAGGACGCGACGCTCACCTACATGCCGACCAATAAAGCGGAGTTGAGCGGGGACGACGCGGCCAAGCTGATGCGCCTCCTCGACGCCCTCGACGATCTCGACGACGTTCAAGAGACTTACGTCAACGTGGATATCACGGAGGACATGCTCCAGGAAGCTTGAGCGAGCGCAGCCGGCTCCCCATAGCGACGCTTATCCTCATCGTAGCGAATATCGTCGCCGCGTTCGCGATGGTGTGGCAGCCGGACCTCATCTACGACTTCGGCTTCAATCCGGTTCGCCCGACCTTCGAGAGCGTATTCGCCTCGATGTTTCTCCACGCGAACCTGCTCCATCTCTTCGCGAATATGCTGTTCCTTGCCGCCGTCGGCGCGACGGTCGAACTGGCGACGGGAACCCTGCGCTTTGTCGCCGTCTATTTCGTCAGCGGCCTTGCCGGCGTCGGCGCTCACGCGCTGTTCGCGGCGCGCAACATCTCGGAGCCCCATCCTCTGGTAGGGGCAAGCGGCTGCATCGCGGGCTGCGCGGCCTATTATGGGATCCGCTATTTGCGGCTCCGCGTTCCTCTCGCTCCCCGCCTCGGCGTGCCGGTCGCGGCGGTGATCCTGGCCTGGCTGGCCTTGCAGATTCTCGGCGCCTTCAAGACGATCGGCGAATCGAGCGCATCGACGGCCTTTTGGGCTCACCTCGGCGGCTTTGCCGCCGGGTTCGTGATGAGCCTGATCTTCCGCGCCCCCGATCTCGGCCACCTGAAGCTCGGACACGAGGTGCTCGACAAGATGAACGAACGCGGCCCCGCGGCCGCCGTCGCCGCCGCGCTGCGGCATCTCGAAGTTCACCCCGACGATCCGGTCGCCCTCCAGCACCTCATCGATGCCCACCGCCTGATGGACAACGTCGACGGCGAAGCCGGCGCGCTCGTCCGGATCGTCGACCTCCTTCCCGATGAATCGGCCGGCAAGCCCATCGCGCGGCTGCACGAATTGGGAGAGCTCGGGCGGATACCCGCAATCAAGCGCGTCCGCCTCGCGGAACGGCTGGCCGCCCACGACGGCGAGGCCGCACGCCAACTGCTGGAAAGCGTGATCGACGACCCGGCGAGCGAAGCCCAGCGTCCCGATGCGATTCTCGACCTCGCCGCGCTTCAAAGGGAGTCCGCGCCGGAGGAAGCGAAAGTCCTGCTCGAACGGCTCAAGAGCGAATATCCGCTTCATCCCGCCTTCGAGCTGGCCCGCGCCCGGGGATGGATCGAATGAAAGCCTGGTGGCGTCGCGTTCGGCCTCGAGTGCTCAGCGCCCCGATTGCCGCTCTCGTCCGCCTGATCGGCCTCACCTTGCGAATCAAGACCGTCAACGAAGAGGCCTTCGAGAAAATCGAGGGAGGCAAGATTCTTTGCGGCTGGCATGGCCGTTCCTCGATCGCCGGAGCGAAGTATCGCGACCGCGGCTTTTGGGTCGTCATCAGCCTTTCCAAGGATGGCGACATCCAGAACAACATCTTCCGCAAGCTCGGCTTCAACACCATCCGGGGCAGCACGGGGCGGGGTGGAGAGAGAGCTTTGGTCGAGAGCATCAAAGTCCTTCGGCAAGGCGCGACGATGGCGATGACCCCGGACGGCCCGCGCGGACCCTCCGGCGCCTGCCAGGGCGGCGTGCTTCTGATGGCGAAGAAATCCGGCGCCGCGCTCGTGCCGGTCGGCATCAGCTCCAGGCCGCGCATCTTGCTCAAAAACGCCTGGGATCGCCATATGATCCCGGTCCCGTTCGGCAAATCCATGATGGTGTTCGGCGAACCGTACTACGTGCCGAAGGACGCCTCCGACGAGGCCGTCGAGGAAATCCGGCTGAAGATGCAAGAGGACATGCACGCGCTCCAGGAGGAGGCCGAGCGTCAACTCGGACAGCCGGTTACCTCGCGGCCATAGGCTTGGAGTGAGCGAACCTGTTCACGCGTCGTTCGCCGCAGAGCGATAACCGGTTTGGATGTCCTGCCCCCCGATTTGCCGGGGCTGTATGGGCTGTTCATGCTAACCTGAATGCATGAACGGCCTGTGGGCGGTCGATGCCGAGGGTCTGCATCTGGCTCTGGTTATTCTCGCCAAGCTCGGAATTGGGGCTGTCCTCGCCGGGCTCATCGGCTGGGAGCGAGAGCGGGGCGGACGGGCCGCCGGCATCCGGACTCACATGCTGATCATCTTCGGCGTGATTCTTTTCACGGAGGTCAGCAAATCCTTCGGCGGAACCGAGCAGAGCCGCGTCGCCGCCCAAATCCTCACCGGTATCGGTTTTCTCGGGGCGGGGACGATCCTTCGCGTCGGGCCGGAGATCAAGGGCCTGACCACAGCCGCAAGCATCTGGGCGGTCTCGGCGATCGGGATGGCGGTCAGCATCGGCGGCGCGTTTATGATCGTGGCAGTTCTCGCGACCGCGCTCACGCTGATCACGCTTGCGCTTATTTCGAGAGTCGAGCAGCGCCTCTTCCCGAACGCCCACGCGAAGCAGTTGCTTCTCGCCCTGCGGGAGAAGACCGACGTCGTCTCCGTGCTGCAAGTTTTGAACGACGCGGGCATGCGGATCAACCAAACGCAAATATTGAAGACCGATCCGAACGTCGAGTTGCTTCTTCGGGTCGGCGGCGATCAGGATGCCATCCTTCGCACCGCCTGCTCGTTGCCGGGCGTACTTAGCGCAACCTGGAGCACCTAACTCTCGGGTCTCACTTCGACGGCCATTTCCCCCGATGCCGTCAGTCGGAGCCGCCCGTCTGCACCAACTCTGGCCGTCCGCGACCGGCCGTCTACGAGGACGCGATAAGGGCCCGGCTTCATGCCGTGAAAAGTTAAGGCGACGGCGCCGAGCCCGTGAACGGACAAGCGCCGCTTCGACGCGCTCCACTCTTCGATCCTCGCCTGCGCCGGTTTCGCCGCCGTCAGGCTCAGACTCGGCGTCGCCGAATCGCCGAGGAAGTAGTCCGCCGACTTCTCGTGAATAGCGACCGCAAAGTCGCCAGAAGCCTCGACGCTCCAGCCTCCGCTCTCGACCCTGCTCCAAGCACCGGGCCGAATCGTATAATCCCGCCCTCGCAGCCGGTACTTGACGCTCGTCCCCGCCAGCGCCGCCGTCATGTGCGGATCGACGTAAAGCCGGTTGTATTTCGGCTGGATGCCGTAGATGTCGCGAAAGAGTCCGACGACCGCGCTGCAATTATTCGCGAGGATATCGTCGCCCGCCCCCGCCTGATCCTTGCGGAGATAGCGCTGGAAGGCGAGCCCGTCCCGGTTATAGCGGTCGAGCACGTTGCGCAGATATTTGACGGCGACCTCCGGCTCGTCCTTGGCGTAGGCCCGAATCCCGGTCTCCGCCCAGGCGAGGAAGATGTCGCCGTTCTCGTAGGTCGGGAAGGGCTGGTTGCCGGTTTCGTCCGGCGTGAAGGGATAGATGTTCACCGGCCAGCAGAAGAGCTTTTCCTCGTTCATCTTCGCTTCGGTCTGGTCGAGAATGGCCTTGCGCCGCGCCGGATCGTCGCAGAGTCCGTAGGCGATCGCCATGAAGTTGACCGGCAACGTCAGGTTGTCGCCGTAGACCGAGCCGTCCTTCTCACGCCAATAGACATACCACCGGTGGGCCGGGTCCCAGAACCCGCCGCTGTCGATCGCCTTGTTAAAGTTTGCTTTCAGCTTCGCCGCGGCGGCCCTGAACTCGGCCGCTTTGACCCTATCGCCGAGCAGGGATTCGATGTCCTTCCAAAGATCGAGCGCGCGATAAAGCTGGGCGTTGACGAAGGCGTTCTCATAGCTGGCGCAGATCACGTCGAGCCAGTCGCTCGACTTGCGAGCCCCGTGCGAATCGACGGCCATCTCCGCGAGGCCGTTCCCATTCGTGTCCCTCTTCATCAGATAGGCGAGTGCCTTCTCGCAGGCCTCCTTCTGCCCGCGAATCCAATTCAGGTCGCCGTTCAGGTCGAACGTCTCCGCGACGTTGATCGCATAGGAGGTCTGGGTATCCATCAGCCGACCCCATTGGCATTCGTAAAAGCCGTTGGCATCGTAGGTGCCGGGCTGGGAGTCGCCTGTAAAGTAAGCCCAGCGCGACTTCACCATGCCGTCCAGCTGGATCGCATTGTCCCGCTGATAGTCGAGGCTACGGGCGAGGTTGCGCGTGTAAGCGGGATCGTCCACCGCACCGGCCATGAGGGCGAACCAGGGTTCGTGGAGGCAGGCGTAGCCGCTGTACCAGCCGTTGCTGCCGACGATCTTGTCGTCGATGACCCCGATCCGGCCGATCGTGTTCATGATCTCCCGCACGGCGTCCCCGTCGATCCCCTTCAGTTCGCCCCGACCGAACTCTTTTCTGTAATCGAATCCTCGCAGGATGTAGGTCGTCCTGAGGTGGCCGTCAGGCAGCTCGACCGGCTTCCAGACGTCCTGCCGGTCGCGGTGGAAGCGGTAGAGGCCCTGGCTGGGGACGAGCGCGGAGCCCGCGTTCTCACAGGCCAGGGTAACAGTGTCATCCGGCTGACGGCTGAAGCGCATTGCCAAGTCCGAGCCTGGGGCTCGGATTTCGAGCCCGACGCCGGTCGAGGCGTTCCAGAACGTCGCGGTATCGGAATGCATCGCATAGGATGCGTTCTTCGCGTCGAACAGCTTGCACCAGGCGACGCCGCCGGTGCTCAGCAGCGCGCCCGTCCAGGTCGACATGCTCGCGAAGCTCCACATGGGGCAGGCCGTATCGTCGGCGGTGACGCCGGGCGGATAGCGGCGGTCGATCGTCCATTCCAGGCCTTCCATTTTGGGGGTGAAGGTCCAGGTCTCCTCGATCTCGGCACGATCCTTACCGAACCGAATCCCGCTGACGACGGTCTGGCCGCCCTCGGTCTTGAGGGTCGGAGAAGAGATGCCCGACTGGGTCGTGTACCAAGCCCCGCCGATCTTGATTCCGCCGGCGATGCCCTTCGAGGACAAAACTTCCTGCCCGCGAACCTTGAGGGAGTCGATCACGCAGCGCCCGTCGAGGTTTAGCCGCAGCTCCAGCCCGTGGCGCGAGTCGACGATCGTCTCGGTCTTAAGCCTGCTCATCCCGATCACCGCAAGGCCGCCAAGGAAAATGTCCACACGGCTAGTCTGGACGATTCACCCGCGGCGCAGGCTTTCGCCCGAATGATTCGCGTGAGCACATGCCTCCGCCTTCGAGGCGGAGTGTGACAGAGCCATCTTGGCTCTGTTATCCCGGCGCCGGCCGGGATATGGCCTGTTTGAACCTTTCGCGAATCATGCAGCCCCCGCAACGACGGCAGCCATGCCGATCGGGTCCGCCGGAGGCGGCAAAAGCACGAGCTCGGCTCATAG
The DNA here is from genome assembly GCA_035545155.1 of Fimbriimonadaceae bacterium. Classification (GTDB taxonomy): domain Bacteria; phylum Armatimonadota; class Fimbriimonadia; order Fimbriimonadales; family Fimbriimonadaceae; genus JAEVZK01. Next base: position 165,742 of record DASZYX010000002.1, on the reverse strand, counting down.
CGGCGTAAAGATGCCTCTTCGCTCCCTCGACCGCAGGAAGTATTCCAAGTTCTGCCGCGGAGTCGCATAGGCTCGTTTTCCGTGGACGACGTGGATATAGGTCGGCTCCTGGAAGGAGGTCAGAAGCACCAGCGAAACCGAGAGGGGGATGAAGAGCGTCGTGGCAATAGCGGCGCACCAGAGTCGCCATATTCGCCGGCCGACGTGCTCCCGGTATTCGGCGGCGGCAGCCCGCCGCTGCTCGGGAGAGCCGGTGCGATCGACTTGGCGCTTGCGCCGGGCGCACTTCACGACCGTCGCGAACAAGCCTCCGATGCCCCAGAGGACGAGACAACCGACGACCAGCAGCGAAAGCCAAATCCAGAGCCCGCTCGGGGCGACCAGGCACGACTTCAGCAGCCCGTAGACCGTGGCGGGAATCCAGAACGGCGCGGTGAGAGCGAACGCGAAATAGGCGATACACCATGGCGAGCGGGCCTGCTTCCAAAGCTCGCGCCCCGCGCGCCCCCAATCGAATCTGGAGCCATCGACAGATCTATTCGCCAGTGCCATGCAATTTGATTATAAGGCCTATCGTTCGGATTCCTTCAGACGAACGAACCAGGTCAGCATGCCTACGGCGACTACTTCAGCCAAGATTAGCCGCAAGATCGGCGCGGGATGCACTAACCGGAAGCATCTATCTGCGCCCATCAGCGTTCATCTGCGGGTTCGAAAATGCAACCGCAGATCAGCCACAGATGAGCGCAGATAAAGCCCCCGACCCCCGGACAAGCATCCATCTGCGCCCATCAGCATTCATCTGCGGTTCGAAAAATGCAACCGCAGATCAGTCACAGATGAACGCAGATACAGTCGCCGACGACCGGGGCCGCGACGAGAAATGTGACGAGAACGAAAGCGAGGAAAATGCCCCCGGCGCTGATCCATTCCGAGCCGATGGCGAGCTGACCCAGAGATTTCAGCAAGAGGGAGGGCCCCCTCCGTCGATCGCGGGTTCCGGAACGAACAAAGAAAACACCTCCGGTTTTCGGTCGTGAGGCGTTTGGGGACCGTTCCCGGACGCACCGATGATTCGCCTGCGAGGGTTAGCTGAGGATTCCGCCCGGCCACCGCCGATTCGGCGATTAGATTCGAAATCCCCGACCCGGTTCCGCGACACAGCCGCGAAGCGGCTACAGCCCCGACAAGCCGGGTCCCAGAGCGGTACCCATAAAGGTAAAACCAGAGGTATGAACAGCTTTAACGCGAAGGCGACGTTCCGCAGCGGAGACACCGACTACACCATCTACCGGCTCGACGCACTCGAAAAGTTCGGCGTCAATCCAAGCCGTCTCCCATACTCTCTTCGCGTCCTGCTCGAAAATCTCTTGCGTTGCGAAAACGAGCGGTCCGTCTTCCCCGCCGACGTCCTCGCCCTCGGCCAGTGGGACCCGAAGGCGGATCCGAGCAAGGAGATCTCCTTCACCCCCGCCCGCGTCCTGCTCCAAGACTTCACCGGCGTCCCCTGCGTCGTCGATCTCGCCGCGATGCGGGCTGCGATGGCGAGCCTTGGGGGCGATCCGAAGAAGATCAATCCCCTCCAGCCCGTCGAGCTCGTCATCGACCACAGCGTCCAAGTCGACGCCTACGGCAGCGAGGCCGCGCTTCTCATTAACCGCGACCTCGAATACGACCGCAACAAAGAGCGGTACGAGTTCCTGAAATGGGGCCAGATGGCGCTCGACAACTTCCGCGTCGTGCCGCCCAATACCGGCATCGTCCACCAGGTCAATCTGGAGCACCTCGCCCGCGTCACCTTCGTCAACCCCGACAACGTCGCCTATCCGGACACCCTCGTCGGCACCGACAGCCATACGACGATGGTCAATGGGCTCGGCGTCCTCGGCTGGGGCGTCGGCGGGATCGAGGCCGAAGCCGCGATGCTCGGCCAACCCGTCAGCATGCTCATCCCCCAGGTCATCGGCTTCAAGCTCATCGGCAAGCTGCGGGAGGGTTCGACCGGAACCGACCTCGTCCTCACCGTGACCGAAATGCTCCGCAAGAAGGGCGTCGTCGGCAAGTTCGTCGAATTCTACGGTCCCGGAGTCTCGACCCTGCCTCTTGCCGACCGGGCCACCATCGGCAATATGGCGCCCGAGTATGGCGCGACGTGCGGCATCTTCCCCGTCGATCAGGAGACCCTGAACTACATGCGGCTCACCGGCCGCCCGGATTCGCTGATCGAGCTGACCGAGAAATACTTCAAGGAGCAGGGCATGTTCCACACGCCCGACTCGCCCGAGGCCGAGTACAGCGACACCCTGGAGCTCGATCTCGCCACCGTCGAGCCCTCGATCGCGGGGCCGAAGCGCCCTCAGGACCGCCTGCGACTCGGCGAGGCGAAGAAGAACTTCCACGACGGTTTCGACTCCGCGATCAAGTCCGCGACCCATACGGCGAAGACCTCCGGCGGCGTCGCCCTCCTCGAAGCTCCAACCGAAGCCGAGCGAGAGGCCAACGCATCCGCCGGCCAGGTGACGAACGGCTCTGTCGTAATCGCCGCCATTACGAGCTGCACGAACACCTCGAATCCCTCGCTGATGCTCGCGGCGGGCCTCGTCGCGAAGAAAGCGGTCGAGAAGGGCCTCGACGTCAAGCCGTGGGTGAAGACCTCCCTCGCCCCCGGCTCCCGCGTCGCCACCGATATGTTCAAGAAGGTCGGCCTTCTGAAATATCTGGAGGAGCTGAATTTCGACGTCGTCGGTTACGGCTGCACGACCTGCATCGGCAACTCCGGCCCCCTTCCCCAGGCGATCTCGCAGGCCGTCAACTCCGACAACCTCGTCGTTTGCAGCGTGCTCAGCGGCAACCGCAACTTCGAGGGCCGCATCAACCAGGACGTGAAGGCGAATTACCTCATGTCGCCCCCACTCGTCGTGGCTTACGCCCTCGCCGGAACCATCGACATCGACCTTAACAAGGACCCGCTCGGTAAGGGCAAGGACGGCGAGGATGTGCACCTGAAGGACATCTGGCCGACCCAGCAGGAGGTTGCCGACGTGCTCGCCAAGGGCGTCAAGCGCGAGCTTTACGTGGACAACTACGCCGACGTCTTCAAGGGTGACGACAAGTGGAATGCGATCGACGTCGAGGGCGGGGATCAATACCAATGGAATCCCGATTCGACCTACGTGAAGAATCCGCCCTACTTCGACGGCATGTCCGCCAAGGCGCCCGATCACGTCGAAGAGCTGCACGGCCTCCGCTGCCTGGCCCTCCTCGGGGATAGCGTCACCACCGACCATATCTCCCCTGCCGGCTCGATCAAGCTGAATTCCCCGGCCGGCTCTTACCTGACGGATCACGGCGTCACCGCCCAAATGTTCAATAGCTACGGCTCCCGGCGCGGCAACCATGAGGTCATGGTGCGCGGTACCTTCGCGAATATCCGCTTGCGGAATCAGCTCGCGCCCGGCACCGAGGGCGGCTACAGCGTCTACCTGCCGACCGGCGACGTGACGACGATCTACGACGCGGCCGTGCAGTACAAGCAGGACGGCGCCCCGCTCCTCGTCATCGCGGGCAAGGAGTACGGTACTGGCTCCAGCCGCGATTGGGCCGCGAAGGGCACCATGATGCTCGGCATCAAGGCCGTCCTCGCCCAAAGCTTCGAGCGCATCCACCGCTCCAATCTGATCGGCATGGGCGTCCTCCCCCTCGAATTCATGCCCGGCGAGAGCGCGGAGTCGCTCAAGCTAACCGGTAAAGAAACCTTCGACGTCGTCGGACTCCGAGACGCCGTGGACAACGAATTCAAGGACGGCAAGACCCTGACCATGAGGGCCGACGACAAGGAGTTCCAAGTCCGAGTCCGCATCGACACACCCCAGGAGCTGCTCTACTACAAGAACGGCGGCATCCTGCAGTACGTGCTGCGGCAGTTGCTGAACGGGTAGCCCGGTCTATTTCAAACACGAAGAAACGGAGGAACGGAGGTTTGTTTGGGCTTGGGCTCGCGGCGACGAGATTGAGGACTCGAATATGGAAGAGAATGGGCTTGCGAGGTTTGGTCCGAGAGCACGTCCGGCCCTGACGGCCGATCTGCACAAGAAGACGGGTGCGATTCTTTCCGCGGCAATCAATGTCCACCGCGAGCTTGGTCCAGGCCTACTGGAATCGGTTTACGAGGTCTGTCTTACCGCTGAATTTCGCCATCTTGGAATCGAGTTTCAACGGCAGGTCGACGTTCCGGTTACGTATCGCGACGCCTACGTTGCGACCGGACTCCGCCTTGACTTCCTCATCTTCGACGAGATCATCGTCGAGCTCAAAGCTGTCGAGATCGTGTTGGCCGTTCACAAGGCGCAGCTCCTTTCCTATTTGCGATTGACCAATAAGCCTGTCGGCCTTCTCATCAACTTCAATGTGCCGGCCCTGAGGCAAGGTGTAAGCCGAATCATCAATCCGGCACATCCCAGCATTAGAGCTTCCGTTCCTCCGCTCCCCCATGTTGAAAGGAAGCCGGATGAGTAAGCGTGGGAGCTTCATTGGCTCTGCCGGGACACGAAGCGCCAGCCAATCGACAAGTGTCGCCGACCGAAAACAAAAGTCTCCGTTCCTCCGCTCCTCCGTGTTGAAGAGAGGGCACGACGATGACTAAACTCCGCATCCCCTGCCCCGCCAAGGTCAACCTGTTTCTCGCCGTCGGGCCGCCGGATCGGCGGGGCTACCATCCGTTGCGCACGGTCTTTCAGGCCGTCGCTCTTTACGACTTCCTCGACGTCGAATTCGGCGGGCCGCCGACCTGGAAAGTCGAGGTGGACGGCGCGGAATTGCCCGCCGAGAACACGGTATCCAAGGCCCTTCGGCTGAGCCAGGAGGTCTTCGCCGTCGCCCCGAGCCGCGTCCGGCTCGAAAAGCACATCCCCATGCAGAGCGGCCTGGGCGGCGGCAGCTCCGACGCGGCCGGACTTTTGCGCGCCCTCGACCACATCCGGCCGGGCTCGCCGGAGGAGATGCGAAGCCTCGCCGCCGCCGTCGGCGCGGACGTGCCCTTCTTCCTCGCCGGAGGCAGGGCCAAAGGAGAAGGCTACGGCGACCAGATCACACCTCTGCCGGACGCTCCCGAGGAGTGGTACGTGATCGCCAAACCGCCCATCGGCTGCTCGACGCCGGAGATGTACGCCCGCCTGGACGAGAAGCCCCGCGAATGGCGGGATTGGCCGGAAGGCGACGAGCTTTGCAACGACTTCGAGCGCGTCGCGCCCTGCGAATGCTTGGACCTCACCGAGCGGCTGCGAATCCTCGGCGCGCGCGATGCGGCTCTGTCCGGCTCCGGCTCGAGCGTCTTCGGCCGGTTCGCCGACGAGGGCGCCGCTACAGCGGCCGCCGCGAGCATGAAGAGCGAGGGACACGCCCAAGTCTGGGTGGCAAAGGGTCTTTCGCGCCGCGAGAGCCTGCGGATCGACCGGCTCTAGCCGAGAACCGAGTGAACTGTCTTGAAGTGCATCTTGGCGACTTTGCTCAAGTCCGCCGGCCCGTGCTTGCCGACGAACCGCTTCCCAGCCGCGATCACCTGAGCCGAAGCGCCCTTCGGCAGCTCGATGCCGAATTCGTCGCCGAGCCGCTTCAGCCGGCGCAGAAACTCGGCCCGAGCAAGGATGGACGCCGCCGCGACCGCGATATCCGCCTCCGCCCGCACCATCGACTGGAGCGTGATCGTGCGGCCCTTTTCAAACAACTGACGCTTCAGCCCAGCCGGGTCGGCGAACTGGTCGGAGATGACGAGATCGCAAGGCGCCAGTTCGAGGACATTCTCGATCGCCCGCGCATGGCCCCAGGCCAGCAGCTTGTTCAAGTTCCGGAACTTCGCGTAAAGCTCGTTGTACTTGGCGGGGCCGATCGCCACCACCGAGTGCGGACAGGTCCGCATGATAACCGTCGAGAGCTTGAGGGAAACCGGATCGGTCAGCTTCTTCGAATCCCGAACCCCCTCCAACTCCGCCAAATGCTCCGGCCCGACGTAGCAGGCCGCGATGACGAGCGGTCCGAAGAAATCCCCCTTCCCGCTTTCGTCGACGCCGATGTGTCCTTCCATTTCCCCGGATACTGTACTCGCCGGACAAAAGAAAAAGGCCGGGATCGCTCCCGGCCTTCTTGGTTTAGTGAGGAGATTGACCTATGCCTTGCGGCTGAGTCGTCGGCGAAGCAGAGCGAGAGCGCCGATGCCGAGGACGGCCATTGAGGCCGGCTCCGGAACCGCCGTACCATACACGCGCACACCGACCGACTGGCTCGTCTGGCCGAAGGAACGCAGCGCCGAAGTGAAGTTGCCATCCGTCTCCGAGTTGGCATTTCGATAATAGCCGTCGAAGACGTTCGAGCCGACCGATGCCGGCGTCCCGTAGGTGACGAGCGAGGTCAGGCTGTTGACGCTGTTGTAAGTTTGGCCGTCGGTCGTGCCCTGATAGTTGAAAGTCAGGCCGATCCGGTTGCTCGAGATCGAAAGCGCCTGGCCCAGGGTAAAGCCCGGCGTAGGCCCGGGATCGCCGGTCTCGAACGGGAAGTAGAACCCAGTGTTGTACGTGCCGGCAACCGTCGCCGTGTACGAGCCAAGCAGATTGCTGAAGGCCGGCGTCGTCGCGTTAACCGTTCCGCTGGTATTCACGCTGCCCCAAACGAAGATGTTGATCTTCAGGCCGGTGAAGTTCGTTCCCGACAGGTTGACCGGGAACAGGTCGAAACCGGTGATGCTGTTCGCGCCGGCAATCAGATCGTAACCGTCGCCCATGAACGTATTCGGCGTCGAACTGGTCGACGATCCGCCGGCGCCGCTGACGCCGGTTCGAAAATTGGTCACATTGTCGAACAGAAGCGTGTCCGCCTGCGCAACACCCACAACGGCGAGCGCCGCGATAATTAAAACTCTTTTCATTTCCTCTCCTATGCAATAAGGAAGCGTGGCCTAAGCCACTGCGTCTCACGCGAATTGTACATGCGAAGAAAGCAGGACCGTTTGCCGTTTGTGACGTCCGATCCGAGGAAACTGGCAATTATGCCTAATCGATATAGTTAATATGTGCTTCGCAACCGCAAATAAGCCTCGCTCTTAGTGCGATAGATTCGATTTTACTATATCGTATTGAGATAGTTCAATATCAATATTATACCCATAAGGTATAGTTTTTCATGGACATACATCGTTCTACAATATAAATAGTGTTATCCGGTTGAACGTAACATTGTTGGCATAGACCCTCTTAACTTCTTTTTCATTAAGCTATTGAGCCATCGTATGCCAGACGCAAGAAAGCCCCCGGCCGCCGGGCCGGGGGCTTTCTTGCGGTCGGACACGTCAGTGCGGTGCGATATGACTCGGCGGGGGAAGGCGGTTCACCGGAATCAGGATCGCCCCGATACGGGTGTAGGGGGACGCCCAGGCAGGATTGATCTTGGCGAGGATCCTCAAATCTCAGGAGTTGCTAAATACGCTCGTAGTTTAGTGGGACACGGTCGGGCCGGGAAGTGGCAGACGGTTGACCGGGATCAGCAACCCTCCGATGCGAGACGTCGAGCCTGCTCCAGGGTCCACTTCCACGGTGATCCATCCTCGTTGGTTGATGGCGGTCGCGACAAGAATATGCTGGCGCCCAAGGCCGTCCGTCAACCGATTGAGGTCGGTCGTTACACCATTGCGGTAAATCCATGCGCTTTGAATCTGAGTTGTGGTGTCGGTGCTATCGCCGACAATCTCGTTGCGGTTGTTTATGCCCGTGGCTTCCGATCGGGTCGGGCCGGGGAGTCCAGGCAATGGGAACGGCTGTTGATTGTGCCATAGGCATGCCTTGGTGGGTGTCGAATTTCCCCAACACGCGCCGACGGCGTCCCCTAGGTCGTTGACCGCTCGGGGACTTACCTGGCTGCAGCCCTCCAGAAGCGGAGCGTAGGTAATGATCCCCTGGTTCCAGAAATAGACTTCGTTGGCCTGAAGGGCGGAATCGTAGTACACGCCAACTGTAAGGTCATTATTGTTGATGGCACGCGGAACGCCCGATCCAGGGCCGAAGCCGGTGATCGAGTTCCCGTCGGAGACATAGCCATAGTTGTACGGAGAGGAGTAGCGGAAGCCGCAGAAGTGCCCCTGGTAGTTGATGTTTTCGATTGGATCGGAACCGCTATAAATCAGATTGCCACTCGAATCCCACCGCAAGCCCTGGTAAGAGCTGTTATCCGACCAGCCGACGATCATCCCGGAGTCGCTGATGGCATTTGCTTGGACGTAGGAGGCGCCCTGCGGTCGCGTAAGGAAAGTCATGACGCCTCCGCGAAAGATGAATGCGTCGGATCGGCCGTTAGGGCCGGCCACGCCAACGACGTCGCCGTTGTCATTCAAACCCATGGCGCCAACGAATACATCGCCAGGGTGGCCATAGATAGGGACCAGCCGGTAACGAACCTCAGCCGAGGCGAGGCAGCCGACCGCCAGCAGGCCGAGGCAAGATAACGCTAAGCGAAAGAATGATCGCATTTGGGAGATTCCCTCCAAGTAAGAATGATAGGAAGAACGTACAACTGGACGACGGTCTGTTAACGTCAAAAAGTTGAATCGGCGGTCTCATAACCCGAGCTTCGGCCACAGCGCGTCGATCTTGGCCTTCACGTCGTCCGACATCTTGATCAGCTTCGGATAATCCCGGCTAAAGCCGTTTTCGCCCGGCAGTTTGTGCGTGCAGTCGAAACCGATCTTTCCGCCGAAGCCCATCTCTTGAGCCGCGTGGTCGAGTTGGTCGACGGGGCCCTTGGACATCAGGGTATCCCTCCCCGGATCGCAGTTCGCGCCGATGCGGAACAGAACCTCGCCCAAATCCTGCACGTTGCAGTCCTCGTCGAACACGAAGACGAACTTGGTGAAAGCCAGGCCGCCGAGACCCCAGATCGCGTTCATCACCTTGTAGGCGTGACCCGGATACTTCTTCTTGATCGACACGAAGGCGACGTTGTGGAAGCAAGCTTCGACCGGCAGGTTCATATCGACGATCTCGGGCACGCTGAGCTGGATGAGGGGCAGGAATATCCGTTCGACCGCCTTTCCCATCCAGCCGTCCTCCATCGGAGGAACGCCGACGATCGTGGCCGGGTAGACGGCGTTCTTCCTTTGCGTCACCGCGGTGACATGCAAAACCGGGAACGGCTCGGCGAGCGAGTAGTAGCCGGTATGGTCGCCGAAGGGCCCCTCCAGCCGCCTCTCGCTTGGATCGACGTAGCCTTCGATCACGATCTCCGCATCGGCGGGGACCATCAGGTCGACGGTCTTCGCTTTCGTCAGCCGCACGTTCTCCCGCCTGAGGAAGCCAGCGAAGAGCATTTCGTCGATTCCCGGCGGCAGCGGCGAGATCGCGCTGAAGGTAAGGGCCGGATCGCCGCCAAGAGCCACGGCCACGTCGAAACGACGCGAGGATTGAAGGGTTGAGGATTGGGGACTGGGGCTTTTCTCAGTCCTCCAATCCTCCAATCCTCCAATCCTAGGATCCTGGCCTCCGGCCGCTTCCATGTGCCGCATTCCCGTCTTGTGCATCTGCCAATGCATGCCGCAGGTATTGCGGTCGTAGAGCTGGACGCGGTACATACCGACGTTGCGCTTGCCGGTCGAGGGATCGTGGGTGAACACGAGAGGCAAGGTCACGAACGGGCCGCCATCCTCGGGCCAGCACGTGAGGATCGGCAACTTGGTGAGGTCGACGTCATCGCCCTGCATGACGATCTCCTGACTGATTCCGCCGTGCACTTCCTTCGGAGGAACGCCCTTCAGCTCCCCGAGCAGCCAAGGCAGCTTTTTCAGAGTCTCGATCTTGCCCTTCGGGAGCTCCGGCTTGAGAAGGGCGGCGATGCGCTCCGCATGCTCTTCGTAGTCCTCACTACTAAGAGCCAGCGACATGCGCCTACGGCTTCCCATCGTGTTGATGGCCACCGGATAGTTGAAGGATTGGAGGATTGGAGGATTGGAGGATTGGGAATTGAGTGCTGGGTGGCCCATCACGGCGCTCATTGGATCGGGGGTGCCGAGGCGATGCGGAGGTCCGACGACGTTCTCGAAGAGCAGCGCCGGCCCGCCCGCCTTCATCACCCGATCCGCGATCTCCGTAATCTCCAGAGTCGGCGAAACCGGCTCCTTGATCCGCTTCAGCTCGCCCTTCGATTCGAGGACTTCGAGGAAATGTTGGAAGTCGCGGTACGCCATTCTCAGTCCTTGATCACGTAGGCGTCGTCGCTGGGGCGGAGGGCGCGATCGAACCAGAGAGGACGCCTGAGTCCGCCGGGGCCAGGCGCCGGCTTCGTCATGGAGAGCCAGTCGCGGTAAGCCTCCATCGACTTGTTGGTGTCGACGAAGATGTCGCCGTACGCGTCTCCCTCCGCAGCCTTCGAGACGACGACCCGCTGATGCCAGCAATGCTGCCCGGAGATGGGATCGGGCTGAACCGCAAACGTGAGGTTCTGATGGACGCCGCCGTCGGTCCACCAAATCCGCTTCGTATCCGGGTCCTTGCTCTCGTAAGGCTCGATGTCCTCGGCTCGCCGAAACTTGACGACTCCGGACGACACCTCCTCGCGGACGACTTTCACGCCGGCCATCCGATCCGTGCCTTCGTCGTTCAGGCGCCATCGGCCCAAGTGGTGAGAACAGGCGACGATTCCCGGCCGCATGCCCTCCGTCACCCACGCCCGGTTCACGTAGTAGCCGATTCGGGTCGCGATCCGCACGAGATCGCCGGTCGCGATGCCGAGCTTCTCCGCGTCGGTGGGGTGGATCCAGACGGGGTTCGAATTGCTCAGCTCGTATAGCCACTTGGCGTTCGCAGAGCGGGTGTGGATGAGGGTCGGCAGGCGGAACGTCGGCACGAGGACGAACTCGAATTCGCCCGGCTTCATCTCGCCACGGTAGACGTGGCTCTTGATATAGCCGGGCATTGTCTGGTCCGTCCAGCCCCAATCCGCCATCGTCTTGCTGAACAGCTCGAGCTTCTTGGAGGGGGTCTTGAAACCGGACTCTTCGTACACGCCATAGGCTTCGGGCTTCACGAGAAAAGCGCCGTAGCGGCTCATGTATTCGTAAGGGGTGAGTCCCTTCTCGGCCGCCGCTTCCGGTAGACCGGGCACCGAATTCTCGAAAATCCAGCGGTAATACTCTTGGATCTTAATCTTCTCGCCGGGCCGGAAAGGCGACTCGAAATACTTGCGGATGCCCAGCGAGCCGTCGGGATCGATCCGCCACGAAAGCTCGATCCAGAACTCCGTCTCCTCCCACACTTCGCCGGGGTTGGCTTCGTAAGTGAATTCGAACTTCTCTCCCTTCCTCTCGCGGGCCACCTTCTGGACAGGCTGGCGGAAGCCGATCCACTTCGCCGCATGAGTCTCCTGGCTCATCAGGTCGTGCCGCTCCGCTCCGTTGCCCATCGGAAGCACGTAGTCGGCGTACTGGGCCGTCTCGTTCCAGACCGGCGTCAGCGCGCCGTGCAGTTCGATCTTCGATTCGTCCTTCAGGACGCGCTCCCACATGATGCCGTCGGGGTTCGTCCAGACCGGATTGTAGACGCGCGTAAAGTAGGCCGCCACCTTTCCCCGGCCCTCCATCAGGAAATGGGGGAGGAGGATCGACATTTCGTGAAAGGCCAGCGGATACTCGCGCGGATAAAGCAGCTCGCTCCAAACGCTCTGGCCGGGGGGCTTGAGGAAAGGCGGAGGGACAAACTTGTTGTCGGAATTCAGGTTGGTGCCGCCCTCGGTCCCCACGGCTCCCATAAGCACGACCAGGAATTCGAGACATCTCGAAACCTGCCACCCGCCCAGGTTCCCGGCCGCCGCGTTTCGCCAGACGTGGGTCGCCAGTGCGGTACCGGCCTTGCCGATCTCCCGGGCGATCTCGCGGAGTGCGCCGGCATCGACTCCGCACTCCTGGGCCGCCGCCTCCGGCGTCGCCCAGGCGTAGTGCTCCCGCAAGGCGGCGATGAAATCGTCGAACGAGCCCCCTCTTCCATGTGGCTTGCCAGGGGAAGGGGGAGCGCTCTGAAGGTGGGCGAGCGTGTCTTCCCAGTTGACCCACTTCTCCAAAAATTCGCGGTTGTAGAGCCCTTCGTCGAGAATGATCTTCGCGATCGCCAGAAGCAGCATCGGTTCCGTACCGGGCCATGGGGCAAGCCACCAGTCGGCTTTCGAAGCCGTGTTCGAATGCCGGACGTCGACGACGCACATCTTCGCGCCCGAGAACTTGCCTTCGATGATCCGTTGCGCGTGGGGATTGAAATAATGCCCCGTCTCCAGGTGCGACGAAAGGAGGAGGATAAATTTCGCGTTGGCGTGGTCCGGCGACGGCCGGTCGGCGCCTGCCCAAAGCGCGTAGCCAACCCGCGCCCCGGACGAGCATACGTTGGTGTGGGAGTTATGGGCGTCGACTCCCCACGCCTGGAGGACGCGATTGACGTAGCCGTCCTCTCCGGGGCGGCCGACGTGGTACATCACTTCGGTCTTTCGGTCTTCGACGATCGCCTTCCGAATCTTTGCCGCGAAGGTATCGAGAACCTCGTTCCAGGTCGTCCGTTCCCATTTGCCGCTGCCCCTCGGCCCGGACCTCTTCAGCGGATAGAGGATACGGTTGGGATCGTTGACCTGGTTGATCGTCGCGGGGCCCTTCGCGCAGTTCTTGCCCCTCGATCCGGGATGATAGGGGTTGCCCTCCAACTTCCGGATCGCCCCGGTTTCCTTGTCGACGAAGGCCATTAGGCCGCATGCCGCTTCGCAATTGAAGCAGATCGTCGGAACGAGGCTATACCGCTTCTCAACCTTCTTCGGCCACGCGCCCGGATCGTATTCGAACCAATCGTCCCACTGGTCCTCGGGCGGGAAGGACTCCAGCGGAGTCGTCGTCATCTTGTCCGGGTCGTGGGATCGCATACGGCTTCGTTAGTGTCTCATAAATCGGGGAATAGCTAAGAGAGCGGAGGGAGTTGGCCCGCGCGGACAAAGGCCTTCTCATAGGCGAACAGGACGACCAATGCAACGCCGCCGGCGGCGGCGGCGATCAACCTAAGCCAAGGGAAATGGTCGCCGTAATCGGTAGCGGCAGGAAGCGCCAGCAGGCCAGCCGCGCAAACGAGCAGGCTGACATGTTTCGCGACTCGAAACGGCCCGAGCCGAGCGGCTTCTAAGAAGCCTCTGGCCTGACGGAGGTTGTCCGTGGCGTCCTTCCCCTCGTGGGCGAAGATGCCGAGTAAGGTTAGCGCCAGCCCGCCAACGGCAAGGCCACCCGCAGAGACATAGTTGGCTTGCCCGACCAGCAGCATAAAGGCAGAGCCAGCGGCGAGGCTCTGCGCGAGAAGGTGCCACAACAGGCCATTCTCCTCCCAGAGATCGCGGCCTTTGCATTGCTTGAACAGGAAGGCGGTGTAGCCGGCGACAAGTGCGCCCAACACTCCGTTAAGCCACCGGAAATGGACGACCAACCAAGCAACACCGACGTACGTCGTATGTCCAAGATCGGTCACGGTTCCAAACCCCTGATATTCGCCGCTATCTTTGGGCGACCGGAGAAGACCCAGGATAAGGATGACCGCCGACAGCGCCGCGAAGATCGTTAAGACGATGCCGCCTTTCACAAGCCAGCTGCCCCAGTTTGGCCGGGTGAAAAGCTTGTAGAAGTGCAGCGGCTTCTTCAGATCCTCGATTAGCAAGAAGACCGTGACGAGGGTAAAGAGCAGGGCGATCGATTCGGGAGCCCACCACGGGACTTGAGCACCGAGGAATGGCGCCAACATCGCTGCGCCGCCGGCGATGCCCTTCGTGACCAGATACAGAGCGACCGGCCAGCCCCACTCGATCTTGTGCTCCGAGTTCAGCACCTCGCGGGCGTCGGCGACGGTTGCGACTTCTGCCGGCCAGGGATCGGGCTTCGTTCCGCGCCGCTGGCTCCAGATGAATTGCGATTCCATCGCCGCGCTCCCTGGCTTCAGCGCGACTTCGCTCGCCCCGATGTAGCGAACGTTCGGACCGGTCCCCTGCTCGGGCCGCCTCGCCGAGAGCATCTTTGCCTTGCGGATAAGGGACACCCGCGATTCCGGGTCGTCGAAGTCGCCGGGAATGATCGCGCCGACCGGGCAGACCGTGACGCATGCCGGCTCCAGGCCCTTCTCGATCCGGTGCGCACAGAAATGGCACTTTTCGACGGCGTTCAGGTCCTCGTTCAAATAGATCGCATCGTAGGGGCAGGCCTGCATGCACGCGCGGCAGCCTATGCAGGCGTCCCGATCGACGTCGACGATCCCGTCCGACCGCTTGGTTAGCGCGTTGACGGGGCAGATCGTTACGCATGGAGCGTTCGTACAGTGGTTGCAGCGCTGAACCAGGAAGCTCCGCTTTACCTCGGGGAACTTGCCGACTTCGACGTACTTGACGCTGGTTCGAAAGCCGCCTACGGGAACGTTGTTTTCCGCCTTGCAAGCGACGGTACAGGCATGGCAGCCGATGCAGGCGTCCTGGTCGATGACGAACCCATACTGCACCCGCGTAGTCTACACCAGGCGGCATAATGCAGCCATGGAGCCCACGGTGACGCTCTCGACGGCCCAAGTCCGGTTCTTCCGCGACAACGGCTATCTCTCGATCCCTTCGCTGATGCCCCTGGACGAGGTGGAGCGCGTGCGGGCGATCTACGACCGGCTGTTCGAGGCGCGGGTGGGACGCGAAGTCGGCGACCAGTTCGACCTCGCAGGAACGGACGAGGAGGGCGTCGAGGCGAAGCTCCCGCAAATCCTCGGCCCAAGCCGCTATGCTCCGGAACTGCTCGAAGGCCAGTACCGAGTCAACCTGGCTCACGTCGTCAGGCAACTGCTCGGCCCGGAGACGGAGGTCGGCGGCGACCATATGATCTTCAAGCCGGCACGAGTCGGCGCGGAGACGCCGTGGCACCAGGACCAAGCCTATTGGGATCCCGAGTACGACTATGAGTCGCTCAGCGTCTGGATTCCGCTCCAGGAAGCGACGATCGAGAACGGCTGCATGTGGTTCGTCCCCGGCAGCCAGAACCACGACATCTATCCCCACCACAGCATCGGCCACGATCCCCGTGTTCATGGGTTGGAGGTCGAGGGTGCGGACGTCTCGGCAGCCGTCGCCTGCCCGCTCCCGCCCGGAGGCGCGACCTTCCATCATTGCCGAACGCTGCATTACACCGGCGCGAACACGAGCGACGTTCCCCGCCGCGCCTACATCATCGGCGCCGGCTTGCCCGCCACGAAGCGCGCGAAGCCCCACGACTTCTACTGGAATCGCATGAAGCAAACCGCTCGCGAAGCCCGGGCCGCCGGGAAGGCATAGTCCCGGCCATCCCGAAGGGATCAAACAAGGTTAGACCCGGCAGGTTCCGGTGAGCGATATCCGCATCCTGGAGGCATGCCACGCGTTTCCGCGATCCTTCACAATAGAAGGGAAGGCCACGAGCTAGGGAGAGGCTCGCGGACGACGAGCTATGGCCGGCGCTGTCAACCGAATCCAAAACCTGAGGTCTTTGCGGATCGCGAACGCGGATGGCGCCTTCGCGACCGCCTTCGCGACCCTGGTTACCGGCAGCTTCCTCGTCGGCTTTATCAAGCTCCTCCAGCCGGGAGCGGAGTCGGATCGCTGGCTCGGCATCCTCGCGGCCCTGCCGAGCCTGCTCGGCATCCTCCAGATTCCCGGCGCGATTTGGGGCCGCCGGTTTCACTCGTACAAGACGTACGTCGGAATTGGAGGCGGCATCTGGCGGTTGCTTTACGTGCCGTTTGCGATCTTGCCGGTCCTCGCGATCTCCGGCGCGGTGAAGCTGTCGATCCTCGTCGCCTGCGTCGGCGTCGCCTCCGCCTCGGTGCTGCTCGTCCAGCCGATCTATAACGAGTGGCTGGCGGAGATGATCCCGGACAACTCGCGCGGCTGGTTCTTCGGCCGGCGCAACGCGATCGCCACGGGAGTCGGCGCGGTCGTCGGCATTCTCGGCGGTCTCGCCCTCGACTATTTCCGGCGGCAAAACCAAGAGACGCTCGGACTAACCGTCATCTTCGGAACCGGCATCTTCTTCGCGGCCTGCAGCATGGTCTGCTTCCTTTCGATGCGCGACCTCAAGCGCGCGAAGCCGGTTGCGGAGGACCTTCGCAAGAGCCTCATCGCGATCAAGAAGCCCTTTGCCGACCGGGAATTCCGCAAGGTCCTGGTCTTTCTGGCGATGTTCTTCACCGGTCAGGCCTTCGCCGGCAATTTCTTCACGGCCTACGCGCTGGAGAGTCTGAAGCTCTCGTTCACCCTTCTCCAATTCCTCGGGATGATGCAGGCGGCGGGGATCGTGCTTTCATCCGCCTTTTGGGGCTTCGTCGCCGACAAGTACGGCAACAAGCCGACCCTCATCATCGGCGGGCTCGGCATCGCGACGAACCTCGTGCCGTGGGTCTTGACGATTCCGGGGAACGACGTCCACAACATCGCGATCCTCATTCCCGGCCACCTGCTGATGGGCTTCTTCTGGGGCGCGGTGAACGTGAGCCAGTTCAATTTGCTCCTCGCGACCTCGAAGCCGGAAGACCGGGCGAACTACATCGGGGCCGGGCTCGCTCTGCAATCCGTCTTCGCCGGCATCTCCCCAATTCTCGGCGCGGCCGCGATGACGACCCTGCGGGTCCAATTCGATCCGCTGATCGCTTACAAGAGCGTCTTCACGATCACGATGCTGCTCCGGGTCGTCGCGATCCTGTTCCTCGCTCCGGTCCGGGAGGAAGGTTCGGCGAAAGTCGGGCGGACCCTACGCGACCTTCGCGGCGTGACGCCCAAGGGCTTCCGCACGATGCGGAGCCTCGCCCGTAGCGCCGACACCGCCGAGCGGGCCGAAGCCCTCGGCAGGGTTGCCGATCAGAAGCTCACTCTCGCTTCAGACGAGGTCGTGCGTTCTCTCGCTGATCCCTCGCCCGAGGTTCGGCGGCAGGCCGCGCACACGTTGGCCCGGCTCGGCGATCCCCAGGCCGTGGTTCACCTGCTCGAGCATATCGAGCAGCATCCGGACCTCGTCGAAGAGGAGACGATCCAGGCGCTGGGGACGCTCGGGTCCAAAGAAGCGGTTTCGACCCTCATTAGCTTCTTGCAGAGCCCGAGATCCCTCCTGCGGCGAGCGGCGGCACGGGCGCTGGGGCGGCTGGGGAGCCAGGACGCGGTCGAGGCGCTAATGCAGAGCGCGAACGAATCGGACGACCCCGACCTGCAGCGCTCCAGCATCCAGGCCCTCCGCCTGCTTGGAGCCCGGGAAGCGGCCCAGGTCATTTCCGACGCGCTCTTTAACCCCCACCCGAGCGTGCGGATCGCGGCGGCCGAAGCGGTTGCGGAGATGGAGCTTCGCAACGCCCTCCCTTACCTGCGTCAGTCCCTCAGCTACTACCAGGACGAGGCCGCGAGCGAAGTCGCGTACGCGCTGAGCGCGGTCGGCGGCCCCGACCAAATCCCGCAAGTCTTGGAAATGGCGAAGGCAAGCAAGACGACCCTGGCCAGACAGCGCTGCCTGCTCGGCGTGGCCCGCCTGCTTGGGGTCGAGGCTGCCGCTTACAAGCTGTTCCTGAAGTCCGGAATGGCGCGCGACACCGCGCTGATGGACCTCCTTCAGCCTCTCACGAGGCGAAGCCGCAAGGTGAAAGCCGCCCTGGAGCGTTATGCGAGCGGCGACGAGACGGAGGCCGCAAGCCTGCTCGGCCAAGCCTCCAACGATCCCATCGTCCGCGAGCTCGCGGAGTCCCCAATCCGCGATATGTTCTTGGTGCTGGCGCCCTATGTCGCCCAATCCTTCTCACCGACAAGCAAGCAGTCGAGCGCGAGGCATCGGTAGAATCTCCCCTTTCCTTGCGACGATGTTTGTAGAGGGAGCAGCGCGGCAGGCCGCGCAGGGAAGGCGGCGCCGGGTCGCCGCCCTCCATAAGCCGCTTCCTCACCTCCATCACCCGTTCACCCTCTCACCCCAGTCACCCCTTGTCATCCCACAAGGCACCCTTCGGCTTCGCTCAGGGCAGGCTCATCCGGCAAGAGGAGGGGGCTCCTTCATAATCCGAATCGATGCTAAGCGATGAGGGATTCGCCATCGTTTCCGGCGTCTTCGACCACGAGGAAATCGAGACGCTCCTCGCCCTTCTTCCTCCGCTCGATGGCGCGGCGGGAACGAGGAACTTGCTCCACCATCCCTGGTGCCGCGATCTGGCATCAGACGCCCGTATCCGGCGGCTGGTCGAAGAGGCTATCGGACCTGCCGCGGTTCCGGTCAGAGGAATCCTCTTCGACAAGAGCCCAGACGCGAACTGGAACCTCGGCTGGCATCAGGACAAGAAGATCGCCGTGAATGGGCGGATCGACGCTCCGGGGTATTTCGCCTGGTCGGAGAAGGAGGGCGTCGTCCACTGCCAAGCTCCTGCCGCGTTGCTGGACGCTTGCGTCGCCGTGCGCATCCACCTCGATCCTTGCGGTCTCGACAACGGGCCCCTACGCGTCATCGCCGGCAGCCATCGGTTTGGAGTCTCGAAGCCGATCGAGCCAGAGAGATTCAAGGAACCGGTGACGTGCGTCTGTGAGGTGGGCGACGTGATTCTTATGAAGCCGCTGACTCTGCACGCGTCGAGCAAGGCCGAATCGCCGAGGCGTCGGAGGGTGATTCACATCGAGTACTGCTCCGCCACGCTGCCTGGCGGATTGGAGTGGGCCTACGCGTGAGGAACGAGGCTTATCGGGCCGACGTTCTATACTATTGAAGACCAAGTGGGGGCGAACGGGTTCGACAGGGCCGGTTCGACTTCTGGTTGCGAGCCGAGGATTCTCGTTGGCCTCGAAAAAAACGAGAGAAACAGTAGTTGCGAACAACAATTACGCCTACGCGGCCTAAGTAGCCACGTCATCGGCCCTCCCCGAGCCTGTAGGGGAGAGTTCCGGTGTGATAAATCAGGATCGGCTGGTGAGCTTCTGTTCGTAGCGAGCTAGCCTAAACTAATCGAACTGGACGACCGCTCAGGCGACCCCGGCAGAGAGCAGCGTCGAGATAAAGTACAGGGGAGACGCTCGTGGTAATCGGAGGGCCGACGGTTTTGGAAGGGAGTTCAATTCTCCCCGCCTCCACCAACTTTACGTCTTTACCATTGAATTGGCCTAGAAATCCCGTCAAACCAATGTGACTTGCCTGATTGCCCTGGCCCTGCTGCAGTCCACCGGCCTCGATACGCCGGTGACCATCGAGACGAAGGATGCTCTCGTCAGATCGGTCTTAGCCGATATCTCCAAACAGTGCCACGTGACCTGCAAGTTCGCGCCTCTCTATGAGAATGTCAAGGTCACCGTCTTTGCGGAACACGTTCCGGCAAAGAGCCTCCTTGAGCGCATCGGCAGCGCGCTCGGTTTCGAGGGCGCTCTCCGGAGCGGTATCTACTATTTCGCGCCGACCGCCGAAACCAAGGCGGGGGCAGAGTACCTAATCGCCGAGGGCAATTATCGGAACCAACTCATTGCCCAGAAGCTGGTCGCCCTCGCTAAGCTGACTCTCCAGCCCTATGGCTCCCATCCTGAAAGCCATGCCGTTCCCGTCGACAAGAAGCTGGACGACGGAACCGTCGATCCCCAGGTATGGGCAAGCGAAAGGATCGCCCAACCCGGCTACTACGCCCTGGGCATGGCCTACCGCTGCTCAACCATGTCTTGGTCGATTTTTGCGCCTATTCCCGCGGTCTCCGACCCCGGAAAGGATCCGACGGGCGCCTTTTACGTCGAGAAGCCGGAGGAGGTACCCGTACCGGAAACCTACATCGACGGCAATTCTCAATCCCTCGAAGGGACGCTTATCGCCTATGGCTTTCTGAATTCGACCGGCGAGATCAAGGTCTGCGTCCTCCATGGGACTCCTCTCCAAAACGAACCGCTTTTGGATCATCCGTTTCTTTTCGCGACTCCACCAAAAGCGCTGAAGAAGTTCAAGTTCGCCCAAGCTCTCGACAAGTGGGCGATGAAAGTGGACGACCTGCCGAAGGAGATGCTCGACAAGCCCGGCAAACCGACAGCCAGAGAGAAGGACCCTGGCTACTTCGACGGCCGGATCAGCCTCAGCGAAAAGCTGGAGCGTCTGCACCTCCAAACGGGCATCCCGATCGTCGCAACCTCGTTCCGGACGCCGGCCCTCGACCAGAATATCGACGACGTCGACTCGGTCAGAGATACTCTCGCAACCTTGGTCGCAAAGGAGAAGTGCTTCATTCGCGACGAGGATGGCTTCCTGCTTGTGCGGCATCCCGCCTATTGGCTGCTTCGGGCTTCGGAGCCGCCAGAAGACGTGATTCGAGCCTACGAGAAGGTAGCGGAGTCTCGCCCTTTGACCATCGGTGAATATGCCGATCTCGCCCTTGCAATCGGCCAAAACGTCGATAGCGGCGCCAGCTTGAACCCGGAACCAGGCTCCATTCCCCACTGCTATGACCGGCTTATCAATCAGAGGGGCCTTCTGCTGAGGTTCGACGGAGGACCCCTTGCGACCGCCTATCCCGCCCTGTACTTCCTCGGCGCGTTTAACGCTGCCGGCCGCGCAAAGATTCTTGCCGGCGCGGTATGGGATTCCTACCAGCCGCAGATGGTCACCAGCGTTAGCGCTTTCCGCGATATCGAGCCGGGCCGCATCAAGCGAGGGAACGGGCCCTTGGGCCCCATTGTCGGATACTGGGATATGAGCCAGGTCCGGGTAAGCCGCCGTGTGCTGAACGGCGACTGGAACCTGTACGCCGACTATGTAGCCGCCGCCAGCCCAATCTTCGATGCGACGACAAGCCTCCGGTTCCTGACGCGAACGGAGGCGGGAATCGATAAACAGGGCCGCCTGATCGCCATGATGAAAGGAAGCGACTTGGAGGATATAGCCAGCCTCAATGAACTAGACGTGAGAGCACGCCTGATCGAGGTCAAAACCCTCGATCCGCGCAACTACGTCTTCGACGTCGGCTTTGCCGGGGATATCGTCGCGACCTATCGGGCCAGCATCGATTGGAAGCCGAAGCCGCGATAGCCGGGATGAACGGTTCCTTAATTTCGCACGGACGGTCAAATTTCTGCCCCGCAATTTCATGGAAGTCGTGCCAAACTGACCGAGAACGGAGGAGAGAACTATGAGTTCAACCATGCAAGGAATCGATGCTCGCGGCTACCTCATCGGGTGGGCGCAGGGCGTCACAAGTATGACTATCGCCGATATCAACGCGATTCCGGACGACAAGTGGACCGCGACCTTCGGCGGCTGCACCCGCCCGGCCAACGAGCTGACGGCGGACGCGATCTCGCTGCTGATCTGGTGCGCGGGCGCCCTGAAGGGCGAAACCGCCGGTGGCGAGGGCGATGCGATGAAGGAGCTGACCGAGGCTTGCGCCAACAAGGCGGTTGCCGTCGCGAAGCTCAAGGAGTCGTGCGACCTGTTCTGCGCGGCCCTCGGCGCGGCCAGCGACGAGACCCTCAACTCGACGGTGACGCCGCCTTGGCAGATGCCGACCCCGCTCTACAGCCTGTGCCAGATCGCGGTCAGCCACATCTGGTACCACGACGGCCAGCTCAACTACATTCACTGCCTTCTGGGAGACAACAAGATCTACTGGATGGGCGGCGAGTAAGACCACTCCGCGACTACAGCCTTCGGACTCCGGGTTACCCGGTAGGTGCGAAGCACCTGTAGTCGCAACCTTTACGGTTGCGTGGCGCGGAGCGCCCATTGCGCCCTTTTGGGCGCCGCCGGGATGAACCCGGCGACTACAGCCTTCGGCTTCCCGGTTTGTGGTAGGTGCGAAGCACCTGTAGTCGCAACCTTTACGGTTGCGGGCGCGAAGCGCCCTTTCGCCCTTCGGCGCGCCGGGGTGAACCCGGCGACTACAGCCTTTGGCTTCCCGGTTTGTGGTAGGTGCGAAGCACCTGTAGTCGCAACCTTTACGGTTGCGGGGCGCGGAGCGCCCATTCGCCCTTCGGGCGCGCCGGGGTGAACCCGGCGACTACAGCCTTCGGCTTCCCGGTTTCCGGGTAGGTGCGAAGAACCTGCTTTACGGTTGCGGGGGCCCTTAGTTCCCCGAATGGACGCTCTCGGCCGTCGCGACCGGCTGAGCGTGAAGCTGGAATTCGAGCCTTACCTCGTACGCTCGGGGCCAGGGCAAGAATATCTTCACGTTGCTCAGGCTGCTCAGCTCGTATTGCTGGTTCCCGGCGAAGAACCGCTTCCCTTCGAATTCCTCGTGCCAATAGTATTCGAGGTACTTGTACACGTCGCCCTTCACGAAGTCGTTGACCTCCTTGAACGTCTCCCCGTAGGTTTCCTCGCGGCTCGCCGAATGGCTCGCGTCGATCATCGAATAGGCGAGCGGGCGGACGAAGCGGTGGTAGGCGTAGTCGTTCACGAACCGGTGAAGCAGGAACTCGCGCCGGGCAAGTTCGCGCTGGAGCGGATCGATGTTCAGGCGTCTGGAAAGCAGATAAATGTTCGCGGCGGGAATCGCGGTTCCCATCGTGTTCCCGGCCGTATTCCAGCCCGCGAAGGCGAGCAGCTTCGTCATCCGGTCGTCTTGGGAGAGATAGGAGAACAGGGCCGGGTCGGCGGTGCCGTCGTTCGCCAGGTTGATATCCGCGACGGCGACCGGGAAGCCCTGGTTCATCTCGTTCGTCAACTCGTCGATGAACTGCGAGAAGCATTCGGGCCGCCGATTCGGCGTGTTCACGTAAAGGGCGTAATCGTAGACGCCGTCGTCCTTGGCCGGCTCGGCGCCGCTCGCGACGATCTGGTCGCGCAAGCTGTTCTCGATCGTCTTGCACTCGAAGTTGGCGTACTTGTTTCGCCCGAGGTCGTCCGAGTACACGATCTTGATCTTCGGCTTCCAGTCGTTGCGCTTCAGCAGAGCCCGCGAGAGGAGCACGTTGGAGTGCTGATCGATGCCCTCGCAGAAGTAGACCTGGCCCTCGACGTCCTGCTCGTGACTGATCTCGCGCAGCCTTTGGGTTTCCCAAACGTGGGGGCCATAGAGGCGCGCGTCGTCTTGGCCGAACGCGAGATAGTCGAACTGCCCCCGGGCGACCATCCGGATCAACTCGGCGTTGATCTCCAGGTCGCGCATCCGCGTTTGCTCGTACCGCTTGATTTCGCCGGCGGGGATTTGCGATTGGAGCGCCGTCATCTCGGCGAGAAAATGCGGGTTCTTGTCACCCTTGTAGCGGCTGCGCATCTCCTCGAACTGCCCCAGCTTGAGCCGCCAGGCGTTCGCGCTCTTCGTGGCGGTCGGATAGAGCCGCATGATCGAGGAGAAGACATAGAACTTGACTTCCGGATGAAGAGCTCGAATCCGCGCCAGCTTCTGCAGCCGTTCGAGGGCCACTTTTTTGCTCGTCTCGTCCGTCCGCGAGGCGATGAGGCCGCCGTAGGCGATCATGTCCGCGGAGACGACGACCGCCTTCACGTCCCGATAGTCTTGAATTTGGAGCCAAGTCAGGATCGCCCCAGGGGAGCCGGGCGTTGTAAAGCGGCCGAGCGTCGTGTACTCGGGAAGTCGGACATCGACGTCCGCCATGTTGCCGATCATCTGCGCGAACTGGCCGGCGGCCGGGCGACTGTCCAGCGGAATCAACAGAATGCGCTCCGCGCCGGCCAACGCCGCCACGCAGAGGATCGAAATGGCGACCATCAGCCGCTTCATCGCAAAAAGTGATACCTGGCTCAACTCTCGGTTAGGACGTTTGAAGACCCCTGAAAATGGAAGCTTTCCAATAGATTCTCGGCGGACCTATGGTATCACAACTCGGACGTCCAAAGGGAAGGGAGGGGCGTCGGAGGGTCTGGCGTAAATTCTCCCCTCGCGCCAGCAACGCCCCTGGAGGAATCACCCATATCGAATGGGTTGGGATGCCCTCACTATACATCAGCATATTGCGATCCGCAACGCAACTTGTGAACCGGTACCGCAAAAATAAAAAGGGCAGCAAACGCTGCCCAATGTATTGCAATGGATTGCTTTCTCCTTTCCAGTCCGATAGGAAGACGCACAAGATCCATGCCAAGTTCGGTTGCTCTCAGAGATTCTCGCGACGCGCCTCCGGTAGAGCGTGGCGCTTACGTCGAACCGTTTGTCACTTTCTCCAGCAGCGATTCCAGCTTGTAGGTGATCTCGCTGTTCGTCGCCAGAATCTCGACGTTCATCTCCTTCCCAAGCTCGTGTAGGTCTTTCTCCTTATGGCCGGCGTGAGCGATGACCGTCAGCCCGAGGGCATGCAGTTTCTCGACGAGAGGCTTCGGAGGGAGCCCGTTGTCTCCAAGATTGATGATCGCGGCTTGCGCTTCCTCGGCGGATTCCGGCATCGCCGTCCGGATCAGGGCTTCGTGGCCGAGGGCGCGCACGCTCTTTGCCAGCCGCGAGGACCACATCAGGTTGGATTCGAAGATCAGGACACGCATGGAGAAACCGGGATAATGGAGAGCTAGAGCCGGATGTTACCGGTTCGAACCCCAAACCCGATGATTCAACCGATGCGCTGGATTGGGAGCGCGCTGCTCATGCTCGATCAGCGTCGGCTTCCCGCTCACGAGGAATGGCTGGAGCTGCGGAGCCATGTCGAGGTCGCAGAGGCGATCCGGGACATGGCCGTGCGCGGAGCGCCCGCTATCGGTGTAGCCGCCGGATACGGGATGGCCCTCGCCGCCAAACATGGCATCCCACGTGACGAGGCGTCCGCGATTCTAGCCGCGTCACGCCCCACCGCCGTCAACCTCTTCTGGGCCATCGACCGGATCAAGGACCTGAAATCCTGGGCCTTTGAGGATGTCCTCGCCGAGGCGAAGGCCATCGAGCGCGAAGATCTGGAGATGAACCGGTCGATCGGCCGCCACGGCGCGGAGCTGATTCCCGAGGGCGCGAACATCCTCACGATCTGCAATACGGGCTCCCTCGCCACCGCCGGCCACGGAACGGCCCTCGGCGTGATCCGCACCGCCCACGAGCAAGGCAAGAATATCCACGTCTACTCCTGCGAGACCCGGCCCCGCCAACAAGGCCTGCGCCTGACCGCCTACGAGCTGACCAAGGAGAAGATTCCTTTCCACTCGATCGCGGACGGCGCCGCCGGCTCCCTCATGCGGGCGGGCAAGGTCGATTGCGTCATTGCTGGGGCCGACCGGATCGCGGCCAATGGTGACACTGCCAACAAGATCGGCACCTACTCGCTGGCCGTGCTCGCGAACTACCACAAGATTCCCTTCTACATCGCCGCGCCTTCCTCGACCTTCGATCCCTCTCTCGCCACCGGCGATCTGATCCCGATCGAGGAACGCTCCGGGGAAGAGCTGACCCACATCGAAGGCGTCCCCGTCGGCCCGGCCGGCTGCTCCGTCTTCAATCCCGCCTTCGACGTCACGCCCGGCAGCCTGATCGAGGCGATCATCACCGAAGCCGGCGTCTTCCAGCGCCCGTATGCCTTTCCGAGGCAATTGGTCATCCGCTGATCGGAACACCGGAGGATTGGTGCGCCAATGGCCTCGACGACGAGAGGATGATCGCTGGATTCGCCGGCTCCCAAGCCCGCATTTTCGCGAAAGCACGTGGCTCCGCGGCACTGGCGAGCAGCGGAGTGTGACAGAGCCAGCTACAATGAGGCTTCGTGGACAGGTTCGACGTCATCGTGG
Source organism: Fimbriimonadaceae bacterium (assembly GCA_035545155.1). GTDB lineage: Bacteria > Armatimonadota > Fimbriimonadia > Fimbriimonadales > Fimbriimonadaceae > JAEVZK01. The sequence goes on along the minus strand of DASZYX010000002.1, from coordinate 140,052 downwards.
TCGGAGCTGGGCATGCCGGGATCGAGGCAGCCCTCGCCTCCGCGCGCATGGGCCTCCGAACCGCCTGCGTGACGATGCGCCTCGACCGGATCGGCCATCTCCCCTGTAACTGCTCGATCGGCGGTCCGGCCAAGGGCCATATCGCCCGCGAGGTCGACGCCCTCGGCGGGCAGATGGGCGTCATGACGGACTTCGCCCTCACCCACATCCGCCGCGTCGGGACAAGCAAGGGCCCGGCCGTCCAGACTGTCCGCGCCCACGTCTGCAAGACCCTCTATCCGCAGCTTATGCGCCAGGTTCTTGAGCGCGAGCCGAACGTGACGCTGATCGAGGGCAGGGTCGAAACCGTCGTTCATGGGAACGGCCGAGTGAGCGGGGTCGAAATTGTAGAGCAGGCTTCCAGCCTGCATCCGGAAACAGGCTGGAAGCCTGCGCTACTGGATGCGAACGCCGTCGTCCTCACGACCGGCACCTTCCTCAACGGCCTCTGCCACGAGGGGATGAAGAAGACGGTCGCGGCGCGGCATGGCGACCAGGCCTCGATCGGCCTCTCCGGCTTCCTGCGTGAGATCGGCGTCCATATCCGCCGATTCAAGACCGGGACCACGCCGCGGATTCGCAAGAGCAGCATCGACTTCGCCAAGACCCCCGCGCTCGAAAGCGAACCGGAAGCCGGCCCTCTCAGCTTCCTCCACGACCGGACCTTCCCGCGCGGCGAGCTTCTTCCTTGCTGGCAAACTCGGACGACGGCGGAAACTCACGATCTCATCCGCGAGCGCCTGCACGAGAGCGCGATGTACGGCGGGCAGATCGAAGGGGTCGGCCCCCGCTATTGCCCGAGCATCGAAGACAAGGTCGTCAAGTTCGCGGAGAAGGACAGCCATCCGATCTTCCTCGAGCAGGAGGAATGGGAGAGCGAATCGATCTACGTGCAAGGCGTCTCGACCAGCCTGCCGGCAGAGGTCCAGATCGCCTTTCTCCGCACCATCCCCGGTCTGGAGAGTGTGGAAATGCTCCGGCCCGGCTACGCCGTCGAATACGATATGGCCGACCCGCTCCAGCTCACCCAGCACCTGATGAGCAAGCAGCTCGACGGCCTTTTCCTCGCCGGTCAGCTCAACGGGACGAGCGGCTACGAAGAAGCGGCGGGCCAGGGCATCGTCGCCGGGATCAACGCGGCTCGCTACGCGGCCGACGAACCGCCCGTCGATTTCCCGCGCGACAACAGCTTCATCGGCGTCATGATCGACGATCTCGTGACGAAGGGCGTCGAGGACCCCTATCGCATGCTGACGGCCCGCGCCGAGCATCGCCTGATCCTCCGCCACGATAACGCCGACGCCCGCCTGACGCCGCTCTCCCGGGAGGTCGGCCTCTGCTCCGAGGAGCGATGGGAGCGGTTCAGTGAGAAGCAAGAGCAGATCGGGCGCAACCTCGATTACCTGCGGGAGACCTTCCTCTTCGCCGCCGATTCGCCCAAGCTGGAAGCCCAGGGCGAGCCGGCCATCGCCAACAAGATGTCCCTTTTCGACCTCATGAAGCGTCCGAACATGACGCTGGCACGACTCACCGAGATCGCGGAGATCGAAGTGCCGCCGATGGACCCGCGCGTCCGCGAACAGGTCGAGCTCGCCGCGATGTACGACGGCTACATCCAACGCCAGCAGCGCCTCGCCGGCCAAGCCCGGAAGCTCGACGAGTTCCGAATTCCCCTCGATTGGGACTGGCAGAACATGCGCGGCCTCAGCTACGAAAGCCGCGAAAAGCTCGGCCGCATCCGCCCGACGACGGTCGGCCAAGCCAGCAGAGTCCCCGGCGTCCGCCCCGCCGACATCGCGCTCCTCATCGGGCACCTGAAGGCGCGGCGGGAACGCCCCCTTCCTCTTGCCGGATGGTTCGTGCCGGGAGGAGGCAAGGGGTAGGGGATGGAGGTTCCGGGAACCTACAATCGGGCCTCAACTCCGAGTTTCCGGAACCTCCACCCCTTAATCCCCTCCTCCTGTGCCGCACGATCATCGGCGCAAGAGGAGGGGAGAGAAAGCCCCTTCCTCCTGCCGGATGGTTCGTGCCGGGAGGAGGCAAGGGGTAGGGGATGGAGGTTCCGGGAACCTACAATCGGGCCTCAACTACGATTTTCCGGAACCTCTACCCCCTTAATCCCCTCCTCCTGTGCCGCACAATCCTCGGCGCAAGAGGAGGGGAAATCCGGATTACGAAGCGAAGGGGTTGACGCCGTTTGCCTTCGGCGGCTTGTTCGCGAACATGAGGCGTCCGAAGTGCCCGCCCGCGAAACAGCCCGCGATGCAGAGCACGAGGCTCAAGGCCGCATACGCGGCCGCCAGCTTCCATGAGCGGCGAAAGTAGGCGTCGATGACCTCGAACGAGAAGGTCGAAAAGGTCGTGAAGCCGCCGCAGACGCCGACCGCGAAGAAAAGGCGCCCTTGCCAACCCCAGCCTCGCTCCAGGGCCACCGCCGAGAAGAAGCCGAGCATCAGCGAGCCAAAGATGTTGATGAGCATGGTCGGCCAGGGGAATTCCTGAATGCTGGCCTTGCAGAGATAGCCGATCCAATAGCGGCCGTTCGCGCCGAGGGCCGCGCCCAGCCCAATCCATAGCGATTCGATGAAAAACTTCAAATAGCCTCCTGCCGCGCGTCCGGCGGCGCGTGGTAGGAGTCATCAGCTCCAAAGAGGAGCGGTTCCAGGGCGAACTCCATGCCCTTCGAGGTGTATTATGGCACGCCCGACTCGGAACCTCCCGGGGTTCCGAGGTTGAACAGGTGGCGTGCGGATTTCGGGGCGAACCGTGCCGCGGGCCCTCGACCCGAGGCGAGCATCGTGGCTCCCTTTGGGATGCCACGCGGACGCTAATTGTCGCCCAGGATCTTCTTCATGAGCTCGCTCATGAAGCCGCCGTAGTACATCATCATCAGGATTGCGCTGCCGGCTCCCATGAGGAGGAACATCCAGCAGCCGACGCGCATCTTGGACGCGTTGTCCCCGGCCTTGAATTCTTCGAGCTGGGTCTGCGAAGCCCGAAGCAAAGCGCCCGGCACGTCGCCCGTCACCTCGCCCGTCTGCACGATCGGCGCGTATTCCTCCGGCATTTGCCGGCTCATCGACATCGCCTCCGAAAGCCGGGTCTGCTCCGTCATCTGGTTGCCGGTTTCGTTGAAGCGTCGCCTCATCTCCAGGTTCGGGACCGTCGCCATCGAGAGGTCCCAAATCTGTTTCGGCGGCAGGCCGACGCGAGAGAGCATGCTCATCGTCCACGCGAAGACGCTGAGCGACTCGGCGCGCGCGCGCTTGGCGACCGACGGCACGATCAAAACCATCCGGTGTCGCATCTCCCGGCGCGGTAACGCCTGCCAATATTTGCCGAACAAGTAAAGGAACAGCACGAGGCCGGCGATGATCGGACCGCACGGCCAGAGAAGCTGACGGAAGACCTGGGAGACGAAGGTGCCCATGCCGGGAGCCATGCCGCCAGCCTTCTCCTGGGCGTCCCAGCTATTGAGGGCTCCTCTCAGCACGACCCACATGACGGGCAGGCATGCGCCGACCATGATCGCGACCCATAGAAGCCAGGTGAACCAGATGCGGAACTTGTGGGAAGCCTGGGCCTGATCGGTGATCAGGTCGTACGCTTCGGGGAAGAAGCCGCCCTGTTCCGCCGCGCGAATCATGCCGACGACGTGCGGAGGGAAGAGATCGACGTACCGCTCGAAGACGTCGCTGATCGGGCGGCCTTCCTTAGCCGCGTCCGCCGCTTCGGCGAGGGCCTGCCGGTAGTCTTCTCGACGGAAGGTTTGGGAGAGGTTCGTCAGGTATTCGACCGGGTTGACGCCGGCCCGCGCATAGCTCTGAAGCTGGCTGAAGAGGAAATAGATATCTTTGTCGGTTCCTCGCTTCGTGCGGATGACGGCTTTCTTTTGTGCCGCCTTGATTGGCGCTTTCGGAGCCGCCTTCGTGGCGCTACCCGTATTCAGGACTGGCGGCGCTCCCGGCAGCAGCCTTCCGCTCTGGCTCTGTTGGATCATCGGCGAGGCCGGCGACGGCGTCCTCGCGGGAGCCGATGGTGCGGCCGGGGCGTTGGACTGGGCCAACCGAGACACGAGCAACCCGGTGCGAGTCAGGCTCAGCGCGGCTTCGTCCCGGCTGTTCGCCTGGACTTGCCCTTGAACGCTGTTCCCCTGCCGGTCGATCGCCGTGTATTCAAAGGTGGGCATGGTCTAACCTTTCGACATCGTTCGCCTGGTCATTCGTTTGCGCCAATAGCTCGTTAACCGCCCCCAGCCCTACCAGCTTATAGCCCGGATCGATCTCATACAAGGGCGCGAGAACAAAACGCCGCTCGCCGGTTTTGGGATGCGGAACGACGAGCGGTTTGTCACCGCCGGTAAAGGCGTAACTCAGCGAGCCGTAGGCTATGAGGTCGAGGTCGATCTCGCGCGGCCCATAGCGAGCGCGGTCCCTCCGGCCAATTTCCGATTCGATTTCTTTGAGGCATCGAAGCAGGGAGCGCGGACCCAATTCGGTCGAGCCGGTCAGAGCCGCGTTGAGGAAAGGCGGCTGGTCCTCGACGTACATCGGGACCGTGCGATAGACGCTGCTGACCCGCTCGACCCGGATCGCTCTTCGCAATGCGGCTACCGCGTCCTGAAGGTAGCGCAGGCTGTCCCCGACGTTCGAGCCGAGGGCGATCACGACCGGAGCCGGGCTCAAAATAGCGATCCCTGCCTGTCCTCGGCGGGCTCCGGCTTTTCCTCGCCCTTCGCCGCAAGCCGCTGGGCGGCGTCCCACGCCTTCCGGATGTCCTGCACGAGAAGCGAGTAGCCGCCATCGTCCCCGCTCGCCGACATGTTCCGCAGAATATAGGAGGGGTGGAGGGTGGCGAGGATCGTCTTCGCGTGCTCGCTCTGGAAATAGAGACCGCGCTCCTGGGTGATCTTGAAATTCTTCTTGATGAGGTTGCGCGCGCTTGGGGCTCCGACGCATAGGATCACCTTCGGACGGATGAGCCCGATCTGGCTGAACAACCAGTGCCGGCACGCGGCGGCTTCCTCGTCGGTCGGCGGCCGGTTCATCGGGCGGCCGGAGGACCAGTCTGCCGCGCGGCATTTGACCGTGTTGGTGATATAGACCTGCTCGCGCGAAATTCCGGCGTCCCGCAGGCCCTTGTCGAGAAGCTGTCCGGCCTTGCCCACAAACGGGCGGCCCGTCTTATCTTCGGTATCCCCCGGCCCTTCGCCGACGAGCATGAGGGGAGAGTGCCAGTCCCCTTCGCCGAAAACGACGTTGGTCCGTCGCTCGCTTAGCCCGCATTCGCGGCAATTGAGGCATGCGCCCCTTAGTTCATCGAAGGATGGGACCGCGGAATTCATTCCGCTCCCCCCTTGCCGCGCTTGGAATCCACGGCCCGCTTCAGGCGGTCATAGCTGTCGTCCAAACTCTGCGGGAGGACGCGGACGTCTCCGACGGTAGTCATGAAATTCGTGTCCCCATTCCAGCGCGGGACGATGTGCCAGTGGATATGGGTCGGAATACCGGCCCCAGCGGCTCGGCCGAGATTGACGCCGATATTGAATCCGTCCGGGCGATAGGCGTCGGTGATCCAACGGACGGAGAGCGCGACCAGCTTGTTGATTTCGAGAAGCTCGGCGTCGTCGAGCGAATCCATATCCGCGGTGTGCCGATAAGGCGCGACCATCAAGTGCCCATTCGTGTAGGGAAAAGCGTTGAGCATCACGAACGCCTTCTCGCCCCGGTAAAGCAGAAGGTTCTCTCGGTCATTCTCTTGCGCAGGCAGATCGACGAAAATGCAGCCGCCCTCCGACGTACCGGTGGAGGGTTGTTCGATGTAAGCGAAACGCCAAGGCGCCCAAAGCCGCTCAGCCATGATCGCTTATAGCATGATCCAAAATGGGAGACTAACGCTCCACCTTGCCTTTTTCCTAACGGGGTTCGGCTTCACGAATGGGTTCGGCAGACGCAATTCAACCGCACGTAGTTCGGCGGCAGAGTCAAAATTGCATAGAAAGCGCCAATCGGGCGGCAAAAACCTTTAATCTCGTTCGTCCGAATCATCTAGAATATGGGGAAGAGTGCCCCAAGAGGCTATGTGCACTCTATTATCAAGCAAGAGGTATGTTCCGAGTTCGTTCGGAACAGGGAGATAGTTACAAATGAGTAGTTGGAAAATCGGCGCGCTCCTGACAGCCGCCATCGCAATCGTCGTCGTGGGTGGCTGCAAGGGTAGCGACAGCGGCGACACGTCCGGATCCACCGGCACGACTTCTTCGACTTCGGGCACGACCGGTACGACCGGCACGACTGGCGCGGCCAGCACCGCGGGCGAGACCTCGGGCACGACCGGCGCCTCGACCGCCGGCAGCACCGCTGGAACGACGGGCGGCACGACTGACACGACTGGTGGCACCGCTTCCACGGCTGGCGGTACCGCGGGCACGACCGGCGCGACTGCCGGTGGCACGGCCGGCACGGCCGGCACCACGGGCGCAAGCACCGCTGGCGGCACGACGACCGGCAAGTAAGGCCGAACTAGGATTGGCAGGCTCTACGGAGCCTGCCAAGAACGAATAGCCCCGATCCTCGGATTGGGGCTATTCATTTGTGAGATTGCATTTGTCCCGAGCCTTGTCGTGGCTTGGACGACCATGTCCGAGGAAGCCTGTTCTCATTTGGACGCGAGCATTCTCGGGTCGGGAGGGCCCGCGTCATTGTGTTTTGGACACTTGTTTATGCCTGTCCTCCCGAGCGAAATCGAGGGATCCGAAGCCGGAGATGCTTGCTAACGAGCAGGCAACGGCTTCGGTTAGGTTCCTCGACTCGCGGCAACGCCGCTCCCTCGGAATGACAACCAAACGAAATGACGCCGCGCCCTGGAGGTCCAAGCCTCGACTGGGCTAGCTACGCATGATCCGCCGCCTCCGACTTGGGGATGAGCCATCCTAGCGATCCGAGGTCGCGAGTTCCTGCGGAGTAGCTTGTCAGGCTTCATCTGCGCGCATCTGCGTTCATCTGCGGTTCCCAAAGATGCAACCACAGATTGGCGCAGATGTACGCAGTAACGAGTGGTCGCCCGGAGCCGCGACGCTAGCTAGATTGACTGGGCGAGTATCACGGCGTCCGCGACTTCCTTCATCGTCTTTCGCAGGTTCATCGACTGAAGCTGGATTCGCCGGTAGGCCTCGGCTTCGGTCAAGCCATGCTCCTGCATCAGGATTCCTTTCGCGCGATCGATCGACTTTCGCGCCTCCAGCCGGTCGCCAAGCGTCCTGATTTCCTTGTTTAGCTGAACGTTCTGCTCGAATCGGCTGCGCGCCACTTCGATGGCGGGAGGCAGGTCGTTCGGCTTGAAGGGCTTGACGAGATAGGCGAAGACGCCGGCATCCTTGGCCCGGTCGACGAGTTCCCGGTCGCTATAGGCCGTGAGCAAGATCGTAGGGGCGATTCCTTCCTCCGTGATCAATCCCACCGCCTCGACGCCATCCATGACGGGCATCTTCACGTCGAGAATGCAGACGTCCGGATGATGCTCGCGCGCCAACTCGACGGCCTGCTGGCCGTCGCCGGCTTCCGCCACGACCTGGTAGGTCAGGCTTTCGAGCATCTGCTTAAGATCCAACCGGATGATCGGATCGTCGTCGGCAATGAGAACGGTCAAGCTTGCCATGTTTGGGAACCTAAAGGTTACCGCCTCGCGGGCTCGCAAGGTCCGAGGCGGAACACCAGGTTTCTACGCGCGTGAACGGATCAAGCTCTCGTGGCGAGGCTCGGTCGTCGGTAACTCCCTTGCAACGGAGGGCTCGCCTTTCGGGAGGAGGAGGAGCTGAGCGCGGAGCCGGTGGAGAGCCATGTAGCGCGCGGTATAGGATATGCCCCTCGCTTCAAGAGACACCCACCGCGACCCCTCGAACCCCGGCTCGACGAACTCTATCAGCAGGCGGGAAGCGTCGAAGTTCACCTTGGCGCCGGCGATTTGGCTGTCTGCGAGCGAGAAGGCGCACTGGTCGCCATAGTAGCGGAAACGGTCGTTCACCAGGACGAAGCCGATGTCCCACGACCGATCGTTGTTGTAGTCGGAGGTTTCCTGCCCCGGAGTCAGCCCGATTTGCATTGCTGCGGAAAGGTCGACTCCATAGTGAGCGCCGAGATCGGGTCGCAACGACTCGCCGAATTCGGCGGCTCGCCTCCGAGTTCTTCGGTCGACGGCCACGATATAGGTGAGTCCACAGACAATGAGGTCAAAGGCCACCCAAGTAGGTACGAGATGGGTTGCCATCAGAAGCTCGCCAATCGCCATCATCGAAAGCCCCCTGACGACCTTATCCGACTCCGAGCCGCAAACCCTATGTCGGACCGCCGGGCTGTACCGGCATTCTTTGGAGACTTCGAGCGTCGGCGCGGCCTTCATGATACGACACCTATTCGTTCGCGCGCTGTAGCGCTTCGGCCAGATCGAGAAGGTTTATCTCCTTGTCGGTGACCTGCTTGATGCCGTCGCCAAGCATGATCCGGCAGAACGGGCAGCCGACGGCGACCGTGGACGCTCCTGTCGCGACGAGTTCTTCGGCTCGGCGGTTCGATGGCCTCTGGCTCGGTGGCTCTTCCATCCACATCCGCCCCCCGCCCGCTCCGCAGCATAGAGTCTTGCGGCCCACGTGGGGAGGCTCGGTCAGGGCCCCATCCCTCGGTTTCCCGGCCCCGGCCGCCTGGGGTTGCGCGGCTTGTCCGGAAACTGAGGGAGGGGGTTGGGGGTGGGAGGTTTGCAGCAACCCCGGTTCGGGGGAGAGGCTTTCGTTGTAATCGGTTCGCTCGCCGAACACCGCGCGGGGGGCGTCGCTCTCGTTGTTGACTCGGCCGAGATAACAAGGGTCATGGAAGACAACTCCGTCGCCGGAAGCGGGTTTTAGCTTTCCTTGCTGTATGAGTAGTGAAAGCAACTGAGAGTGGTGAACGACCTCTATCTGTTCCTGAGGCGTTTCGTCGACCATCGGGAAGATTTGCCCGTACTCGTTCTTCAGGCTGTTGAAGCAGTGCGGGCAGGGGGTGACGATCTTCTTCACGCCGTACTGCCGGAAAACTGCCGCGTTGCCCATCGCCTTCTCCTGGAACAGGAATTCGTCGCCGATCCGCCGCGCCGGGTCTCCGGTGCAAGCCTCCTCCTGGCCGAGGCAGGCGAAGGAGACCTCGGCCTTTTTGAGAAGCTGGGCGACCGCCTTCGTCGTTTTTACGGCGCCGGGATCGGTTGCGCCCGCGCAGCCGACCCACAGGAGCCATTCGAACTCGACGCCGTCCCGGCAAAGAGGGATGTCGAGCCCCTTCATCCAGTCCTCGCGATTGTTGCGCGGCTGGCCCCAGGCGTGGTCGGTGCTGCCAACTTGCCGGAGCATCACCGCCCCGGTTCCGCTCAGCTTCCCTTCCGCGACCAGCCACCGGCGGGCGTCGACGATCAGATCGACGTGGCGAATCGAAACCGGACACGCCTCGACGCAGGCGTTGCAGGTCGTGCATTGCCAGAGCACGTCTTCACCGATGGCTTCCGCGACGTTGCCGCCGCCCGACATCGCGCCGCGCAGGTCCTGCACGACCTGCTTCGGATTCAATAATTTGCCGACGTTCCAGGCTGGGCAAACCTCCGTACAGCGGCCGCATTCCATGCAGGCGTCGAGGGACATCAAGTGCCAGCGGGAGTAATCCTTGGCCTCCGCGACGCCGATCAGGCCGGTCTGCTCGATCTCCTCCATCGAGATCGGTTTGAGCTCGCCCATCGGGCGATCCGAGCGTCCGGCCGAGGTCAGGATCGCCATGACGATATGCCGAATCCGCATGCGCGGCAGGACCGCGAAGAAGAGGAGAATCCAGGCGACGTGGAACCACCAAACAAAAACGTACATCCCGTCGGAAATCGGTCCTTGCAGTTGGGCGATCGCATAGCCGACCGGGCTGACCGTATCCCACGGCTTCGGATCGTTGGAAATGCGCGCCGCTTCCAACCAGTAGCCGGTAAGGCCGAGCATCAGGAGGAGGCCGAGGGTCGCATAGTCGGTCCAGGCCGAGCTCAGAGGCTTTCGCCGCTTGTCGATAAGCTGCTTCGGATCGGGCTCGGCGAGGGCGGCCTGCCCGAGATTCTGGTTTTCAAGTGAGATCCGCCGGATCAGAGCCCAGGCCACGCCGATCACGAAGAAGAGGCCCAGGATATCAAAGGTTGTTTCGTAGACCTCGTAGAACTTGCCCTGGTGGAACTTCCACGGCCCGTAGCTGTTGATCGCGAGGATCGTCGTCGCCAGGAAGAGGGAGAGGAAGCCGTAAAAAATGAAGAGATGCATCGGCGCGGCGGACTTGCGCCGGGACGAGCGGACCTTCCGCTGCTCGAGCACGTAAACCCATACGTTGCCCAGCCAGCGGGAAAGCTCGCCTTTGCGGGGAATCCAGTAACGCCATCCGGCCGACCGCTCCTCCATCGGCTTGCCCTGCATCCATAGCTTCGCTCGCTTCGCGATCTGCCAGGCCATGTAGGCGAGGACGAGGTAGATCAGGGTGTAGAAGACATACTTGCCCGAGCCGATATGGAGGAACTCGTCGCGGGTGGGCATCATTGCGTCTCTCGGATGCTCTCCTCTTCGAGAGCATGGATCGATGCTACCTTCTTGCCGCCCGGCCCTTTCTCCATCGCGGGATTCGGCACGGAAGCGTCCAAGGGTTGCCAGGGATTAACCAATCAGTATTGCGGCCAGCCCGCACGATTGGGCGAAAAGGTTCCAACAGACCCGGCTGACGCCGGGCTAACAGAGTCAAGATGTGGGTCCGTCATTGTGTTTGGGACGTCATCCTGAGGGAAAGAACGAGCCTCCGGCGAAGTTCTGAAGTCGAAGGATCCGCGCATGAGCGATGCGCTTGGTGCGGGGCCATCCCCAACCCCTTCCTCCTCCCGGCACAAACCATCCGGCAGGAGGAAGGGGCTTTCCGCTCCCCTCCTCTTGCGTCGATGCCTTGTGCGACGGAGGAGGAGGGGGATAAAGGGGGTAGAGGTTCCGGAAACTCATGGAGGGCAACCATTGTAGGTTCCCGGAACCTCCATCCCCCCACCCCTTGCCTCCTCCCGGCACAAACCATCCGGCAAGAGGAAGGGGCTTTCCGGATTAAGGGGTGGAGGTTCCGGAAACCTACAAACGCCCCGCTCTTGTCATCCGGCTCGGACGCCATGCGTTTCTACCTCACTTTCGGCCGCCACGGAGCCGGCGGGCTCGGGATGACGTCCCAATAGGTATGGGGCGGACACAATGACGGCCCACAAGATGGCTTTGTCACACTCCGCCTGGGAGGCGGAGCCACGTTAGGGCAGTCAGTGGAGTTGGGCGCTCGAGCCTGCGACCTCTTGGAACGGCTCCGACCGGCCGCCAAGATACTTCGCGAGGAATTCCTCGGCCCGGCCGAAGAAGTCCAGGTTGTTCTCGGGCCGGTGTAAGCCATTCGCTTCGTCCGGATAGACGACGAGGGTGGCCTGGCCGCCCATCTTTCGCAGTTCGCCGACGATATGCTCGAGGTGGGTTAGCTTCACTCGGGGATCGTTCGCGCCCTGGCCGATGAGGAGAGGCGCGTGCATCTCGGTGACGTGATAGAGGGGCGAAATCCGACGGATGAAATCGACGCCGCGAGAATCGAGGCCGACGCGCTTGATCCACCTCGTTCGCACCGGGCCCCACTCCTCGGGCAGCGAGTCCAGGAGCGTGCCCACGTCCGATGCCCCGACCATGTCGACGCCGCAACAGTAGAGCTCGGGCGTGAAGGCGAGCCCGGCGAGGGCGGCGTAGCCGCCATATTGCCCGCCGAGCACGGCGATCCGGGCCGGATCGGCGATACCGTGAGCGATGACCCAATGCACGGCATCGGTGAGGTCGTTCTGCATGGCGCCGAGGCCCCAGCCGCCGTTCGCGTCGTTCAGGAACTTTAGACCGTAGCCCGTAGAGCCGCGGGCGTTCACCTGGAGCACGGCGTAGCCGCGATTGGCGAGAAGCTGGACGACCGGGTCGAACTGCCAGCGATCCCGGCCCCAGGCGGCCGGATGCGGGTAGAGGACGAGCGGCAGCTTCTTGGCCTCGACTCCGTTGGGAAGCGTCAGGTAGGCGATGAGCTTGGTGTCGTCTCGGGCTCGGAGAGAGAAGGGCTGAACGGGGGCTAGAGCGTATTGCCTCAGTCCGGGGCGATCTTCGAAGAGGAGGGTGCTGTCTTTCGTCGTCCGGTCATAGACCGAATAGGCCGTCGGGGCGGTGTCGGATGTATATTCGATCAGCCACTTCCGATCCTCGGCGTCCCTGTTCAAGATGCGAAAGATGCCATCGTGGAATTTTGCAATGGCGTCGAAGTCGGCCCGGTAGGCCGGGTCTATGACCTTCCATTCCAGCTTCTGGTAGTTGTAGCCGACCGCTTCGACATGCTTCAAGTCGGGGTCGGCGAGGACCGCGAACCGGGGAGCGCCGAGCGGGTCGGGCAGGATTTCGATGTCCGCGCCGTAAGTCTTCGTGACTTCCTCGCGGATTCGGCCGGTGGAGGGGTCGAGCCGGAGGAGACGGGAACGGTCCGTTCCCTTGGCGGAGACGACGAAGAGGGAGCGGCTCGAACTATCGAATCCGACGATCGAGGTCCCGCCTGGCTCCTGGGCAGTTTCCAGGCTTTCCTCGAAGGGGGCTTTGAAGATCGTCTTCCAGGGAGCCGAGGCACTCGACCTCGTTCGGATCGCGGTCGAAGCGTCCTCAGGATTGAGAGCAGAGCAGGCGCGAATATTTAGGCGTTGATCGGCGTTCCAGCTCAGCACGTCGCCGGGGTTGGCGGTATCGAGCTTGAGGGCGCCGGTCTCCAGGTCGATCCGGTACATGTCGGACACGTTCGGATCGCGGAGATCGAGGCCGATCAGCGCCTCGCCGGCGTCTTTCGGAGCGGTGATCAGGTTCCGGGCGCGAACTCCCTCGAAAGGCGTCAGGTCGCGGGTCAGCCGGGTCCCGAGGTCGATGGAATAGAGATGCTGGGTTTGGCCTCCGGCGGGCTTGAAGAAGAGAATGCGCTTGCCGTCGGCGGACCAAGTATAGAAAGCGACGGCGTCGCGAGAGATCGCATGGTCGGCATCCCGGGTTAGCGAGCGCAGCCACAGGTTATAGCCACCCTCCTTCCTCTGCCTCAGGTAGGCGATGGTCTGGCCGTCCGGCGAGATTTGCGGCGCTTTGCGCTCCGGACTTGCGAAAAGCGCTTCCCTCGGAATGAGAGGCGGCAGATCGCGGGCTGAGCAAACCAAGGCGAGAGCGACGAAGTTCGGCATTACTGCGAACTGCTATTTTGCCTTACTAGCCGCCCATCCCGTTGACGTAGCCCTTTGCCATATCCGTCAGCTTGCCGAGGAAGGGGATCATGATCATGGTCGAAACGATCCATAGGACGATCATGATGATGGCAAAAATGCGAGCCCCATTCCCCTTCGGGTTTCCCTTGGCGACGGCGCGATTCGCGTAGACGAGCCCTGGGACGCAGAAAAAGCAGCAGCAGATCATGGTCATCGCCGAGTAGATGTAAGACCACATCACGTCGGAATCGCCGTTGGTGCTGCGGCTCGTGAATTCCGGGCGCGGAGCCCTCGCCGAGGCCGCCGAAAAGCCGGGCGGCTCGCCAAACATGAGGCCGGCCACCATGCGCGCGGGCACGCGCTTCCGCGACATCTCCTCTTCGAGCATCGTGTCGGGGCTGATCCGGCCCTCTTTCACCCATTGCCGCAGCATGTCGATATCGGCGGGGCCGAATTTAGAGCCGTCGGGAGCGATGACGAAATAACGCAACGATCAAGATTGTAGCGGACTCACCCCATAATGGGGGCAATGGGCGCTGCACGCGACTTCAAAAGTTGGGTTAACAAACAGGCCGCGCCGGCCACGATCGCCATTCTCGCGCTGATGATCGCGAGCTCGATCTATTGGTGGTCGGTCCATCAAAAGGGCATCGAGGGCCTTATGATCACGAGCGAGTGGACATCGAGCCCCTGGCAACTCGTGACCTATTCGTTCGCCTACGAGCCTCTTTCCAACGCCCTGAGCCTGATGTTCTTTACCGTGCTCCTCGTGTGGGTGTTCTATGCGGGAAGCTCCGTGGAGCGGGAGATCGGCCCGGGCCGATTCGCCGCGCTCTGGTTCGCGACGGGCGCGATCCCGGCCCTTTTGATCGGCCTCTATGCCACGGTCGCGGGCATCCACTTCGGCTTTGGGGGGCCGTTCCTGGCCGCCGACGGGATCACGGTGGCGTGGTGCGCGCGCAACGCGAATTCCAGCGTGTATCTCTACGGCGTTCTTCCGATCGCGGGCAAGTGGCTCGCCGTGCTATCGGCGGTGGGCATCTTCTTCCTTTACGGCGCAGGGCAACCGGTTTTCGGCGTCCTCGCGGCCGCGCCGCTGATCCTGCCTTGGCTTTATGCCTCCAACCGGCTTCCCGGCATCACCTACCGCGGGGAGCCTCGCGCGGCCTCGGAAAAGCAGAACTTGAAGCGCCACGAACGGATGGACAACAAGTACTTCGAAGACGTCCGCCGACGAGAGCAGGAGCGAGCGGAGAGGGAGAAGCTGCGGAAGCTGTTCGAGGACAGCATGAAGGACGACGGCAATCAGAAGTAGCACAATGGTTGCGTGACTCTCGAAGCATTCCTCGCGATTCTGCGCGAGCAACCCCTCGTGGTTTCGGTCCAGGCCAGCCCCGGATCGGCGGCGGACGACACGGACACCCTTCTCCGGCTGGCCCAGGCTAGCCTTGGGCAAGGCGTGCACGTTCTGCGCCTGGAGGGGGCGGAGCGAGTCGCTCGCATTCGGGCCGCAACCGGCGCGCCTGTCATCGGCCTGATCAAGCGGTTCGCCCCGGATTCGCCGATTTACATCACGCCGACGAAGACGGAGGTCGATGCGCTGCTCGCGACCGGCTGCGAGGCCATCGCGCTGGACGCGACGGTGAGGCAGAGCGAGTTGCGCGGCCTGGTCGAGCGCATCCATCGGGGAGGGGCGCTGGCAATGGGGGACTGCGACGGCGTCGAATCGGCGCTCTACGCGATCGAGGCGGGCGTCGATCTGATCGGAACGACCCTGGCTGGATACACGGAGACGAGACCGCATTCCCACGGACCGGATCTCGCTCTCCTTCGCGAAATCGCCCGGAAGACGCGGGTTCCCATCCTTGCGGAAGGTCGGTATGGCGCGAGGTGGCAGGTCGAGGCGGCTTTGCGGATCGGGGCGGCGGGCGTCGTGGTCGGGGGAGCGATCAACGATCCGGTCAAGACGACGCGCGCGCTCCTGCCGTCTCCCCGGCGGTCGGGGACGGTCGGAGCCGTGGATATCGGCGGCACGTGGCTTCGGTTCGCGGTCTTCTCGCCGGATTGGGACCTTTTAGAAGTCGAGCGAATCCACCTGCCGCCGACCAAGGCCGAGCGAGAGGCGTGGATCAAGGAGCAGCTTCGTCGGCACGAGGTTTGCGCGCTCGGGGTTTCGACGGGTGGCGTCGTCGATCCGGCGACGGGCGAGGTCTGGACGGCGAAGGAATATCTGCTGCCCGACCATATCGGCTCCCGGTTCGACGAGGCGACCTACGGCCTGCCGACGCGGGCTCTGGACGACGGGCTGGCGACGGCTTGGGGACACGCCTGCCTCCCGGATTTCGCGGGGCGGCGGGTGGCCACGCTCGCGGTGGGTACGGGCGTCGGCTGCGGGTTCGTGGCCGACGGCCAAATCTGGATGGGGCCGCGCGGCGAATATTCGCACATCAACGACATGCCGATCATGGGGGGCAAGACGTGCGAGGAAGTTTTGGCGGGCCGGGTCCTCGGGCCGGAGGCCCCGGATGAGGCGAAGGCGCTCGCCGAGCAGGCGCTACGCATCTCGGTCCAGATCATTCGGACGATGTGGTTCCCGGACGACGTCGTGATCGGTGGCGCGGTCGGCCTGGCGAGCTGGATGCAGCCGACGGTGCAGGAGCTCGGCCTGCGCGTCAGCCCGTTTGGCGGGGACGCCGGGTTGTTTGGGGCGGCGGCGTTGGCGCTGTTTTGAGCCCTTCGGGCGGTTGGGGGTTGGGGGTTGGGGGTTGGGGGTTGGCGGTTGGCGGTTGGCGGTGGCAGTTGGTGGTGTTCCCATTCCCTCGGGATCGCAAGGCAAGCCTTGCCGCTACGCGTTTCACCCCCATCACCCCATCACCCACTCATCCACTCACCCTCTCATCCCAAGACCGGCGGTATTCTCAGCTAACTCATGCCGGAGTTGCTGCTCGAACTTGGATGCGAGGAATTGCCTGCCTCATTCGTGGAGAAGGCGTACACCGATTTGCGCGTGTCGCTGACCGAACTGCTGCGGAAGGCGGGCGTGCTGAATGGGGAAGGGGCGGCCTATGGAACGCCGCGGCGGCTGATCGTCGGTTTTTCCGATCTCGACTACCGGCAGGAGGACACGACGAAGGAGCAGCGGGGGCCGGCTTTGAAGGCGGCTTACGGCGAGGACGGCAATCCGACGCCCGCCCTGTTAGGTTTCTGCCGGTCGCAGGGCGTCGATCCGGGCTATCTGCGAAAGGACGAGCAATACGTCTGGGTGACGAAGACGATTCCTGGCCGGAATACGTCGGACTTGCTCGCGGAGATCATTCCTCAGGCCATTCGCGGGCTGAACTTCGAGAAGTCGATGCGGTGGGGCTCCTCGCGGATGCGGTTCGCGCGGCCGATCCGGTGGATTCTCGCGGCGTTCGACGGGGATGCCGTGGACTTTGAAATCGAGGGGGTTCGGGCGGGGCTGGCCAGCCATGGGCACCGATTCTATGCCCCGGAGGAGTTCACGGCGCGGAAGCTGCCGGATCTCCTGGCGGAGCTTCGGAAGCGGTTCGTGGAGCCGGATGCGGAGATTCGCCGCGAGAAGATTCTGTTGGGAGCGGAGAAGGTCGCAGACGGGAAGCCGGCGCTCTCCGAGGCGCTGGTCGACGAAAACGTGTTCTTGACGGAATGGCCGACGGCGCTGCAGGGGCAGTACCGGCCCGAATTCCAGTCGTTGCCGGAGCCGGTGCTCGTGACGGCGATGGCGAAGCATGAGAAGATGTTTCCGGTCCGGGACGACTCGGGCAAGCTGACCAACAACTTCGTCTTCGTGCGGAACTCGGGTGAGGACGATTCGGTGCGACGCGGAAACGAATGGGTGCTGAACGCGCGCTTCAACGACGCCAAGTTTTTCTTTGACGAGGACGCCAAGCACTCCCTCGACGAGTTTCTGGACCGGACGAACGGGATCGTCTTCCAGGAGAAGCTGGGATCGGTGCGGCAGCGGGCGGACCGGCTGTCGCGCCTCGCGGAGGCGATCGCCGAGGCGACGGGCGCGGATTCCATCGAGCGGAGCTTTGCCCGGCAAGCCGCGCTTTATTGCAAGGCCGATTTGGCGACGGGGCTGGTCAGCGAACTGGCTTCTCTGCAAGGCATTGTCGGCGGCGAATATGCCAAGCGGGAGGGGTTGGCCGATCCGATCTGCTGGGCGATCGCCTCTCACTACGACTTGAGCAAGAATCCGAAGCCGGATTGCGAGGGTGCGCGGACCGCAGTGCGGGTGACGATGGCGGATGCTCTGGACAAGCTCGCGGGCTACCTCGGATGCCGGATGGTGCCGAGCGGATCGAGCGACCCCTTCGGCTTGCGGCGAGCGGCAACCACTCTGATCGAGGCGGCTTGGGCCTGGCCGGGCGAGATGCCTTCCCTTTGGGTTCTGTTCCAGAAAGCCTTGGAAGGCTATGCCGAGCAGGGGATCGCGGTGGACGGCGCGGCGGCCGGAGTGGATTTCACCGAAGTTTTGGCTTCCCGTTACGCTTCGCTGCTTCCGAACGCGCGCCACGATATTCTGTCGGCGGCCTTGCTGGAGGCGGATTCGGACGCGGTTTCGAATCCGAAGGCAGTCGTTTTCCGCTCGCAATGCCTGGAGAAGCTGGCCGACGACGTGGCGTTCGTTCAGGCCGCGACCCGGCCGATGAACATCGTGATCGCGGCGAGGAAGAAGGGCATCGAATTCGGGCAGGACGAGCCGCTTCGCCGGCTGGAGCATTCGGCTCTGGAATCGGCGGAAGGGGTCGAGCTTTTCGAGCTGCTGTCGGAATCGGAGGGACCGCTGGCGGAGGCCAAGCGAGGGCAGAACGTCGAGGAGGTCCTGCGGCTGCTCAAAGGGCTCGAGGGGCCGATCAACCGGTTCTTCGAGACGACGATGGTGATGGACGATCAGCCGGAGGTGCGGTACGCGCGGCTGACGCTGATGCACGCTTGCTCGCTCGCCCTGCTGACGGCGGGAGACTTTACGAGGCTCGTGATCGAGGGCGTCGCCTAGGTCCGGCGGAGAGCTCGCCTGCGATGAGCCCGGCCACCCCGAGCGCGTAGTTCTTGTATCCCTCGGCCATGCGATCGCCGATCCGGTCGACGAAGACGATCGCCGTGATGGCGAAGGCGACGGCGAGGAGATAGCCCAGCCACCGAGGCTGATAGGGAGGCAGATACCCGCGCAAGACGGCGCCGATCCTCGACAGTCCGACGACGATGCCCGCGGCGCGGGGAGTCAGGTTTACCTCGGACAGTTCGGCGGCGAGCTGATCCGGCCTTTCGCCGGCGATGATGCGGTCGGCGGTTTCCTGGAGCAGGGCGCGGAGACGGCGAAGGCGCAGACCGCCTACGGTGTAGGGGGCATGGGGGTGAAGGCGGGTCGGGTAGCTGGCGTCGTTCAACTCGTCGCAGGCCGTGAAGACGGTAAGGCGCAAGGCCGCGAGCCCCATGCGGATCAGACTGCCCTGGGCCAGAACGATCAGGAGGACGGTGAAGAGATCGGTCCGGGCGTCGACCTGGTTGAAGAGCAGGAGGACGAGCCAGAAGGCGAAGGCGGCGAAGCTGACCGATCCGACGAGAGGAAGCCAGGGGAAGCGGCTTTCCCCAGGCTCGACGCCTTGGACATACAGGGCGATCGCTCGCGAAAGCTGGGCGTTGTGCAGGATCTCGTCGATGGCAAGGGCGAGGGCCTCGGGACTGTATCCTTCCCGCCGACGCTCCTGAGCCATCTGGGTTGCCTCTTCGAGCTCTTCGCGCGTATTGGTAACCCGGACGATCCCGGCCAGCCAGGGCGCTCGCATACCGCTAGTGTAGCGGAGATAAGGGTCAAAATGACCTTATGAGCAACGACGAAGCCGTGCTCGAAGCGGCAGAAGCGTTTTTGAGAGACGAAGTCGGGCCAAAGGCCCAGGAGATTGACCGGGCCCCGGAGGTTTTGCGCTGGGCTCTTCGGGGGCTTTGCGAGCGAAATCTGATGGCGCTACGGCGCCCGGCGGAATATGGCGGGCCAGGCATCGGGGAGGAGGCGTTCCGGCACTTTCAGGAGGCTTGCGCGCGGTACTCGGGAGCACTCTCTTTCTTGCAGACGCAGCACCAGAGCGCGGGCTCGATGATCGCGAAGAGCCCGAATGCCGCGTTGCGCGAGGCCTATTTGCCGGCGATGGGGAACGGGGAGAGGCTGGTGGGGATCGGGTTCAGCCAGTTGCGGCGAGGCGGCCCGCCGATCATGCGGGCTTCTCTGGCGGACGGCGGCTATGTTTTGGACGGGCATGTGCCCTGGGTGACGGGGTTCGGTTTCTATCCGGAGTTTCTGGTCGGGGCGACCTTGCCGGATGGGCGGGCGGTTTTTGCGGTTGTGCCGCTGCACTCCACCCCCCAACCCCCCTCCTCATTTTCCCGCGATCCCAGTTCGGAGAATTTACAAGGAGGACGCCGCGAGGAAAACGAGGAGGGGGGCTTCCGGAACTCATTTTCCCGCGATCCGGGCGCCGGGACTGGACAAGGAGGACGCCGCGAGGAAAACGAGGAGGGGGGCTTCCGGAACTCATTTTCCCGCAATCGGGGGGCCGGGACTGGACAGGGAGGACGCCGCGAGGAAAACGAGGAAGGGGGCTCCCAGATTCGGATTTCGGAACCGATGCGGCTGGCGGCGATGGAGACGGCGAATACGGTGACCGTCGATTTCTCGGGTTTCTTCGTGCCGGATGAGAAGGTTTGCTTTATCCGGGAGGCCGGTTGGATCAAAAACAACGACCAGATCAATATTGCCTTGCAAGGGCATTTCGCGCTGGGATGCGCGCGGGCCGGGCTGGATATCTTGGCCGCGGCGGCGGAGAAGAAGAATCTGGACTTCGCGAGGTCGGCCTTCGAGGCTCTGTCTCGGGAGCTGAGCGAGTGCCGGGAGCAGACGCGGCTGGCGCAGAAGGGGGTCGAGCTGGAAGAGACGACGCAGGAGCGGCTGCAAGTCCGGGCCTGGGCGATCGACCTGGCGGTGCGGTGCGCGCATGCGGCGGTCGCGGCGAGCGGCGGAGCGGCGAATTCGATCCATCATCCGGCGCAACGGGTCTACCGGGAGGCGCTCGTTTACACGGTGAGCGCGCAGACGACGCCGATCATGGAGGCGACGTTGGCGCGGCTGGTGCGCGGGTAGGCGGGGACGGCATTGGGTGTTAGCCTCTTCTGTCATCCCAAGAGATCTCGTTTGCCGCTTGTCTGTAGACCCGTCACATGCGATATCCCTCGCCAGTTCGGGATGACAAAAAAGCACCTCCCAGGAAGACGATGACGGACCCCTCGCAAGGCCGGAGCATGCCGTCCCCAACACCTCAATACCTTAACACCCCTCAGAAGCCGTTCCGCCCAATTGCAACCCGGAGTTTCTGTGTGGCGTGTTATCATGCAGCCGCATGTTCTTCACGCGCGTGTATCGGCCGTTCATGTACATCCGGGTTCTCGGCCTGGTTGTGATGCTCGTCGCGGGCTGGCTGCTTTGGCATAACGGCTTCACGTGGTGGGTGGGATATACGCCGCTCCTCATCGGACTGCTGATGCTGCTCTACGTGCGGAAGCTCGTGGTCGATGAGACGGACCGGCATTTGGAGACGATGACCGGCTTTTTTCCCTTCGTCAACCGGCATATCCATCCCTCGCACCAGCTTCGGAGCATCAAATTGAGCGTCAACCACAAGGCGGCGCGGGACGAGAATGTGCCCCTTCGAGGCTATCCGTTTGTGGTCTTTCACTCGACGGTGCTCTGGAACAGCGGGCGGTGGGCGCGGATGATGACGGGGCGGAACATCCACTGGATCGAGAAGCGGACCTACTCGGTCGCGTCGGCACTGGGGCTGAACGTGGAGATGACGGACGGCTACAAGCGATACCGGGAAAAGATTGTCGGAAAGGAGTGATGGAGCCCTTCGTCTTCGACCTCTACCCCAAGGGTTTGCGAATTGGCATCACCGTCACGCTCCTCATTTGCGCGCTAATCCTGTTTCCCATGCATGCGGGATATTTGGCGGCTATTTTCATTCTTGCCGCCGCCATCGCCTTTCACACCGAATATCGCCTGGTTCTCGATCCGAAGAACCAAACTTATACAAGGCTCACCTTAGTTAAGCCTTTCGGAGCGCCGCAGACGGGCTCATTCGGCGAGCTCGATTGCATCGAGGTCAGTATGGAGTCGAGTCAGTACGGGACCTCCTACAAAGCCCACCTCCTTTTCAAGGTCGGCAAGTATGACCCTCCGATTAAGTTCATCCTGGTAACCGGCTCGATCGCAAAGGTCGCGGCGGAGGTGGCCAAGATCGCCGAAGCGACGAAGATTCCGATTCGGGAGACGGATCAAGTTCGAGCCCTCCACCGGGGCCTGGATACTCTGCAAGGGCTGAAAGGTCCTGAGGCTCCCAAGTGAAGCAACGGTACGTCTTCGACCAATTTCCGCTCAGCGTGCGGCTCGCTACCTTTGGTATCTTTCTCGTCGCGGCGGGCTACGTTGGGAGTGCGTTTCCGACGCCGAGGGGGCTGTTCGCCATCCCTATGGCGATCGGGGTTCTGCTCTTGCTGGTCCGGCAATCTTTCGTGATCGATTGCGGCCGGAAGCTGTGGTGGTATCGGCGAGGACTTTGGCCGGCCCCGATGGTATCGACCTGCGGCACCTTCGACCAGCTTTACGGGATTTCAATCGGAGTCAGCCACTTCGAGCGGAAGGACCGATACAGCGACGGCGCCGCAATCTACGTCAGCAACTACACGGCGACGCTTTTCTTCCAGGACGACGTCCTCTCGCCTCAACCGGTTTATAGCGGTGGCAGCTTTACCGAGGTGGCCGAGCCGGCGGCCCATATGGCCCACGCCCTGAGCCTGCCGATGATGCTAGATCACGACTTGCAGTGGCGGTCCGAGGATTTGGCGAAGTTTCAGGCCGAGGCGGCAAGTCTCGGCAACTGATGGGCTCTGTCCGGGAGGCGTCGCTGTTGCGACGGCTACGGCCCTTCGGGCTCAGGCACGGGCTGGCAACCCGCGGGACGCATCGGCTTGAAGCCGATGTTACGTTAGTGGGGTGGCAGGAGACGTCGTAAGCCGTGGGCTAGGACGCCGCCGATGAAAAGTGGGCTGCGAGCGAGGTAAGCGGGCCAGAAGGTCCTTGGCGGAGGTTTTTCGTTCGCGAGGGCGGCCACCAGGCGAAGCATCCAGGAGACCGAGCGGGGCCACTCCCAGAGTCCACGGACCCATCGGTCCGGTAGGCCGGAGTAACCGACTCTCGCCCCGACGATGCCTCCGACGATCGCGCAGAGGGTGTCGGTGTCTCCGCCGAGGGCAGCGGCGGCGCGGATCGCTTTCTCGAAGTCGCCTCTCGCCCACTCGGCGCAATAGAGGGCCATGGGGACCGTATGAGCGACGAAGCCGGTGACACCTTTGTCGAGACCGAGGTCGTCCGCGAACTCGGCGGGAGTCTTGCCGCTTGCGAGAGCAGCCTCGATCTCGCCCAGGTGCCAGCAATCGGTAGCCAATTCGGGCGAGGCCGGCTTGGCGGAAGCGGCCAGAGCGACGAGGTAGGCGCCATCGAGGGCACGCGGATCGGTGTGGGTGATACGGCTGGAGATGTCGCAGAGGCGACGCATCCGAACCGGATCGTCCTCGGCCGCGCCAATGATTGCCGCCCGCATGGCAGGACCGTTGCCGGCGGATCGAACTCCGCTGCGGCTCGGCGGGACACCGACGCATAACCTGAGGGTTGCTTTCAAGGTCGCCAGACCCGCACCGGCCGGGATCGTGCAGAGCCATGCTCGCAGGCCCGACGCGATATAGCGAGCGAAGCGCTCGTCGTCGTTCCTCGCGCGGGCCAGGGCAAGAGCCGCGATACAAGCGTGCTCGGTGTCGTCGCTGACCATGCCTCGGCCCAGCAGAAAGCGATAGCGAAGATCGCCACGGAACATGCGCCTCGCGCGCTCGCGCCTGATTCCTTCGAGCGGAAGGCCGAGGGCATCGCCGATCGCGCCACCGACGAGACATCCGGCTAAGCGATCGGCGCGATCCATAGATACCGTGATGACCGGGAGAAGCTTATCGGGAGTTCGGCCGATGGCTGCTCCTTTCGATCTCGGAACGTCGCTGTTGCGACGGCTACAGCCTTCCGGGCTACTTCGGCTGCAGGCTGGAACCCGCATTACGCATCGGCTGGAAGCCGATGTTACGACTAAACTAGGCCATGCCGACGCTTCCGCGCATCACCGGAACCTTTCTCGATGAGATCACCCATGACATCCCAAGTCAAAATTGGGGACCGGCGGAGTGGCGCAAGGAGTTCGAGCTTTACGCGCGCATCGGCATCGATACCGTCATCATCATCCGGGCCGGATACCAGAATAAGTGCATCTTTCCGGCGAAGTCGATTCCCGATCTGCTGCCGGTCTACGACGATCTTGCCGAGCTTTTCCTGAGCCTCGCCGACGAGTATGGGTTGAGCGTCTTTTGGGGCACCTACGATTCGGGGTTCTATTGGTGGCGGCGAACCTGGTGGAAGGAGGTGGAGCTGAATCAGGCGTTCATCGACGAGGTCGTCGAGCGATATGGACATCATCCCTCGTTCAAAGGCTGGTATCTGACCCACGAAACCGGCAAGAACGACGCCCACATCGTCGAGCTCTTCAACCGGATCGGCGGGCATTGCCGGCAAGCCAAGAACCTGCCGATCCTGATCTCGCCGTATCCGCAAGGGGCGAAGCAGCTTGGGACGGCGGCTCTGTCTTTGGACGAGTCGTTCGATCACTGGGACCATATCTTCGCGGAGACGCGCGGGGCGTTCGACATCTGCGCGTTCCAGGACGGGCAGGTCCATTATCAGGAGCTGCCCCGCTTCATCGAAGGGATCGGGGAGCTGGGGCGCAAGTACGGGGTGACGATCTGGTCGAACCTGGAAACCTTCGACCGGGACATGCCGATCAAGTTCCCTCCTGCGGATTGGCGGTATCTGCGGTTCAAGATGGAGGCGGCGGCTCCGCTCGCGGAGAAGATCATCACTTTCGAGTTTCCGCACTTCATGTCGCCTCATTCCTGCTACCCGGCCGCTCATAACCTTTTCAAGCGGTACTCGGAATACGCGGGGCTCGTGTTAGAGTAAACGTATGATCGTGCGGACCTGGGGCCGCGAACTGCTTTCCCGCGCCAGCTTTGTGCTGTCGGCGGCCGTGTTGCTCGTCGCCGCCGTCTGGCAGATTCGCACCGAATGGTTCTTGGCTCGGCTCTATCCGCGGGAGGCCATGACGATGAATATCGTCGCCTTTTACGACATGCTCGGCGCGGTGGCAAGCCTGTTTTTGTCGATCGAAACGATCCGGCGCGGGGACCGTCGTCGCGGTTGGTTCGGGGTCGCGGCGTCGGCCCTCGTTCTGATTGGCTTTACGTTCTTGCCGAGCGCGATCGCGATCGCGTCGCGGTGAGGTTTCGCCGTCCCTGTTGCGACGGCTGCAGCCCTTTGGGCTGGGCAGCGCGACAGTTCGCGCAGGACAAAGCGGCGCCGGGTCGCCGCACTCCATAAGGGTTCCTGCAAAACATTTGCCTCGGCGGGTACGTCTATCCGGTCGAGCCATGGTTGTGGCTACCTGGAGGTTTCGCATGAAAGATCGGTCCTTTACCCTTGGCGTCGGGGCGGTGGCGGCGGGGGTGCTCGCGCTATCGATTTCACTTTATTCGACTGCGCACGCGCAGGTTGCGGGAACAGGGGCTCAGACGCCTCCGGCGGCGGGTCCGCGCGGTATCGGCGGTGCTCAAGACCTTCAGCAGCCTCCCCGGGCCAATCCCACGCCGTTCGCGCCTCAAGGCGGGGGCGGCGAGAGCATCGCGGCGGATCAGGGGACCGTGTACGTGCTGCGTGGGAACGTGGTTTTCGTGCTGGGTCGGGATCAGCAGACGGGCCGGCTGAGGGTGTTCGATCAAGTGGAATTGCCGGGCGGGCGGCCGATTCGGGATACGGGGCAGCGCATTCGACCCAGGGCGAACCCAGGCGGGCAGAAGGGGACGCCGCCTCCGCCTAAAAAGTAGCAACAGGTATAACGGACACATCAGACGCGTTGCCGCCACTCGGCGGCGACGCCCTAGGAGGAAGCTCTCAATGTCCGTTTTACACGTGGAGCGCCGCACGAGCGGTAAGCCCGCTCAATTGCGAAGGCGCGGCCTTCTGCCGATGGTGCTCGTCGAGCGAAACAACAGCAACTCGCTGATTCAGGCCACCGAAGTAGACCTGCGGAAGGCGATGGCGGCGGCCGACGGCCTTGGCCGGCTGGATCTCGAAATTGCGGGCGAGAAGAAGCCGCGCAAGGTGATGGTCAAGCACATCGACAAGAATTTTCTTCGCCAGGAGATTCTTTGCGTGACCCTCGTGGAAGTCAGCGCCGACGACGTCGTGAAGATCGACCTGCCGATCGTCGGCATCAACGCTCCGGAGGATTTCGAGGGACACGGTCTGTCCCTCACCCATCCGACCGATCACGTGAAGGTGCGCGGCAAGATGTCGGCGCTGCCGGAGCGGATCGAAGTCGATCTCTCGCATCTCGAGGTGGGGCACCACATCAGTGCGGGCGACGTGACGCTTCCCGACGGCGTGGAACTGATCAGCTCCCCCGACGCCACGCTCTTCAGCCTCCAGGTATTGAGGGCGGCTTCCCTCGAACCGGAAGTTACGGCAGAGCCGGAAGCCGAGGAAGGCGAGGCGACGGAGGCTTCGGAAGGGGAGTAGGGCTCTTCCTCCACCCCCTGCCCCCTCCTCATTTTCCCGCGATCCGCGTTCCACGCTGGACGAGCAGGACGCCGCGAGGAAAACGAGGAGGGGGTTCCCGGATTCATTTTCCCGCGATCGTCGTTTCAAGCTTCTCCAAATAAGGACGCTGCGAGGAAAACGAGGAAGGTTCAAAAATGTCGAGGCCGCGCTTTTTGCGCGGCCTCGGCTGTTTACCGGCGATCACTATCCCGTACCCGATACATCGGCCATGCTCCGTACGTGCTTCCGTCGTGACAATCGATGACTGTTCGGATTGCTTGTGCGAATAGACTGGGGGCGTGCTATTCCATATCGCCAAGGAAGAAAATGCGTGGCCGCCCCTCGAATTTCTGAAAGGATGGGGGAAGGAGATTTCGCCGATCTTTCAGACCGGCCTCTATCATCAACTCGCGGAGGCGACGGAGCTTCCGGTGGGAACGTATCTCTTTTCCGATCTCGAAATGGCGTCGCCGTTGCAGCGCGAAGTGCTCGGACAGATTTGGACGCAGCTCGAGGCGCATCGCGGCTCTAGGCTGCTGAATAATCCGCTCAAGGTGAAGGGGCGCTACGAGCTGCTGAAGGCCCTCTACGAGGACGGCACGAACGACTTTCGGGCGTTCCATTTGGACGAGGTCCCTTCCGACCTGCGGTTTCCTGTCTTCGTCCGGATCGAGGCGGACCATCAGGGCAGCCGCACGCCTCTCTTGGAAAACTGGCGGGAGCTGGATCGGTGGATCGTCAAGGCGGCGCTCGGGGGCGCCAATCCGGACCAACTGCTCGTGACCGAGTTTTCCGACACGAGAGGCCAGGACAGGCTCTACCGCAAGTACGGGGCGTTCAAGGTCGGGGAGCGGGTGATCGCCCGCCTGATCCACTTCGGGAACGGGTGGATGGTCAAGTCGCCCGATCTCATCTTCGAGGAAGGGGTCGAGGAGGAGCGACGGTACATGGAGAACAACCCGTATGAGGCGGAGCTGCGGAGGATCTTCGAGCTGGCGGCGGTCGACTATGGGCGGATGGACTTCGCGGTCCGGGACGGCAAGGTCGTTGTCTGGGAGATCAATACGAACCCGATCATCACGCACCCGCCCGAAAAGTACAAGCCCGCCCACATCCCGGCCCAGCAGCGGTTTGCGGCGCAGATGGTCGAGGCGCTCAAGGCGATCAACCTGCCGGCCTCGGGGGCGCGCGTGCCGATTGCCCTTACGCTCGGGGGCTTGGTTGAGAAGGGCTGGGCGGCTACGACCCGATCTTGATCTTTTGACGCGGAGGCGCGGAGACTTGGGTTATTGGAGGCGTCGCCGTTGCGACGGCGGCAGGTGCTTCGCGCCCATCCCGTGCCTGCTCTTTCCGTGAGCCAATTTCAAAATCTGCGAGTGGTGCTCCCGGCCCGTGACACCCAAAGCCCGGACGGGTTTCCATCCGCGACGTCAAGGAAAGATGAGCAACTACCGGTCGTGCCCAGACTTTCATCGAGAAACGGGAGGGCTTTAGAGGCCGCCTAGCCCGAGCTCCTTGAAGACCCAGTGGTCTTTGTAGCCCAGGTCGAGAGCCTTTTTGGCCTCCACGATCGCTTCTCCCTTCCGGTTCAGCCTTAGGAGCGCCCCGGCGAGGTTGGCAAGGTACGTACCATCCTTCTGGTCCAACTCGGCCGCCTTTCGGAAGTCGCGTTCCGCCTCCGTGTAGTTCTTTTCGTTCCAAAAAGCGACGCCAAGCGCATTCCAAGCGAAATCGTTCTTGGGATCGAGATCGGTTGCCTTGGTCAGCAGCTCCTTCGCCTTGGCGGGATCCGATTCCAGCTTCAGGTTGCCGAGCCGCCCCATTCCGTACGAGTAGGTCGGATCGATCTCGATCGCCTTCTCGAAGAGGGTCATCGCCGCTGCCGGGTTATGGTCGTACACCTCGCGGATGTAGCCCAGGTTGCCGACCGGCCTCGCGTTCTTGGGATCGATCTCCGCGGCCTTTTTGAAGTAGCCCTCCGCCGCCACCGGATTATTTCGGTAGTCGAGCAGAAAAACGCCGTACCGGTTCGTATTGGGAGAATTCTGCGGGTCGGCTTCGAGCGCCTTCTTGAAGTCCTCGTCCGCCTCATCCAGTTTCTTCACCTTGATCTCGCACTCGGCGAGATTCATCCATGTGATGCCGGCCGGGCCCAATTCGGCGGCTTTCTTGAAGTTCTCCTCCGCCTTGTCCAGGTCTCCCTTGGCTATGTAGATCCAGCCGAAATTGCTATAGGTCGGGCCGTATTTCGGATCGAGCTCCGCCGCCTTCGTCAGCAGGTCGAGGGCGTGATCGTACTTGTCGTTCATGTACGCGCAGCGGCCCTGCCAGAACATCGCGTATGCGTTCGGCTTGAGCGTGTAGGCCTCGGCGAACTTCTCTTCGGCCGCGTCGTACCGCTTATCGTCGTAAAGCTCGTTCGCTCGCTTGATCGCCGCGTCGTACTCGGCGTTGGTGGTCGACGGATGGGTGCTATCGGAGGGTCCCGGCGTCAATCCGTCGGCAAGGGTCACGTCGAAACCGGCGGGAGCGGAAATCTCGACTCGGGGGCGCTGCTGCTGGTTAAGCTCCTTCTTCGCCACATCCTCCACACTCGAACCGAGGAGGCCGAGGAGCTTTTGCAGCCGAACCTGGCCTTGGTCGTCGGCTCCGCCACGGAAGGCATTTTCGAGGCAAAGGCTGAAGATGCCGCGTTTCTTGCCAGGCCATTCCCAGCTTCGTTGGCCGGCTTGGCAGGCGAACAGGGTCACGACGCTGTCGGGCCCGCTCTGTCCGCCCTGAGAGGCCGCCGGCACGAGCACCAGGTCTCGGGCTTGCTTTTCGCTCAAGAGGTTCGGAGTGTCGCCGCGGCTGCCCCCCTTGTGAGGATCGTTGCGGCACATATCGAAGCAATCGATCAGGACTCCCGCGGGCATCTTGCCGAACAACGCCAGCAAGGTCGAAGCGGGCAGAGAGCTTGCTTGGAGTGTCAGATCGGTCCGCATATCGCAGTCGTAGGGGACCAAGTAGCTGGTGCCGTTCAGTTGCACGCCGTGGCCGCTGAACACGAAAAGGACGAGATCGCCCGGCTTCACCCTGTCCGCGAGCTGCTCGACCTCGAAGATGATGCTACTTCGCGTCGGCTTGTTCGTGTCCTCGCTCGTCAGGACGCGCACGTCCTCGAACTTGCCGACTTCGCGGAGGGTCTTGGCCAAGCCTTTCGCGTCGGCGGCTGCTCCACCGAGAGAGGTGATCCGATCGGAATCCTGATATTGGTCGATCCCGATCAGGAGGGCATGCTTTTCAGCGAACGCAACGGTGCATGCGGCAACAAAAAGTACCAGGAGAGACGCACGCGCCACGCGGGCAAAAGTGTTCACGGCTAAGCAACATTGTATCAAACAAGGCGGCTTAGCCGGACAGAAATCGAGCTATCGCCCAGTGGAAATCTTCACCTCGGTGTTGGCGGTCACCTCGGTCGTCATCGTGTCGCCCGTCTTGACGTGGATGTCCTTCCCCGTCACGAAATAGCCGATGCCAAGGCCGATCGGGCCGAGCACGAGCGCGCCGCCGGCCGAGGCGAGGGCCGCTTTGTCGGTCGAGCTTCCGATCGCCTTGCCCTTCTGCCGGGCGGCAATCGGAACCATCGTGCCGTCGGCGGCGGCGACCGGATCGAGGCGAAGCTTCATTCGGGCATTCACGCCGAAGCGCCGGCCGCGCGCGACGTCGGTTACGGTGCCGACGGCTTCCGTCCCCTTCTTGATCACGACCTGGCCATCGACGACGACGTCGTCGACGACGTGAAACTTGACCTTATCGCCGATCTTGGCCGTCTTCGAGGAAAGGTCGTCTTCAAACGCGAGCCGGACGTCGGTCCCCTTGGGAACCTGGGTTGCCAACGCGGCAAGGGCGAATCCGAGGGTAAGAGCGGACAGGATCAACTTCTTCATGTAAGAACCGACGCGCAGGTCAGTTGAGGCGATTCGCCGAATGAGCCCTCTCCCTGTTTTCCTCGTGGCGCGGGCCGAAAAAGCCCCCTCCTCGTTTCCTCGCGGCGCGGCCCTTGTAGGTCCTCCCGCTCGGATCGCGGGAAAATGAGGAGGGGGTTGGGGGTGGAGGAACTGGTCGCCTCACCGCTTGGAGCGCGCTTGGCAGCGCCCCGCGATGAGTTTCAGCCATCGTTCGAAAGCCGGGGTGTCGCAGTCAAACAGATCGGAGGAAGGAATGCGAATCGTCTCGATCCCGATCATCTGAAGATAATCGTCGCGCATCCCGTCCGCCAGCGGACGCCCGGAATGATGGGGTCCGTCGACCTCGACGCAAAGCGTCGACTCGGGACAGTAGAAGTCGAGGATGTAGGTCCCGACCGGCACCTGTCGCTTGAACAGGAAGCCGAGCTGCTTCTTTCGAAGCTGAGCCCACAGCAGTCTTTCGCTGTAAGTCATCTCGGAGCGGAGTTCGCGGGCCCGGAATTTCTGCTCTGAGGAGTGGTTTCGGGCGTGTCTCATGGGGTGACTTCCTCCACCCCCCAACCCCCCTCCTCATTTTCCCGCGCTTCGGACTGCGCGTCCCTACTGGTTCCGCGCCGCGAGGAAAACGAGGAGGGGGGCTCCGGATCCTCATTTTCCCGCGCTTGGACCTGCGCGTCCCTCCCGGTTCCGCGCCGCGGGGAAAACAAGGAGGGGGGCTCCGGATCCTCATTTTCCCGCGCTTCGGACTGCGCGTCTCCCGCGGTTCCGCGCCGCGAGGAAAACGAGGAGGGGGGCTCCGGAAGCCCCGGGTCCAAGCCAAGCGACCCGGCCGCGTCGGCGAAGTCGTCGAAGGTTCGCATCCCTGGCGGAAGGTTGGCGAGGATTTCTTCGCCGTACCGCTTCGTCCGCAAGCGCGGGTCGAGGAGGGCGATGATGCCCTTGTCCTCCGCCCGCCGGATCAGCCGGCCCGCGCCTTGCCGCATCAGCATCTTGGCCTGAGGCAGCGTATGGGCCTGGAACGGGTCGAGGCCGAGAGTCTGCATCCAGGCCATCCGGGCGATCTGGGGCGGATCGACCGGGACCTCGAAAGGGACGCGGACGAGGGCGACGCAGCTCAGCGTCTCGCCCGGCGCGTCGAAGCCGGTCCAGAAGGAGCGGAGCGCGAAAAGCGAGGCGTGA
The DNA here is from genome assembly GCA_035545155.1 of Fimbriimonadaceae bacterium. Taxonomy (GTDB): domain Bacteria; phylum Armatimonadota; class Fimbriimonadia; order Fimbriimonadales; family Fimbriimonadaceae; genus JAEVZK01. The sequence continues at coordinate 108,801 of DASZYX010000002.1, read as the reverse complement.
ATGTTCTTCACGAATTGCTCGCCAACCGATCCCGCCCCGGAGCGGAATTGCATGAGGATCGGCAGTTCCGGCGGCAGCATCATGTAGCGCATCACCCCTTCCATCTCCTTGCGGCTATGAAAGAGGGCCAGCGTGCGTCCGCCGAGCACGGTGATGATCTCGGTAAGCTCGCGGGCGAGGCACTCGTAATACTCATCTTCCCGGCCTTCCTTGCGCGCGGTGGAGGGGTCGGGGATGCGGTCGGCTTTGGGAAGGTAGACGGCGGCCTGCGAAGCGAAGTCGAAGGGCGACGGGAGGATTTCCTCGAAAGCGGGCAACGCGCCGGTCGTGCGCCGGAAGAAGTCGAAGGTCCCGTCGAGCGCAAGAGTCGCGGAGAGGCACGCGTAAGGGGTGCGATCCCAAATCAGCTCCGTGAGCGGCTCGGCGAGGCCGATCATGTCGGAGCGAAGCATCGCGTCCTGGCCGGTCCGTCCGACGTAGCTGACGGCGACGCCTTCCGGCGTGAAGAGGGTGTAGCAGCCGGCGCCGTACTCGCGGATGAAGCTGAGGTAGTTTCTCACGCTCTCCGCCGCGACTCCGAGGCTCACGCCCTTTTCCCGCCAACTCTCGATCAGGGCCTCGACGCCCTTCGTAAAGTCGACGCAGGCATTGCAGACCTCTTCGGCGAGCCGCTGGGCTCCGAAGAGTCCGTCGCCGGTCTTCGCCGCCTGAACCTGGGGGTGCTCCATCACCTCGGCGGGCGAGGCCTTGAGGATGCCTGGGTGGCCCAGCCGGAGCGAGTAGGCGACGACGGCCCGCTGGCATCGCTCGATCGCCAGACGAAAGCCCTCGCACGTCTTCGCCCAAACCATCATGTCCCCCGCCATCTCGGCGGTCGCGGCGAGACTCTTCTCCATGCGGCTCGCCACGCCGAGAAGGCTCGCCAGCTTCGGCTGGCTCAGCTCGAACTCGAGACCGTTGATCGCGGCTTGCGGAAAGTCGTGGGCCTCGTCGAGGATGAGGAAATCGAAGTCGCCGAGCATGCCTTCGCCGGAATCGCTCGCACGTGCCAGCAAGGCATCCTGGATCACGACGCTGTGATTGGTAATCACAATCTCCGCGTCCTCGGCCAGACGGCGCGCCTTGTAGTAGAAGCAGCTATTGTAGCTGGAGCAGAGCCGGCCAGGGCAGACGGGAGGCGCGGAAATCGTAGGCCACAACTTGGCGATGTCCCGGGCAGGCCGGCGCGCGTGCTGGCGAAGCTCGGTTTCGATGCCAAGCTCGGCCCTCGGCACGAACTCCCGCATCAGATCGGGCGCGTTGTCGGCGATCGCCGCCAGACAGGCGTAGCGTTGTCGCCCGATCAAAAACTGGGCTTTAGGCGGGTTGGGAGGTAAATCGAAGAGACTTAAGGCGAGCGGCAGGTCGCTTCTCCAGTACTGTTCGGCAAGAACGTTCGTGTAGGTCGCGATGACGGTTCGCTTCCGGTCGGAGAGGGCGTGAGCGATGGCGGGGACGAGCGCGGCGAGCGATTTTCCAAGCCCGGTGGGAGCCTCGAAAGCCCCGCTCGAACCCCCGCCGATCATGTCGGAGAGAAGCAGGGCGAGCTGCTGCTGGTCCCCGCGCATGGTAAAGCCCGGCTTTTCCGCGAGCTTTCGGAACGCACCCTCGATCAGCTCGCTAACCGTAGACATTTGGGCACTATTATATCGCTCTGGGCGGGTAGTCTTAGATGGAGTGTTCTTTTGCAATCAGAGTGCGATAAGATTTATCGGTAGATAGACCTATTTATTCTTGAATCTTCCGTCATTTTGATGCCATCAACACGTCGTTCGATTTGAAGAAGCTAATGTATAGTCAGCGCGAGCCGATCATCCCGAGAGTTCTAATGCTCATCGTCCCGATGGCGATTGCCATCGTGATGCTCCGCCTCGGCGTGCGCGGCACCGGCTTTCACGATCCTCAATGGCTGAGGCCCTGCTGCTTCATGCTCGCCTCGCTCTACCTTGCGGTCTTTGCCCTCGATTCCTGGCTGTGGATCACCGGCGGCGAGAAAGAGATCGCCTTCGCGAAGAACCTCAAGGCGGCCACCGTGTTCGCGTCCGGCCCGGCCTTCATGCTGCTGGCTCTCCACTTCGCGACGAGTCGCTAACGTCGATTCTCAGACTGCGTTAATCCTCCGACTTCGTCGGAGCGGGGGACACGTATGTCCCCGCCACGGGACAAGAACCTCCGCACTGAATTAGAAGTGGCTCGGGCTTTCCCAGGCGCTGATCTGCCAGTTGTCGAGAGCGTCCGGCTCGGGAATCCAGGATGGCAGCGTGAAGAATAGGTCGCGGGCGAGGGCGACCACATACGGCTCGTACATCGCCCGCCGCTCCGCGAAGACCTGATCACAACCCGGTTTGAGAGGAATTCCGACCCGCCGCAGTTCCGCTTGAAGGGTCGCCCAGTTTCGATCCCCAAGCCGGTCGAACGGCGTCTTGGCGGGTGGGATGCCTTGGATGTAGGCGAGATCGACGATCACGTGCCGCGCCATCGCGAACGTCGCTTTGGATTGGAAATAGAGCGGCTTCGCCCAGGCCTTCGAATCCTCGCCCTCGAAGCCGAGGGTAATGAGCGAGCAGGTATCGAGAATGCAGGTCAGGGAGAGCAGCCAGGACTGATCGTCGTGCTGCGAGCGGTAGTAGGCGAGAATCGGATAGGAGAGATAGGCTTCGAGCTGTTGGGCGGACCAGACCTCCCACTCTTTGAGCAGAGTGACCAACGACTCCATCGTCCCCGCCTCCCCGTGGCGTTTGAGCAATTCCCCGGCGGAAGGATTCGACCCCGCTTTCGAATCGAGGAGCGTGATCAGCGTTTCCCGGCGCGAAAAGGCGTTATACATGACCGGCACGTAGCTGATGACCACGGCGAGGAAGCCGAAACCGGTACCGGCCTCGACCACCGATAGGAAGTGCCCGAGCGCCTGAGTCGGCACGATGTCTCCGTAACCCAGAGTCAAGAAGGTGACGCCGGAAAAATAGAGATAATCCGTGTACGGGCGGCTGTCGAGGGTCGCCGCTCCCAAATGGATTATCGCGAACCCGATGATAAGGAACGAGGCCCACGTCGCAATGAGGAGCAGGAGGGAGATCGGCCCGAACGAGACGAGCACCGACTGCCGCAGCGAGCCCCTCGTGCGGCGGACGAGGAATTTCCAAAGGAGCCACGTCGCGTTGTAGAAGAAAACCGTGAGGCTATATCGGCGCTGAACGGTCTTCGAGAGAACGATCGTCTCGAAGGTGTCCCAGAGAACGATTCCCAGAAGTAATATTCCGGCGACGATTTCGACGATTCCCATGGGGGTGATGACCTCTACGAGCCGGGGACGCGATCCATCTTAGCGGATACGCAGCCCAGGCGGGCCGGCCACGACTTTCCCGATCTTGGCCAGGCCGGGAAGATCGACCTTGCTGAAAAGGGCGAGTCCGCCGCTCGTTTGAGGATCGAGGATGACGTCGCGGAGCCAAGCGGGCACGCTTTCGTCGAAAACGAGGCTCGATCCGACGAATTCCTCGTTCTTTTTCGCCCCGCCGGTCGTGTTTCCCTCCTCGGCCAGGCGTTGGATTCCCGGCAGCAAGGGCAGGCTCTTGCTGTCGATCTCGATGCGGACGCCAGAGGCTTGAGCGACGTTGTAGAGGTGCCCGGCAAGGCCAAAGCCGGTGATATCGGTGGCGCACCGGATGCCGTGGCGCATGCCGAGTTCGGCGGCTTCCCGGTTCAAGCGGGACATGCTCTCGATCCCGGCCCTCAGCTCTTCGTCCCTGCACTGATCCCACTTGGCGGCGGTCGTGAGGATGCCTGCGCCGAGCGGCTTGCTCAGGTAGATCGCCTCGCCCGGCTCGGCGGCGGCGTTCGTGAACATCTTCTTCGGATCGACGAGGCCGGTTACCGCCAAGCCGAACTTGGGCGTCTCATCCTCGACGCTATGGCCTCCGACGACGACCGCTCCGGCTTCCGTCACCTTGTCGTGAGCCCCCCTCAGGACGGCCGCCCAAGTCTCGGGCGGGATGACTTTCGGGTCGAAGCAGGCGATGTTGAGAACGGTCAACGGCTTGCCCCCCATCGCGTAGACGTCGCTCATCGCGTTCGCAGCCGCGATCTGGCCGTAGGCGTAGGGGTCGTCGACGATCGGCGTGAAGAAGTCGACGGTCTGGACCAGAGCCATATCCGGAGACAGCAAGTACACTCCCGCGTCGTCCCTGGTTTCAAAACCGACGAGCAGGTTGGGGTCCGCTGAGATCGGGATATGGCGGAGCACGTCCGCCAACTGGGCCGGGCCCAGTTTCGATGCTCAACCGGCGCAGTGTACGAGGTGCGTCAATCGCATGGGGAGATTGTAGCCCTGGCGAGCCTATAGACCGTCGAGGTCCATCGGTCCAAGCGTGACGTCCGGCTTGATCGCATACCCGGGCGGGATGTCGGCAGCCGGGGCGAACGTGTAATGGGGAAAGGCCCAGTGGTTTTCCGCCAGCCCGCGTCGGTCCTCCGGAATGAGCGTGCCCGGAGTTGGCGACTGATCGAAATACGACGTGTGGTGCGCCGGATTGTAGGACATGATCGACGAGTTCGTCAGCATGTCGTATCCGTACGCATCCACGTGGGGCAGCCCGAAGGCATGGCCGAGCTCATGCTGAAGAGTCGATCCAAAGTTGGACGACTTGAGCCCCTCCTCCGACAAGATCACGATGCCGCCGCCCTGGTTATGGCCGCCGTTGATCGGCCTCCCGCCGCCGCCAGGATAGGACCCCATACCGAGAAACACGACCACGTACACGCAATTCGTTGTCCACCTCGTCTTGTGGTCCCGCTCGAGCAACTTGCGAACGACGTATTCGGCCGCCCCGTTCGGTCGCTTTTGCATTTGCGCGGGAGTTTCGCTCACTCTCAGCGTCGAGCAACTCCCCTTCATGCGGAAGGTGTCCAGGCCGCGAAGAAGAAGCAGAAACCGCGCTTGCGCGAGACGGAGATGGCGCACGAGCAACTGCCGCTCCTCCTCGGTAGATTGCCTCACGCCCGAGGCGACGCAGAATACGGGCTCGACGATCAGCCTTCCTCCCGTGTAGGACTGGGGCTGTAACAGCGTGGCGGCAAGGAGTGCACTAACAAACACGACAACCTCCTGTCTCCTAGTTTGGCTCGACGGGCCCTATGGCTTAGGCGTCTTGGCGACTGTCCAGACTGCGAAACCCACGCTATCCTTATGCAAATGCGGTTCCAAGACATCATTATGAGGAGGGGACACAATCTCCCTCATTGGACCGCAGCAGATGCGACGTCTTTCGCCACATTCCGGCTAAGAGTGTCTGGAGGGCGGAAGCCCGCGCGTTTCGACGCGTCGCACCTGGAGGGAGGCGTCATCCTGAGCGAGCAGGCGAGTCTTACGAGCCGCGCAGTCGAAGGACCTCCGCATAAGGCGAGGCGCTTGAAACGGAGATGCTTCGACTGCGTGGCTCGCAAGGATGGCGCCTCCTGGCCTGAAGTACAGGCCGATGAGGCCATTCGTTGGAGATCCAAGTCGAGGCCCGTCGAGGAGCTACCTCGGTGAATGGCTCCGACTTTCGCGCTCGCGCCTTCCTCCTTGGCCTCATTCTTTGCTTCCCCGTAGCTTGGGTCGTCAGTTTGACGCCTCAGTCCAACTTCTTCTCGATGCCGGTCGCCCCGATCAGCGTCCTGCTCGGCCTTTTGATCCTGAACTACCCCCTCCGCAAGCTCGCGCCGAAGTGGGCGATGACCCAGGCCGATCTGATCGTCGTCTTCGCCATCGTCAGCATCTGCTCCGCGATTGGGGCCGAGTGGGGGCGGGTGGGGCAGTCGCACACTTACCAGTTCACGCTCGACGCCGTTTCGAATCCGACCGCCAAGAAGTTCATGGAGCATCTGCCCGCTTCCATGACGATCAAGGATCCCAATGCCCTCAAGGACATCCAGACCGGCGGGCACGACCTCGCCTACACCCTAAGCCGGCTTCCGCTTTACCTACCCAAGTGGATCATGTGGGGCTTCCTCATCTGCTCCGTCATGTTCGCGATGCTCTGCATCAACTCGCTGATGCGTGGAGCTTGGACCGAAAAGGAGAAGCTGGCCTTCCCCCTCATCCAGCTTCCGATGGAGATGACCGACAAGGGCGGGGGCGGGGCGATGTGGCGCAGCAAGGCGATGTGGATCGCCTTCGGGATCATGTTCGCCATCGACATGCTCAACGGGTTCAACTACCTTTATCCGAACCTGCCTTCGCTCCCCGTCAAAGAGTATTTCGACATCGGCGATCTCTTCAAAGACCCGCCCTGGAGCAACATCGGCGAATTCCATGTCGGCATCTATCCCTTCATGGCCGCCCTCGGCATCTTTATGCCGAGCGATCTCATCCTCAGCGTGATCGTCTTCTTCCTGCTGCGAAAGGCGACCCACGTCGTGCTCGCGAGTTACGGCATCCCGCAGGAGACCTTTTCCGGCTCGGCGATCTCGCCCGGCCCGCCTTACTTCGACGAGCAGAGCTGGGGAGGCGTCTTGGCCCTTTTCGCGGGCGCCATGTGGGTGTCTCGCAGCTATTTTCGCGAGGTCTGGCGAGACATCAAGAAGGGCATTCGAGCGGAGGACGGCGGCATCAGCCACCGCTTCGCCTTCCTCGGGTTGGTGTTTTGCGTAGCGGTCGCCGTCGCATACGGCATGTACGGCGGCCTGCCGGCCTGGTACATGATCCCCTACGTTCTCATCTTCCTGATCTTCTGCGTCGTCATCACCCGGCTGCGCGCTCAGCTTGGCCCGCCGACTCACGAGTTCGCCTATTTCGGCCCGACCGCCCTCATGAACCGTTTCGTCGGCAACCGCTTCTTCACCGAGGGCCAGGCGACTTGGCTCAGCGCCGCGTTCCTCTTCATGAACCGCTACAGCCGGACGCTCCCCATGCCCTTCCAGCTCGAAGCGATGAAGATGGGGCGGCTCGCCGGGGTTCGCCAGAAGGGGATTTTCTGGAGCATCGCCTGCGCGATCGTGCTCGGCTTCTTCCTCACCTACTTCTTCCAGCAGGCCATCGCCTTGCGCCTCGGGCACGCGCCAGGCACGGATGCGCCTACTTACCTGAACAACCTCATCGGCGACCGGCACGGACCCGACGGCGTCGGCATCGCGATGACGGCGGTCGGGTTTTTCATCGTGCTCGGGCTCGATGCGATCCGGTTCCGCGTTCCCGGCTTTCCCCTGCATCCGGCCGGGTATGTGCTCGCCATCAATTTCGGAGTCGACTACTACTGGATGGGCCTTCTGCTTGCGCTACTCGTCAAAACTTTTGTGCAGAGGTACTATGGCCTGCGCGGATACGACAAGCTGCGGAGCGTCGCCCTTGGGCTCTTGCTAGGCGAATATGCCGCGGAAACGATCTGGATGCTCATGGCGGCGATCACCAAGCACAGCACCTATACGATCTCCTTCAACCCCCGCACGATAGGTGGTTTTTGAACGCCGCGCCCCCGGTCATCGGCGAGTACGAGAAGCGGAATCCCTGGGGCTGGCTCCTGATCGGCGGCATCGTCTTCTTTCTCATCTTCACCCAACTCGGCGCGTACTTCAACCGAGGAGATAATGCCGAGTTTGTAAGAGCCCAGCTCGAAAACGAGCTTCGGACGACGATCGGGTTCGAATCGCTGAGCGGCCCTTCCGGGCAGACGGAGAGAAATACCTTGGCCAAGGATGTGGTCAAGCTGAAGCCCTTCGTCGCCACGAGCCCGAAGACCGCGATGCTCTACGCGGCCATCCAAACCGAGCTCGGCCGGCCGGTCCGACCGTCGGATATCGCCTCCCTGCGAACCTCCAAGAGCGATGTCGAGAAAGCGGCTTTCGAAATCTACGGCAACGCGACGCTTTCCCGGCAACAAGCCTCCTCTTTGGCGAAGAGAATCCCCCAGGACGGTCTTGTCGGAAAGCTCGTCGCCGCGCAGGCCTACGCAAAGGCCGGCGACAATGGGCCGAGGCAAGCTCTGTCCGGCTCGGGCGGGATGGAGGCGAAGCTGATTGCCGGGGTCGGAGTTCTTCTCTTCGGCCTCCTCGGTGGAACTCTTCTCTTTGCTTACGCCCTCCTTCGGGCGACGGGGAAGCTCGAGCCCAAGGGGTTGGCCCTCGGCAGGCTCTCCCCAGCCGAAGCCGATAAGGTGGCCCTTCGCTGCGCTCAAATCTTTGCCGCCTTTCTCTTCGTCGGCATCTTCGGCAGCGCGGCTCTCGCCCCCCTCGTAGGCAAGGATTATGTCGAAATCCCGATCTACATCCTCATCATCGCGATCGTCATTCTCTTGTCGGCCTCGCCGGTTCTTGGTAAAAATCTCTCTCTAAAGAGCCTCGGCGTCACCAAAGACGACCTGGGGAAGCACATTCTTTGGGGCCTCGGCGCGGCCATCGCCAACATCCCCATCCTCGTCGTCGTTCAGCTCATCAGCCAGTGGGTCTTTCGCGGGCTGCCCACCGCCGAGCACCCGGTTACCGTCGAGCTGACGGATACGAATTCCGTTTGGCTCGTCCTGCAGATCGTCCTCATGGCCGCGGTCGCCGTTCCCTTCCTCGAAGAGATCATGTTTCGGGGCACGCTCTTCCCCGCGTTGGCGGGCGTGCTCAAGAGTCCGTTTTGGGCGGGCGTGATTTCGAGCATCGCCTTTGCCACGATTCACCCGACCGGCATTCCCGCGTGGCCGGGGTTGGCGGCAATCGGCGGAATGAGCTGCTTCCTCGCCTACCAAACCAAGTCGCTTGTCCCCTCGATGGTCATGCATGCGGCCAACAATTTCGCGGTCCTGGTTCTGACCCTGATCATCCTCCGTTGATCGGGTAAACCGGATCATGCCGCTACCCGACGCCGCCCGCGACTACTTGCTCAAAGCTCTCGACGGCACGCCCGTCGTCCTCTCCGCTCTCCTCGGGAGCCGCCCGGACGACGATCCGATCTGGGACCGCCGCCCCGATCCCGAGCGATTCACGCTCCGCGAAGTCCTCGCCCACCTCGCCGATTGGGAGCCGATCTGGCTGGAGCGGGTGACGCAGGTTCGAACCGGCTCGCACCCCTTCCTTCCAAGCATCGACGAGGGCGCCCTCGCCGTCGCGAACGGCTATGAGTCCGCGATTCCCTCCGAGAGCCTTCGGCGGTTCGTCGACGGCCGGAGGGCCTGCGTCGATTGCCTCCGGACGGTCGGCGCAGACGAATGGGACCTAACCTGCGACCGCGAGTTCGTCGGCGAGCTCACGCTGCAGCAGTTGGCCTATTACATCCTGGCCCACGACGCCTACCACTTGCGGCAGGCGGCGGAGTATATGGGGTGATGGACGTTACCGGCGCCCCTCGAATCTAAACCCCCTCAAGCCGGTCGACGCCGACATAGGGTCGCAGGACTTCGGGAAGCAGCACGCTGCCATCCGGCTGCTGGAACGTCTCCAGAATCGCCGAAAAGAGCCGGGGCGTCGCCAGGCCGGAGCCGTTGAGCGTGTGGACGAATTCCGGCTTTTCGCCCTGAGCCCGGCGGAAGCGGATATTCGCGCGCCGGGCCTGAAAGTCCGTGAAGTTGGAGCAGCTCGAAATCTCCAGATACTTCTCGACGCCGGGAGACCAAACCTCGAGATCGTAGCACTTGGCGTTGGAGAAGCTCATATCTCCGCCGCACAGGACCACCACCCGATAGTGCAGGCCAAGCGTTTGGAGGACGCTCTCCGCGTCCTTCGTCAAGGCTTCCAGCTCGTCGTAGCTTTCTTCCGGCCGGGTCAGTTTGACCAGCTCGACCTTGTCGAACTGATGCATGCGCAGCAGGCCGCGCGTGTCCTTGCCGGCGGCGCCCGCTTCCTTGCGGAAGCATCCGCTGTAGGCCGCCATCCGGACGGTCAGCATCTCGTTGTCGAGGATTTCGTCGCGGTAGATGTTCGTCACCGGCACCTCGGCGGTCGGAATGAGATACAGGTCGTCGTCCGCTTTGTAGAGGTCCTCCTCGAACTTGGGAAGCTGCCCCGTGCCGGTTAGGCTCGCAGAATTCACCATGTAGGGCGGATAGATTTCCCGGTAGCCGTTTCGCAACGTCTGATGATCGACCATCCACGTGAAAAGAGCCCGCTGGAGACGCGCGCCAAGGCCGGTGTAGAGGGCGAAACCGCTTCCGGAAATCTTCGCGCCGCGCGGCAGGTCGAGCAGCTTCAGCCGCTCCGCTACGTCCCAGTGAGCTTGCGGCTTCTCCGCGAACGCGGGCTTCTCACCCCATTCCCGCACGACCACGTTGTCGTCCGCGCTCGTGCCGTCGGGAACGCTCTCGTCCGGGATATTCGGGAAGCCCAGCTCAAGCTCGGCCATCCGAGCCTCCAAGTCCCGGGACTTGGGCTCACCCACGGAAATCGCGTCTTTCAAATCCTTCGTTTGGGCCTTGGCCGCTTCCGCCTCTTCCTTCTTGCCCTGGCCCATCAGCATGCCGATGGATTTGCTGATCCGGTTCATCTCGGCCTGTTGGGCCTGCAAATCCACGCCGAGCGCGCGCCAAGCCTCGTCCGTCTTCAGCCACTCGTCCACCGACGAAGACACATCGATACCCTTGCGCTTCGCGCCGGCCTTCACTGCGTCTGGTTCGCGTCGGATAAAGTTTCTGTCTAGCATCGGAGTCCTGGTTTTACCTGGGCCGGCCGTTTCCTAAAAATGCATCGCGGTTGACGATGTAATTTCCTTCGCGTAAAGTCCTGATCGTGAACCCCGACGAGCAGGCGCATGCATTCATCGAGGCCTTCCAGGGCGTGTATCTGAGATTCCACGTGCGGCGGCCGGCGCATGCCTACCGCCCGAGCCCGGAATCCTTAGCCGTGCTTCGGCACCTCGCTCAGACCGGCCCGATCCTCGTTTCCGAGGCCTGCGCCCACTTCAGCCGCTCGCAGGCCGCGATGAGCGACATCTTCAAGCGGCTGGAAAAGCGGGGATTGGTCGAGCGGATGGAGGACAGCCGGGATCGTCGGAAGACTCTGACCTGGCTCACCGAGACCGGGCAGGCGATTCTCAAGGAATCGGAACAGGCCCTCTCGCCCGAACGGATCGGCGAGGCTCTGACCCGCCTCCCGGAGAGCGAGCGGCAAGGGCTTATCGAGGGTTTGCGAAGGCTGGCGGAAGCCGGCGGCTAGGAGGAAGAACATGAACTGTGAAAGCTGTGGAATGACGATTGAATCGGGTCCGCTTTGCGAGTACTGCAAGGGTCCGGACGGCTCGCTGATCGGATTCGAGGAGTGCCTGGAGCGCTTCGTTGACTGGTCGATGCGAAAAGGCCAGGCCAAGACGCGGGAGGAAGCCGAGCAGAAGAGCCTGCAATACATGGCGACGATGCCGGCATGGAAGGCTCATCCCCAAGTCGTGGCGGCGAATCAGGCGTAGCTTCGCGGCTCCGGGCGACCACCCGTTATCTGCGTACATCTGCGCCAATCTGTGGTTGCATTTTCGGAACCGCAGATGAACGCAGATGAGGACTGACAAGCTACTCGGAAGGACTCGCGACCTCGGATCGCAAAGCAAGGATGACCCCGACAATAACGATCACCCCGCCGGCCAAGCTGCCTGCCGTAAACGGCTCGTGCCGAACCACGGCGCCGAGGACGACGGCGATGACGGGAACGACGACGCCGAGGAAGGCGGCGGAAGTCGCCTTCCAGTGGCGCAGCAGCCAAGCGAAGATCACGAACGCCCCGACCGATCCGGCGACGGCCAGATAGGCGACTGGAAAGATCTCGCGCGAGGTCGCAGGGAGCGGGTGTGGCTCTCCAAGAGCGGAGCTCGCTAGCAAGGCGAAGGGCAGACCGGCGAGGACGCCTACCGCGTTCGCTCCAACCGCATTTTGCTCGGGCGCTCGCTGCAGCAACAGCCCGGCGAGGGGCGCCGCCACCGCGGCGAGGAAGATGCAAGCCAAGCCGGCCGGCGAGCCTCCGTCCGCCAACTCGCCCCAGAAGATCACCACGACGCCCGCAAAGGCCAGCGCCGCCGCGCCGAGGCGGCGTGGATCGAGCTTCTCCATACCCAGCGCTCGCGCCTCGAACATCGCCGCGATCGGGCAGATCGCATACAGCACGGCCGCGAGCCCGGACGGCACGACCCGCTCACCCCAATACAGCAGGGGCAGGCTCACGCCGAATTCCCAAAAGCCATAGAAAGCCGCCGCTTTCAGAGCCGCTCCTTGCGGCCACTTTTGTCGGGTTGCAACCAGGATCGCACTCAGCAGGACCGCCGCCGACGCCAGCCTCAACGAGCAGGCCCACAGCGCGGGCAGAGCGTCGTTCCCGACTCGGATGACGAGAAACGTGCTTCCCCAGATCATCCCGCATGCGGCAAAGGCCAGCAGAGGCAGGGCGGGGCGCTTCATCGCTCTAGAATAGCCTCTGGCGCATACAGATGTCTACGTATATAACAACGCGTTATAATCGCTCCGTGAAGGTCTACATCTCCGCCGATATCGAGGGAATCACGGGTCTTGTGTCGTGGCACCAATGCGGCGCCCAAAGCGGCGAACATTACGACGCGGCCTTCGCCCGGCGGATGATGACTCACGACGTCAACGCCGCGATCCGTGGGGCGCGGTCGGCCGGAGCAAAGGAAATCGTCGTCAAGGATTCGCACGGTAACAGCAAAACTCTCCTCACCGATGAACTCGAACCGGGAACACAGCTCATCAGCGGCCACGGCTCCGGGATCGACGGCATGATGGAGGGCATCGACGCCAGCTTCGATTGCGCCATGCTCATCGGCTATCACGCGATGGCGGGCACGACGGCGGGGATCATGGAACACACCTACACCGGGGGCGTGCATCGTCTCTGGATCAACGGTCGCCTCAGCGGCGAGATGGGCATGTCCGCCGGGGTTGCCGGCCGCTACGGCGTACCGATCGTGACCGTCAGTAGCGACGCCGCCGGCTGCGCCGAAGCCCAGGACCTCGTCCCCGGCGTGCAGACCGCGACGGTGAAATACGGCCTCGGCCGCTACATGGGCCGTCTTCTCCATCCCAGCGAAACCGGCCCTCTCATCGAAGGCGCCGCCGCCCGAGGCGTATCGCTGCTGGGCACGACCATGCCCTGGAAGGTTGCCGAGCCCTGCACCTATAAGATCGAATTCAACCGCTCCGAGGAAGCCGACTTCGCCGCCAAGCATCCCGGCGCGAAGCGCCTCGACGCCTACACGGTCGAGATGGTCGGGGAGACCTACGAAAAGGCCCATCAACTTGCGACGAACGTGATTGCTTTCTCGCTGAGCGGAATCCGCTCACAGAACTAACCTTGGAGTGCGGCGACCCGGCGCCGCTTTATCCTGCGCGGCCTGCCGCGCTGCACGTCCTGCTCTCGGCGTCGCTGTTGCGACGGCTACAGCCCCTGTGGGGCTACCTCCCGATCTCAATCCCCTAATCCTCAATCCTCCAATCCTCAGTCCTCCAACCCTGGCTCGCCCCCCAGGGTAGCCTTCGCAGCGTGCTGAAGATATCGTTTCGCCGGGTCGAGCTGAGGAAGCGCTATCCGCTCACGATCAGTCGAGGCACTTCCGCTTCATCCGAAAACCTCTTCGTTTTTGTTTCCGATGGCATCCATACAGGTGTCGGCGAGCTCTCGCCTGCGACGAACTTGGAGTGGACGGCCGAGCGGGGAGAAGCTCAACTCTTCGATTTTATTTATAATCCGATCCCTTCCCAAGAGCCTCACACGGTTTGGCGAAAGATGCGCGACGCCGGCATCGATCCCCCCGCTATGGCCGCCATGGATGTGGCCCTATGGGACCTTCTCGCCAAGCAAGCGGGCATGCCGCTCTACCGGCTCCTGGGTCTGCCCAAGACCCAGGTCGAGACGAGCATTACCGCCGGTCTCAATCCTCCCGAAATCACCCGGGAGCGCGTCCCGGAAATGCTTCGGCGAACCGGCGCGAAGTGCCTAAAGATCAAACTCGGATCGTCGGAAGGCGTCGAGTTCGATAAGGAGCATTTCTTGGCCGCCGCCGAGGCGGCCAAGCCGTATGGCCCCAAGCTACGCGTCGACGCCAACGGCGGCTGGACGCCGCCGACGGCCCGCATGATGATGAAATGGCTCGCTGAGCGAGGCGTGGACTACGTCGAGCAGCCCCTTGTCGAAGGCGCGGAGGACGAGCTATTCGGTCTCTACCGGGATCGCCCGCTTCCGATCTTCGTCGACGAGTCCTGCCGCTTCTCGTCCGACGTCGTCACCGTCCACGGCGCGGTAGACGGGGTCAACTTGAAGCTGATGAAATGCGGCGGTATCACCGAAGCCCTGCGGATCGTCGCCACCGCCCGCGCGCACGGCATGAAAACGATGATCGGCTGCATGAGCGAGTCGTCGGTCGCCATCGCGGCGGGCGCCGCCATGGGAGCCCTCTTCGATCACATCGACCTCGATTCGCACCTCAACCTCGACCCCGATCCGGCGACGGGAGCGCCAATCGTCGACGGCCGGATTGTGCCGCTCGACGTGCCGGGGCATGGAGCCTCGCTCAATGGTTAAGCTCGCTATTTGTCTGGCTCACGTCGCGCAGCGACCTTCGGAGTGCGGCAGCAGCGCTGCCGCCCAGGCCTGCGGCGCTATCGAGCGGGAAAGGCTGAAGCTGCGCTTCCGCACTCCGAAGGTCGCTGCGCGACGATCCAATCCGAACTTTGCGAGGGGCCTCGATGCTTGACCGGTCCCAACCCCTCGCCATCTACATGGAGGGCGCGACCGACAAAGACTTCGGCAAGATGGGCTTCGGCGTCCTTCGATATTCGCCCAATCCGGTTTGCTGCGTGATCGATTCCGAATACGCGGGACGTGATATCGCCGAGTTCGGCCGCTCGCCCCGCTCCGCGCCGATCGTCGGGACGATCGAAGAGGCGATCCAAGGGGGAGCCGAGGTTCTCGTCCTCGGGATCGCGCCTCCCGGCGGCTTGATCCCTCCCGAGTGGCTCGGAGCCCTCGACCATGCCGTCGAGGCCGGGCTAAGCCTCGTCAACGGTCTCCACGACGTGCTCGCGCCTCGCTATCCGAATCTGAAGCCCGGCCAGTGGATTTGGGATGTCCGTGTTGAGCCGCCCGGACTTGGCACCGCGAGCGGTCTTGCGGGCAAGCTGAACAACAAGCGGGTGCTGATGCTCGGCACCGATATGGCGATCGGCAAAATGACAGCCGGTCTCGAACTGCAGTGCGGCCTTCGGGAAGCGGGCGTGAGGGCCGAGTTCGTGGCTACCGGGCAGATCGGGATTACCGTGACCGGGGCCGGCATCCCTCTCGATGCGATTCGCGTTGACTTTGCGGCCGGCGCGGTCGAACGCGAAGTCTGCCGCTATCCCGACGCCGACGTCGTGATCGTCGAAGGGCAAGGTTCCTACGTGCATCCCGCGAGCACCAGCCCGCTTCCTTTGACGCGCGGCTCTTGCCCGACACACATCATCCTTTGCCACCGAGCCGGACAGACCGCTCTCCGCCGCCATCCCGAGATCGCCATCCCGCCTCTCACCGATTTCATCAAGCTCTGCGAAGACGTCGCCGAGGTCTGCGGCACCTACCCCCGGCCACGAACCATCGGGATTGCGCTTAACACGGCTCACCTGAACGACGGCGCCGAGGCGCGCCGCGCGATCGAGCAGGCTCAGATAGAAACCGGCTTACCCTGCACCGATCCCGTCCGATTCGGGGTCGGGCCGCTCGTGAAGGAATTGACCCCATGACGTTCATGGTCGTCGAGCGTTTTCGGCACGGTCCCGGGCCCGTCCGCAAGCGGTTTGCCGAGCTTGGGCGGATGATGCCGGATGGCGTCCAATTCGTGGCAAGTTGGATCGTCCCAGGGGGCGACGTTTGCTACCAGATCATGGAAGCGCCGCATGCGGCTCTCCTCGATACGTGGGTCGAAGCGTGGAGCGATCTCGTGGACTTCGAAGTCGCGAGCGTCGAGGAGTCTTCCGAGTTCTGGCGAGATTTTGACGCCGCCAGCCTGCCGCCCAAGGGCGAGTGAAGATGCGAGTCTCCTTCCGGCCTGCCGACCTCAAAGACTTCGACTACTGCGCGAGCCTCTACTTCGCGGGGCGGGCGAAGGACCTCCGGGAGTCCGACATAGATATGGTTCCGCTGATCGCCGACTTGCGGAAACGGTGGCACGTGTCGCAGGTTCGGATCATTACCCTGGAAGGCCGCGACGTCGGCTGGCTGCAAAGCACGGAGCAAGACGGCGCTTTGTTTATCGTGCAGCTCTTCATCGAGGCTTCTTCTCAAGGGCAGGGTCTCGGCTCAGAGGTGCTGCACCGCGTCATCGAGGAGGGGCGCCAACGAAACCAGGCCGTGACCTTGGGAGTCGTCAAGACAAACCCGGCCATGCGGCTTTACGCCCGACTTGGCTTTCGGACGACTCACGAGGACGATCGGAAGTTCTATATGAAACGCGATATCGACCCCGCCGGATAAGGCAACTGTGCCGGGCCTAGGCCCAGAGAGCCCAAAGGTATACTCCCGTCTATCCCCGAGCCGCCTTGGAGCGGCCCGCACTATGAACATGAACGGCAGCGCGAAGACCGGAAAGAAAACCTGGCGAGAGAAAGTAGGGCTCGCCGAGATGCTCAAGGGCGGCGTTATCATGGACGTCGTCAATCCCGACCAAGCGAAGATCGCGGAAGACGCAGGCGCGGTCGCGGTGATGGCGCTGGAGCGCGTTCCGGCCGATATCCGTCGTGACGGCGGGGTGGCCAGGATGAGCGATCCCGAGATGATCATCGGCATCAAGGAAGCCGTGTCTATCCCCGTGATGGCGAAGTGCCGGATCGGCCACTTCGTCGAGGCGGAGATTCTTGAAGCCCTCGAGGTCGACTTCATCGACGAAAGCGAGGTCCTCACTCCCGCCGACGAGGAAAACCACGTCGATAAGCACCTCTTCACCGTTCCTTTCGTCTGCGGCTGCCGCAACCTCGGCGAGGCCCTGCGGCGGTGTGCGGAAGGCGCGGCGATGATCCGGACCAAGGGCGAGGCCGGGACCGGCGACGTCGTCGAGGCCGTGCGCCACATGCGGACCCTCATGGCGCAGATGCGCCAGGTGCAGGGAGCGCGCGAAGACGAGCTTTACGTCCTCGCCAAAGAGCACCAAGCTCCGCTCGAATTGATCAGGGGCGTCCACGAAACCGGCAAGCTCCCGGTGCCGAATTTCTCCGCGGGTGGCATCGCCACGCCGGCCGACGCGGCGATGATGATGAAGCTCGGCGCGGAAACCGTCTTCGTGGGTTCCGGCATCTTCAAGTCTGGCAATCCAGCCAAGCGGGCCAAGGCGATGGTCGAAGCGGTGCTCTTCCATCAGGACGCGGCCAAGCTGGCGGAGATCAGTCGCAACCTCGGCGAGCCCATGGTCGGCATCAGCGTCAATTCCCTTGCCGAGAAGGAGCTTCTCGCGGTTAGGGGCTGGTAGGTGAAGGCCTACCGGCTCAACCGGCTCTTCAACGCAAAGTCGGGCCGCTGCTTCGACGTGGCGATCGACCATGGCTTCTTTAACGAGCTTGGCTTCCTCCAAGGCATCGAGGACCTCGGCGCGGCCGTCAAAACCGTCGTCCAAGCCGCTCCCGACGCGATCCAGCTCACGGTCGGCCAGGCGAAGCATCTCCAGCAGGTTCCGGGCAAGGAAAAGCCCGCCCTCGTCCTCCGCACGGACGTCGCGAACGTCTACGGCAAGGAGCTGCCCTGCTCCCTCTTCAGCCGGATGATCGAAGACCCGGTCGAGCAGGCCCTGCGCCTCGATGCGACGTGCGTCGTCGTCAACCTCTTCCAGATTCCGGGCGAACCCGAAGTCACCGATCAGTGCATCCAGAACATCCTTTGGATCAAGCCGGAGTGCGACCGCTGGTGCATGCCGCTGATGATCGAGCCCCTCGTCTTCAAGCCGAACGCGCAGGCTGGAGGCTACATGGTCGACGGCGACCTGGCCAAGATCACGCCGCTCGTACGGCAAGCCGTCGAGCTCGGCGCGGACATCATCAAAGCCGACCCGACCGACGACGTGTCGCTTTACCACGAAGTCGTGCGGGTGGCGGGCGACATTCCCGTCCT
Source organism: Fimbriimonadaceae bacterium (assembly GCA_035545155.1). Classification (GTDB taxonomy): domain Bacteria; phylum Armatimonadota; class Fimbriimonadia; order Fimbriimonadales; family Fimbriimonadaceae; genus JAEVZK01. The sequence continues at coordinate 90,744 of DASZYX010000002.1, read as the reverse complement.
GGTCCGCGGCGGCGGCAAGGCGACCGACGAAGAGATTCTCCAACGAACCTACGGCCTCATCGCGCAAGGCGCAGCCGGCATCGTCTACGGCCGCAATATCATCCAGCACGCCAACCCGGCCGGCATGACGCGGGCTCTTATGGCCGTCGTCCACGACGGCGCGACGCCGGAGGCGGCGACCGCCTTCCTGGAACTCTAGTCTCAACACCGTAGTCGATGCCCTAGGCTTGGTCTGCGCTAACCATCCGAAGGCGACGTGATCCTGGGTAGGCCGTCAAGCTTCATTTGGCCAGTTGGGACGCGCTTGTCGTGGCTTGGGTCTCCAGGACCCGAGAGAGCTTGTTCCAAATCGAAACCGGCTTTTCTCGGACGTGGACGTCCAAGCCACGTTCCGGGCGGTTTGTGACAGTGAAGTTTGGAGGAGTGGCGTTCGGCGTTCGGCTGTCACCCTTTTCACCCTCTCACCCTCTCACCCCTTCACCCAGTCATCTCCATCACCCCATCACCTCCATCGCCTCCATCACGTAAACTGACCCCATGAACCTCAACCGAGGCATCGTCGTCCCCATCACGGCCGCCGTGATGTTCCTCGTCGGCTGGGGCGTTGCCGCCCTAATCGGGCTCGCGTGGCATACGATGCCGGTTTGGGTGCGTTGGGGAATTCCGGTCTTGCTGGTTCTCTGGTACCTGTGGGACGCGATGCAGCGGGAGAAGCCGCAGGCGTGACGAAGGTTGGGGTCGGGATCATCGGCGGAGGCCTCATGGGGCGCGAGGTCGCGAGCGCCTTCGGGCGCTGGTTTATGCTCAACGATTTCCCGGTCAAGCCGGAACTCGTCGCGGTCGCGGACCTCAGCGAGAAGGCGCTTCAATGGTTCGAGCACCTTCCTGGCGTCGGCCAGCGAACGAAGGAGTACCACGAACTGCTCGATAATCCGGCCATCGAAGTCGTCTACGTCGCCGTGCCCCACGACCAGCATGAGAAGGTCTACACCGACGTGTTCACCGCCGGCAAAGACCTCTTCGCGGAAAAGCCCTTCGGCATCGACTTCGACGCCGCGATGAAAATCGCGATGGCGGCGCGCGTGTCCGGCCGGTTCGTCCGCTGCTCCAGCGAGTTTCCCTTCTTCCCCGGCGCGCAGCGCGTTTTCGACGAAGTCCACTCTGGCCGGCTCGGCAAGATCATCGAGGTCCGCGCCGGCTTCTGGCATTCCAGCGATCTCGATCCCCAGAAGCCGATCAACTGGAAACGCCAGGTCGCGACCTGCGGCAAAATCGGCGTAATGGGCGATCTCGGCATGCACGTCGTCCATGTCCCGTTCCGCCTCGGGTTCAAGCCCAAGCGCGTCTTCGCTCAGCTTCAGAACATCGTGACCGAGAGGCCGGACGGGAAGGGCGGCATGGCGCCCTGCGACACCTGGGACAACGCGATTCTCCACGTCGATACCGACCACGGCATCCCCATGCGCCTGGAAATGAAGCGGATCGCCCCGGGCGAAATGAACACCTGGTGGATCGAAGTCCTCGGGATGGATGGCTCGGTGCGCTTCAGCACGAAGCATCCCAAGACCTTCTGGCGCTTCCGGCGCGAGGGCGAGCAGATTTGGGAGCAGATCGAGGTCGGCCAAGTCTCCGCTTTTCCCGTCGCCACCGGTCCGATCTTCGAATTCGGCTTTCCCGACGCGATGCTCCAGATGTGGGCGGCCTACCTCGCCGAGCGGACCGGCGCGCTAGGCGACCGCTTCGGCTGCGCCAAGCCCGATGAGGCGCTGCTCTCGCACAAGCTGTTTCAAGCGGCTCTTGAGTCCGATGAGACGAAGTCCGTGGTCGTCCTTTGATGTTTCAACGCAGAGGAACGGTGGAATCGGGGGGAAGTGGAAAGGGAGGCAAGGGTCTCCGTTCCGCCGCCCTCGTCCCGTTAGGGCACCGACGTAGGGCACAGGCTCTCTGTAAGTTCAAAGGAAGTGGAGCCTTCGACGAGAATTGAACTCGTGACCTTCCCCTTACCAAGGGGATGCTCTGCCGCTGAGCTACGAAGGCATCCGATGGCTCGATGGCCGACAGTCGCTCAACCGTCAGCCATCGATTGTCTTTACCAAAATTCTGGTGGGGAGTGAAGGATTCGAACCTACGAAGGCATTCGCCGACAGATTTACAGTCTGTTCCCATTGGCCACTCGGGCAACTCCCCAGACGAGCGCTCATTATACCCGCGCTATCGCGCGCCCGCATTAAATGTCGCCGCAGCTTGCGGCAAGGTCAACGGCCCCTGAACCGTCTCGTTACGGACCACGTAGATTCCCGGAGCCTTTCCTGGCGACTTGACCGGCCCGAACGCGGGCGCGATCAAGCGTCCCGGCGCGAGGCGGGCTAGCTGCATCGCCAAGTCAAGCGCATTCACGCCGACCGTCACCGCATAACCCGAATCCTGCACCTCAGCCGCGGCGCAGTAGAATCCAGCGGCATACTGGCCGAGAGCCGGACAGATCGGCGCGAACCGGGCCAGCGCCTCGTTCGAGGCCCGGGTCAGGTCCGCTCCCTGCTTGCCGAGCAGCCGGCCGTATTCGCTGCCGAGGCGGATGACTTGAGCGGTGCAGGACTCGCGGACGTTGTCCACGATCTCCGGCGAGGCCGCATCTTGAGGGGCATTCGGAGTGGAGACCGGCTGAGATAGGCGATAAAGCCCTTTCACCGGGCCTCCATACAGAAACAACGCGCGTCTGAGAACCGCGACCCCGTTCGTGAGGGTGGGGATGTCGCCGGTCGCCAGGAAGTATTGAATCGCCCCGTCCGCGTAGGCCAGGTAATCCCCGAGGTAGGCGCTCGGCCTCACTCCGGGAGCCTGCGAATGGACGACGTCGTTGAAGCTGCGGAAAGTGTCCAGCCGCTCGAACAGGCCTTCCGCTTTCGTCAGGCGCTCCTTGTCGCCAAGAAACCGCGCGCTCTCCATCATACGCGCCGTCGCGAACCCTCCGACGTCGAGCTGGGCAAGTCCCGCGAACTTCGGATTTCCGCGCGTCTTCTTCAGTTTTTCGACGATCGCCCGGAACTTATCGGGGTCGGTCAAGGGCACATCGACTCGCGCGAGCATCGGAATCATTTGGGCGTTTGTCTCGACCCTAAGCCCAAGATTGCGCCTTGCCCAGTCCCGGTCGGCGTCGTCCGGAATCAAGTCGCGAAGGCGGCGCGGCGAGAAGCTATATCGGGGGCTGCGGCCGATGCTCGCCTCGTCCCCCACCTGTCCAGTCGCAATCAACCCGTCCTGAGGAAATTGAGTCAGCAAGGCGTCGAATGTGCGCAGAGCGAGCCATCGCTGCTCCGGGCTATGCGTCAGCGCCGATCCGAGGGCGAGCGTCTTGAGCATCGCCGCGTTCGTCACCGCGAGCTTGTCGTAGCCGATCCCCCGCCAGTCGATCGTCGCTCCGTCCGTGAAAAAGCCGCCGTCGAGCACGTCCACCTGTGGCGACTGGAGGCAGGGAAGGATCGACCGGTTGTAAACGCTATAGTCGCCGGCGAGCAAAAGGAACTCCCATGCCGAGGGCCAAAGCCTCTGGAAGCCATTGATGGGGAAGCCGCCGACGCCGGTCGGGCTCGATAGGCTGAGGAAGTTGTCGAAGCCGGCAAGGTCGGGCGCCGTCGGCTGGACCGGCCCGGTGAGCACCTGCAGGTCCCGGTGCTGGTCCGTTCCCGCCGAGGCTTTGCCGCTCTGGATCTGGTCATAGCGGTCCGCCGCGTCCTCGAGGTCGGCGAGGAAGACGCGCGGATCGAGCGGCCGCCCCTGCACCGTTTCCGCCGCGTAGCCGAACAGATAGCCCTTGGGATCGAGGAACCAGACCTGATAGTCGGGCGGGATCGCCAGCCGCCCGCCGTTGATGATCACCGCGCGCGAGAGCGGGAGGAAAGCGTTCTGATACTCGGGCCGCGCCATGACGTCCACCCGGACGCAAACGAAGTTACGAGCGAGAAAGCCGCGCACTTCCTTGCTGGGGAAGACGATCTTGTCGGCGGCGCGCCCGGTCGGGCTGCATGCCGAGCCGACGACGAGCATAATCGGCTTTTCCTGCTTCCGCGCGTACGCGAACGTATCCTCGGTCAGCGTGTGCCAGTCGATCTCTTCGTGCGAAGCCTGGAGGAGGAATTCGGCGTTCTCGACGGCCAGATTGTTCGCCGGCCCCTCAGGAATAAGCCCGATCACCAGCTTCGAAAGGAAGGCGAGAATCGCCAGCACAACGACGACTCCCGATACAACCGCGAAGCTCGGCTTGTGCATGGCTCAAATGACGATTATGGGAGCCAATCCGTCCCACCTTGCCGTGCCGGAGCCGGATATCGGTGCTACACTGAGCAACGATGTCCATCACTCTGGATCAGGTTCGGCATGTGGCGAAGCTGGCCCGTCTCGATCTCGACGAGACGGAGCTTTTTTCGCTGCAGGGCGAGCTGAACGCGCTGATCGGCCATTTCGCCGACATCCAGGATATCGACGTCAGCGGCATCCAGCCGAAGTCTCACGCGGTGGCGCTCCAGAACGTTTGGGCGGACGACGTCCCCGGCCCCATTCTGCCGCGAGACAAGGCCCTGGCGAACGCTGCGTCCTCCAAGGCCGGACTCTTCCTCGTCCCCGCCATCATCGAGGATTGACCCGGTGGTCACCCGACTTTCGGCGGCGGAAATCGCCCGGCAGCTTCGCGCTCGGAGCCTGTCCGCCGTCGAGGTCGCGCAAGCCTTTCTCGACCGGATCGACGCCGTCGACCCGGCTTTCGGCGCGTTCTTGAAAGTAGATTGGGAGGGAGCGCTTCGGGCCGCTCATGCCGCTGAAGGACGACTGGATAAAGGCGAGGCGGGGCCGCTCACCGGCGTTCCCATCGCCTTGAAGGACAACCTTTCGACCGAGGGTCTGGAGACGACCTGCGCCTCGAAGATCCTCAAGGGCTTCGTTCCCCCCTTCGACGCGACGGTCGTCGAGCGATGCAAGAGCGCGGGCATGGTCCCGCTGGGCAAGACGAACCTCGACGAATTCGCGATGGGCACCTCGACTGAGAATTCCGCCTTTCAGCTCACGCGAAACCCATGGGATGCCGAGCGGTCGCCGGGTGGCTCTTCCGGCGGCTCCGCGGCGGCGGTCGCAGCGGAGTTGGCCCCGCTCGCCCTCGGCTCCGATACGGGCGGCTCGATCCGCCAACCCGCCGCGTTGTGCGGCGTCATCGGCTTCAAGCCGACCTACGGCCGGGTATCTCGCTACGGCCTCGTCGCCTTCGGATCGAGCCTCGATCAGATCGGCCCGTTCGCCCGCACCGTCGAGGACGCGGCCCTGCTCGCGGAGGCGATCAGCGGCGAGGACCGCCGGGACAGCACTTGTCTCCCCATGAAGTCGATTCGAGCGGAGGGCGTCAAGGACGGCTCTCTCAAGGGGCTTAGGATCGGCCTGCCGAAAGAGCTGTTCGACGAATCGACCCAAGAAGGCGTGCGCCGCGAGGTCATGCAAGCTGTCGATGCGATGAAGCGCGAAGGCGTCGAATTCGAAGAGATTTCCTTGCCCTCGATCCGCTACGGCGTCACGACTTACTACATCATCGCCCCCGCCGAGGCGAGCAGCAACCTCGCCCGCTTTGACGGCATCCGCTATGGCCCAAGGAGCGAGGGGAGCGGGCATATCGGCATGGTCGAGCGGACGCGCGCGGAAGGTTTCGGCCACGAGGTGAAGACGCGCATCATGATCGGTACCTATGCCTTGTCCGCCGGATACTACGACGCCTATTACCTCCGCGCCCAGCGGGTGCGAACTTTGATGCAGCGCGAATTCGAGCAGGCCTTCCAGCGGTTCGACGCGATCCTTTCCCCGACCTCGCCGGTCACCGCGTTCAAACTCGGCGAGCTCAAGTCCGACCCGATGGCCCTCAAGCTCCTCGACTACTGCACGATCCCCGCGAATATGGGCGGTCTGCCCGCGCTCTCGCTGAATTGCGGCTTCGACAAAGGCCTTCCGGTAGGTCTTCAGGTCATCGCGCCGCCGCTGCAAGACGAAAAACTGCTGCAAATGGCCTACTGTATCGAGCAAATCCTTCCCGATGCAGTAAAGAGACCTCCGGTACCGTAGGGAATAGCGATGGACGACATCCGGCGACAGGACATGCGGCTCTTCCTCAAGGAGTTGATCGCGCCTGGCCGCATCATCCCGTCCGTCATCGTCGGGCTTTTCTTCTACCTCTTCTGGAAGACGACCTCGATGTTCGAAGCAGGCATCCCGATCCGGGCCTGGATCAGTTGGATCGCCGTCGCGGGCGCGCATGCCGGATTGGCCTGGTCGGCGAGCGTGAAGAAGCGCTTCGTCAATCGTCGCTTCGAGGCCCTTTGGAACGGCTGCCAGGATCGTCTCACCCGGTTCGAGGAAGTCCTGAAGAAGCTGCGCAAGGAGCGGATCGCCGAGCTGAGCGAGATGCCGAAAACGATCCGCCGCGTCGCCGATTCCCTTTATCTCGCCCTCCGCCGCGCCGATACCATCGCTCACGAAGTCAGCGCCTCCGAGCAGGGCCTCTATTCCGGCCCCCAGGTCTGGCACGCTCCGTCCCACGACCCCCAGTCGAAGGAGCTTTACCGGATCGCCGACAAGAATATCGCCGAATACAAGCAGCGTTTCGACGCCCTGATGGCCGGGGTCCAGCGAACCGAGGCACAAAGCGCGGTCTACATGACGACCCTCGACACGCTGAGGATGAAGATGCTCGGCTACCGCCTCGTCGGCCGCTCCCCCGAGCTATCGAGCCACGATTTCCTGGAAGCGCTGAGCGAAGCGAAGCTCCAGCTCAAGTCGATCGACGCCGCGCTCGAAGAATTGGAACTCGGCCCGTACCCAAAGATGATCGCCGCCATGCCCCCACCGCCGATCCCCGAGGACGTCCAACAGCGCCTCAACCAATAATAGCCGGGAGCGCCGGCGACCCGCCGGCAGGCGCGAAGCGCCTGTAGCCGTCACAACAGCGACGCAAGCGGCGTTCGGCGTTAGGCGTTCGGCGTTCGGATAAGAGGTCAACCGCACCTCACTGCCATACCGCTCGTCTTTACCGTTGACTTACAGCTAGCCCACGACTAGCCCGCATGATTCGCGAAAGGTTCAAAATGGCCACAGACTGCGAAATTCGGACTCCCGGCTGATGCCGGGTGCTCAGGGGCTGCTCACCAGAACCCCCTGAAACACATCGCCTGCTCGCCAGTGCCGCGATGCAACTCGCGTTCGCGAATAATACGAGCTAGCCGCCGCACTGTTTAGTTAATCCCCCAGCAAGGAGCTAGCGTTAGGTCTGCGTTAACCTTCCGAAGGCGACGTCATCCCGAGCCCGCCGGCCCCGTGGCGGTCGAAAGTGTAGGAAGAAACGCATGGCGTCCGAGCCGGATGACAAGAGCGGGGCGTGTTAGGTTTCCGGAACCTCCACCCCTTAATCCCCTCCTCCTCCGCCGCACAATCATCGGCGCAAGAGGAGGGGAATCCGGAGCCCCTTCCTCTTGCCGGATGGTTTGTGCCGGGAGGAGGAAGGGGGTAGGGGGATGGAGGTTCCGGGAACTTATGGAGGTTGCCCAGCCAGGTCCGCACCTGGAACCTAAATCACAAGGTGTTTCTTTAGGAGCGAGCGGCGAGTCTTGCGAGCCGCGCAGTCGAAGGAGCCCGCATCAAGCGCATCGTTTATGCGGGGTTCCTTCGACTTCAGAACTTCGCCAGAGGCTCGTTCTTTCGCTCAGATACCGCCTGCAACTCCCCGGCGCAGCCATTAACTAAACAGTATTGCAGCTAGCCGTCAATCCTCTCGAGGTGACAAGTCGTCAACTATTCAAAGGCCAGGCTATGTTTACGGAAGCACCAACAGGGTACGACAGCGCCGAAGTCCTTGGCATAGCATTACCGAAGCAATCGAATCCGTTGTATCATCCCATCATCATGCTTGATCCGCTGACGCTTGCCTCCGTGTCCTCCGCGTTGACTCTTCTCAGCAGCGAAGTGGCGAAGGGCATCGCCGGCGATGCCGGCAAAGACGCCTGGAAGAAGATCAAAAGCCTCTTCGGTTGGCACGAGGAACCCCAGCTTGCCGCCATCCCGGAGATGACGGCGAAGGCTCTCGAAGCATCTCCCGAATTGGCGAACGAAGTGAAGACGATCCTCTCGGCCGGAAACGTCGGTTCGGCAGGGCAACTCGTGGGGACTATCCACGCGGAGAAGGTGGTCGTCATTGGAGTCAATCAGGGCGGAGTGACGATGTAGATGGCGACGGAAGAGGTCCCGCCGTCAAGTACCCCCTTGGTGAGCTCGGTCGAAGCCAAGACCGCCGTCGTCATCCAAAACAATGAAGGAGGCGTCCACGTCCATTCGGACGTCCGTCCTCCGGCGCTGCTTCCCATTTGCTTCGAGGTCCAGAGCCAGCCCGGGCGCCGGTTCTTCGCGGATTCGGATTGGCTCGGCTACGAGCCCACTGAAGCCGTCGAGGAGAAGCTCCAAGCGTTCGTTCGCGACCCTCGCAAGGTCTGCTGGCTTATCCTGACCGGTCCAGGCGGAGCCGGCAAGTCGCGAACCGCTCGCGAGCTGGCGCGAAGGCTGCAGCATCAGGGCTGGAACGTTTGGCGCTACGACCGCCGTCGGTCAGGTGCGAACCTTTCGGAGGAACGGGATCGCTGGACCGGCTGGGATTGGTCCGCGCCCACGCTGCTCGTCGTCGATTATGCGGCCGAGAACGCCGCGGCGGTCGGCGTCGCCGTTCAGTCGCTCGCAAGCAAGGCGTCCGAAAGGAAACACCCCATCCGCGTGTTGATGGTCGAACGCGCCTACGACCCCCAATTGCCTTGGATGCAAAGATTTGACCCGGACCATGATGCCTGGGTCGCCAACGCAGCCTTTGAAGGCGGGTCATATCCCCTCCCCCCGCTCTCGTCCGACGCGTTCGTCCGAGTGATGAAGGCCGCTTTCGAGAAGACCCCTCTCACGACGGCGCGCCAGGAATGGCCCGATGCCGCCGAGACTCGGGAGCTCTTGGCCGGCCTATTCGAGGGACACGAAGACGACGAGGAAGACCTGCGGCCGCTTTATGCCTACTTCGCCGGAGAGGCCTTGGGCGAAAAGGGGCTGGAGGCGATTCGAAACTGGGATTCGGAGAATCTCATCCTCTTCGTGTTGCAGCGTGAGATCAACCATTGGGCCGTCATCCCCGGAATCGACGAAGGATATTTGAATCTGCTTGTTCTGGCGACCCTTTGCGGGGGCTTGTCCGATTCGGAACTCGAATCGATGGAGCCCGACGAAAGCCTTCGACTGCCCGACATGGATTCCCTGAGCGCGGATATCTACGGCCATCTCGTCTCGTTTGGCGCGGAAGACTCCGACGTCGCCTTCCCTCCCCTTTTGCCTGACCTCCTTGGCGAGCTCTTCGTGTTCGAACGCCTGGTCAACAGATTGGGATTGGAGTCGAAAAGCCTCGCTCGAAACGTTCAAGACCCCGCGCGAGCCGCTCTCGCCTTGGCGGCCGGCCAACGCACCGACCAGACCCGGACTCTGCTGGTGAAAGGAATGCAGGACTTTCCAGCCCACGATACGGAAAAGCTGCTTTATGCCGATCATGCCGCCCTGATCGAGTACGGCTTCTTCGAGCGTGGCCTGGCCGCATTCGAGAAGGGCCGGTGGTGGCAGGCATGTTCGGCGTGGGCCATCGTTACCAAACTGAACAATGCTTCCTTCGCGGCCTTTGCCAACTGGGGCAACGCTCTAGCCGGCATGGCAATGGAGAAGCAAGGCGAAGAACGATGGACGTTCTACGAGCGAGCCTGCGAGAAGTACGAATGCGCCACCGCGATCAAACCGGACTTCTACGTGGCCTTCTACAACTGGGGCAACGCCCTGGGCGGCATGGCGAAGGAGAAGCAAGGCGAAGAACGTCGGACGTTCTACGAGCGAGCCTGCGAGAAGTACGAACGCGCCACCGCGATCAAACCGGACTTCTACGTGGCCTTCTACAACTGGGGCAACGCCCTGGACGGCATGGCGAAGGAGAAGCAAGGCGAAGAACGTCGGACGTTCAACGAGCGAGCCTGCGAGAAGTACGAACGCGCCACAGAGATTAAACCGGACTTCCATGAGGCCCTCTCCAACTGGGGCATCGCCCTAGTCATGATGGCGATGGAGAAGCAAGGCGAAGAACGATGGACGCTCTACGGACGGGCCTGCGAGAAGTACAAACTCGCTACAACGATCAATCCGGACGACCCCGAGGCCTTCTCCAACTGGGGCAACGCCCTAGCCATGATGGCGAAGGAGAAGCAGGGCGAAGAACGGTGGGCGCTCTACGAGCAGGCCTGCGAGAAGTACGGCCACGCCACCACGCTCAAACCGGACCTCCACGAGGCCTTCTACAACTGGGGCATCGCCCTAGCCAATAAGGCGATGGAGAAGCAAGGCGAAGAATGGCGAGGGTTGCTTTCGAAAGCTCTTGTCTTGGTCCAGCGAGCACAATCGATCTTGCCGTCGGAATCTAACTATCAACGGCTCTCCAGCGTCATTGCGTCAGATTTGGCCGAGGCGGACGAGTCCGCCTAAAATGGCGCGGGACAATCCGTCTCCATCCCAACTTTCCCGAATCCTTTAGCCTCGCCTGGTTCGTCCCTTTCACCAGTAGATCAACCCGCGCCTCTCGGTGCGGGGCATTTTGCGTGAGTTGGAGCGAACGAAGTGAGACCAGACAACCTTTTCGATAACCAGGCAACGATCAAGGTCATCGGCGTCGGCGGGGCCGGGAGCAATGCGGTCTCGCGGATGATCGAAGCGGGGCTCGGCGGCGTCAAATTCATCGTCGCGAACACCGATGCCCAGGCGCTTTCGCAGGTCCAGGGAGCCCAGCGGCTCCAGATCGGCGAAGGTCTCACGCGCGGGCTTGGAGCAGGAGGCGACCCTTCCATCGGTGAGGGCGCCGCGAGAGAGAGCGAGCAGGCGATCGCCGCGCAATTGCAAGGCGTCGACATGCTCTTCATCACCGCCGGAATGGGCGGTGGAACGGGAACGGGCGCGGCTCCGGTCATCGCGGACCTCGCCCGTCGCATGGGAATTCTGACCGTCGGCGTCGTCACCAAGCCCTTCCTCTTCGAAGGTCCGCGCCGCAAGCGCCTTGCCGACGACGGCGCGGCCCGCCTGAAAGCCGCCGTCGATACCCTCATCACGGTTCCCAACAACCGCCTCGTCGAGGTCGTCGACAAGAAGGCGACGATGCAGCAGGCCTTCATGGCCGCCGACGACGTCCTCCGCCAAGGCGTGCAGGGCATCAGCGAGATCATCCTTCTGCCCGGCATCATCAACGTCGACTTCGCCGACGTCCGCTCCGTCATGTCCAACGCCGGCGTCGCCCTGATGGGCCTCGGCAAAGGCTCGGGCGAGAACCGGGCTCGGATCGCCGCGCAGAACGCCGCCAACTCGCCTCTGTTGGAGACGAGCATCAACGGCGCCAAGCGCCTCCTCATCAACATCACGGCCGGGGAGGACTTCAGCATCGGCGAGGCTCACGAGGCGATGGAGTACATCATCCAGTTCGCCGACCTCGACGACGCCGACATCATCATGGGCCACGTCATGCGAGAGATGCCGGACGACGAGATTGCGATCACGTTGCTCGCGGCCGGCATGGACCCCGCCGATTCGACGCCTCTCATTCGCAACACCGAGGTCTTCTACACGCCGCGCAGCGCTCCCGCCCCTCGCGCAGCCGCTCGCGTCCCTGAGCAAGCGCCTCGGCAGGAAGCGCCCCGGCAGGAGCCGGTCCAGGTGAGTCTGCCCGCGCCGATCCAGCTCGACGAGATCGACCTCGATCTTCCCGCCTTCCTTCGAAGGCAAAAGGAAGCCGAATAAGCCTTTAACGTCCGACCCCCTAAAAAACGAGTCCCGGCACAGGTCGGGAAAAAACTGGTCCAACGCTTGCCCCGCCCTTGTGGCGGGGCCTTTTTCTTGGCTGGCGAAGGACATGACCAGCTCGGGATCGGCGCAATACCTTATAAGAGCGCTAACCGCAGATGAACGCAGATGTACGCGGATGGACCGTCGATTATCCGAAGGGTCCATCTGCGGTTCCCAGAATACAGCCGCCGATCAGCCACAGATGGGTCACATCCGATCCAAACAAAATGAAGCGAGACGATCCGCTCGGTTACCCGTTGCCAGTCTTTGCGACCGCCTCGCATTGCCAACCGCTAAAGCGGAAACCATGATCCAGGGTCGGAAACGCGTCGCCGACTCGTTGGCCTTGCATGGTCCCGGGCCACGAGGTATCCTATACGCCTGCTTCGGGCTCATAGCTCAGTTGGTTAGAGCGCACCCCTGATAAGGGTGAGGTCGCTAGTTCGAATCTAGCTGGGCCCACCAGACGGTTCTACGCCGCGGACCGTACCTATCCTATGTATCCACCAGGTGTCGGGTAGCAGGGATTTAGGCTCGCTTAAAGCCGGCGGCGAACGCGCGGGCTCGTATGATTCGAGCGATCGAAGTACAGCCGCTTAAGTTCGACGAGAGGCGGGAAGTTTTGAACGTCGATCGAGGTGTAGACCGCGATGTCGAAGACGTACAGGCCTTCGTTGGCGGAGAAAGGCTTGCCGGTCTGCCAGGTCTGGAGCGCAGTCGCAAGACGGCCCGGGAGACCCGTATCGAACGGCGCGCGGGGCTGGAAGAGAATGGGCAGCAAGCTGACGATAGGATCGACGCCGGAGTCGTCCGAATCTACGAGGTCGTATCCGAAGGCAGCGGATACCTTGACGGAGTAGTTCGTGGCGTCGGAGCCCAGGATCGTGGCAAACAGATCGGCCAAAGCGCTTTCCAGAGTTTGGCCAACGACGCCAAAGGGGATCAGAGCCTCCTGGACGAGGAACGGCTGGAGCGTCTGCGGGAAGGCGACCCAGTCGGTTGTATAAACGAAGGGTTCTGCAGTGTCGTTACCGACGACCAGACTCTGATTGCGGGTGAGGCGAGTCGAACCAAGGGCGTTCTGAACCTGCACAATATTGAGGCCGGCAAAGGCGAGGCGCTGCTCCATCGGGATTCCGATGCCGACGGGCTGAAGATACCGGTAGACGCACTCGGTTGCCGTCTCGGACACTTTCTCGAGCAGATTCCATTCACCAGAGGGTACGCGCCAAGAGATGTCGGGGAAGGGGCTGATCGGGAACTGTGGGGCGTTCGCCAAGAGGCTGAGAGAGAAGGTATCGAGTAGGCCCCCGCTCTTGGTCGTGAAGTCGGCGCGGTACGAGAGGGTCCACTGTTCACCCATGGCGAGGGTCACGGGGGATTCAGGATAGCCCCAGTTATTGGCGATATTCTCTACCATCGTGACGAAGGTGTCGATAGTCTGGGCGAGCACGGGATCGATGTCGGTGCGCGGTTGAAGCAGCCCGACGAGCATCTTCTGGACGTCGGCGTAGACGTTGGTGAACTGGGCGAGACTTGCGAAGGGATCTTTGGCGACGAGCAGTCGACGAGCGGCTGCCCCGGGTACGTTGAAGCTGCACGTGATGAAAGTAGCGTCCTGGGGCGCATCTTGATGGCGGTAGTCGAAGCCGTAGGTCCATTGCAAAGCGGAAGGCACATCGGCGGGATGGCGGTGGCTAGCGTTCCCTTGCTGTCCGAGCATGATCGGCGCGTAAGGGTAGGCGCGAAGCGGGATCGGGATTTCGACCGCGCCTGGATCGAGATCGACGGGCTGGACCTCGTCAGGGTCCTCGCCGAGGGGAATCACGAAAGACAGCCAAGACGAGGACTGATAACCGCCGGTGTCCGGAACCGTGGCGATGTCGTACTCGAGCTCGTTGATGGGGTAGTTGAGATCGAGGACCAGCTTCCGGGGTTTGGATTCGGACTTCAGGCTGAGGAGTGTGTTGACGGTGCCCGATCCGTTGAAGAGGGAGGTCTTGGCGGGCGAGAGATTGTAGGCGGGAACGAGGCTGGCCAGTGAGAACGTGAACGTGGGGGATAAGATGCCGGAGACTGCCTGGATGGCAAGGCTGAACTGCAGGGTATCCGCGAAGCCGCCAATCGCGGCGGCCATCAAGTTGAGCGAATTGTTGGCCCCGGTCACTTGAACCGGGCTATGGCCGGGAACCGAAATGGTCGCGCCCTCGATGAAGATGCCGGTCTTCTCTTGGTTCTGAAGGATAAGCCGGTCAAAACCGGTATCGAAGTAGCGGGTTACGGTTTCAAGAGTCGGGCCCGTCGACGAAGCCGTGGTGGCGCCGGTTACGACGGAGCTTCCGTAAACGTTCAGGATCGTTTGGGGGGCAAAAAATCCGTTCGGAGCGGACAAGCCGTCGACGAAGGCCTGGTAGCCGGAGGCGCCAACGGTCTGTATTAGAGAATCGATTGTGGCTCCGGCAGGAATGGGGTAGGTGTTGCCGCCAAAGGTGATGCTGACTTGATCGTTCAGAATGCGGACAATTGGGCCGAGGAGGGTGGCGATGCCGACCTGGCTCACCGCAAATGCGGAGCTTAGAGTCTGGATCGTGTCCTTCTGGCCGGTTCGATAAGTTGAGCATTGTGGCTGACCGGACAAACGGGGAGCGGTTTCTTCGGCCGTAAACGAGGTCACGGCCGTCGTTGGGTACTGAATGATGGCGTCAACGCCGTAGCCGCGAGTGAGGCTTATGAGAAGCTCTTGCCGCAGCCGCTCCTGCGCGTCGGCAACGACGGCGCCGGAGTTTTGCGCGCCGAGCACGTTGGCGACGCCGAGCGAGATCGCCTGGGCGAGTGTTCCCTTGGCGGCGACCAGCCTATTGAATGCATTCGGATTCTGCAAGTATGCGGGGATGGCGTAGGCCGGCGAGAGCATTAGATCGACGGCGGGCAAGGCGACGGCGGCCCATTTCTCCAGGTCGACGGCTTGGTAGTCGAGGGTTGGCGGATCGACGGCGGGGATCAGATTGCCGGTCAGGGGGTCGAAGGAGCGGATGGGCACGCCCTTTTGGTCGCGCAGCTTGTTAGAGAGGGGCTGAATCGAGAAGAAGCTTGGCGAGGAGCCGGCGATCGTCACCGACTGGATCGCGCCTGGCTCGAAGCTGACGGCGAAGAGCCGTCCGGCGCCTTCCTGCTCCTGACTTGCGGCGATCTTGACGCGGTAGGCAAAGGCGGCTTCCGCTTGTTTCGCGAAGGCGCGCAAGGATAGCGGTCCGCTCTGGGACGGATCGGCCTTTGGCGGAAGGGCAGCGACGCTCGACCATACGCTTTCCCTGTCGAGGAAATCATGATTGACGAAATTCTGGTCGCGGGCTACGGCGATGTCGACGCGGAGCGGGAAGATCGTGCCAGGGAAGGCGGGGCTTGGGCCTAGATCGATTTCCTGGTTGACAGGATTGGGAGGGAGCAGGAAGGCGGCCGAAGGGCCGAGGAGGGAGACGGCGGCATTTTGGCTCGCGATCTCGGCGACACTGGTCTCGACGTTCTGCTCGATCTTAAATCGCTGCACAAGGCTCGTGAACGTTTCCAACGCCAGCGTGATGAGCGAAATCCCGCCGACGGTCACCTGGGCTCCCGCCTTCAGGAACCCGAGCAGAGAGGCATTGGCCTGGGCAATCGCGGACGGATCGGCGTTGAAAGTCGACCGGAGAGCGTTCAGGGACGTGAGGCTGCCGGTCGAAGGGAGGCGGGTGGCGAAAAGCGCGTTTGGGGCAAGGAGGGTCGTCGAAGGGCCGATCTGGGCAATGAGCTGCTCGAACGTCACGGAAGAGTCCTGGCCTTGAAGCCTCGCCAAGACAGAATTCATGGAGTCGGCAAAGAGGGTTTGCGTCGATGCGGTTCCTACGGCGATGGTCTGTTGGGGAAGGAAGACGTAGCCGAGCGTTGCGTTACGCGTGGCGAGGGCGAGGGTATCGGTCTCCGCGAAGGCAGCCGCGATGCCCTGCAGCGAGTCGCCGGTCTTGACGAAATAGGGGGCAAGAGGCGACGCGGCGGATGCGGCGATCTGCACCCGTTCCGGCAAGTTGAGCGGCTTCCCGACCGCAAGTGGGGTGGTCTGATTGAAGGCGGTGAGCTGATCGAGGGACAGGCCCTGGGTTTGAGCAAGGCTCGCAAGGGTGTCGGACGACGAGGGCTGAGCGGGCGCGAGGGCTTGTAGGAAGATAGGGGTTCCGGAAAGGAAGACGTTCGGCGAACCGGCGGCAGCGCCGGCGAGTGCGGAAACGGTGAACTGGCTGTACTTCGCGGCGAGGCTCTCGAACGTGCTGCCCGGTTCGATTACGTAATCGGCGACTTGCAGCGTGACGCCGGGATTGAACAGATCGGGTACGCCTGCACTGGCGGCGCCGATTTGGGCGACGGTGGTCAGGAGCCCGGCGGACTTGAACGTCTGGACCAGATCGTCGAAGCTCTCCGTAGTCCCGATTTCAGGCACGATTCCAACGTTCACCGAGGTTCCGTTAACGGTGATGGTCTGGCCGTTCTTCAAGATGTCGCGCCGTGTAGCGTTGGCTATGGCAATGCCGGCCGCCGTCGCATGCATCTGCGTGGCGACGTCGCCAAGACTCTGGCCGAGCACCGTCGGCGGACTTTGCCGGGCGGGAGCCACGATGTCTACGCCAGCATTGAGCGGGACGTTGGCGTTGTTTTGGGCAAGTTGCGTCACCGGGAAGTTTGGCGAAACGAGGGCAGCGATGTCTGCGAGGGTGTCGCCATAGGCGGCCGTATGGAACGACGGCAACTGGACTGAGGACGAGAAGAGGTTGGCGGTCGGGACGAGGGCGTTCGCTTCTCCAAAGGCGGCGACATTGGCGGCGAGCAGATCGGGAGAGGCGCCGGACATCGCAAGCGCGAGGGACTGGATTGTGTCGTTTTGGCCGATCGTCGCCTGAGCCGCCTTTTGCTGAGCCGCGGCAGAAAGGAAGATATAGGCTCCGCTCACGAAGTTGGCGACTGGCAGCTTGTCGAGCGGATAGGCGTGAGGCTGGGAGCCGGAGGCCTGATTCAGGCTGGTCGTGAGTTGGAGGCTTACGTCCGGCTGCCACATCTGGAGGTAAATGCGGCCGTAGCGTTGAAGATGGGCGCCGGCGGCCTGGAGAGCGGCGGAGAAAGAATTCCCAGGCGCGGGTGCGTAGTTTGCGGCTTGGAAGGCGATCTCGCATTTGACGGCGGGATCGTTTCCGGCCTTGACGATCTCGTAGGACGTGGCGATACCAGGCCAAAGCGAAAGGCCGACAAGGTCGTCGGTGTAACCGATGGGTAGGACGACGCTTGGGGCCGCGCTTCCCTCGATGAGGTTTCCGTAGAGGTCTTGAAAGCTGAGGGAAACCGTCGCGCCCGCGCCGGCGGAGATGCCCGCGTATGGATCGGTGGCGGGAGGCGGTAGGCCCGGGCAATCGGGCAGGACGCTAGTGGCGAACTTGGCGATGGGTAGGACGGCGCGGTAGTACCAGGACGGGAGGGGAAGGGTTTCCAGACCCGAAGTAGGACTGGATGATGGCGAAAGGGGCACCGACTCGTTGCTCGCGGAAAAGCCGCCGCCTTGGTCTACCTGGTAGGCGAGAAGACTGAACAACAAGCGGGTCAGGGTGGCAGAGTTGGCCGGGTCTTCCGCGTTAGGGTCTTGCCTGGCCATGGAGAAGCCGGCGTTGCCCGGCGGGACGGAAGCGATCTTGACCTGATCGACGTTTTGGGCATCGGCAGCCTGGACGTAAACGCTTTGGCCGGCGGGATCGATGTTGTCGCCGACGACTACGCAATTGTTGAAACCGTAGAGCTTTCGGTTTTCGCTTTGCCCGGAGCTTTGGGAGCCGAGGATGACGAGGAGCTTGAGGTTGCCGACTGAACTGGAGGCAAAGACCTGGTTCGGAAGCCCATCCCCGGCGGTGTTCGCGAAGCGGATCGCATAGCCTCCAGTCCCGGTGACGCTGCCTTCCCATAGCAGCCGGAGAAAAGCCTGCGGCTGGTCCATCGTGGCGTAGTAAGCCGGGACACTTTGCTCCAGCGCCGTGCCACCGGTAGTGAGCGTCGATAGGTTCGTCTGGAGGATCGAAACAGCGGACGGCTGCACGGTGTCGCTAGCGTAGCCCTGCGCGTTGTTCGTGTCCGCGTTGGGCGTGAAGAGCAGGTACAGCCGGGTGCCACTCTCATCGTTGGTGGTAGTCGACAGGTACGTGAAGAGATCGAGAAGAAGACTTCGCGAGGCTTCGTCCGCGCCCGCGAACTCGTAGGTGTTGGGAATCGGTACGCCCTGGCTATCGGGGGGAAAGACCTGCCGAATATCGATGGAGGCCATCGTGGCCCAGTCGTAGAGCTGGACGGGCGTGGAGTCCTTGCCGGCTTCCGCATTCAGGGCGAAGGAAGCGACCCCTGAACCGAGCTCGGCGACGCGCGCCATGAGGACGTCGGTGAAAGTCCAGATGGTCGGCTCGCCGGTAGGGGGCATTTGTCCACCGGAGAAGGCCGGAGGAATCGCAGCTTGCCAGTGCTCGACGGTGTGGAGGGTGTAGCGAACGTCGCTGAGGTTGAACAGCGGCAGGGGAGCCGGTTGCTGGGTAATGATGGGATCAAAGGTCGTGGAGGGTGCGCTCGCGTCGATCAGGGCCTGGGTGATCGTAATCACGAGATCGGCGGACTGCTCGGTGAAGAGATGAGCCCCGCGCGGCAAGGGCCTGCTCCAATCGATGCCTGGGTTGAGGGCTTCGATCCTGGGGAAACTCGGTGCGAGGTCGGCGAGCGCGAGGCCCTCGGACGACATCCGGCTCGACACGAATTCGATCCAGGTGGCTCCCTGTTCGACATTGAAGGTAATGGCGTACGGCAGATTCGAACTCGCGGGAGTCGCCAATTGCTGTCCCGCCAGGTCGTACATCCCGTCGAACTCGGACATGTCGCTCGGGACGGGCAGTCGCATGCCGGCTGCGAGGAAGCGCGACGTCATCTTCGCGGCAAGGTTCGCCCCGCCTTGAAGTACGGCCTGTTGAACCAGCGTCGGAATGTCGGCCTGGGGGACGTCTGGGATCGTCAGCGGCTCGGCGGCGGGATAGGCGAACAGTCCATCGACGCCGGCGACTTCGTTGGCAAGTTCGGAAACGGAGAGGTTGTAGCGGGAGGCGAGGCCGAGGAGGGTATCGGCAGAGCCGACGGTAACTACCAGCGAAGGAACCTTGATAACGGCGAGGGGGGCTAGCAGGTCCGTCGAGGTCGCGTTCGGCCCGCCCGCGAAGGAGACCGGATCAAGGTAGAAGAGCCCGGCAACCGAGAGGAGCGTGTCGGCCGGCTGCAAGATCCGCGTCTGGGCGGGGGCATGCAGGATGGTTCCGACGGGCAGGTTGTTCCAATCGACACCGGGGTTCAGACTCTGGAGCGCGGCCACAATTGGCTGGATGGAGGCCGGCTGGTTCTGGAGAAGGAGAAAGTATCCGGCGATCCAATCGAGGGTGTCGCCTGCGTGGGAAATGTAGGTCAGGTCGTGCGCAGGCTCGGAGTCGTTCAGAGCGGGCGGGACTTTGACGGTCACGCCGCCGGCCAGTGACGCGCTGAAATCCACGGCCGAGCCGTTGAGATCGCTTATCGTCTGGCGGTACCAGGCGAGATTGTCGCCGAGGGTGGCCAGAGCCGCCGTGCGAACGAAGAGGAATGCGGCGAGGAGATCCAGCCCGTCTCCGGCGACGGAGACATATTGGAAGGAGTCGTAGGCGTTCTGGCCGCCGGGCTCGGCAATGAGGATGCTGCCGCCCGTTTTCAATAGGAAGGGATTGGCCTGGTTGGCGGCGTCGCCGAACAAAGCGGCGGCGGTGGCCGGGGCGAAGCGTTGGGTCAAGGAACTGAGCGTGTCCGCATCCGAAAGCTGGTAAGGGACATCGGTCAGGGTGAGTTGGGCTCCGCTTTGGAGGAGGATGGTCTGGTTGCGGACGGCAATCGATTCCGGAGTGACGGAAACAATAACGTTCAATATCGTTCCCGGTAATAGCGGATCGGTCAGATTTCCGCCGTTCAGGCCTTGAAGCTGGGCGACCGTCATGCCGAACTTGTCGCAGACGGAGTCGATGTCATCTCCGGCCTGGACGACGTAAGTCGTCGCGACCGGCGGAAATTGAGCGGCGATCGAATCGAGGCTATCGTGCTGGCCGAGCGGATAGCGGTACGTCTTCAGGACATCTACGGCCGCTTGTACGCCGGCCCGCGCGACCATGAGCAAGTACATCTTGAAGATGAGGGTCGCCATCGACTGCTCGCCGTCTTCAATGGGCGAAAGACGGCCGACCGGGGCTGATCTCGGGCCGGTGGGATTGGTGGCTCGGTCGACGTCGTAATCGATGAGAAGCTGGTCGTAGTACTGGACGACGAACTCCTCGTAAGTCTGGGTGACGGGATTCTTCGAGGAGAAATGGACTTGAGTGCCGTCAGGAAGCGAATACCAGAGCTCCGGGATAATCGGAAAGATGGCGGAATCGACAGCCACGGAGTCTTCGAGGTTCTGAGGGATGCCGCTGATCTGGAACGTGAAGTTCTTAGCCATGAACTCCTTGATCCTTTGGTACGACGGTCCGGAGTCCGAGGCCTTGAGGTCGGCCTTGAGCTGGTCTAGATCGACAGCCGTGATGTTGCCGGTGATGCGACCGAGAAGGGCATGGATCGACCAGGACAGCATGGCCTGGACGATGAGATTGAATGGCGTGTCCAGCGGATTTGCGGCGCGGGCGCTCCGCCCGGTGAAGGGCTGCAAGCGCTCCTTTTGCGTCTTCGCCTGCGAGTCGACGCTCGTCTCGATGCTGAGGAGGAGAACGATCTCCGATTGAATGCCGCCGCCCTCGGCCTCCATGAGCGTGAAGGAGGGGACGAGGGACAGACCTGGCTTCTTTATCGCGTCAAAAACAGCGACGGCCGACCAGTCGAGCGGTGGATTGGCCTCTCCGGCCTGGGCGGCCAGGGCGCGGGCGGCTACCAGGGGTGAGGAAAATGGGATTGGACGCTCGCGCTTCCGGCGATAGTGGCCTCGCTGCATCCGCAGGCGCGGTTGGAGGCCGTATTCCAACGAACGGGCAATCTGGGCACTATTCGTTGGCGGCTTCGGGGCAGCGAGAATCCAAGGGGGCGTCGACTTGTGGCCGATGACGAACTCCTCATCGATTTCGAGGCTGAACGAGAAGTCGACGGTCACGAAGAGGATCGTGATGCTCGCGGAAGCCTCGACTTGAAGGCTGAGCCTCACGATGATCGGCTCGTAAGACTCGATCACGAGAGTAGCAATAGCGCGGGCCTCGACGCAGACGCTCGCCTTGATGACGACGAAATCGACAGAGCCGTAGAGCTTGCCGACGATGCCCGCGACGCCTTGAACCCAGTAGTACTTGGCGTCGGTGATCGCACGGTCGGTAGGCGTGAACCAAGCTACGACGCCTTCGAGGATGGCCTGGAAGGTGACGGACAAGCCGCCGGACAATGGCCCATGGGAGAACTCCTTGCCGAGGCCGACGCGAAGGCCGATCCCGAATTCGATCACGGGATCGAACGAGCCGTTGGTGATGGCGGGGACGCGGTTCGAGGTCGCTCCCGTCAGGAGGGCGAAGTAGAAGCCGCCGTAGCCGATGAACGGGAAGACCTGAATGCAGAAGGAATCGGTGAAGTCGCCCTTCGCGGGGAAGCCGAGGTCGATGCGGAAGTTGCCATTCGTATAGACGTCGACCTTGATGACGGGAAGGGTGATCGAGACTTCGCCGAAATCGAGCTGGCGGAATCGATCGGGGACGCGAAGGACAACGCGGAAGACGCCGATGTCGTTGGTGATGCGCTGGTAGAGAAGCTCAAACCTCAGCCCGGCGAGCGCGCCGGCGCGTGCGCCGTCAAGGCCGATCGCCATGCCGTAGAGATACGGATCGTTGAAGATCAGACTCAAGGTGAAGGTGCCGAGGATCGTAAAGTCGGCGCCGATGAGAAGCCCGCTCGCCCGGTCGAAGCGCATCTGCGAGCCGTTGCCGGAGGCAAGCGGATTTTCGTCGCCGTCGTCCACCGGCTGCATGGCCTGCTTCATTGCCGCAATGGCTTCGGCGACAGAGGCGATCCGCTCTCTTCCACTGAAGGAAACGTGGTGGCCAAAGCCGAGGTATCGGAGGTCGAGGAGCTGCGAGCCGGATGCCGGGACCTCGGGAGCCGAATCGTTCAGGACATCCCACTCGAGTCGGTTCCCTTTGCCGTAGGTCTTGTTGAGGAACTTGCCGGATAGTCCGATCTTTACGCTGCCGTTGCCAGAGCCGCTCGAATAGGAGAGCCTGATATCGTCGATCTGGATGAAGACGAGATCGACTTTGATCTCATAGTTGAGGGCCACGTCGTTCGTGTTGAGATCGACTTCAAGGGAGACGTTCTTAAAGGTGATCTGATTGAGGGAGTCCCACGGGGAAGAGAGGCTGTAGTCGCTGTTGCCGGTGGCGAGGCCCACGAGATAGGCGAGGACATCCCCCAGGGAAAGGTCTGGGAAGGAGATGACCAGCTTCTTGGTCACGACCTGGCCTTTGGTCACGATGATCAGGGAGCCTTGGAGCTTGAGGCGCTTGTAGGCGATGCGGAAGGTGATCGTCGTGCTGTTCGGCTGGAAGGCATAGATCGCGGTAACGGCCAGGCTGTTGACCTTGAAGTCTCCTTTCACGAAGCCCGAGTAATTGGCGTTGCCGTTGCTGTGGATAGCTTGAAGGAAGACTTCGGCGGCAATGTCGAAAGCGTAATCGACGATCTCGTACTGCCAGCCAACGCCAACGTCGATCAGCCAGTCCCCCACCTTCGTTTCGAATCGGAAACCGAGTTTGGTGAGGGCGATCGCGGCAACCGACGCAGGGAGGGACGGGAACCACGGAGCGAGGAAGTCTTGGAGGCTGAATCGCTGACTGGGCATCAAGCCACCGGAGAAAATCCATCCTTTATTCTGAGTCGGGGTGGCCGCGCGGACTGAGAACTTCCGGCCGGAGAAGGTGACCTGGGCCGATACCACGGCTTCGAGGCTGTTCGGCGTGTAGTAGACGTACAGATTGACGAAGTCGAAGGTGACCCCGGCGACCGGATAGGGCCAGATTCCGGTGACCTCGGTGAAGAGGGAGAATTCCTGCCTGGCAGGATAGGCCCACAGGTTCAGGGAGGTAACGGAAAGATTGCCGAGGAGGCCGGACTTGCCGGTAAACCATTCGATCAGGTCGGAGACGACGAATTGGTCTCCGTCTCGCAGTTCCGCCTCGATGTCGAATTCGGGAACGATGGCCCTGACATCGATGTGAACCGGACTCATCTCCCCAAACCGAAGCGTGCCGCGCACGGTCGTCGCATTGATAGGAGGGCTGTTGGGATAGAGATAGAAGTAGAAGTCGACGGCCACGTTGTCGACGGCGATCTTGGGAATCGGCGTGTCCCACGGCTGGGTGCCTACCGTCGCGCTGAGGAAGGACAATTGCGGGGTGGGCGAATCCTGGGGGACGATGCCGAAGGAAAGGGACTCGAGATCGAAGACCGTGTAGGTGAGCAGTTGGAGGGGCAGCAGCATAGGATTGCCGCCCAGGTAGCCCGACAGCTCCTCCTTGCCTCCCGGGAGAGGCTCGGGGGTGTCGAAGGTGGATTGGAAGGCCCAGACGCTCAGCCCTTCCAGGAGGGTTGCTTCGAAGAACACGGCCGAGGAGGGGCTTCCGTCGAGAAAGAGGGATCCGCCGAGCCGGGCGATCGTGCGGTTTTGGCCGTCGCCCCCTTCGGTGCGGAGCCTTAGATAAACGTCGCCGAAGGTGAGGAGGCCGACCTGGTAGGAAACCGAAGGCAACTGCGTTCGCAGATCGATCAAGGGATAAAGGCCGGCGCGCATAGTGATCCCGCCGGCCAGCGGCATCGAGGCAGTGAGCGGCAAGTAGGGGCCCAGGGTGTCGAACGGAGGCTGGGTGGTGTCGAAAGTCGACAAGAAAGTGAGTCCCTCGACGGCATCCTCAACCGGGTCGGTGAAGGAGGCGACGGCGAACGCGGGGTTGGTCAGGGCGATGGAATCGAAGAAGCTCGGGAGCGAAACAAGCTGGCCATTCTGGTCGGCCTTGTAATTTGGCAAAGCCGCGAAGTTGGAGGCGAAGGTCCAGCTTGCGGATTGGGCAGGGGTCGCTGAAAGCTTGAGACGGGACGTGCCCGCGACCACGGTACCCTCGAGGACGACGTTGTACGAGACCTGAGCGAAGACAGGCGCCGTTCCAGTGACTGTGACGTTCTGGATGGTTTGGGTGAGATGGGCGCCGGTGACGAGCAGGTCCGTGAGCTCCAGGAAATCGAGCAGCGTCGCGACGGCGGGGATTTCTTGCGCGAGTTGCGCGTTGAGATCGAGGTTTCCGCCCCCTTGCTGGATCGCTGCCTGAAGGTCGGCGATCAACTCCGCGAGGGTCGTCGCCGGCATTTAGGCGCTCCCCTTTGGCGAAGCAACGCTTGGGCTGCGGCCCAGCCTTGGCGGTGGGGCGCTCGAAGGGACGAAGCCAATGTTCGGCGCTTTGGGACCGGCTGCCCCCTCACCCCTCTTCGCCTTGGCTACGCTTTGGCTTAGAGGTTCTCTCCCCCGGAGAGAAGTGGGGGACTTCGCGCGCGAGGATTTCATTGGAAGACCACCAGTTCCCGCATGGGACGATCGGAGAAGGACCGAAATGCGGGGGTGGCCGCGGCATCGTCGCAGATCGCCTGAGGCCAGGCGTTGGCCCTGCCGGAACTGCCCGCCATATTGCCGGCGGCGTAGGCAACCTCGACGTCTCCCTTGGCTTGGAAGGGGCCCTTCGGGTAGATAAAGAGCGTGTAGTGGGCGCCTTGGACGAGTCCATCGGGGAGCGGATCGTTGACCGGGTCCTCGTCGGCCTGGTCGATGAGCATGTCGTTGACCTCCATCTCGTCGTCCTCCATGTCCTCTTGGTTCAGTTGAATCTGAAAGGCTAGCGCCGAGTACACGCCGCACTTGCTGAAGTGGTTGTAGTAGTTCTTAGTGACCCCAGCCCCCGCGCCGCAAAGCCACCAGTGAAACATCGCTTGCCAGAGGTTGCCGGTATCGGAGACGCGCTTTATGACTTCGCAGTAGGGGTGCGCCCACTTCATATCGGAACTGGCGAAGGCCATCTTGGGCTGGAGCGCGGCCAGCCAGTTCGCGGAGGTTCCATTCTTGCTGCCGTGATGGCCGAGCTTTAGAGCGTCGCACTGAAGGAAGGCGGCATTGTAATGTAGGAGGATCTCTCCTTCGGTCGGCGCTTCAGCATCTCCGGTGAGGATGATCTTGCGGCCCTGGTAAACGATCATCAGCACAACGCTTTTCGCGTTTTTCGATCCACCGTTCTTCTGCGGATAGTTCGCGCTAAGGATATAGACCTGGACGAGATCGGTCGAATACGTGTACCGGGGATGGTTCGCGGCGTCTCGGACGTTATCGCCAAGGTCGACCAAGGCATCGTTGGCATCTTGGGTGTTGATGAATTCTCTGATCTCGCTGTTGGCATCCCCATAGTCAGACTTAGGGCCGCCGATGGCGAGGAGATAAACGTCGAGCGGATCGTCGTCGAAGGAATTGAGCAATTGCGGGATCAAGTTGTAGTGGTCGCCATCTCCGTGGGTTAGGACCATGAGGTCGATCGTCGGGTTGGAGAGGCCCCGCTTGATTTGGATGTCGTTGAGGGTGTCGACGAGAAAGGTAACTGCGTCGCTGCCGGCAATATCGCCATTCTTCTTCGATCCCAGATCGACAAGGATGCACTCGCCTTCCGGGCAAATGATGAAAGTGCCGTCTCCCTGGCCGACGTCGAGGAAGTGGATCTCAAAATCGCCGTCATCCCATTCGGATTTCATTCGGCCATCCCTCCCGGCAGAGCAGGAATCTGGCGCCTGCGAAGCTTGATCGGGTCGGGCTTTTCGTCTTCGTCCTTTGCGTAGGCCGCATACCAGCCAAGGGCGCCGCTGGCCCCGCCGCTCGGGTCGCCGAAAAGGGCGATCTCGTTTTGGCCGGGCGGGAACGAGAGGGTGAGTACGCGGAGCGCCATGTTTCGGAAGTGGAGGATGTAGGCCGAGCCTGCGTCGTCGCCGACCGTAAATTCGATACCGCTGAAGCTCAGCTTGAGAACTCCCTCGATCGGGATTTCCGGGCGTGCGCTCTTCGATCCAGGGAGTTGAAGGCCGATATAGGTCAAGCGCTGGCCTTTGCGAGGTGTCCACGCGGCGAGGAGGTTCACGGTCCAGCCCGCGTCTCCGGCAAGGGCGCCGAGGGTGCCGAGATCGAGGTCGAAGGTAAGCGCGAACCACGGGTCGGCCATTTTCGCTTGCGGCAAGGGAGATTGGACGGAAATGTAGCCCATGTCGCCGGGACTGGAACCGGGCGAGCCAGGAACCAATCCCGTGAACTTGAGCGGGAAGTGGCGATACAGACTTCCCGACCTGGCGACGCTTTGTGAAAGGTCGAAAGCCATGGATGCGGCATCGAAGTGGAACTGGGCGGGAGCTGAGGGAAGAAAGTCCATGTGAACGAGCAGGTTGGTGAATCGGAGACTGTCCGTGCTCATGACCGCGAATGGCTCGGGGCCGAAGGAAAAGGCGTCGAAGGGCAGGGCCTCAAAGAATAGCGCGCCGCCAAGGACGAAAGCCGTCCGGACAGGATCGGTGGGACCGGTGGATAGCTTGACGGTCACGAACTGCGCGCGAGTTACGTCGACCCTGCTCAATACGGAGCGCTCTAATAGGAAGGTGTTAATGCCTTCGCCGACAAAGGCGAAGGCGACCTCATCGCCTTGGCGCTGATAAGATCCGTTCAGAACCAAGTTGTTCCCGCGGGTTGCCGGATTGAGGGACGCATAGTCGCCGAACAGCCTGTTGACCATCAGTTCGATCTGGCTGGAGAAGCCGGCCATGAGCGAATTCTCGAAGGCGACGACGAGGGACAGGACCTTGTAGGCGTAATCGACGTTGTCGAAAGCCAGGTCGGCAGGATCGTTGTAATCGATCAGTCCGGAGATCGAGGAATCGTCCTGCTGAAGAACGCCGGCGACGTTATGGATCGGAGTGGCGCGGGCGCCGACGTGATGAGCAAAGAGCGGAGCGTCCAGGCCGGCGCTCAGGCCCTGCAGTTCGGGTGGGAAAGAGCCCGACGAGAGAGTGACCCGCAAGAAGAGGACGCCGGTCCATGTGGGATCGGAGGCGATCTCGTCATAGAACTTCTTCAGTTCGCCACTTTGCTGCTGCTTGGCGCGGGCGATGATCGCCATTAGATCTGCCTGGACGGCGGCGAGGTCGCCGTCTCCGTCGGCCCAACCGTTCGCGGCCGCCTGCCAGAGCCACTTCGAAGTGTCGGCGGCCAGGTTTTCGAGCGTATCTCCCGCGTATTTCAGGAGGAGGATCGTGTGATTGTCGCCCCAGTGGCCGGGCGAGAAATCGAAGGTCCACCCGTCCATTTCGAGCGTGAAGGGCTGCTCGGGAGTGCAGCAGCGGAGGAACTCGTCCCGGTTCGAGACGACGGCGAAGAGCTGATTGGACTGGAGAGCGGTCTTGAAGCCTCCCTTGACATGATCGACCTGGAGCAACTGGGCGCCCGCCTTGTGGCGAATCAAGAACAAGGACTCCCAATAGCGGAGGTTTTGATCGAACTGGACGAGAAGGCCCTGCGGCGTCGCGCCGAGTGGGCCGGGATCGTCGGGGCCCGTTTCCGTCGGCAAGAGAATACCGGCGAGGAGGTTGCGGCGGTAGGGGCTGAGAACCTGCGTCTCCAGATCGCGCGCCTGTTGGACAAGGTCGCTGGTGAGGCCCCCGATCGGAACGATCGGAAAGGCCGTCGCCTGAGGGCTGGGCGGAGGTACGACGGCGGTGGGAAAGACGCCGGCGAAGACCTCAAGACAATAGAGGAAGGCTTCGGGGTCCGCGGTTGACAGGTTCGACGAATAGAGAACCGAGTCTTGAGGCTGGGCAAAGTACTCGGCGTTTCCCGCGGTCTGGGAGGTGACGTAGCCCCAAGCGGTCGCGGCGACGTTGCTTAACGGAGGCGAACCCACCGGGGGAGACGGAAGCACATAGGCAGGCTGACCGGCGAAGAAGGTGATCGCGTTTCCGGAAGTCGTCGCGAATCCGGCATATTCGACGCCCGAAATGCCGCACATCATCCGGGCCTGGGAAGCGCCTCCGGTTGACGGAGGAATCGTCAGCATGAAGGGGCCCTGGAAGGTGAGATAGAACGGATCGGAGGGATTCGGGCTGGTCGTTGTCGGGAGTACGGCGAACGCGAGGCTCGGCCCTTGGGGCCATCCGGATGCCTGCACCGGGGTCAGGCCGACGTGCGATCCATAGACGTCTCGAAAGTCGGAATCGAACAGCGCTCCCGTCGAGGCGCTAGGGGCGAGGAAGTATAAGGCGCTCCGTTGCGGCACGAGCGGATTGATGGGGTCGAGAGAGGGATAGAGCGTTGTAGCCCCTTTGGCGAGTGTGAGGACCGGAAAGGTCAAGGCCGTCAGCGCGTCCGGCGTAGGCCAGGAGCCATCCACGAAGTAGCGGATACAGGCGTCCATCATCGTGAAACCGGGCACGTTTCCATCGCTGAGGTCGAGGGAAAATTGCATGCATCCGACGGCGGGGCCTTGGAAGGGGAGAGCCGCCGAGTTTCCACAGGGAATCGTAAAGGTACCGGAACCGGTCTGAAAGTAGATTCCGCCGTTGGAGGCGGCGAAATCGAATCCGTCGTTCGCCTGGTTCAAGGAGATCGCGGTTCCGCCGCCAAGGAACAGAAGGTAGTTTCTAAAAAGAACAATGGAGGGTTGCGCAAGCGACCCGGAGGGAGTTGCCTGGATTTGCGCGGTCTGCCATTGCCCGGACGGATCGCCGGGGTTGGCGATCCACAAGAACCGCACGGGGGAGTTACCGATGAAGCCCCGGACTGCCGACGCCAGGGTCGACTGATCGAAGACGCTGGAGCCGAGGAAGAGATAGATGCCCTTATTCGTGGTCCAGGTCGTGGGCAGGTCGACGGAGTTGGGCAGGGTTTGTCCAGGGTCGGGGAGGAAAGCGACCTCATAGCTGACGAGGCCAGGGGGCGGACCGCCCATCGCCAGAAAGAACAGGGGTTCGTTCGCGTGCTGGCGGGTGAAGACGGGAACGGGCATCGGTCGACTACTCCTCGAACTGAACGGTGTCGCCGGCGAGAACCGGCAGATCGAAGCAACTCAGGCCGGCGTATTGGTAATCGCTGAGGGAGCCGTATCCGAACTGAACGCGGTTCGTTTTGGCCATTGCGAAGGTGGCGGCCACTTCGCTCGGGTTATCAACGAGATTGCCGATTGGGCGGTCGTATCGCAGATTGCCAAGGCTGAGCGCCTTAGCGAGTGGCACGTTGGCATAACGCTCGATCAGGTTCCGGACGCTTGTGCCGAGGGAAACCCATTGCGCGTTGCCATTCACAGAGCATTGGACTTCAGGCAAGAAAGTAGCCCGGCCGCGGAAGAAGGCGTATTGGATGCCAGATATCCCGGTGAAGTTACGGTTTGCCAAGAATTGAGTCGTCGCCTGCTCCAGGGTGGCGATCGTGTTGGCCCAAAGGAGGACGACGTTCTGGGACAGAGAGGCGGAGCCGCCGGAGTCGCTGGACGGGAAGGTCGGCGGGTAGAACAGCCGGATGTACGCCATTTGATAATTCGCGCCCTGGAAGTCGATGATGCCCGATCCTCCTCCTGAATTCGGACTTACTGCCGGGACGGAGAGCTGGGCGAGGAAGGGGTCGAAGGACGCGGGGAAAGAGGTCCCGTTTGTGGCGAGGCTATCCACCTCGAAGAAGCTGCTCCCCGACCCGGTGTAGCCGTTGAGGAGCGCTTGATTCTGGCTGGACGAAACGAGCTGGTAGCCCTCGAAATCGACGCGAAGGCGCATACCGGGACGCAGATCGACGTAGCCGGCAACCGGATCGAAGCCGTAGGCATAATACAGGGTCTCCGCGAAGTTGAGCGGGATGCCTTGGGCGATGACTTGTCGCACAAGCGGGACCGCACCCGGCACGAGGCCCCCCGTTACCTGCTCGAGCTGGGTGAGGAATTGGATGTAGGCGGTGCGCAGATCGGAGCGAATAGCGTTTGTCTGGATCGACCAGACGTTGATGGAACTGCTCTGGGCGACAGCGATCACGAATGGCGCGTTTGGCCCGCCCGAACCGGCTACCTGCATCACGAACGGCGCCACATTTGGCAGGGTCGGAGCGGAGCCTGGGAAGAGATTCGGCAGGTAGAGAGAAATGTCGGCAGGACCGGGGCCCCGAATGTCTCCCCTGAAGAGGTAGGCGTACGGGCTGGCGGACTGCTTCGGGAAGAAGTAGCCGACGGAATCGGCCAGTGGATCAGCGGGGGCGCTGTTCGGACCAGCGGTGTGAGCGCCGATCCCCTGTACGACGATCTGATAGGCGCTGCCGAGGGCAAGGCTCGCGGGCTGCTCGATGGAGGTCAAGGAGGTGGTCCAGGGGCCGGCGGCGACGTTGCCACCCTGGAGCAGATAGACGGCATACCCGGCGACAGCCGGGTCGGACAGGCTCGTCCAACTCGCCGTCAGGTTCGTCCCGTTGAAGCCACAGGCGACGACTTGGGGCGCGGCGGCGATGACCGGAACGGAAGGGCCGTACGGGCCGAGCTGGGTGGTGGGCGAGACGCCGACCGCTTGAGCGTGGACCGAGTAGCGGCTGGTAGCTGAAAAGGCATAGGAAATGGTTGCGCTCGTTACGCCCTGGTTAGTCGTTGTCGCGACAGGCCCGGCAACCAGCGCGTCCCCTTCGTAGAGATAAACTTGATAGCCGGTCACGCCGGCCGGCGCGCCGGTGGTGTCCAGCGTCACCACGACCTGGGCGGCCGTCGCCGCCACCTTCGAGATCGACGGACGGTAGGAAACTACGCCGAAGGCCGCGCCGAGGGGGGCCTTCGAAATGCCGCTGATTACGCGGACCTTGGCCGTGTAATTTGCCGCCGCTCCGAGGCTGATCGGCCAGGTCCCGCCGGCCGCCACCGATTCAAAGGCGGCGACGAGATCGCCGCCCGACCAGACGGAAAGTTCGTACGTCGGATTCGGGTCGCTCGAACTGCTCCAAGCCGCGGTCAGGAACTCGCCGTCATAAAGGGCGGACTGGACGGCGACGGTGTCGCTCAGCACGGCGAGGGTGGTGACGGGGCCGGACGCAATCTTGCCGACCGCTTGCAGAATGACCGTGTGGTTCAGGCCAGAGGCGGCTGGGATGACGATTTTCGTGTCCGTCGTTGTGTACTTTGTCGCGGAACCTTGGGGATCGAGGGTGACGACGAACCCGATAACGGCTGGATCGAGGGGGCGGTCCCAGGTAAGGCTCAGGATCGTGCCGTCGTAGTCGGCAGAAGCGAAGGGAATGGCTTCGGCGACGACGGGGGCACGAGCGCTGAGGGGTCCGGAAACGTTGGTCCCGGTTCCCTGGACTTGGACGGCGTAGGAGGCGCCCGGCGGCAGGGTCACGTTTGGGATCGTGCCAGACGTCGAACCGGCCCCGGTGACGGCGACGTTGCCAACCTGGGTTCCGTTCGCTTCGGTCAGAGTAACGTTAAACCCGGTAAGCCCGCTGCCCCCGGATACCGGCAGCCAACTCACGACCACCTGCTGGCTCCCCGAATCGCATTGGACGGAGCTTATGGAGGGGACGGCGGAGATGACGTCTGCGCCTGCAGCTGGACCAGACAGGAACGGGGCTCCCGCATGATAAGCATCCGGCGAGCCAGAAATGGGAACAACGGAAACCGTGTAAGCGCGCGCCGGATCGAGGGCGATCGGAATGCTCGTTTTTCCGGACGCGGAAACTTGGCTATGAACCGGCGCGGAGTCGCAGAGAATCGAGAACTGGCACGGGCCACCGCTCGCTTGAACCGAAAGGTTCTCGCCGTCGTAGGCGACGTTGGAGATGGAGAGCGCAGTTGTCAGGGGGATGAGGGCCTTCGTCAAGGGGCCGGATGCGACGACTCCGACGGCCTTGATCTTCACCTGGCTCGTGCCGGCGGGAGCGGTCCAAGTATAGGAAAGCTCGGGCAGGTTCGAGTTGATGGTGACCGGGTTGCCGGTCGGCGGGATCACGGTAACAGCGTAGCCGGTGACCGCCTCTTCCGGCGCTGAGGTCCACCGGAGGTAGAGGGTCTGGCCGTCGTAGGTTGCCATCTCGAACTTCGGAATGCCGGCGATGGACTGCTGGGAGGCGCTCAGCGGGCCGACCGAGTTTGTTGCAGTCGCCTGAATCCGGACGTTGTAGCGCTTCCACGGATCGAGAGTGACAGCCATATTTCCGCTCGTGGAGGAGATTGGGAAGGTTTGGGAGGCCACCTGCTGCGAACCTTCGAAAAGATAGGCGGTGAAGCCG
This sequence comes from Fimbriimonadaceae bacterium, assembly GCA_035545155.1. Classification (GTDB taxonomy): domain Bacteria; phylum Armatimonadota; class Fimbriimonadia; order Fimbriimonadales; family Fimbriimonadaceae; genus JAEVZK01. The sequence continues at coordinate 58,439 of DASZYX010000002.1, read as the reverse complement.
GCCGCAGCCGCGCCTCCCGCATAGTGCCACGTCAAGGCGAGGGAGCCGGGGGTATAGGCGAGGCCGGTTATGGCGGGAGACGCAGGCAGTACGGAGACGGCCGTGCCTGGAGGGCCTACGCTGGAATTGCCCGCCGCTTGGAGAGCCGCCGTATAAGTTCCGTTCGGATCGAGGTTCGCGGGAATTTCGCCGGAGCCGCCGGCGACGAAGGCGGCTTGAATCGGCGCCGTCCCCCGGAAGAGAGTGAGATTGTAACCGGTGACGCCGGCCGCGTCCGATCCCGTCCAACCGACCGAAACCCTTTGGCCATCGTAAGCAGCGGACGAAATCGCCATTGTGGCTGCGAGTACCTGCAACGGTTGGCTGGCCAGTCCGGTTGAGTTTCCGTTGTTCGGCGAGACTGTGAGCATGTACGTCTTGCCGGCGTCGAGAGGGTGGTCGGGGGTCAGCTTGCCGCTCGTACCGAGGACGCCCTGGCTTTTCACAAACACGCCGTCGGCGGTCAGGATCATGATGCCGCCCGAGAAGGCAGGTCCGAAGGCGGGATTCTGCCATGAGGCGGCGACGCTGGTTCCGTCGTAAGAGACGGAGGTGAGGGTGGGCGGCAAGGCGAATACGGGCTCGGACAGGCTGAGCGGGCCACGGCTGGTCGCGGTCGCGCGGGCCGTTCGGATTGCATATACCTTGGAAGGGTCGAGGGCCTGAATCAGGTTCAAGTGGACTTGAGTGTCGCCGGCCGTCCCGAGGGCGGAATTGATCACCTGACCGTCTGCGTACAGGTAGAGCGCAGGGCTATTGGAATCGACGGGTTGGCAGTTAGCGAGAATGGCGAAGCCGTCATAGTTGACCAAGGCGGTAGTCGCAATGGTTTGGATGACTCCGATGGGCGAGGCGATTTGAGGGCCGGTTGTGTTCGGGCTCTCTCCTGAGACCGAGACAGCGTAGGTCTTGGTTGGCAGCAAGACGGCCGCGGGCCGATATCTGGCCTGGGTACCGGGGAAGTAATCCGAGCCGACGAGCGTGCCGTCGATCCAGAAGGAGACCGATCCCCCTTGAGCGGCGGTCGCGCCGAGGGGCGTCACCCATTGGACGAGGATGTCTGTCCCATCGTACTCAATCGTGACTCCCGTGGGCGGATGGGTGATGACGGGGATGGCGTTGCTGTAGGGACCGGTTTGAACCCAAGTTGTGTCGCAGGAAGCCACTGCAACCGTGTAGACGACGGTATCGGAACCAACGCCGGGATTGTCGAACTTACCGAAAGGGATCGGGCAGTTGACGGTCGTTTGAGGGTTGCCGTCCGCGAACAGGGTGAGAAGGTAATAAGGGCCTGAGCCTGAGGCCGGAGACCAGTTGGCGAGGAGCTGCGTCGAGCCGAGCCACTGGAGCTTGGTCAGCGTTGGTGGCGGAGCCGCGTTATCAGACGGCTCCGCCTGACTGACCACAGCGCTAGGCCTTGGCGCAGGTTCTCTCATGATGCTCTTTCGCCTCTTTGCGCCAAGCGTTGGGAAGCCGATCGAGGATGTTCTCGATACGCGCCTCGGCGGCGGCGGCGACGTCCCGGCCGTAGATGGCATCGGCGAGAAGGATGCCGTTGGCGAAAAACGTGTGGCTCGCCGGATCGGAGCTTGGGCGGTCGGCGTCCAGTCCAACGCTGAACGTATAGACCACGCCGTCGAAGGCAGTCTTCTGAACATGCGTCACGTTGGCTTCGCCGTCCTGCGTTAGAACCACGTCGCCTGGGCGCAGGTACTGGGCGAGCACCGGCCCTTTGTTGGTGATGATCGCATGTCGCTCGGTCAGGAGAAGGGTATGGCCTTTATCGTCTTCGACAACAACGATATCCCCGGTCTTCTGGTAGGCGCGAGTGGCTTCGACCTCCATGCTGTCGCCTTTGGAGTTGACAATCACTCGCTCACCGCCGACGATCCGCTCGACGGCGACGGGGCCGTTCACGGTGGAGACCAAGGTTCCGGCCGGAACGCAATGCCACCAGTAGTCGATCTGGCGAAGCACGTAGACGCCGTCGAGTGCCGGGGCGTTGGGATCGCCGGTGTAAGGCGGGGTCGTCGAGCTGTAGATGCTCACCATGACGGGCAGATTCGGACTGTTCTGGGTGTAAACGCCGATGATGAACGAGATCACGGTCAGCGTGTCAGCCGGCCAAGGAGCGGCTGGAAAGAGAATCGACTGATCTAGCTGCAGGTTCTGGTTGTAAGGAAAGTTGATGTAGAGCGTGTTGCCGGTGAACGAAAGGCCGGTATTGAGAGGCGACGTGTTGACGATGGGCAAGCCTCCGCCGCTGCTTTGGGCAATGTTGACGGTGGTTACATTCCAATCGATGCCGGTGACGTTGCTTGCGAACTGCTGGCTAGCGACGACCGGGAGCCTCAAGATGGGATTGGCCTGATTCGACGTCGGCTCGAGATAGGCATAATCGCAATCGGGTGCGTTGACCCGGCCGACGCAGATCTTGATGAAGTTGTTGCCTAAATGGGTTGAGAGCCGGACGGGTTGGGTGAGATTCGGGGGGCCTTGGGCTTCGCCACCGGCTTCGATCATGAGCGATTTCGCGACGACCGGGCTGTTGGCGTTTTTGCGGTACGAGTAGACGTATCCGGCGTAGCTGCTGGCCGTCGGGCAGACTGTTCCTCCAGCGGAAATGGTCGCCAATTGGCCTTGCCCGTAGCTCGTGTTCGCGTTTTGGGATAATTGGTTGAAGTTCCCGTCGAACATCGTCATTTGGAGGATGGTGAAGAGCGTTCCTCCGATGACCGAGGAGAGCCCGGTTGCCTCCGGGGCGAAACCGCTTCCAACCGGGCCGGCGCCGAAGTTCGAGATGAAGTTCATGTCCTGGAGCGGGGTGGCCGAATCCCTCACTGCCTCTTCATGCGGCGGTCCGCCGTTTGCCCGATGGAGCTCGCGAGCTTCGTAGACGGACTTGAAGAGCTCGGGATTCTGTTGTGGAGTGACTCCGGAGCAATGAAGAGCTCGCAGGTAATAGCGCCACTCCCTTTCATCCGCAAAGTTCAGAGATCTTGGGACTCCGCGCACGCTCGATTTCAGAACATGCGCAGCATCAAGACGATCTTGGTTCGTAAATGGCTCGGGTCCCGCACTGGACATAATTCACACCTCTCTCAGAAACAATAATCGAATTACTCCGACTCAAAGTCAAAGCCGTTATACCCTGAAGTTATTACAACAGAATAAAGCCAACAAAAGCGGGACAAGGTGCGGTGCGATTGCGGTCTGGGACGGATTGAATGAGTTTTGTAAGCAAGGGAATAGCCTCGCTTGCCGCAACTTCGATACCGGCGAGAGAAGCAACCCGGGGCCAGTCAGCGCAGATCGATCGCCGCCGGATGCCTTCTTCTAGGTTGGGTTTGAAGAACGATCCTCCGGCACGATCTCACGCGCCGTTATAAAGCTAAATCAGCTCGTCAAGCTCTCCCGGCCAGCCAGAACAAGACGCCTGTCGCCACGAAACTAACTAATTCTGTCGCGAGGCTTCGACCTCGTGGCATCTGTGCCGGATGGGAAAGCGCGCCGCCCAACGCATTAAGTACCAGGTATACGAAGCCGCCGCCTACGATCGCGAAAACGAGTCCGACCGCGAAGTGCCCGGGCACACGAGCTATGATCAGTCCCGCCAGGGCGCCGAGGACCGTTATCGCCTCGATAGCCGAGGCTATTCCAAGCGTGCGGCGTCGCGAATATCGCGCACTTACCAGCACCAACCCCAGAGCGAGTCCTTCCGGCAGCTTGTGCAAAGCGACGCCGGCGAGTGCGCCCATCTCAGCCCTCGCGGACAGCGCCCCGCCGGTCGCAATTGCCATTCCGTCCAAAAGGCAGTGGGTTCCAAGTGCGGCGCCAAGCAATATTAAACTCCCTTTTCTAACCAGCACCGACGACTCGTCAAGGTGCGCAATTGCGCACGACGGGCAGACGAGGAAAACAAATCTGCCGACTACCCACAGGAGGATGTAACCAAATGCCGCAGAAGCAATGAATACGGGCCAACTCAACGCTGCCTTGGCTTCAGGGAGGATATCGAAGGCCGTGATCCCGAGTAGCGCACCCGTCGCTACATGCACCAGCAGTTCCAAACGCGCTCTGAGCAAGCTGGCTAAGTTGACGGCGAGCGCCACCCCAACAATCGATATCCCAGTTGCGATGACGGCTAGGAGGAGAGAGAATGTCACTGATGCAGCCCCAGGGTCCTCAGTTGTTCCGGCGAACGGATGCTTCGACTTGACCGCCTGCGCGTCATTTGCCCACCCAAGCCTTTTGCCTGCGAGCGGTTTTCTCGCACAATAGAGGCATACTCCCCAGGAGTTCCAACGATCATCGCCAAGATTGGCGTCAGGTTAATTGAACATGAAATCAGAGCTGAGAACAGATTCACGTCGGAGACTTGCCCGAATTGGTGGACAGATAAAGGGTCTCCAGCAAATGATCGACGATAAAAGAACTTGCGCAGAGATATTGCAACAGGTTGTCGCGGTGCGTTCCGCTCTCGATCAATTGGGCATCGCCTTATTGACCGAACATCTGCAAACCTGCATCTTGCATCAGGATGTTCAACACCTTGACGACTGCTGTCAAGATTTGCCTCAAGACCAATGGTCCGATGAGATTCGAGCCTCATTGAAGCGCTTTCTGAAGTAGCAAGAGATCGCCGCAAAGAACATAAGAGCGGGCATGGAGCCGACGACAAACCCAGGCACGCCTTCACTTCATAAACCGACTGAGCGCAAGACGGACCTCCTCGATTCGCTCCTCTTTGCTTGCATCTGCGAAGCTACAGGCTGATCCTTCGTTTCCTCCGTACACGCATTCCTCAATATGGCCGGCGAGCACGATTCCTCCGAAGTGCTCCAGCGCTGCCCTCAGGGCGGCCACTTGCGTCAAGATATCCACGCAGTAGCGATCTTCATCGACCATCTTGGCGATACCCCCGACCTGCCCGGACATCCGAGCAAGTCGCAGCTTCGCATCCTTCTTGGCCTTGGCTTTCAACTCATTCCTCCACTCTTCCAAATACTGTGGTAGAGTATATCCCGAAAATGCGGAATACTGGGAGGGGGTATTTTTCTCGACCTCAGAAAACGCGGGAGTCAAGGATTGAATCAATACATTAAGAGCGCGCTGCGACGCAGCCCTCGAATCACCATCATTCTCGGCTTAGTGCTCTTTGTAGGCTCGCAGGCATGGGCTGACGTGCTCGGAAGGCTGCATTTCTCCGTCAAGAACGCGGCAGATGAGAAGCCTGTGGCAGGGGCGAAGATCACGCTCAAGGACAGCGCCAACGTTCGCCCGCCCATTGTTCTAAAAACTGACGATAAAGGCAACGTAACCACCGATCCGATCGATGCGCGCGCCTGGCACATAACAACCGAAGCCGATACGTTCCACGCCGACGAGCGAGACGTTACGGTCGTGGCCGACACGACGACCGAGGTCGAAGTGTTGGTTGAGCCTCTCAAGGAGACCACGATTGTCGTCAAGGGCCAGAAGAACGTCGTAAACGGTTCCGACACCTCGCAGGGCGTCAAGCGCGATCCCGGCACCTTCAACCAGAAGTTTCCCACCAATCCGGGAAACCGACAAAGCCTCAATGAGACCCTGAGGGCCAATCCAGGCCTCGCCCAGGACTCCGTAAATCAGCTTCACCCGAGAGGTGAGCACTCATCGACGACGATTTACGTTAACGGCTTTCAAATTCCCGGCGCTTTCCAGGGCCGATTTGGCCAAATTCTAAGCCCGAGCGCAATCCAGAGCCTCGATCTAATGACCGGTGGATACGCTCCCGAGTATGGCCGTGAAACTGCCGCGATTCTGAACGTCGAGTTACGAGCCGGCACGATCAGTCCCTTCGTGAATTACTCGCTCTCGGGGGGCACTTTCAACACTCTTGACGGAGGCATTACATTTGGCGGCCAATTAGGTCAATCCTACGGCGAAGCCAACGACCAGGGAGTGAAGGCCAAGCGGTTCGGATACCTGATCGACCTCAATGCCCGTACCACCGCGAACGCGCTAGAGCCGCCGCAACCCGATGACCAGACCGCCCATAACCATGGGCAGGGCTACACGAGCTTCGGCAACTTCGATTATCATATCAGCAGCCGGGACAGCCTTAGTTTGATGCTCAGCGGCAATCCCGCCAATACGCAGGTCGCCAATCGCACGGGCCTGCCTGACTTCTACGCTCCCTTCGGTCAAGGCTACGGTTATGGTGGAGCTCAAGGGCCAAGTTCTGGTCTGCTAACACAGCAACAGGACGGTCAAGACGTGTTCCAGAGAGACCGAAACGAGTTCGGCATTCTCAACTATCTGCGGAGGATTGACGACAAAACCCAGGCGCGCTTCGCCTTCGGTCTGACCCATAACGGCCTCGACATCCTCAATCATAATCCCGCTATTGACCTTAACAATCTGCCGTCCGACAACTCGATCGAGTTCAACCCCTCGATTTCGCGCAACGCTCGGGACGCTCAGTTTCAGGGCAGCGTGACGCGGACGGAAGTCGGCCACACCATCAAGTTCGGGTTTTCCGTTGACAGAGAGACGGCCAACGAAAGCTATTCGCTTGACCCCGCAAGCCAAATGGCGCTGAATACCCTTCTCAGTGGCGATCCGAACAATCCTGTCGAAGATCCAAACAACCCGCTTTGGCTTTTGCGGCCCGACGGCAGCACGCCCTCAACCGTCCGCGTGTCGAGGAAGGGTTGGTACAACGCCGCCTACGTTCAAGACACTTGGAGGATCAATCCTAAGTTCACCGCCAACTACGGCGTGCGACTGGATCAGTACATTGCGGATCAGACGACTGTCCGTAACGCGGAGGACCCCATACAGGCGAACACCTCCCTGACGATGCTGTCTCCCCGAATCAACCTTGCGTATGCAATCACGCCCAAGACTGTCGCCAGGGCGTCCTATAACCGTCTCATGATTACGCCGCCGGGGGCTCAAGGTGCGGCCGTTGGCGCCGTCGTCCCACCTGAGAAGTTGAATCAATATGAGGTCAGCGTTGAGCAACAGACCGGCCCTGGTCAAAGCGCCAAGGTAAGCGCCTACTACAAAGACATCCGGGATCAGCTCGATACCGGTCTCCTGGTTCCCGGCACTCAGATGGGCGTCTTCGTGACGGACTCGATCCCGAAGGACTCGGTTCGTGGACTTGAGGTCAGTTACAACCTGTTTCCGAATCAACCGTTCGGGTTCAACGGCTATCTGTCCTATGCCTACGCTATTGCCAAGCCGCAGGGAGTGGGCGATCCCTATAACGATCACGACCAGCTTCACACCCTTTCGCTGGGCCTCAACTACAAGCTCCCCAAGGGAGAGGAGATTGGAGCCGTTTACAATTATGGCAGCGGCTTTTTCTCCAGCACCCTCGAAGATGGCGGCGTCCGACATCCACACCACTCTTTGAATCTCCGGTTCGCAAAGCCCAACTTGTTTGGTGGCGTTGGTCTCGCCCTAGACGTAGAAAACGCCTTCGACGACAGAGATCTACTCAACTTCAACTCTGCGTTCAGCGGGACGCGCTTCCAACAGGGCCGGCGAATCTTGCTCACGGCCAACGGCAAATTCTAAGAAAGGAGGAAACGCCTTGGGCTCCTGAGAACATCAGGAGCCTTTCGGGCGTTAAGATACTATACTGATGCCCAGTATTTTGCATTTCTTCCAAGCTGGCGGCTGGGTGATGTACCCACTTCTCATCCTGTCCATTTCTTCGGTTGCGATCATTATCGAGCGCGCCCTCGCCTACCGGACCTTGGCCAACGCTGCACCGGGCCTGCTTTCCAAGGCTAGCGAACTCTGCAGCCGAGGGAAGTTCGGCGAGGCTCTGACCGAATGCGAATCCAGAAGCGGTCCTGTAGCGGCATGTCTGGCGACGGTCATCAGGCATCGGGATGATCCCGTGGAAGATATTGAAAGGAACGTTCAGGAGGTTGGGGAAGAGTACTTCATCAAGCTGGAACGGTTTCTGCCCGTCCTGGACACAACGACTACCATCTCTCCCCTTCTTGGCCTTCTTGGCACGCTGTTCGGGATGATTGCCACGTTCCAAGCCATTGCGGCATCGAAGAACCAGGGAGCGAACGACTCTATCCTGTCGGGTGTTGGCGAAGCTCTCTACGCGACGGCAACAGGCCTTTCCATTGCCGTCGTCTGCTTCGTCGCGTACAACTACTTTGCAGCCCGTTCGCGTTATGCCTCATCGGAGACGGAGCAGGCATCAACGAAGCTCATCAATGTCATCCGAGCATCCCAACCGGCCGCTCCGGCGGCTCCTATGCCACAGGTGGTATCCCGATGACTTTCAAGCGACGGCGAGAACTCAAGCGAACCAAGATCGAGATCATCCCGATGATCGACACGATGTTCTTCTTGCTTGTCTTCTTCATGCTCTCGTCCCTTGCTTTGACAAAGCTTATGGGCTTGCCCGTAAACCTGCCCAAGGCCAGTACGGCCCCCAAGCAGAATCCGGTTGAGCTCACGGTCACCATTGACAAGGATCAGCGGGTTTATCTGAACAAGGAACTCATCGACGTTGCCCAGCTCCCAGAGCAACTGCAAGCCAAGGCGGGCCCGAACGCGGACCTTAGCCAGGTTCCCATCATCATCAACGCCGACCTTCAGGTGCCGCATGGCCTCGTGGTCAGATGCATGGACGAGGCCCGCACCGTCGGCATTACCCGCTTCGCGATCGCGACCGCACCCGAAGGGTCCAAGGGGTAGACATGGCAGTTCTTCATCAACCGACTTCGCACCGCATGACGGCCGCAATCCTCGGATCCATCGCGCTCAACCTTCTCTTCTGGGGAGCGATGGCGGCGGGAGCCTCTCATGTTGCGCCGATCCCTCCACCCCGACTTATGGAGGTGTCGCGTATCGTGATCGATCCGGTCACTCACAAGATCGCTCCGCACATTGTGAAGCCGGCCCCAAAGCAGGTCGTCAAAGTTCCCGAGCACAGGGAAGCTCCAAGACCTGTCGTCCATCAACAGAAGCCGGCGCCGCCGCCGCCCGTTAGAAACAAAGTGATAACGGCGCCGCCCACCAAGGCGGACTCCCCAAACGATAACAAGGGGTTCACGGCTCCGCCTGACGGTAACGCGCCTGTGGGCAAGCCGACAACCCAAGACCCCGGCCAGATCAAACCTGATCCAGTCAAGCAGCCAGACCCTCCCGTTAAGCAACCGGACCCGCCTGTGAAGCAACCGGATCCGCCCGTAAAGCAGCCTGATCCCCCTGTGAAACAGCCTGACCCGCCGGCCAAGCAACCCGATCCCCCAAAACCGAAGGGCCCCACCAAAGATGCCGAGCCTGTCAATCAAGTGCAGCCCGAGATACCGGACTCGCTCAAGTCCGAAGAGCTCAAGACCTTCGTTCGAGTCAAAGTCGAGATCGCGGAAGATGGAACTTTCGAAGTGATCTTGCGAACCTCGAGCGGCAAGCCGGACGTGGACAAGATCATTCTCGATTCGCTCAAGCGTTGGAGGTGGAAACCGGCTCTTAAGGATGGGCAGCCTGTGAAGTCCACGCAGCTCTTCAAGTTCGAAATCGAAGTCAAATAGACAAGGCGTGTCCATGAACGCGAACGGATGACCGCCGGCGTAGCGCGAGCGCTCTTGTGGGGAGTTCTAATAGCGACCATCGATGCTCTGATATTCGTAGATGCACAGAGGATCGCCAGGGAACTTCTCGCAGGGCACCTTCTATCATAACATCAAATGTAACCTAAGCTACAAATAACAGCCTATGTTACAGTTGATATTCACATATTATCGTTTTCACCAGGCGGATGAGCCTGGCTACTGCGCATAGGGCGGCGGAAAGATCGTCGTCCAAATCAGATAGAGGTTCAGGCCGGCAATCGCAGCGGCGATAAACCAGCCGGTAAGCCTCGTTCCCAGTCCATTCACAAACGGCCCCATCTTCTTCTTATCGCTGGTGAACTGAATGAGGGGGATGACGGCGAACGAGAGCTGGGCGGAAAGGACGACTTGGCTGAACACAATGAGACTGCCCGTGCCTTTCTCTCCATAGAAAGCGACCACGATAATTGACGGCACGATCGCGATGCAGCGGGAGATCAGCCTGCGCATCCATGCAGGAATGTGGAAGTGCGTGAAACCCTCGAGGATGATCTGCCCGGCCATCGTGCCGGTGAGAGTCGAGTTCTGGCCTGAGGCAAGCAGAGCGATCGCGAACAGGGGTGTCGCGAGCGCGACCCCGAGCAACGGAGTGAGCAACTTATAAGCACCCTGGATGTCTCCGACCTCGTGGTGCCCCGTACGGAAAAACGCGGCTGCGGCAAGAATGAGAATCGCGGCGTTCACGAAAAGCGCAAGCATCAGGGCCACGGTCGAATCCGTATAGGCGGATCGGATCGAATGCTGAAGCTCCTTGAGGCTGAAGCCGTGCCTTCTCGTTTGAACGATCGACGAATGTAAGTAGAGGTTGTGGGGCATCACGGTCGCGCCCAAAATGCCGAGCGAAATGTAGAGGGCGTTCGGGTCTTTGATCAGTTCGGCGTTGGGCAAGAAGCCTGATGCCACTCCAAACCAGTCCGGATGCGCGTAGACGAGTTCGATCGCGAAGATGACCATCATCGTAGCGATGAGGGTCATGACCATCGACTCGATCCAACGGAAGCCCTTATGCTGAAGCGCCAAAACGAGAAGAACGTCAAGTGAGGTCAGAACGACTCCGACAACCATCGGAATGTGAAAGAGCAGATTCAAAGCGATAGCGGCTCCGATCACTTCCGCAATATCGCACGCGACGATGGCCACCTCGGCCGAGATCCACAGGCAATTCGAAACCGGCTTGCTATAGGCGTCGCGGCAGGCCTGGGCGAGGTCTCGGCCGGTTACGATCCCAAGCTTGGCGGATAGTGCCTGCAAGAAGATCGCGAGAAAATTCGAGATGAGAACGACTGATAGGAGCCGGTAATTGTAGATTGCCCCGCCGCTGATGTCGGTCGCCCAGTTGCCGGGGTCCATATAGCCGACTGCCACAAGGTAGCCCGGCCCCAAGAAGGCGAGCATATGCCGCCAAAACGGAGCATTCTCGGGAATGGAGATGGTCCGAAATACCTCAGAAAGGGTTGGGCGCTTGACCTCGCCTCGCCAGCCGCCCTTCGGACGGTCGTCGATTGCGGTAGCCGATTCCTCGGGCTCAGGAGAATTGGTTGGCGGCAACAACCTATATCTTACCACGGAATGTAGCCAATGCTACATATTAGGCTTGCTTACAAAGAAGTAGGCATGGTATAAAATTATTAACCAAGATGACCATTCACATCGGTGAGGGTTTGAAGTCATTCAACTCGCAATGAATACTGCCGAGCGATTTAGGAAAGCTAGAGCGGACGCGTCGATGGAACTCGCAGCCGATTACCTGGAGCTGATCGAAGACCTCATCTCAGAGTGCGGTGAAGCTCGGGCCACTGACCTTGCCGCCCGGATGGGCGTCAGCCACGTGACGATATCAAAGGCGCTTCAGCGACTCGCGAGAGATGGTTTCGTTACCTACCGGCCCTACCGGAGCATCTTTCTTACGGATGCCGGCAGGCAAATAGCAAAGTCAGCCCGGGAGAAGCATGTCTCCATGCTCAGCTTTCTCGTCGCCATCGGAGTACCCCCCGATATCGCCGAGCAAGACGCGGAGGGCATGGAACACCACATCAGCCCCGAGACCCTGCACTCGATCAACGAGTTCCTACGGGGACTGGCCCAACTAGGTTTGCGCACCGACGCAACCAATGGAGAAACCCTGAAACTCCCGCAGAACTGATGACCTTCGAGGGTTGCCCGCGCTTGGGCAAACGTCACCATTTGGAGTGTGCCTCCGAACAAGGCGGCGCCTCCGAGGAGGCATTTGCAGCAGCCGCAACAACCTCGGTGGCTGGGAGGTACCTCGATTGGAGGCAACTTGCAGCCAAGAATACAGCAATGTTGATGCGAGCATGTGCCCAGCAGTATAATCCATATACTCCAGGGGAGTATATTTAGATTCGGAGTTAGTTCGGCAAATATGGGACGCACAAGGCCGGACGTCTTCGCTGGTTCATTGGTTACGGATTCGCTCAACGGATAAGCAAAAATGAAGCGCTTGCTGCTCGCTCTTATGCCATGGATGGCGATGACGAGCGTGGCCCGGGCTCAAGCTCCGGCTAACGTCGTTTTCACCCACTTTGGACCCATCAACGAACATTGCGTTCGAGTCGCTGACGAATGCTTCGTTCCCTTCACCTTTCTCGACGCGGTCGGCTGGGGTTACATCGCGAGTGATGACGAACTCGTGGTCACGGCCGGCGAGCAACGTATCAAGCTGGCTATTCGGGATGTTGGAGGGACTCCCATGGTCCCACTTCGCTACCTGATGGACAAGCTTGGAGGCGACACGGCCTGGCAAGGCAACCAACTCATCGCTTTGTCACAATTGGCCCAGGTGCAGGTTCGGGACGGCGGATTCTCGATAAGGAGCAGATTGGCCATACGCCCCAGAGTCTTCACCATGACCGATCCGAACCGAGTTGTCGTCGACCTTGAAGGTGCCAAACTAATGCCCAACACAAAGATTGACCTTGAAGGGGCGGCGCGAATATCCCAGTTCAAGCCTAATGTCGTAAGGGTTGTCTTGGAGACAGATTTCGATGATCTGATCGCGAAGCGCAAGTTTGCGCCCGGATGCAACTTTGATATCAGCGTCGTGGGGGGCTCGTCCGGGGTTAGCTCGAATGGTGACATGCGCCATGACGGGCCGGCGGGAGGAACCGCAAAGTCCGTTCAGGCAGGGCCAAGAGTTCCGCTAACCCAGCCTCAGAAGAACGTCTACGATCCAGCATCCGACCCAGACATGGCTCCTCCTGTGACTCCGTCCCGTGGGGGAGCGACGGTTGGTCCACTAACCGTTGACTCGGAGAACCCGAAATCCACGACCATGATCCTCAAAATCGTTGGAGGCAAGCAGGCGATGCCCATTGTGCGCCGCCCCGAAGCGGACACCGTTGAGATCAGCCTCCCTGGGGCAAGCGCTGACGGTGCCGATTTCTCCTCAGTCAAGAGTTCAGCAATCCTGAACGTTGCTGCGAGGGACGAAGGTGGCGGAGTCGTCCTCACCTTGAAGCTCGTGCGACCCATGGGAATGGAACTCTCGCTCATGGGCGCCGACCTCCGAATCCAATTGTTCAGGCCATCCACAGGTGATGGGAGCTTGGCAGGCAAGGTAGTCGTGGTCGATCCGGGACATGGCGGTCAAGACAGCGGAACCCAAGCAGCCGGATACAGAGAGAAGGACCTCACCTTGGCAATCGGCAAATTGCTCAGCCAGAAGCTAACCGACGAGGGTGCGACGGTCATCATGACCCGAAAAACCGACGTCTTTGTTCCCCTGGATGATCGGCCCGCAATCGCAAATCGCAACGGAGCGGACTTCTTTATCTCGGTTCACATTAACTCAAATGAACTCGATAACTCGGCAAGCGGCACGATCACCTTCTATCACAGCCACGATCCCATTTGCCGATTGATGGCAGACTGCATCGAGCACGAGATCGTCAAGGTAAACGGGATCGGCGGAATGGGAACTTGGAGCGACACCAAGGTCCATCACAGCGGCTTTGCCGTGTTGCGAGGCGCGAAGATGCCGGCGGTTCTGATCGAATGCGGGTTCCTAAACACCTCAAAAGACCGCGCAAGGATGTTGACCGACGACTTCCAAAACGACGTTTCGTCGGCTATCGTACGAGGTTTGAAAACCTACCTGATTGATGCAGACAACCAAAGGGCGCAAGGCCGGATTGTTCGGAAATGACGTCAGAAACTAGATCAGCTTCTCGAAAGCGGCTCAACCGCATCAACGGCCAGATAGCTGGCATATTCAAGATGATCGATGAAAGGCGCACTTGTGCCGAGATTCTCCAACAGGTTGTCGCCGTGCGCTCAGCGCTCGATCAACTCGGGATCGCGCTCCTAGCCGAGCATGTGCAGACCTGCGTCTTGCATCAAGATGCCGAGCATCCCGATGGCTGTTGTCAGCAACTTCCCGAAGAACAGCGATCGGCTGAGATCCGCTCAACCCTGAAGCGCTTCCTGAAGTAAAAAAGCGGCACCCAGGAGAAGGTGCCGCGATGCCGAGCGCTTCCTTGCGGACTTCCACTCGCAATTGCAAGAGATAATTCGCCGCTGGTGCTGCGATATACTCCCACCCAGTATATCGCACCTTGATCGCTCGCTCTATGAAGAATGCGAAAAGCTGACCGAATATACTCCCATGGAGTATCCAGCCATTCAGGTCACCGACCTCTATGTGAAGTACAAAGCAAAGGGTAAGCAGGTCGATGCCGTTAGCTCCCTGTCCTTCGAAGTCGCCCCCGGTGAAGTGGTCGGATTCCTCGGGCCCAACGGGGCAGGAAAGAGCTCGACGATCAAGACGCTGATGGGGTTTGTTGCCCCCGCTTCGGGCTCATGCCGCGTCTTCGGCATCGAAGCGGGCACCATTCCAGCAAAGTCGATGACCGGCTACCTGCCCGAAGTCGCGACGTACTATCCCTTCTTGACCCCGCTCGAAACCCTGAAGCTGTATGGCAAGCTCCAAGGGCTTCGCGGCCCGGCGCTCGCTCGCGAAGCGAAGGAGCTACTTGAAACGGTTGGGCTCGAACAGGCGATGCGCAAGCAGAACCGCGCGCTGAGCAAGGGCATGCTCCAACGCGTCGGCATTGCTCAGTCGCTTCTGGGCCAGCCCAAGCTCTTGGTGTTGGACGAGGTAACCAGCGGCCTCGATCCGGTTGGGAGACGCCACCTCAGGGAGATCCTCAAGGAGCGCCAGCGACAGGGATCGACTCTGTTCTTCTCCAGCCACGAGCTGAGCGAAGTCGAGGGGATCTGCGACCGGATTCTGCTAATCGACAAAGGCAAATTGATCGATGAGCGGAACGTGGCAACGCTCAAGGACTCCTTGCGGCAATACTCGCTCCGTTTCTCCGGCGAAGCTCGACTCTTCGACCTCACGGAGCACTTGGCGGTCATGGACGGCTATTGCGTCGCCGGATTCTCCGACAAAGAAGGCCTGCTCGAAGCAATAGAGCGTGTGACCAGTCGGGGAGGCAAGGTCTTAGATGTTGTCTCACAAGAAGGAAGTCTCGAAGACTATTTTGTCGAAACAATTGGGAGGGCGGCATGAAGTTGCTCGTTTGGGGCGCCCTGGCGCAGGGCGTTGTTTTGGAATCTCTTCGACGGAAAGACCTTTGGGTCGTCGCTATCCTTGGGTTTCTCATCATGATGGCGGCAGGGACGCTTGGATTCTTTGGCATGCAGGGATTGCAGGTCTTCGTTAAAGACCTGAGCGTGTCCGTTCTCGGCATGTTCTCGACCATCGTGGCGATCTTAACCGCGTCGAGAATGCTTCCCGACGAGATCCGGCAGCGAACCTTGTACCCCTTGCTGGCGAGGCCAATCTCCAGGTTTGACCTGATCTTTGGCAAGCTGCTCGGGGCCGTTCTCGTTAGCTGGATCGCATTCCTATTGCTGGCGGCACTAACCGCGGTGGCCCTTCTGAGTTTCCACGTGGGCTTCGAGCCGATCATGCTTCAGTACCTTCTCTGCAAGATGATGGGGCTGGTCGTGATCTGCGCTCTGTCCGTGGCCTTCAGCGCCTACATGACGCCGGCCGCCGGCGCGACGACGACCTTCATATTCACGTTCGGCTCCAGCATGATCACGCGCGGAACGATGATGGCTTACACGAGCGCCGGCCCCGGGCTGCGTCCTGCGATCAAGGTCTTCACCGCGATCTTCCCACAGTTCACTCTGTTCGATCTGGGCGGAAGAGTCGCCAACATCAATTGGGCGCCGGTCCCACTATGGGTCGTTCTCTTTCTCCTTGGTTATATGGCTTTCTACACGAGCAGCTTCGTTGGACTCGCCTGGCTGAAGTTTCGGAGGCAAGCGGTATGAAGAGCCTGATCCTGCCCGTGGCGTGTTTTGTCGGAGCACTCGTCTTTGGCGTCGAAGCCGGAAGCGTTGCGCCGATCACGAATCCCGCGGTTCGACAAAGCGGCCTCGACGCGCACGACGGTTCGGCCTCCGCGTCCTTGCTCGGGCAATTCCGTACGAACATATCCGCGTGGCTATGGGTCCACACCGATCTGTACTTGCACAACGGCGTTCACATGCGACCGGTGACCGACGCCGAACGGAAGGCGGGAATCCAAATCGAGCACGGGAAGGCAGACGGGAACGAGGCGCTTCACAAAGACATCTCGATCACACTCGTTCCGTCTCCTGAGCGGGACTATCGCGGCCTTCTGGGGGATGTGGACAGAGCGGTCAATGCCTGGAAGCCGATGAAGAACCACACGCACAACGACCCGATGCAGACCTTGCCCCTATTTCGACTCATGACTTGGCTGGATCCCCAGTTCATCGAGGGCTGGACGACGGGGGCGATGGTGCTCGCGAGGGACCGAACGCCTAAAGGAACGGAGAGAGCCCTGGCATTTCTAAACCAGGGACTTGCCCAGAACCCCGACAGCGTCGATGTGATCACCGAGATCGCCTATCTCGATATAACAAGGCGTGGGAGCCCATACGACGCCATCCCCCTGCTTGAACACGCGCGCGCACTCGGCAAGGACCACCTCAAAACGATGGCCGATAACGAGCGAGACGCCCTTCAAAATACATACCGGTGGCTTGCGCTTTGCTACAGGGACACCCATCGTCCCTTGGATGTGAAGCGTGTCGTCGATGAAGGACTGGTTAACTTCCCGGACGATCGAGTACTCCCACATCTTCTGAACAGAGCGGCGGCTGAGGACGCCGAGTCGATGCGAGTCGGCGGCGAGTAGGACCTGTCCTAGTTGCCGGCCGGCCGCGGACTCAAGCCCGCGAACAGGATGGACATGTTCGGCACAGCCTCAAATTGATAAGGTGAGCGATTGCGACGGTCAAACCGCCTGCAACGAGGGGAACAACTCCCCATCCACGCTCTTCTCCGATTCGGCCGGCCCCGAGCGTTGCCAATCCCGCCGAAAACGCCACCTGGGCCAACCGGTTCCCGTGGACTCGGTAGCCGCGGCAGAGGCTCGTAAGACCAATCGTCAATGAAGCGCCGAACAGCGCCCATTCCACCCAGCTTGACGAGAGGCTCACGCCGATCGCGGCCGGCAGAATCGTGAGCAAGACGGGCATCAGAGCGCAGTGAACGGCACACGTGATACTCGCCACCGTCCCAATGCGATCAAGTCTCTCGGATCCGCCGGTGTTTGATGACAGGTGCCATGTAGGAAGAATCCGTCTGAAAATGCGAACCGGGGGCCGTTTTTCCACGAGAACGATTATACTGGGGGGGAGTATATTTGTGGAGGGTTCGATTTGAAGTATTCAGGAAAGCGCATCGTGAACATGCCGCGGGTCGCGATCATGCTGGGGTTAATCCTATTCACCGGCTGTAAGGCTTGGGGGGACGTGTTGGGGCGCCTTCACTTTAGGGTCAGGGACGCTAAAGACGAAAAGCCGATCGAGAAAGCGAAGATCACGCTTCGCGACAGTGCCAACGTGCACCCTCCGATCACGCTCACGACCGATAAGGACGGCTCGGTCAATACCGAACCGATCGAGGCACGCGCGTGGAGAGTGACGTGCGAGGCGCCCAACTTCACTTCGGACAAGAGGGATGTAACCGTCGCCGCCGACACCACGACTGAAGTCGACATATTGCTGGAAGGGGCGTCTGGGGAGAAGGTCATCAGGCTAACGGCTCCCAAGAACCACGTCAATCCGAGCGACACCGGCCAAGGCTCGAAGCTGACCCACGATGCCGTTCAGAAGATTCCAACCAACGGCGGCGAGCCGCAGAACCTGGCCAAGACGATTCGCGGAAATCCAGGCTTCGTCGAGGACGCGACGGGCCAGGTTCATCCGCGCGGCGAGCATGCGGCGACCTCTATCTACATCGACAACTTCCGCCTCCCGGGAGCGTTTCAGGGCCGGGCCGGTCAGATGATCGCTCCTGCCGCAATCGAAACGTTCGACATCATGACAGGGGCATACGCTCCCGAATACGGTGGAGAAACCGCTGCAATCCTAAACCTCAGTCTTCGAGCCGGAACGATCAATCCGTTCGCAGATTTCGTTGCGCAGGGCGGCAGTTACAAGACGATCTATGGCGATCTCAGCTTTGGCGGACAGGGCGGTCAGACTTACGGCCAGTCGAACGATTCGGGCAAGCAGGCACGCCGATTCTCATACTTCTTCGATCTGTCGAGCCGACAGACGTCCAACTCCCTCGAGCCGCCTCAGCCGGACAGGCAGGAAGCCCATAACTTTGGAAACGTCGTCACCGGTTTCGCCCATGCCGAATATCACTTGAGCGATCGTGACCAGTTCACGCTTTCGCTGAATGAGTCGCCTGCCAACACCCAGATTGGCAACCGGACCGGGCTGCCGGATAGCTACGCGCCGTACGGCCAGGGATATGGATACGGCGGGCATTTATCGAGGGCCGATGCCCAAGCTCAAGGGATATTGTCGCAACAGGATGCCGGCCAGGATATATGGCAACGCGATGCCAATGAGTTCGCCGTTCTCGGCTGGCGACATGCCTTTGATCCGTCGCTCACGGGATTCCTTTCGATTGGGGTCGTACACACGGGCCTCGACGTCCTGAACGCGAACCCCGCCGTGGACCTCAACAACCTCCCGGCGGACAACTCGATCGAGTTCAATCCAACTATCCGGCGCAACGCGCACGCTCTACAAATACAGGGGAACCTCACCAAGGCGAAGGGCGCTCATACCATGAAAGCCGGCTTTGGCTTTGATTCCCAATCGGGGAACGAGTCCTACCAACTGATCCCGGCGAGCCAGCTCGCGGCCGATGACCTTGCCTCAATCGATCCCCGCTTTGGGATCCAAAACGGGCATGCGCCGGTTATCGGAGAGAAGCGCCGAGGATATTACGCCGACGCCTACGCCCAGGACACGTTTCGGGTAACGAGCCGCTTCACCGTGAACTACGGGCTCCGCCTCGATGCGTACAAGCAGGACTCCGACTCAAACGTCGACGGCGGCGCTTTCACCCAAAACAGGATCAACGAAGCTCTGTTGTCTCCCCGAATCAATATGGCCTATCTCCTTGCGCCGAAGACCGTTGCGCGGCTCTCGTACAACAAGCTCTTCATCACCCCGCCGCAAGCTCAGGGCGCAGTTGTGGGCACACAGATCAAGCCAGAGAAGCTTGACCAGTACGAGCTCAGCGTCGAGCGACAAATGGCTCCGGGACAGGTCCTGAAGATCGCAGCCTACTACAAGGACATTCATGATGAGATCGACACCGGACTCCTCGTGCCGGGGACGCAAATCGGTATGTTCACCTCCGTCAATTTCGACCGCAGCGCCGTCCATGGAGTCGAGCTGTCCTACAACCTGTTTCAACAAGGGCCGACCGGCTGGTCCGGGTATCTTGCGATGACCAATTCCATCGTCCGCCCAGGCGGGCTCGACAGCTTCGGCGATCCCGCCCCACGTTTTAGCGACCACGATGAGACTAACGCGATCAGTCTCGGAGCCGCATACACGTGGCAGGGCGGCTACACTGCAGGCGCCAACATAGAATATGGCAGCGGCCTTGGCTCAAGCGTCCTCTTCGACGGAGGCCCTCGCCAGCCGCATAGCGAAGTTGACTTGAGGCTTTCCTCCCGCCCCGATCTTGTCGCCGGCCGGCTAGGTCTACAGTTCGACATCGAGAACCTCTTCGACTCACGAGAGCGGATCAATTTCAACTCCGACTTCAGCGGAACTCGCTTCCAGCAGGGAAGGAGGGTGCTGTTGTCCGTCACTGGGAAGTTCTAAAGCGGCACGTCTACCATCCAACCCCTGCGAATACCGGCACCATGACGAGCGAGTCGCGACTGAGGCGGTGATCGTCACCACCATGCTACTTTGCCAAGTCCGTTCGAAACGTGTCACGGACGGGTGTACCGGATTCACGGATTGGTCTACACCGCGCCAAGCGAATGGATCCATCAACTGCTCAGCCATCTCACTGACATGGCCATGTCGCCTCTACGAAGCCAAATCAGTTCTAATCGCGTTGACTACGGCCCGCCAGACGTTAATTTGCCCGGGGCGCCCATTCCACCGAAAACGAAATAGCGTCAGCCCATCCTGAGGGCTCCCATCACACTGGGGAGGCCGGCTTTTTCATCGCCAGGCTCTCATGAGCGTAGAGGGGCGCTACGAAGACGGCCAGGATGATGGCGAGACCTAGCGCGAAGCCGCACATGATGGAGGGCGTCGCCTTTCTAAGGTCGGGCGAAAACGTGCCGATAACCGCCATGGGAACGGTAAAGGTCAAATATCCGGTCAGTGTCAGGGCGATCAGCTTCTTGGAAAAGCCATATCCCAGGCTCGGCGTCGCCTGGGTCAGCCGAAGCGCGAGCTCTAAGATCGCGAGGACGACGAACACGAAGTAGTAGGCCTCATAGAGAATGCCGAAGATTCCGCCGCCTATCTTCAGGATCACGTAGTTCCCGCCACATTCGGGAATGCCGGTGGCTCCCGGCGCGAGCATAAAAAGCAGGATGTAGGCGGACGCGATCGAATACCCGACCGCAACGAGATGACTCTTGCGTGTAACCGAGCTGATCAGATGCATGCCAAGCGCCGGAAGCAGGGTAATGCCGGCCAACCCGAGCTTGCCCCACGACAGGGCCGATTCCGCGGGACCGACACAAACGCAGTACTCCGCAAGTTGAAACGAACCCAGGCAAATCAGAAGGGTGCAAACGAGAGCGCGGAAGATGCCGGATGAGTAGCGCAGTCCGACGTAAATTGCGAGCGTCGCCTCGATGACGAAGGTCGCCAGCATGAGGGGCGGCGAAAAGCAGGCAATTTTCGGTTGTCGGGAATTGATCGGTTGCTCCGGGCCGAAACGGCGACCAGCCTTGCGGCGGAGCCCTTCCGAACTTTCGTGCTCCTCCAGTATGCTCCATCTGCGACTTCGGCTCTTTTTGCCGCCTAACCCGGGCGGGCCCGGCTCTTATCAGAAGTTGCTGACTCGGACATTGCCCCGATGGAATCAAAGTCAACGTGCAGCCCGCGTTCAAATGACTCCGTAGTGGCAGGGCTGGCCCCTCATCCCAGCAAGACCTCGCGGCCGTTGCCGGGCAGCACCTTTCCCGCCCACCAATCTCCTTTTCTACGCCAGCCGAAAGAGGGCGAGCTTAGGGAGCGGTCGATCGTGCTTCGGCCTTGGGAATCGGGACGCGGCGATGGTGCTCTTTGCCTTCGTCGAACGGCACGAACCATCCTTCTGCCGAACTTATGAACGAAGCGAACTTTCGGCCGTGAGCCTGTCCAAAAGATCGTCGACGCTACGGGAGATTTCGTCGCGAAGCTCGCACAGAGCTCCATAGGCGACGCCGGATGGGTTCAACGTCGGCCAAAGTTCGGTGACGGCGAACTTGATCGGCGTGTGCTCGCTGTTGATGCCGCCAAACCCGACGATGGTGTCGGCTTCTTCCACCATCTGCTTCGTGACCTGTTTCGGCTTCAGACCCTCGACCGGCACCCCGAGTTCTTCGATACAGCGCAGCACCATCGGATGCACCGCTCCCACGCCCAAGAGGCCGGCTGATTCGGCGCGGGCGTCCATGTGGCGCTCTGCGGCGTGAGCGTTGAAAATGGACTCTGCCATCAGCGATCGCGCGGAGTTGTTGTAGCAGACGAATAAAACAGTGGCCACGACTATTGTGCTCGATACCATTCTTCGGGCCTTGTATCTCGCCGACGGCGGAAGGTCGTTGCGCGATTTCGGCCAAGAAATGAACGGGACTCGCCGAGACGAGCCCGTTCGAAGCGGGATGAATCCCGCGGTCTCAGGGAACTACCAGCGTCCGCCGCGCGAACCGCCGGTGTAGCCGCTGCCGCCCTGCGATCGGCCGCCGCCGTATCCACCGCTCGATCGTCCGCCCCCGCCCCCGCCGCCATTGCCTCGCGGCTGTGCTTCGTTGACGGTGAGCGTTCGGCCGCTCATTTCCTTCTGGTTGTTGTCGGCGACCGCCGCCTCGAGCTGGTCGGCATCGATGTCGACGAAGCCGAAGCCGCGTCCCTCGATAATCCGAGCGTTACTGGAGTTGTACTTGGCGAAGTGTGCCTGAAGGTCGCTCTCGCTAGTCGAATAGGAGAGATTGCCGACGTAAAGTGTCTTTGTAGCCATTTGAATGGCCTCCTTGTATTAAATTGTTCCGGTTCAAAAGGTGAGAGATCGATCGAGAACCGGCCAGGAGGCGGGAGCTAAATGGAAAACCCGTGGCTAATGGAGCGTAACGTCTAATATTACCCTGGTTATCGGCAACCTCGTTTCAAGATTTGATGTGGAACCTAGAACGGGTCGGGATCGTTAGGAATAGTGGACCCGCTCTCCGAACCCAAACGCAGGAAACTCTGTTTTTGTCCGGCCCCGGCTCCCGGACAATAATTGAATACAGAACCTGAGACGAAGGAGCATCACGTCCCCTTCACCAAATTCTTCATTGCTATCGGCGTGCAGCTCATCGCCATCGTGGGCATTATCGCCCTGATCTTCCCTGGGGTTTTCCATGGGGAAACGAGTCATCCGTGGATGCTTTTGGCATGGACGGGCATGCTGGGCCTCCCGCTGAGCCTGTTCGAATACTTCTATCACCGCTACCTGCTCCACTCGGCGATCCTGCCTTTCATGGCTTCAATGCATCGAGCGCACAGCACGCACCACGGGCTGACTTACGTCAAAGCTGCGGTGAGCCCACATGAGCCGGCCAAGCTGGTTCCCGTTAAGAGCGAATTCCCGATCGAGGAGGACCATCAAGAAGAATCGATGATGTTTCCTCTCTGGTCGCTTCCGATCTTCGTCGCGGTTTTTATGATTCTTCTCGGCATCCCGCTCAAGCTGCTGATGCCCGGCCAACCCGTGTTGCTCGCGCTCACCTTTGCGGTGACCCTGTACTTGATCCTTTATGAGGTGTGGCACGCCGTGCTGCACTTGCCTTTCGAGCGGTTTTGGCAGCCCTTCCTCAACGCGCGTTTCACGAAGGGAGTTGCAAGGCACATGTACAGCTTCCACCTTATGCACCACTGGCGGCCCAGCTCCAACCTGGCGATCGTCGGATTTTGGGGCGTGGCGGTTTGGGATTATGCCTTCCTCACTCACCGGCGTCCGGAGAGAATCCCCCTGCAGGGAGCCGAGGTCAGCTATTACGACGCGAAGCTGAAGAAGCCCCTTTGGCCGGTTGCTCTCCTCGACCGATGGCAAGGTGGCCTTTATCGTGCCTCGCGCACGACCGAGCGTTTCCTCGCCCGGATATTCCTACGACGCTCCGCCTAAGGAGGGTGAAATGTCGCTTCAACAAACAGTTCTCATCGGATACGCGAACGGAGACGTTCACGCCATGCAGGTCATGGAAAGCCAGGAAGCCAGCAAAATGGCCACGCAAGAGGCACAGGAACTCGGGACTCTCAGTAACGCCGGGTTCCGAACGATAGTGGCTTCCATTTGGTCGCGAGACGAAACCAAGACTGCCGGGCTGATGTACGCAGCGGCGTGGAACGAGAACGAGGTCCAGGTTCTGCTCCACTATGGCGACCGGATCGCAAGCTCCCACGAGCTGTATCGCGTGATCACGGACGGGGCAGAACCGTTGACGGCGACAACGCTGTTGGGTTTTTGTCGTCGCTGCAAGATGTGAGGATTGACTGCGGCGGCAAAACGCAAGCCCCTGAATATCCAAGTCCCGACGAGCCGCTCACGCCCGCGCCGCCCTCAGCCGCGGCATCTTGAGTCCGGAGAGCAGCATGCCCGCGACGATCAATCCTGCTCCCGCCATCGCGGCGGGCGGCATCTGCTCGCCGATGACGATACCGATCATGCCCGCCCAGACCGGCTCCATCGCGTAGATCAGCGTCGCCCGTGCCGCCGAGACGGTCTGCTGGGCCCAGTTCATGGTCGCGAGAGACAGCGCCGTCGCGAGGACTCCCATGCCGAGGCTGATCCCGACCAGCCGTCCGGAGAAGACTGGAAAAGCCTCTTGTGCGAAGGGCATCGTGCAGAGCGCGAGCAGAGCCACCAGCGATAGCTGCACGACGCCGAGCCGGACAGGATCGGCGCCGCGAGCGAGCTTGCCGATCATCACGATCTGGGCGGCGCTCGCCACCGCCGAGCCGAGGGTCAGCCATTCGCCGATGCCGAAGGAAAGCGTCATGCCCTGGCGAGCCGACAGCAACACTAGGCCGGCAAAGGAGAGCGCCGTCCCGAGCAGCGTCTTGATCGAGGGCGAACGCCCTGTCACCAGGAGTTGGAGAGCGGGGACGAGCGGCACGTACACCGACGTGATGAAGGCCGACTTGCTGCTCGTGATCCTGGGAAGCCCGAGCGCCTGGAGCGAGTAGGCGACGAAGAGGACGAGGCCGATCGCCAGACCCGCCTTCAATTCCTCGGCGGTCAGGCGCCTCAGCCTGCGGGCTCCGATGAGCGCCAAAACGGCGGCCCCGATCGCAAACCGGACGGACAGGAATCCGAAGACGCCGATTTCCCTCAGGGCGATCTGCCCGGAGATGAACGTGCTGCCCCAGATGAAGGTGACAAAGACGAGACTCCATTCCGGCAGACGGCTTCTCATTGCGGGCTCGCCTCCGGGTCTTTCATGCTCTTCAGGGCGATCGAAGTGACCGTGCGGATCACTTGGGGTAGCGAGCGGATGACGACGATCAGCGAGCGCAAGTCCTCGGTCGAAGCGCAACGGACCTTGAGAATGTAGCTGTCCTCGCCATCCACGTCGTGGCACTCCACGACCCGCTCCTCCTCGTGGACGAAGGCCTCGAACGCCGTGTTCTCCTCGGCATGGGCACGCGTGGAGACGCGGATGAAGGCAAGCAGTTGCCGCCCCGTCGCGCGAGGATCGATCCGCGCCGCGTAGCCTCGGATCAGCCCCGCCTGCTCCAAGCGGCTGACCCGCGCATAAACCGCCGGCCCCGTCATTCCAAGCTCGCGGCCAATCGCCGCATGGCTGGCCCGGCCATCCTTGCCCAGCAAATCCAATATCCGTTGATCGAGATCGTCGAGTTGCATCTTCTCTTCATTAAGAGATTGGCTTCTAACGAGCCAAAAAGTAAAGAGACTGCGATTCAAGATAACGGATCGTTATCGATATGGCCTTATGACGAATTACTCATAAGTAAGGCCATCGATCTGTCCTGAGCCGCGCCCGTAACGTGGTTGGGGCTGCGTCGTTGTGTTTTGGTTTGTCATTCCGAGCGAAGTCGAGGGACCTGACATCGGAGATGCCCGTTCCACGAACACCGCCTACTCCGGTCAGGTTCCTCGACTCGCGGCAACGCCGCTCCCTCGGAATGATAAGCCCCGTCCGTCCTAGGTTTGCATGACGCCGAACTCGGTACAGACTCCATGGCTTCCCATGGCCGAGACTAGGGGCAAGGAGGCCCTGCGTCTGTATCCGGCCACCGTGTGGTCGAAGCCCGATGAAGCGCTTAACATGACCCTCTCCGAAATCATTCCCGCACCAGTCGCGAAGCCGCCGAAGATTCAAACGGCGACCATGGACGGCAACGAGGCCTGCGTTCACGTCGCTTACCGCGTCAACGAGGTCTGCTCAATCTTCCCGATCACCCCCGCCACCCCGATGGCGGAGCTGGCCGATCAATGGGCGAGCGAAGGGAAGACGAACATCTGGGGAACCGTCCTCGATGTCATCGAGATGCAGAGCGAGCTCGGCGCGGCCGGGACGCTCCACGGCGTCCTCCAGTCCGGCTCCCTCGCCACGACCTTTACTTCCTCCCAGGGGCTCATGCTGATGATCCCCAACATGTTCAAGATTTCCGGCGAGCTGACGCCGTGCGTGATCCATGTCGCGAGTCGTTCGATGGCCGCGAACGGCATCTCGATCTTCTGCGATCACCAGGACGTGATGGCGGTTCGTCAGACCGGATTCGCCCAGCTCGCCTCCAGCTCCGTCCAGGAAGCCCACGATTTCTCCCTGATCGCCCAGGCGGCGACCCTCGAATCGCGCATCCCCTTCATCCACTTCTTCGACGGCTTCCGCACCTCGCACGAGATCAACAAGATCGAGCTGCTGGAAGACGAGCACATCCGGGCGATGATCCCCGAGGACCTCGTTCTCGCCCATCGGCGGCGCGGCATGAATCCGGATCAGCCGGGCATTCGCGGAACCGTCCAGAACAACGATATCTACTTCCAGGCTCGCGAGACGATCAACGAGTACGTGAACCGCTGCCCCGGCATCGTGGAAGCGGCGATGGACCGGCTTGCCGAGATCACCGGCCGCCGGTATCGCCTTTTCGATTACTACGGCCATCCGGAAGCCGAGCGGCTGATCGTCATCATGGGCTCCGGCGCGGAAACCGTCCGGGAGACCGCCGAGTTTCTGGCCAAGGAGAAGGTCGCCGTCGTCCAGGTCCATCTCTACCGGCCGTTCGACGTGAACCGCTTCATGCAGGCCGTGCCGAAGACGGTTCGCGCCGTCGCCGTCCTCGACCGGACGAAGGAGCCGGGCGCATCCGGCGAGCCGCTCTACCTCGATGTGGTCAACGCCTTCGCCGAGCACGCCCGGACCCGGCCCATGCCAATCGTGATCGGCGGCCGTTATGGCTTGGCCGGCAAGGAATTCCATCCCGGTATGGTCAAGGCGGTCTACGACGAGTTGAAGCGCGACGAACCGAAGAACCACTTCACCGTCGGCATCGTCGACGACGTCACCCACTCCCACCTCGACTACGATCCCCATTTCTCGGCCGAGCCCGACACGGTCCACCGGGCGATCTTCTACGGCCTCGGCGCGGATGGTACCGTCGGCGCGAACAAGAACACGATCAAGATCATCGGCGACGATCCCGACTTCTACGCCCAGGGCTACTTCGTCTACGACTCGAAGAAGAGCGGGTCCCAGACCGTCTCCCATGTTCGCTTTGGCCACGATCCGATCCGCTCGACCTACCTCATCCGCTCCGCGAACTTCATCGGCTGCCACGTCTTCAACTTCGTCGACCGCATGGATGTCCTCGCCTGCGCCGCGCCCGGCGCGACCCTCCTCCTGAACAGCCCGTACGGGCCGGACAAGGTGTGGGATCGCCTCCCGAGGGCGATGCAAGAGGCGATCATCGCGAAGGGAATCCGGTTCTATGTGATCGACGCGAACGAGGTCGCCCGCGAGATCGGCCTCGCCGGGCGCACCAATACGGTTCTCCAGACGTGCTTCTTCGCCATCTCCGGCGTCCTCCCGAGGGACAAGGCCATCGAGAAGATCAAGAAGTCGATCGAAGACACTTACGGCAAGAAGGGCGACGAAGTCGTCCGCAAGAACTTCGAAGCCGTCGATCAGACCCTCGCCCGGCTTCACGAGGTTAAGGTCCCGGCAAAAGCGACGAGCACCCGGCAGCGCCTCCGCGTCGTGCCCGACACGGCTCCCGACTTTGTCCGAAACGTGACCGCGTTGATGATCGAGGGGAACGGCGACAGCCTGCCCGTCAGCGCCCTGCCCATCGACGGCGCCTATCCGCCTGGCACCACGAAGTGGGAAAAGCGCAATGTCGCCGACTTTGTGCCGGTCTGGAACTCCGAGATTTGCATCCAATGCGGCAACTGCTCCTTCGTTTGCCCGCATAGCTGCATCCGCACGAAGCTCTTCTCCCAGGAGTCGCTGGAGGAGGCGCCGAAGGGCTTCCAATCCTCCGTAATCGACGCCAAGGGCTTCCCAGATACCCGCTACGCGCTGCAAATCTACATGGAGGATTGCACCGGCTGCGCCCTCTGCGTCGATGCCTGCCCCGTGCGCGCCAAAGACCGGGTCGCCGAACGGGCGATCAACATGGTCCGCAAGGACGGCATCGAGGAGGCAAACCGCGAAAACCTGCGCTTCTTCGAGACCTTGCCGGTCAACGACCGCGCCTACGTCGAGTTTTCGACGGTTCGCGGCGCCCAATTCCTGGAGCCGCTTTTCGAGTTCTCCGGAGCATGCGCCGGGTGCGGCGAGACGCCTTACGTCCGCCTGCTTTCCCAGCTCTTCGGCGACCGCATGATGGTCGCCAACGCGAGCGGTTGCAGCTCGGTCTTCGGCGGCTGCCTCCCCACCACGCCCTGGACGAAGAACCACGAGGGTCGCGGCCCGGCTTGGGCCAACTCGCTGTTCGAAGACAACGCCGAGTTCGGCCTCGGGATGCGGATCGCCGCCGACCGGCATCGCGATCTCGCCTACGGCCTGCTTCGGGAGATGGTGAGCGAGTTCGGCGAGGACCTCGTCGACGATCTTATCTACGCTCCCCAAAAGCTCGAATCGGAAATTCGTCGGCAAAGGGAGCGGGTCGCCGAACTCAAGCGCAAACTTAGTAGCGCAGACCTCCAGTCCGGATCTCCTGCCGCAAGGCAGTTGCTCGCCGTTGCCGATCACCTCGTCCGCCGAAGCGTATGGATCGTCGGGGGCGACGGTTGGGCCTACGATATCGGCTCCGCCGGCGTCGACCACGTCCTCGCCGGCGGGCGGGACGTGAATCTCCTCATCCTCGACAACGAGGTGTATGCCAACACCGGCGGGCAATCCTCGAAGGCGACGCCGCTCGGCGCGGTCGCCAAGTTCGCCAACGCGGGCAAGCAGAGCGCGAAGAAGGATATCGCCCTTCAGGCGATCTCCTACGGTAACGTCTACGTTGCCCGGATCGCGATGGGCGCGAATCCGCAGCAGACCCTCACCGCCCTCCGCGAAGCGGAGGCGTATCCTGGGCCGTCGCTGATCGTCGCCTACAGCCACTGCATTGCCCACGGCATCGACATGCAGCAAGGCCTGGAGCAGCAGAAGCGAGCCGTCCACTGCGGCTACTGGCCCCTCCTTCGCTTCAATCCCGAGGTGCGTGGGTCCGGCGAGAATCCCTTCATCCTGGATTCGGCTCGGCCCGGGCTGGACCTCAAGGATTACACCGAGAACGAGCTTCGTTATCGCATGCTCCGGCACACGAATCCAAACGAGGCCGCGCGCATCGCGGGTGACGCGCAAGACCAGATTCGTCGCCACTGGGACCTCTATGAGCGAATGGCGGCCGAACAATAGTTGGGAGCGCGGACTTCAGTCCGCTCCCCGTTTGCCGGGCTTTAGACCGGTTCGCAGCCGACTAAGGTCGGCAGGACGGGATGCGGGCCGATGCCCGCGCTCCCAGGGATGACGCAATACCATGGACCTAAAAACAACCTATCTCGGGCTCGAGCTCAAGCATCCGATCGTCGCTTCCTCTTCGCCCCTATCGAAGAATCTCGACGGAGTGAAACGGCTCGCCGACGCGGGAGCCTCCGCAATCATCCTCTTCTCCCTCTTTGAAGAGCAGATCCGGCAAGAACAGGAAACGTTGGAATTCCTGATCGGGCGAAGCACCTACAATTCCCCCGAGTCGATTTCCTACTTTCCCGCGGTCGCCGATTACAACGCCGGCCCTGCCGACTACTTGGAGTTGATCTATAGGGCCTCCCGGTCCGTCGACGTACCCGTCGTCGGCAGCCTCAACGGGGTCACCGAACTGGGATGGATCGAGTATGCGAAGGACATGGTCGAAGCCGGGGCGAAAGCCATCGAGCTGAACATCTACTTCCTCCCCGTCGATGTGGATCTGACCAGCGCAGAGGTCGAAGAGCAGTATATTCACGTCGTCCAAGCCGTGCGCAAGGCGGTGGAGGTCCCGGTCACGGTGAAACTGTCCCCATTCTTCAGCGCGACCGCTAACATGGCAAAGCGCCTCGTCGATGCGGGGGCGAACGGCCTCGTCCTCTTCAACCGCTTCTATCAGCCGGATTTTGACCTCAAGACTCTCGCCGTCGAATCAAAGCTCAACCTCAGCCAGTCGGCGGAAATTCGTCTGCCCCTTCTCTGGATTTCCGTGCTGTACGGCCAATTGAAATGCTCGCTCGCCGCGACCACCGGCGTCGAGAGCCACGTCGAAGCCCTCAAGTACGTCCTGGCCGGCGCCGACGCCGTTTACACGACCTCGTCCCTCCTTCGGCAGGGAGAACAGCACCTCGGAAGGATCGTGCAAGGCTTTCGCGATTGGATGGAAGAAAACGAGTACGAATCGGTCGCTCAAATGAAGGGATCGATGAGTCAACGGAATTGCGCCGAGCCGGGCGCGTTCGTGCGGGCGAACTACATCAAGATGCTGCAAAGCTTCCAGAACCCCGCGTTTTCCAGCCAGGGGTAACCAAATGCGCGGTCGGCCTTCGGGAACGCACCAATATACCGAGACGTCGCCCTGAGCGTAAGAACGAGCCTCCGGCGAAGTTCTTTCGCTCAGTAGCATGTCAAGCTTCATTTGTCGTTGCTCGGGTGAAACTCCTCTCCCTCCGGGAGAGAGGAAAGCGACCCGGAGGGAGCAAGTGAGGGGGCGCATGCCTCCTGCTCGCAACTGGGCAAATGAAGCTTGACGTGCTACTCAGAATGACGTCTCCATTGTCAGCAAATGCCAAAGAAGAAGAAACCCAAGAAGGCAGGCGGCCCGCCCGCCCCGATCATGCGAAAAGCGAAGGTCCACAAGAACGAGGACCTGAGGATCTACGACCGCAACCGGACGCACGAGGAAGAGCGGAAGGCCGAAGAGGAGCGAGAATAGCCTAGTCGGCCAGCATCGCGCGCGCGATCACGACGCGCTGGATCTCACTCGTCCCTTCGTAGATCTCCGTGATTCGCTGGTCGCGGTAAAGCCGCTCGACCTTGAACTCCTTCATAAAGCCGTAGCCGCCATGAACCTGGATCGCCTTGTGGCAGACCCGGTGGGCCATCTCGGAGGCGAAGAGCTTGATGATCGCCGACTCCTTCGTGTGCTTGATGTGGTTGTCCTTCATCCACGCCACGCGGTACAGCATCGTCTTCGCCATCTCGACGTCCACCGTCATATCCGCGATCATGAATTGCAGGCCCTGAAACTCCGCGAGCTTCTGCCCGAACTGGGTTCGCTCCTTCGCGTACTTGACGGCCTCTTCGAGAGCCCCTTCCGCGATGCCGACGGCCTGCGCGGCGATCCCGACCCGGCCGCCGTCGAGCGTCGTCAACGCGACGTTCAAGCCTTTGTTCTCGACTCCGAGCAGGCAGGAAGCGGGCACCCGGCAATCGGTGAAGACCATCTCCGTCGTGCTCGACGTGCGGATGCCGAGCTTGTTTTCATGCTTGCCGACCGAGAAGCCCGGAGTCGCGCTCGGGACGAGGAAGGCAGAAATCCCCTTCGAGCCCTTGTCCCGGTCGGTCTGGAAAAAGCCGATGATGACGTCGGCGAAGCCGCCGTTCGTCGTAAAGTTCTTGGTTCCGTTCAGGATGAAGCTGTCGCCGTCCCGCACCGCCGTCGCGCGCAGGGAGCCGGGATCGCTTCCCGCGCCGCCCTCCGTCAGCGAGAAGCAGCCGAAGACTTCGCCGGTCGCTAGCCGGGGCAGCCATTCCCGCTTCTGCTCCTCCGTGCCCCACTTGACGATCGTGTCGTTGACGAGCGAGTTCTGCACAGAGACGCCGACCGAGGTGCCCGCGTCCACCTTGCTCAGCTCGATCATCGCGCCCGCGTAGGCGACGGCCCCGAGGTTCGTTCCGCCGTATTCCTCGGGCACCGTCATGCCAAGAAAGCCGAGCGTCCCAAGCTCCTTGAGAGCCTCCAAGTTGACCTCTTGCTTCTCGTCGAGTTCCTGTACGACCGGAGCCAGTCGCTCGTTGGCGAAGCGCCGGGCCTCGTCGCAGACCATCCGAAATTCGTCGCTGAACGTGAAATCCATCTACATCGCCTCGTGCGTTCGTCTCGCCTGGACCTCGGTCCGGATGTAATCGATAATCTCCTGCGGCTCGTCGCCGGGTCCGAAAAGCTTGCCGACGCCAATCTTGGACAGCGCCTCCTGGTCCTTGGTCGGAATGATCCCGCCGCCCGTCAAAAGCCGCCCGCCGATCCCTTCCTTTTCCATCAGCTCGTGGACGCGCCGGAACTGGGTCATGTGGGCGCCGGACAGGACGGAGAGCCCGATCACGTCGGCGTCCTCCTCCACCGCGGCTGCGACGATCGATTCCGGCGTTTGGCGCAGGCCGAGATAGACGACCTCCATCCCCGCTTCGACGAGCGCGCGAGCGATGACCTTCGCCCCTCGGTCGTGCCCATCCAGGCCCGGCTTGCCAACGACCACTTTGATCGGATACTCGTTCATATTCATCCTTGGAGCGCGGTCTCTAGAAAAATGCCTGCTCCCGGTACTCCCCAAAGACCTTGATCAGCGCGTGGCTGACCTCGCCGATCGACGTATAGCACCGCGCGCAATCCAACAGGTGCGGCATGAGATTTTCCTTCGTGCGAGCCGCTTTCTGGAGCTCCTCCAGGCATCGGCTCACCGCAAGGTTGTCCCGGCTCTCCTTGATCTTCTTCAGGGCCGCGATCTGGTCCGGCTCGACGGCTTCGTCGATCTCCAAGATCGGGATTTCCAGCTTTTCGTGCTCGTTCGCGAAGTCGTTGACCCCCACCATGATCTTCCGCTTCTCGGACAGAGCCCGCTGATATTCGTAGGCGGCCCGCGTAATCTCCTGCTGGGGGAAGCCGCGCTCGATCGCCTTCACCATGCCGCCCAGAGCTTCGATCTGCTCGAAATACTTCTCCGCATCGGCTTCGATTTCGCTCGTCAGCTTCTCCACGAAATACGAGCCGCCGAGTGGATCCGCCACGTTCGGCACGCCGCTCTCGTAGGCGATCACCTGCTGGGTCCGCAAGGCGATTTCCGCCGCCTTGTCGGAAGGAAGCGCCAGCGCCTCGTCCATCGAGTTCGTATGCAAGCTCTGGCAGCCGCCGAGGACGCCGGCGAGAGCTTCCAGCGCCGTCCGCACGATGTTCACTTCCGGTTGTTGCGCGGTCAGGCTGCATCCGGCGGTTTGCACATGGAACCGGCAGAGCCAAGACTTTGGATTCTTCGCCCCGTACTTCTCCCGCATGTGCCGCGCCCAAATCCTCCGCGCCGCCCGAAGCTTCGCGATCTCCTCGAAGAAGTCGAGATGGGAGTTGAAGAAGAAGGACAGACGAGGCGCGAAGTCGTCCACGTCCATTCCGGCTTCGATCGCATGCTCGACGTAGGTGAAGCCATCCTGCAAGGTGAAGGCGAGCTCCTGCGCCGCCGTGGCCCCGGCCTCCCGGATATGGTAGCCGCTGATCGAAATCGAATTCCACTGCGGCACATGGTCCGCGCAGAACGCGAACATATCGGTGATCAGTCGGATATGCGGCTCCGGCGGAAAAATCCATTCCTTTTGGGCGATGTATTCCTTCAGGATGTCGTTCTGGATCGTGCCGCGCAGCTTTTCCAGTCCGATGCCCTGCTTCTCCGCGTTGGCGAGGAACATCGCAAAGACCCACGCGGCCGGCGCGTTGATCGTCATCGAGGTCGAGACCTTATCAAGCGGGATGTCTTGGAACAGCCGCTCCATGTCCGCCATCGTGTCGACGGCGACGCCCGTTTTGCCAACTTCGCCCTCGGAGATCGGATCGTCCGAATCCCAGC
Source organism: Fimbriimonadaceae bacterium (assembly GCA_035545155.1). Taxonomy (GTDB): domain Bacteria; phylum Armatimonadota; class Fimbriimonadia; order Fimbriimonadales; family Fimbriimonadaceae; genus JAEVZK01. The sequence continues at coordinate 24,857 of DASZYX010000002.1, read as the reverse complement.
CGTAAAGCGTCGGGTTGTCGAAGGCGGTGGAGAGCCCGGTCTGGCCCTTCGAGAGCAAGAACTTGAACCGCTCGTTCGTCTGCGCCGCGTTCCCCATTCCCGCGAAGAGGCGCATCGTCCACAGCTTGCCCCGGTACATCGTGGGATGCACGCCCCGGGTGTACGGATAGTCGCCCGGATACTGCTCGATTTTCTGCCCGTCGAGGTCGGCTTCCGTATAAAGAAGCTCGACCGGCCGGCCGGAAATCGTCGTGAATTCCGCATCGCGGAAGGGTGCGGTTCGGTGCTGAGGTTCCTGAATCTTGTGAGCCATCGGAATTACCTGCCGGGTGGGAGGGATATCGTCGCCTTCCCCTGAAGGTCTCGAATGAAAGGATAAGGCGACTCGCCGCTTAGGACCAATTCGCCGGCCTTCTGGCGAATCGTCTCGTCTGCGGCCGTTAGCTTTTCATACGACTGCCATAGATATTCTTGGATCGCGGAGCGGATTTCCGTCTCCAAGCGCGCGCGCCGCATCTCCCGATGCCGTCCCGATTCGATAAGGCTCGTCGCCTGCTTCTCGACTTCGGCGACCAGCTCTTCGATGCCCTGGGCCTGGAGAGCGGACGTGGAGAGGATCGGCGGGGCGACCCTTGTGTTCTGAGGCGCGTGCGGATTTCCCTTGATCGGAAGCGGCCCGCCGAGGCTGAAAAGGAAGCGCAAGGACTGGATCACCGAATCGACGCCCGGCTGGTCGGCCTTGTTGACCACGATGATGTCGGCCGCTTCGATGATCCCCGCCTTCATCGTCTGGATCGCGTCCCCCGTTCCCGGCTGCAAGACGAGGATGACGAGGTCGGCGCAGCGCAGCACGTCGATTTCAGCCTGGCCGACGCCGACCGTCTCGATAAGGATTCGGTCCATCCCGAATCCCTCGATGACGTCCGCGACGTAGGGCGTCGTCGGAGCCAGCCCGCCGTGGCCCTCCCGCGAGGCAAGGGACCGGATATAGATGCGCTTGTCGCCGACGAGGCCGTCCATTCGGATCCGGTCGCCCATGAAGGCGCCCCCGGTGAAGGGGCTGGAGGGATCGACGGCAATCACCCCGACCCGTCTTCCGCCATTCGCCAGACCCTGGGCGAGCGCCGCCGTCAGCGTGCTCTTGCCGACGCCCGGAGGGCCGGTGATGCCGATCCGGATCGCCCGGCCGATCCGCGAGGCAAGGGCATCGCGCACGACGGGCACGAGGCCGGGTTCGTTCTCGACTCTCGTGATCAAGCGGGCGCAGGCTCTGCGGCTGCCCTCGAAAAAGGCAGACCAGAGGCTGGAGGGGATCGCTCCCGCCTCAGCCTCGTTGCCGGATGTTTTGACTCGTGGCGACTTTGCCGTCAATGCTTAAGACTATGGGCGTCGCCGAGCCGGGAAGTCAAGGATTGCTCCCTTCTTAACAAGCTCTAAGGCAAGGCTGTCGGGTGCCGCTTACCTGAAAGCCGGTCGCCCGCAGGATTCCTCGCAAGCTCGGAATGACAAAGCAGCTAACCTAGCTCGACCACTTCGGACAACGCCGGCCGGCCCCGCTCGTCGAACACGACGCGCCCAGCCGCGATCGCCGGATCGTGCTCGAAAACGACGATCCATCCCCCCTCCACGACCTGCTCGAAGAAGGCCCGTTTCTCCGCCATCGCCCGCTCCGCGCACATGTCGTAGCCCATCACGAAGGGGATCGGCAGATGCTTCGACGTCGGACAGAGATCGGCTGGATAGACGTAGGTTTCGCCTCCATCGCGGACCTTTACCCACTGCAGGCCCGTCGTATGACCATCCGAGCGGTGAACCGTGATCCCCGGCCAGATTTCCTGCCCGTCCTCCGTCAGCGTCAGCTTGACCTGGGAGAGGATGTCGACATTCTCGGCGAGGTAGCTCGCCCGCTCGCGGATGTTGGGGCTCTGGGCGTTCTCATAGTTCGCCGACGAAACGTAGTGCCGCGCCGCTGGGTAGCAAGGCGTCAAGACTCCGTTGTCGAGCCGCGAAATGCCGCCTGCGTGGTCGAAGTGGAGGTGGGTGAGGAGCACGTCGGTTACGCCTGGGACGGGCTCGTACGCCTCTCCTTCGATGCAGAAGATTTTGCGGTTCTTCTCGCTCCACTTGTCGCCGCACCCGACGTCGATCAACATCTTCCGCTCCCCGTCCTCGATGACGAGCGACCGGGTCGCGAGCAGGATTCGATTCTCCTCATCCGGCGGAGCCTCCCTGGCCCAGAGCGCCTTCGGCACCGAACCGAACATCGCCCCACCGTCGAGGCGGAAAAAGCCGTGATTGTGAACGGAAACGCGGTACCGGCCGGCGCGCAGGGGCATAGGCCTCATGTTGCCATATCGGACCCAGGAACGCCGGGCCGACCCCTATAGAATGAATTCCATGCTGCTCGCGCTCGGCCTTTGCTCTCTCATTCGGCTGCAGGGGGACCTTTCTGGGTCTTGGACGGGCGTCTGGACGAAGGCGGGAGACAGCCTGCCCGTCGCCGTCACGTTCCGAAAGATGGGCGACACGTATTCCGGCTTCTTCGATTCCGACTCCCTGCAAGTCGCAGGAATTCCCTTCCAGAAGGTGAGTTGCGAGGGGGACCATGTGACCATCCTCCTTCAAGGCGACGCGACGACGACGAACTTTGACGGAAGCTTGAGCGGCAACGAGTTGTCCGGCCGCTTCAAAGATGGCGACGTCGAAGGCACGTTTCGGTTGACCCGCAGCGCCGTCGACGTCCAGCCGCAAGAAAAGGAGGTCGACTTCGCGAATGGCCATGTCCGCCTGGTCGGGACCGAAGTGCTTCCCAGGGGCAAGGGACGGCACCCTGCCATCCTCTTCCTTCACGGCTCGGGGCCGGAAGGGCGTTGGGCCTCTCGCTATCTGGCCTGGAAGTTCGCACAAGCGGGATTCGTGGCCCTCATCTACGATCAGCGGGGCGTCGGCCAAAGCACCGGGGACTGGAAGAAATCCAGCTTCGACGATTTCGCGAAGGACGCCCTCGCCGGAATCCGCCGGCTCGAATCGCTGCCTGAAGTCGACGCTCGCCGTATCGGCATCTATGGGCACAGCCAAGGCGCGACGGTCGCACCGATGATCGCCGCAAAAGATACTCGCCTCGGCTTCGTGATCGCCTCCGCCGGTTCCGGCTTGACCCCCGCCGAAACCGAAACGTACAGCCTGGAGAATTCCCTCGGCGTCCCCACGCTCCCGGCGAAGGAGAAGAGTGAGGCAAGGCGATTCGTTCGCGCCATCGTCGACGTCGGCTATCGCGGCCATCCGTGGTCTGGGCTGACCAAGATCGTCGAGCCGTTCAAGGGCCGATCCTGGTTCTTCCAGCCGCCTCCCGCCGACAACTACTATTGGGCCTTCTCGAAGCGGATCGCCTCCCATCGTCCCCTAAGCTTCTGGAAACGCGTCAAGGCGCCTGTCCTCCTCACCTACGGCACGCTCGACGAGCGGGTGCCGACAACCTCGGCGGACCTCATCGCCAAGACGCTCCGGGCTGCCGGCAATCGTAAGGTCGCCGTCAAACCGTTCCCCGGCGCGGACCACACGTTCACCCTCGTCCAGCCAAGCTCGTATCGCGGCTGGCCGAAGAAGGTTGGGACCTACGCCGCGACCTTGATCGACTGGGCACGGCGCGCGCGTTAAGGCTGCTGGAGCGAAACCCGGAACTTCTTCTGGCCCGACTTGGTGGCAAAGAAGTTCACCTCGTACACGAGGTCTTGCAGCTTCGCGCTCGGCGGCACGTCGAACGTCAGCGCGAAATCGACGGCTGCGCCCGGCAATAGCTCTTGGCCGCGCGAGGGGCAATCGATGCTGAGCCCATTACGAGGCGCATAGGAATGGCCTTCCGTGTCGACCAGCGCCGACGAATCGCCCGCGGGCAGCATGCAGGTCTCCTTTTCCTTCATGCCATTCTTGATCCGGCACACGAGGACCACGAGATCGTCGGCCTCCGGGTACGGCGTGACCTTCTGGTTATCGCCGCTGAACTGGTTCGTGTACTCCTTGCCCCGAATGACCTTCACGACGGTAAACCGGGCAAAGCCGTTCCAAAGCACGTCGCCGACTTTGCCCGTAATCCCCTCGACCTGGTTCGCGCCGCCGGAATCGGACAGCTCAAAGCCGCGCGCGGTCTTTTGGAGATTAAGGTTGAGCGCCTTCGCCACGTCCTTGATCGGCACGTAGGCGGTGCCGTTCCGCTCGATGACTCCGCTCGAAGCCAGGTTGCCGTTCACGTACAGAGAGGAACTCTGGAGATAGAGGGCCAAAGCGATGGCGGAAGCGGCGATACCCGCAAAAATGAGGAGAAAGCGTCTCATGCCTCCATTCTGCAAGAAGCCGCCGCCGAGTGTCATCGCATGTCGCAACTCGGCGGAGGGTGATAAGCTTGGAGCCGATAAGGATTTCATCATGCTCAGATTCCGCAATGCTCTTCTCGTCCTCTTGGCGCTCTCCGCCGTAAGCGCGCTCGCCGGCCAGGCCAAACGCGCGATCAAGGTCTCCGTGCAGTTCTATCGGGTGGCCGCGACAATCGATACGCAGTCGATCAGGGCGATCGGCAGCGCCCAGACGAAGGCGACGCCGACGATTCTCCAGGTCACGCCTGCCGAGGCCGCTCGCATTGCCGGCATCGTGAAGAAGGGCGGCGGCTCTCTCGTCGGCTCTCCGTCGGTGGTCACAAACGTCGGCGAAGAAGCGAAGATTTCGGCGGACTACGATAGCGGCAGCTATACGCTCGACGTAACGCCTTCCAACAAGGGCAGCGACACCATCACTCTGAATTTCAAGCTGATCCTGACGTCGATCTCCGGCAATCGCAAGATCACGCGCAGCGCCAAGAGCTTTGCGCGAGTCCAGGAGGCGAAGGCCCTGCTCATCATCGTGAACCCTCGCGACGGCCAGGAAGGATTCATGGCCGTCCTCCGCGCCGCGAAGACGAAGTAAGCTCCCCCCTCCTCTTGCGCCGATGATTGTGCGGCGGAGGAGGAGGGGGACAAAGGGGGTAGAGGTTCCGGAAACTCGTAGTTGAGGCCCGATTGTAGGTTCTCGGAACCTCCATCCCCACCCGTTCGACTCCGCTCCGCTTCGCTCAGGGAATAACCCTTGCCTCCTCCCGGCACAAACCATCCGGCAAGAGGAAGGGGCTTTTTCTCCTCATCTCCATCGTTTCCCGCCGCGACGGAAACATGGCTGTATGCCGAGCCGTAGAACGAACCACAAATCGACGGAGACATAGTGCAATTCCGTCTACATATTTGTTACAATTTCCCCAATGCCCCAAGACAAGATCGTCGTCGTCGGAGCCCGCGAAAACAACCTGAAAAACGTCACCGTGGAAATCCCACGGGACAAGCTGGTTGTGATCACCGGGCTGTCCGGATCGGGTAAGTCCTCACTCGCTTTCGACACGATCTATGCCGAGGGGCAGCGTCGCTACGTCGAATCTCTCAGCGCCTACGCCCGCCAGTTCCTGGGCCAGATGGATAAACCGGATGTCGACCACATCGAAGGCTTGAGCCCGGCCGTCTCCATCGACCAGAAGAGCGCCTCGAAGAATCCCCGCTCCACCGTTGGCACCGTCACCGAGATTTACGATTACCTCCGCATCCTCTATGCCCGCGCCGGCGTTCCCTACTGTCCGAACGGTCACGGCCCGATCGAGCGCCAATCCACCGACCAGATCGTCGATACGGCCAAGGATCTGCCCGAAGGGACGCGCCTACAAATCCTCGCTCCCGTCGTGCGAGGTCGCAAGGGCGAATACAAATCGGTCCTGCAGGACATCAACAAGGCCGGCTACGTCCGCGTCCGCGTCGACGGCGAGACGTACGAGGTGACCGACGAAATTCCGATGGACCGCTATAAGCAGCACACTATCGAGGTCATCGTCGATCGCCTCGTGATCAAAGAAGGCATCGAGCGGCGCCTTACCGACTCCATCGAAGCCGCTCTCAAGATGGGCAAAGGCCTCGTAACATTGAGCTACGAACGTGGCTTGGCCTTCCAGGCCAAGAGTGACTCGGGCTTCCAGCCCGAGAAGCAGGGGCAAGGTGCCCCGGCAACCCTTGGCCAGGATGGCCAAGCCACGGAAATCGTCGACGTCCTCTTTTCCGAGTCCTATTCCTGCCCGGTTTGCGGCTTTTCGATGCCCGAGCTGGAGCCGCGCATGTTCTCCTTCAACTCGCCCTACGGAGCCTGCCCGGATTGCACGGGCCTCGGCACGAAGACCGAGTTCGATCCAGATCTGATCTGCCCCGACCCGTCCAAGCCGCTCCGCAATGGCGCGATTCTGCCTTTCGTCTACAAGTCCGGCGAGGTGAAGGAGTGGTGGCCGGAAATGCTCGACGCCGTCGGCCGGGCGATGGATTTCGATGCCGGCCTCCCCGTCAGCAAGATCCCCCCCGAGGGGATGAAGGCGGTCTGGCACGGCCTCGAAGAGCCGATCACCGTGTACATGAAGTACGGCCGGGGCGAGCGCAAGTTCAACACGAAGTGGGACGGCGTCCTCGCCGCCCTCAAGAAGCGCTACGAGCAGACGGAAAGCGAGTGGGTCAAGAACGACCTTCAGCAATACATGTCGACCAAACCCTGCCCGACCTGCGAAGGCCGCCGCCTCAAGCCGGAGGTGCTTGCCGTCAAGCTCGCGGGACGCGACATCTCAACCGTGACCAACCTGTCCGTCGAGGACTGCCTCGCCTTCTTCATCGGAACCGCGAAAAAGCTCAACAAGCGCCAGCTCGCGATCGGCGAGCGCGCCGTCAAGGAGATCGTCGAGCGCCTCCAGTTCCTCGTCAACGTCGGCCTGGGCTATCTCACCCTCGATCGCAACGCGAGAACCCTCGCCGGAGGCGAAGCCCAACGCATCCGCCTCGCCACCCAAATCGGCTCCGGCCTCATGGGCTGCCTCTACATTCTCGACGAGCCCTCGATCGGCCTCCACCAGCGCGACAACCGCAAGCTCATCGAAACCCTCGTCCGCCTCCGCGACCTGGGCAACACGGTCATTGTCGTCGAGCACGACGAGGAAACGATGCTCGCCGCCGATTGGCTCATCGAACTCGGCCCCGGCGCGGGCGAGCACGGAGGGAAGATCGTCGCGGAAGGCTCCGTGCCCGAGTTTCTGAAGTCGAACTGCGAAACCGCGCAGTACCTCAACGGCCAGAAGGAAATCGAGGTCCCAACCGAGCGGCGCAAGCCGCGAAAGCCTCTGCCCAAACAGTAAGTGTCAAATCCCACCTGTTTGGCTCAGCCCTCCCTTAGTATTGCCTTACGAATTCTCCCGAGGCTATGTAAGAAGCTCTAGAACACCATGCGATACGTGACCGACATCGACCCGAACCTGACGCTTGATGCAAAGGATCTGGACACGAAGCTCAGGATCAGCCTGCGACGATTCGAGAAGGAGCTTCGTCAGACCAGCGAGGTCGGCGTCCTGCTCGCTGACCTTTTGGATGGCCACTTCCGGACACATAGCTCAATCCGGCTCTTGATGAAGAAGGCTTACGAATTTGATTCGCAACTGGGTGACGCTCTCTCGCTTGTCAGAGAGCAAATCGAACGTGTCTTCATCGTAGCTCGCTTTGTAGACGATCCGGAGGATGCAACGCGGCGCTATTTCGTGGATGCGTGGGCGAAGCAACTTAAGATAAGGACTATCGAGGCCGACGAAACATCAGACTTGCCGCGCTTTTTTGAGTTCAATAACCTGCACTTTCCAAACTCCCACGAAGAACTTCGAGGGCATCTAGGGATTTCAGAAGAAGCGCGAGATGCAGTTATATTCGCGGCGCAGAATCCTGGAGTTGCCTTGCCACCGAACCTGCAAGGGTATATGCCTCCAAGATTTCCGACTCCGCAGCCCAATGGCAAAGGGATCAAGAATCAGAAAGCTAAAGCGGGTATTGCTCGTTGGTACATCGAATACGAGAGGATGTGTGATTTCACACACGTGTTGCTCAATAAGCTGATGCTTGCCAAACTTGCAGGTGATGAGCATCGTGACCCTTCCGTAAAGTACAAGATCGCCGACGAACACGCCACCCTTGGCATTATCACGAGTTGCCTCTCGGGTGCTTACCAAATGGCGGAGATCTGGACTTTGGGGACGCTCTCGTTCGACTGTCTCGCCGCGCTTGAGGATCTATGGGCAATGCTCCGGAGAGGATCGCTTCTGGCGAACGCGTTGTACGACATGCGAATTGCGGACATCTTTCCGCCATCTGCGGCCACCTGATCGGTATCCTGGCGGGCCTCCTCACCCCGCCACACGATGCCCGCAGTGGGCCACTGAAGGCCAGGCGTTGTGGCGAATTCCCTCAGGTGGTGACTTGCTGATGCAAATCACGATCGACTTAAGTAAACATTGATCCGTTCGGCAACGTGCTGTTTGTCTGCCTCGGTCGCACCAGCGGAAACCCAGCAAGGGCCACTGTCCGTCTGGAGAACGACGGCCGTGATTTCCTTGCCCGTTTTGACCATGGTCACCGGCTCGACTGATGCTATGCTGCCGGGCGTTAGCCGATATGACCTCTCCGCGACTTTCCTCATGCGGGTCGTGAGGATTCGCAACTCGCCGCCCTCGATGACGATCTCTTCATGGGTCACACCGATGATCGCCATCAAAACGGCGCCCCCGGCGGCAAGGAGGGCCAACCCCGCACACGCGATGCGAACCGGAAGGTCCTGGCTGGACACGAAGAGGAAAGCCAGCAATCCCCAAACGAGAAGCACGAAGACCGGCAAGCCCACGGCGGCAAGCTTCCTGTCCGCCTCGATCGGCTCGTAAGTCGTCAGCCTGAAAGGCTCCACTACTTGCCTGGCTCGATCCCAAACGCCCAACGCACGAAGAAGTCCTCCATCCGCCGGAAAGCGTAAGGATGGCCCAGGACTCCGTGATTCGACCCCGGATAAACCAGAAGGTCGAAGTCCTTCCCTGCCTTGATTAATGCGTCTGCAACCTGCATCGTCGACGCCGGATCGACGTTCGTGTCCACCTCGCCGACCATCAAGTACAGCTTGCCTTTCAGGTCCTTCGCCGCCGTCACGTTCGAGTTCGCCGCATACGCCGGGCCGACCGGCCAGCCCATCCAAAGCTCGTTCCACCAGATTTTGTCCATCCGGTTGTCGTGGCAGCCGCAGTCGGCCACCGCCGCCTTGTAGAAGTCGCCGAACCGCATAACCGCCGAAGCCGCGCTCTGGCCTCCCGCCGAGGTCCCATAGACGCCGACCCGCGATAAATCCATCCAGGGCCGCGTCGCCGCTGCCGCCTTCATCCAGAGAATCCGGTCCGGGAATCCCGCGTCCGCGAGGTTCTGATAGCAGACGTCGTGGAACGCCTTGCCCCGCCAATCCGTCCCCATCCCGTCGATCTGCACGACGATAAAGCCAAGCTCGGCGATCTTGGACGGCGTTCGGAACGGCGCGAAGGCCTTGGGCACGAAGAAGTCCTGCGGCCCCGCATAGATGCTCTCGATAACCGGATACTTCTTCGTGGGGTCGAAGTTGGTCGGCTTCTCGATGATCCCCCAGATGTCCGTCTTCCCATCCCGCCCCTTCGCGACGAATCGCTCGGGCTCGCTCCAGCCGGTCGCCTTCAGCGCCGAGTCGTCCGCCGTCTCGAGCAGCGCCAGCTTCTTTCCGTCGCTCGCCCGCCGAAGCTCCGTCACCGGCGGCAGATCGACCCGCGAATAAGTATCCAGATAGGTCTCGCCATCCGGCGCCCAGGTCAGCCGGTGGGTTCCGTCGCCGTCGGTTAGCGCGGTAAAGCCGCCTTCGAACCCGACCCGCGCGTAATGGAAATGGTAAGGGTCCTGCTTCGGATCGTGGCCCATGATCCGCAGCAGCATCTCCCGCTTCTCCTCATCCACGCTCTCCACCGACCGAACCATCCATTGGCCCTGCGTCACCGGCTTCATCTTGCCGCTCTTCAGGTCGACGAGATAGATGTGGTTGTAGCCGCTTCGCTCCGACATCCAGAGCGCCTCGCCGGTCTTGTCGAGGTAATGTACCCACAGCTTCGCCTGGTAGTCGATAAAGGTCGGGCTCGTTTCCTCGACTACCGTCCGGACCTTGCCGGTAGCCGCATCTGCCGCCATCAGCCGCAGCACCTGATGCCCGCGCTGGTTGTAGACGAAGTAAAGCTCCTTCGAATCCGGCGACCAGTGGTACTCGCTGAAATCCCACGGGTTCGGCGTCGTCGCCGTGTCGATCGGGATCGGCTTATGCCCAGCTACGTCGAAGATCACGAGCCGCGGGTGGGGAATCTTGTCCCCCGGCTTCAAATAGTCCAGCGTGATGTATTCCGGCTGGAGCTGATCGGTGGGCGAGGAGCGCACCATGTGGATCGGGTGCTGCTGGCCGGCCTCCGTTCGCACCGCGAGCAGGTATTTGCCGTTCGGCGACCAGACGAACGGCCCGCCATACGAATCGTCCGCCTTTCCGTCGGTCGAGAGCCGAACGTCCTCACCGGTCGTCGGGTGAACCCAAACGTCGGTATCTCGAATCAGGGCCCGCCACTTTCCGTCCGGCGATTCGGCGCCGTTTGGCCGTCGCCGGCCCTGCGGTCGAGCCGGGACCGTCCCATCGAAAACCGCCGCGCAATCGCCGGCTGTCGCCTCGTAAGCCGCCAAGGCTTGCCCGCCCGTCGTCGTGAAAAGCCAGACGTGGCCGGCGTACGTATGCTGAACGACCGAATCCCCCGGCTTCAGCGTGTGATACTTTGTGCGCGACCCGTCGGTTCCGACCCAGTACACGTCGACCGTTTCCTTCGACTGGTTCGTCAGCGTCAGCATCGTCTCCTCGCCGCTCCCCGAGGGGTGCGGGGGCAAGAAGGCGGGGAGGGAATCCACCGGCAGGCCGGCCGCGTTCCCTTCGAGTTCCTGGATCGCGTAGCTCTTCCGGTCGAGCAGCCAACGCTTGCCCTGGGTGGAAATGACGATCTTCCCGCCCTGGAAACCCAGGATCGACGGCGTCAGCCGGTCCGGTGAGACGGCTTTGCCTAGCTTGCCCGAAAGCGCCTTCGCCAGCTTCTCGCGGTCGAAGGCAAGCTCCTTGGCCCCGTTACGCGCATCGACGAGATAGGTCTCCCGAACGTCCGGCCCGGTGTCGATGTTGTACCAAAACCGCTTCCCGCCCTCCAGCCAGTGCGGATTCACCGACATCCGGTAGACCTTGCCCTGCAAAAGCTGGGGCAAGGCGTCGGAGCGTTCGTAATCGGCCTTGGTCCCCTGGCAAGCGGCGAAGAGAGGGATGGCGAGAAGAAGGAGAGAAGGAAGCGCTCTGCGCATACGCAAATTCTAAACCACTTTGCGTAGTCCCTCTCCCCCCGGGCATAGCGACTTACCTAAGCTCCCTCTCCCCTCCGGGGGAGAGGGTCTGCGAGTCTTGCGAGCAAGGGTGAGGGGCGGCGGTCCCAGAGAGGGACCGTCCGGTTACTTCTTTTTCAGCTTGTCCGCATACATCTGCCGGAAGTGGAGCACCTTCGGCTCGATGATAGCCTGGCAGTAGCCCGCGTTCATCGTCATCCGCTCCGCCTCCGAGGCGTGCTCGAACTTGGTGAAGTAGTCCTGGTGGTAGTCCTCGGCCCGCGTGTAGTTCTTCAGCGGCTCGATCGTCGTCACGATCGGCTCCGACCAGATCTTCTCCTTCTCGACCTCGGCCTTGATCTTCTCCGCCATCGCCTTCTCCTCGTCGTTCGAGTAGAAGATCACGGAACGGTACTGGGTGCCGACGTCGTTGCCTTGCCGGTCGAGCGTCGTCGGGTTATGGACGGTGAAGAAGATGCGGAGCAGGTCTTCGCCGGAAACGACCTTCGGATCGTACGTGACCCGCACGACTTCCGCGTGACCGGTCGTGCCCGAGCAGACGTCCTCATAGCTGACGCCGGCTCGATTGCCGCCCGCGTAGCCGCTCTCGACGGCGAGCACGCCGTTCAGTTGCCGGTACATGCCGTCCAGGCACCAAAAGCATCCGCCGCCGAGAACCAGCACCTTCGCCCCGGCCGGCGTCGGAGGGGTCGGCGAGCGTTGCGCGTGGTCTTGCTGCGATCTGTATCCAAATACTCCCACAAGTGCCCCTACTACGCATGCGATGATAAACAGTTTCATGGGTTGCCTCGGCTCTACAACGAACCGAAAACCGGGATCGTTCCACGACCTCTTTCGGTCCCAGGATGCCTACGCTACAATACGATAGCAGTCCCATGGCGACAGAAGAGCCTCTCACCGATTGGACAGGCGGTTGGCCGCCGTTCGGCGCCGCACGCAAACGTTCTGGCCGCTTCTATATCCCTTGTTCGGCGCCATTCCGATGATGAGCGACATGCACTCGAGGCTACTTCTGAATGCGCTCGCCGGCCTCTGGCTAGCGGGGGCATATTTCCTTTGCCGCTATGACCTTGTGAAGTTGGCATTGGGTTATTCCGTCGGCCTGATATGCATCTTCATTGCGATGTGGCTAGATTTAGATCGGCCAAGCCATCATCACGCCCCCTTCTTCGGGGTCTTAATATTGGCGGGATTCTCAATTATGCTGGGCGTCGAGTTTGCCCTATTGCTAGGGAATCAGCTGGAACGAAAACGTCTGACTCGGCTGGCACGGAGCCGATTGATACCCCGATGAAGGAGAAGCCCCGGCTACAGACCGAACTCGACCGTCGCCTCGGACTTTTCATAAAGGACAGGCTGGTCATTATCATCCTCTTACTCGGCGTCATCGTTAGGGTCCTTGACGACTTCATAGGGATAGAGAGACATGGCGGGCCATGGTTTCGCTCGACCGCCGTCGGCGTTGCCTTCCTGTTGGTCAACAGAATGTTCCGCTATGGCTTGCCGGCGTTCGGGTTCGCGGCGCTGGCAATGGTGGCGGGCCTCTCCGTGAGCCTTTGGTACGATTTGACCGGCGCCGCGCGGCCCCCGTCCGACAGTTATTCTCTTCTGGGAATGCTGGCCGGCGTGTTCGTCGGCGGTTGCATTCTGATTCCGATTTCTGTCCGTAACAAAGCGGAGCGAAAGCGCCTGACCGCTTCGGAACCGATCATCGAACCTTAACGCAGCCGCATCCTTTCGCGACGCTGCCTCGTTACCACTATCGAATGGAGCCGAAACGCGACATCGACGACTTCGATCTCGACGAGCCCGGCGTCGCCCTCACCCTTCCGAGCCGCGCGGGCGCGCAAGAGGAAGCCAAGTCTCGCCTCCGCAGCCTGCGAGCCGGATTCCCCGCGATCGGCCCCCACCCGATCCCAATCGCGAGAGCCCGAGGCCGGAACCAGGTCCAAAAAGTCCGTCCCGAATCGCGCCGACCACTCCGATTCCCAGCCTGGCGATCCACAAAGTACGCCCGCTTCGATCGGTAGAACCTAGCCCGAAGGGCTGTAGCTCCCCTTCCTCCTGCGCCGATGATCGTGCGGCGTAGGAGGAAGGGGCAGGGGGGATGGAGGTTCCGGGAACTCATAATCGAGTCCCAGTTGTGAGCTTCCGGAACCTCTACCCCTTAATCCCCTCCTCCTCTGCCGCACAATCATCGGCCCAAGAGGAGAGGAAATCCGGAATCCCCTTCCTCTTGCCGGATGTTCGTGCCGGTAGGAGAAAGGGGTAGGGGATGGAGGTTCCGGGAACTCATAATCGAGTCCCAGTTGTGAGCTTCCGGAACCTCTACCCCTTAATCCCCTCCTCCTCTGCGCACAATCATCGGCCCAAGAGGAGAGGAAATCCGGAATCCCTTCCTCTTGCCGGATGGTTCGCGCCGGGAGAAAGGGGTAGGGGATGGAGGTTCCGGAAACCTACAAGGGAGTCCAGTCTTGCAGCGCGACAAGTCGCGCAGGATAAGTGTCAATGCGAGTTCCCTCGTTCGGGATGACAAAAGGGGCGGATGACAAAGGGGGCAGAAGGCGGAACTTTTTGTCATTCCGAGCTCGCGAGGAATCCCGCAGGCGACAGGCTTTCGGTTAAGCGGCGCCGGGTCGCCGTACTCCATGGAAGCGCTACTTGTCTCCAAGGACGAGGCCGGAAAGTAGATCGGCCGGGGTCGTTTCCAGAGCCGCCGCCAAGCGCCCGACGTTGATCAGGCCGAGGTTCCGCTCCCCGCGCTCGACGCCGCCCACGTAAGTCCGGTCTAGTTCGGCCGTAAGGGCCAAGCCTTCCTGCGAGACGCCTAGTTTCTCCCGCCGGCTCCTAACGGCGGCTCCGAATGACGCGAGAAACCTCTTCTCTGAGGACGTAGGCATTGGCTTTCTGCGCCAATTGAAGCAAGAATGATGACCATGAGTCCACGGACTATGAGTATCATATTGGGGAGACGTATTTCCCTGCGATCATCGTAACGGATTGAAACCTGACGAGCCAAAAGAATCGCAAAAGGGATACATTATGGAGTTATGAATGGCAAATAAATCACTTCGAATGATAAGGACCTGGCACCATCGGCTGATAACGTTAGGCTTTTTGTTGCTGGCTGGAGCCCAAGCGATAGCTCAGGGCGGAGGCGGAATTGGCAGCCCCGCTTACGACGCCAACCCGTCGAACCCCGACAACTGGCAAATCTCCATCTCGAAGTCCGGTTCCGACGAAACCCACGGCTGGCATACGGTCAGCGGCGCCGACGTGCAAGACGACAATACCTACGCCTGGCCCCAGGTGACCCATCCGGCGACCTTCGATCTCGACCCGCGGCATAGCGCCTCCGATTCGACCGGTCACGGCCACGGCAGCAACGCGATCAGCCAGGGCGACGTCACCCTCACCTTCACGTGGGTCTCGCCCTATCCGCAACCGTCTTATGTGATCGTCCGGATCGCCTCCAATTGCATCGCCGAATTCTCTGCGGGAGCCGACGTCAACCTGAGCGACGGACTCGGCGCCCCGATGATCCTCTCCCCGGACGGTCTTTCCGCAAGCTGCTCTGCGACGCAATTGAGAAAGCTGAACGTGAACGGAGGCGTCGCCACCGTGACGATCACCAGCGCGGGAGCGGTGACCGCGAGCGGCCCGACTTCGATGGCCGCCGTCGAGGTCGGCATGGTGGACGCGGCCATCGAACCCAAGGCCGTCTTCGTCGAACCCTGGATCAGCCCGACCTACGGCGGCCCCGGCCCGCACGACATGCCGATCTACATCGAGAACCCCGACCCGACGAATATCCAGATGTACCTTGGTCTGGCGACGCAGGTGCCCGATGTTCTCTACTCGCTCGACGGCTCCCTCCAGGCCCGGACGTGGGGGAATTGGACCCTGCCGACGCCCTTCTGGGCCTGGTCCGACGTTTTCGGCCTGGGGACCGATCCCTGGGTTGCTCAAATCCAGCGCACCTTCACAAATGCGGAGGTCGCCGACATCGCCAAGAACGGCCCACGCGAGCTCGACAACTCCGTTACGGTTACCGATCTGGACGGAACGTCGAGGTCCGCCCAAGTTCGCATGTTCCTCTACGCGCCGGAGCAATTTCCCGTGCTCAACCATACCGAGGAGAAGTACGACGAGTTTGGGCGAGTAAGCGCGATCTTCCATCGTAACCCGTACGGAACGACGAAATGTGAAGAGACGATTGCCTATGCCGAGGCCATCACGAAGACCCTCATCGTCGGAGGTGGATCGATTGGCACAACGAAGGACTCGCCGGTCGTCATCGCCCTCAATTTGCCCACGGCTCAATTCGGCGAGACGGCGACGATCACGATGACTTCACTTTTCGGGGTCATCTTGAACGCAGGTCCCGACGACCATGAATTCTGGCTTGAGAAGCGCAACTTCTGGATGGAGGACTCCGGCTTCTATGAGATGTTTCTAGCCGACGGCTATCACGGCTTGGGCAATCTGACCTTCAAGCATTGGGTCAGCGGCACAAAGGAAGCCGCCGAGAGGCAGGATCATGAATTTCGGATGGGTTCCCGGCCATGGCCGAATTGAGAGCTTATGTTGATCCCATTACTGCTTTGTGTCGCGCTGGCCGGACAAGCCTCAGACAAGCCGATCGAGAGGTTTCCGGTCGGCACTTACGACTACTTCGGATATGTCGCCTGGGGGGATCTGGGGCCGATCCGGCGCGAAGAAACGGAGGCGCTGGCCCTGATGAAGCGAGGCGACTATGCGTCGGCGGATCGGAGGCTGCGAGCGGTACGCAAGCAGCATCCCGACGACCTGACGGCCATGCAGGGCTTGGCGTACTGCGCCTACAAGCTCAAGCGCCTTGGGCCGCTGATCAATGAAGTCGCGACCGAGGCAAGGAAAAATGTGGGCGTCCGCGACCCGTCGCCGCCTCATCTGGTCCTGTTCTATCAATACGTCTATGGGCTCGTCGGTCAGACGTTGGAAGATGGAGACCGCAAGACTTACTTCAACCCTGGCAATGGGCGAACTTCGGCTGGCTTCTACTTTGGCCAACTGGCCGACGATCCCCGCGCTTTCGACCCAAGGGACGAGCTTGTCAGCATCCTCTACGTTTCGGAGATGCATGTTCGAGGCGACATGGTTGCGACGCGCCAAGCTTGCCGAGCCTGCCTTGCGCAGCACCCGAAGTTCTACCAGATGCGGCTGTTTCTCGCCTCAGCCTACGGCTACGGAACGCTCGGCCATTGGGATGGGAACCTCAAGCCTATCCCGGTCAAGGAAGACGAAAAGGAACGCCGGGATCTGGGACTAAAAGAGGCCGAAACCGTAATCCGGCAAACTCCAACGTTTACGCCTGCCTACTACGTGGCTGGCCTCTATGCCGAACGGATCGACAAGGAGAAAGCCCGGCGCTACTTCACCTACTACGTGGATCACGCCGAGCGCGGAACTGCGCGGTATGAGCACGCCAGGCAGTGGCTTGATTCGAAGATGGGAGAAGCCTTTAAAGAAGATGCCGAAATGCAAGACCACGAATACAAGATGGGCTGGGAGCCGATCCACCCATGATGACTTCAATGCTCCTGATTGCCCTGGCATGGCAAAAAACGCCGCAAGCAAAGCGCGAAGACCTCTTGCGCGTTCGCTTCACCGTCGGCACATACGATTACTACGGATACGTGAACTGGGGAGAACTCGGGCCGATCCGGGAAGAGGAAAAGGAAGCGCTTGCCCTCATGAAGCGAGGGGACTACATCGCGGCGGACCGGAAACTGAGGGCGGTTCGGAAAAGACAACCGGACGACCTCACCGCGATGCAGGGAGTCGCTTTCTGTGCCTACAAGCTCAAGAAACTGGGGCCGCTCATCAACGAGGTGGCCGTCGAGGCTAGAAAGAACGTGAGCGTCCGCGACCCGTCGCCACCTCACTTGGTGTTGTTCTATCAATACGTCTATGGGCTCCTCGGTCAGACATTCGAGGACGGAGACCACAAGACCTACTTCAACCCCGCCGATGCGCGAACTCCAGCGGGCTTCTACTACGGGCAACTGGAGGACGATACCCGCGCCTTCGATCCGAAGAACAAGCTGAATGCGATCCTGTATATGTCTGCACTCATGGCTACGCGGGACATCTCGGGATCGCGCCACGCGGCCGAAGCTGCGCTAGAAATCGATCCCCACTTCTACCAAATGCGTTTGCTGTACGCCGAATCCCTCAGCGGAGGCACGCTGGCCAAGTCCGACGGCCGTGGGAAATGGGATTACAACGTTCCCGACGACGAGGCCGGCCATCCGGATCGAGCGTACGCCCAGGCATTGCAAGTCGTGAAGGATGCCCCGAAGTGGCTGCCCGGTTACTACTCCGCCGGATGCTTCGCATGTTCATACAACAAGCCGCTCGCCAGGAAATACCTGACCTACTACGTCGAACACGCCGAGCGAGGCACCATCCGATATCGGTGGGCTGCGCAGCGGCTGTCGAGCATCGGCGGCTCGTCATCGCCCTAAGGCAGATCTCCCAATCGCAACATAGCCCGAAGGGCTGTAGCCGTCGCAACAGCGACGCAAGGCAGCGCGACAGGCCGCGTAGGACAAAGCGGCACCGGGTCGCCGCACTCCATGGGGTTGAGGGCGTAGAATTTGAGGCGGGCTCTTCCCGTCTTAAAGCAAAATAACGTAGACTAGAGTGCGGTAAATGGCAGACGGCTGGATCACGATCCGCAATGCGCGCGGGCATAACCTGAAGGGGGTGGACGTTCACATTCCCTTGGGCCTGTTCGTCTGCGTCACCGGCGTCTCCGGCTCCGGCAAGTCCACCCTCATCCAGGACACCCTGTTTCCACGCCTGATGTACGACGTCTACGGCACCCGGACCGTATGGGCCGCTCACGACGAAGTCGCCGGCATCGAATCCATCGACAAGGTCATCGATATCGACCAGTCCCCGATCGGCCGCACCCCCCGATCCAACCCCGCCACCTATACCGGCACGTTCGACATGATCCGCGAGCTCTTCGCCATGACCGCCGACGCGAAGATTCGAGGCTACAGGAACGGCCGGTTCAGCTTCAACGTCAAGGGAGGGCGCTGCGAGGCCTGCAAGGGCGATGGCGTGCTGAAGATCGAGATGGTCTTCCTCCCCGACGTCTACGTCCCCTGCGAGATCTGCAAGGGCAAGCGCTACAACCGGGAAACCCTCGAGGTCAAGTACAAGGGGAAGAACATTCACGAAGTCCTCCAGATGACCATCGACGACGCCTGCGAGTTCTTCAAGCCGATCCCCAAGATCTACCGGAAGCTGGAAACCCTCCAGCAGGTCGGCCTCGGCTACATCCGCATGGGCCAGCCTGCGACGACCCTCTCGGGAGGCGAGGCCCAGCGCATCAAGCTCGCCGCCGAGCTGAGCAAGCGGCAGACCGGCAACACGATCTACATTCTGGACGAACCGACCACCGGCCTCCACTTCGAGGATGTGAAGCGCCTCCTCGGCGTCCTCCACAAGCTCGTCGACCAAGGCAATACCGTCCTCGTCATCGAGCACAACCTCGACGTCGTCAAGACCGCCGACTGGCTGATCGATATGGGACCGGAAGGCGGGCACGGCGGAGGCCAGGTCGTCGCGTACGGGACCCCCGAGGACGTTGCCGCCACCGAGGGCAGCCACACCGGCCGCTTCCTCAGCGATATCTTCAAGAAGCACAACCGCCCCTACGAAAGGCCGGACGGAGCTTTGGCGCTCGTCGCCGAAGAGCGCGTGCGCCTCGAGGCCGGATCGAAGAAATGACCGGCTCGCATCGCGATACGCCGCGACAACATGACTCCCGTCATTAGTTCGCAAAAGGCGAAGAAAATCGCAATTTTCATCTAGTCTTCATTGCCCAAAACGGCGGATGATATACGCCAATGAGCGCGGGCTTCTCGAGACGGGGTCTATTGACGGGCGCGATCGCGGCGGCTGCCGGATCGGCCCTCGGCCTGCCTGCCCGGTCGGGTTCGAGCCGGAAGCAAAACCCGGAACGCCTGCTTCGCGTCGCGTTCATCACCGACGTCCACCTGGAAGTCGATTTCCGATGTGCGAAGGCCTTCGTGAAGGTTCTCAAGCAGGTCAACGCGATGGATGATCGTCCCGACCTCATCATTCAGGGCGGCGACCTCATCATGGATGCCCTGAATCGCCCTGCGAAGAGCGTCGCTCATCAGTACGGATTTGCCCGCGCAATCCTGGAGAGGCACAACAAGATTCCGATCCAGCACGTCATCGGCAACCACGACATCTGGGCCTGGAGCCTCGCGGCGGGGCACGAGATCACGTCCGACCACCGCTACGGCAAGCGCTGGTGGCTGGAATGGACCGGTTATACGAATACCTACCGCAGCTTCGACCGAAAGGGATGGCACTTCGTTCTCCTCGACAGTATCGTCCCCGACGGTCGAGGCTACGCGGCAAGACTTGACGACGGGCAGGCCGCGTGGCTGGCCAAAGACCTCGCGCAGACGCCATCGACCACGCCGGTATGCATCGTCTCCCACGCTCCGATCATCTCGACCGGCGCGATGTTCTTTGGGCAGGGCGAGCAGCAAGGCAATTGGCATGTGCCACGGTCGCTGATGCATATCGATGCCCGTTGGATCAAGGATCTGCTCGTCAAGCACTCGAACGTCAAGGCGTGCCTCAGCGGCCACATCCACATGCAGGATCGCATCGACTACAACGGAGTGAAGCACTTCGGTGTCGGCGCGGTTTGCGGCGCCTGGTGGCGGGGGCCGATGCAGGAAACCCCGGCCCAGTACGCCATCGTCGACTTCTACGACAACGGCAACGCGCACACCACCTTTATCAACTGCTAGCCGGGCCCCTAGAAATTGAGTCCGTTGCGGGCGATCCACACGCCCAGCACGAAATTGGCGATCGTCAACAGCAAGCCGATCGAGCCCAGGATGAGACCGATCAACGCCTTGGTCCGGTCGAGTGAATTCAGATTCTTGATTCCGAAGACGACGGCGGTAATGGTGATAGGCAGGCCGATGATGGGAATGCACCACGCGAACATGCTGACGATGCCCAGTACGAGCGCCGCCGTCGCTTGGCCGCTGGCTTGCGCGGCGCCCGGCGGAGGCGTCGGACGCATGTAGGGCGCGTATTGAGGCTGGGCTCCAGGCGGGAAAAGACCAGGGACGGAGGAGGCCGTCATCGTCTGTCTGCTCAGGGTGTCTTCGACCATCATGCCGGGAGTAATGCGTCCCTCCCCGGCCCATTGGCAAAGCGTCTGAAAATCGGTCGGCCCGAATCGCTTCCCGTCAGGCGTGATTACGTAGTATTGCGACACCGGCTCCTATTGTGAAACATACCGGCCATGCGCATGAGGCGAATGAGCGAAACGCCTCACAGATTGGCTCTCCGAGAGTCATAGAAGCATCCATCGGAAACCTAGCAAAATTGCGGGCATGACGAACCTGAAATGGCGCTATAGTGACGGCGTCCATGCCCGCTCTCCGAGGCCTCATCCTGCTTGTCGCCATCTTGGCGGGGGCGGCCCTGTTCCTGAGGCATCCGAAAGGTGAGCCGGGCTCCGAAGTCGGCATCTGGTACTGGCATTCGCCGTTTGTGGTGACCGATCACGAGCGCGATCTCCTCAAGTCCGCGGGCGTCTCGACGGTCTACGTCCGAGCCGGGACGTTCACGACCGATGGAAAGCGGCTGTTGCTCGTTCTCCCCCAAGTTTGGAAATCGAAAGCGGAAGGACTGCGCATCGTTTCCGTGTTCAATTTCGACCCTGGCCTCCTCAAGCACTTCGGCGAGCTGCCGGTCGAAGTCATGGCCGGAGACGTTTCCGAGCGCATCGTCAAATCCCTCGCCGACGAGAAGAGCCAGGGGATCGAGCCTGACGGCGTCCAGCTCGATATCGACTGCCCCACCCGGCTGTTGCCGAAGTATGCCGATTTCCTGGGCCGCGTGCGAAAGGCCATCGGCCCCGTCGGCACCTTCTCCATCACGGCCCTGCCGACCTGGCTGACTTCGCGTGACATAGCCCAAGTGGCAAGGCAGGTCGATTTCATCGTGCCTCAGTTCTATGAAGGGAGAGCCGGGCGGACGCTTCAAGACATAAAACCGATCAGCGATCCCGCCGCCCTGGTAGCCGGAATCCGTCGGCTGAATCGACTGGGCGTGCCGTATCAAGTCGGCCTGCCTGCCTATGGTCACGCCCTCCTCTTCGACGATCAAGGGCGCTTGGTTTCGATGTACCGGGGCCTTAGCTCCGAAGATGCCCTCCGTCTCTCCGCGTTGCGGCACGTGTCGACGGTTCCCCTCGACGCCGACGGCCACCCGGCCTCCGAAAAAAGCTACGTGGGCGAAGACTTGATGACCGTCGAGGCCGTCAAGCCCGATCTCGGGGGCCGAGGGAAGGGAGACCGGATCGTCTACTTCTTGCCCGCCCCGGAGATGGTTTCTCGGCAGCTTGCCGACGCGCGTGCGGAAGCCGGCTCCTTCTGCCGGGGCGTGGTCCTCTATCGCTTTCCCGAGCCCGGCGAGACGACCGCGCTTCCCCTGGAATCCATCGTCGCCGCAATTCGCCTAGAGCCGAAGACCGTCGACTTTGGGATCGAGATGCGCGCGCGCTCCGTCCCCTATGCGCTCATCGGCGAGCGTCGCGCCTCCTCCGTGCCGAGGGAGCTCCATCTGAAGCTCACCGACGTCGGGAATGTCGCGACGGAAACCGCGCCGGACGCGCTGGAAGCGTTGGTCGAGTTCGATCGGCCTGGGATCGGCGACGTGGCTCCTGGCGATTTCGACGCCGTTCAGCCGGGGACGCTGGAAGGCGGCCGGTTCGTCCCTTGTGGCCGGGCTCGCGCCACCGCCCTTCTCCTTCGCCGCTTCAACGTGCAGCCGGGCCAGGTTTTGCATAGCGGCGGAATCGAACTGATGCAAGACGGCCCTACCGCCGTCCATGTCCAATGGACCGCCCAAGGAATGGGCGGCTTCCACGCTTACCACGGATCGTCGCCGACACGGAAGTTGGCGGAGCTCACCCGATGAAAAGACTCAGATTCTTCGCATTTGCCATTGTCGCCCTCGCCGCCATCGCCGGCGCGCATATCTATGAGGTCCTGAACGGCGTCCACTTCAAGGGGGACGCCCCCGTCGACTTCGGCCAGCCGCCCGCTCGCGAATCGGACACCGCTCCGCCCGGAGACGGGATGGACAACGGTTACGGGCCATGGCGTCCCGGGACGACCTATCTCCTCGACGTCGCAGCCGCCTCCGATGACGGAGCCGCCATCGAGAAACGAGACAAGCGCCTCGCCTCGAAGGCCCTATCCTTGGAGAGGGTCGGCAAGTTCGACGCGGCTCTCGACTTCTATCGCGGGATGGATCGCCGCGATGAGGGGGACTCCTCCTTTGTCCGGGAACGGATCGCCGCGCTAGAAGAGGGATTGCGGCGCAAGGATCGCCCGGCCCTCGCCGCCTATCTGGGCGGCAAACCTTCCGGCGCCGAATGGCTGCGGCCGTTCTACGGGTACGACGCCTTGATTCTCCAGCAATCGGGTCCGAGCCGGGGCCGGAAATTCGCAGCCCTTGGAACCCGGTCGAAAGGGAGCCCATGGGAAGAACCGATCCTGATGATGGCCGCCCGCGACCTGCTATCCGACGTGACGACGAGCACCGCCGTCATGCAGCCTTCGCGTGCCGACATCGAAGCCGCAGTCCCCATTCTCGAGAAGGTCCTGAAGAATCGCGGCAGCCGCTTTTACGCGAACGCCCTCGGCTGGATGGCTCGGGCGCGCTATCTGCAAGGGGACTATGGCGGCGCCGTCTCCGTCTATTGGCGTCAGCTTCCGCTCCTGGCGGACGGCAACTCTCGCCGGATGGCCCTCAATTCGATCTGGACCTGCGAAACCGTGCTGAAGCACGATGGACGCGCCGCCTATACCGATCTGCTTGCTCTCGACCGAGAAAAGGACGCGGAGATGCGGGTCTTCTACTTCCGGCGCGTCGGCAGGGACCTCGGCGGATTCACGGCTGCGGACGCCAAGGAGTTCTGGATCGGCCTGAAGACCTCGCCGGCCGCGCTGAGCGCCTACCTCGACTATCGCCTGGATCGGACGGCGGTGACGCCGGACATTCTCGGCCTGACGAAGACCGCGAAGATCGACGGACCTTACGCGGGCCACATTCTTGGCCGGCTCGCCGAGGCCGCCTATCGGCTTCGCCGCCTCGGCGCAACGCTCGATTACTGCAAGCGTTGCCTCGCCGTGGCGTCGAACGCGGACGATCGCGGGCTCGCGACCTACCTCACGGCTTCCGTCGCCCAGCACCGAGGCGAGAGTGCCAAGGCCATCGCCGGTTATGAGAAGGTGCTGCGCGACTTCCGGAAAAGCTATGTCGGGCAGGGCGCCAGGGAGAACCTGGCCCTCCTCTACGAGCACGCCGGCCGATTGGATGACGCCCTCGACATGTATTACGCGCTCGGCTACGACCACGATGTAGCGTACATGCTCGACATGCGGATGGCGACCGATCAGATCGAGGGCTATCTGCGAAGCCATCCGAATCACGCATCCCGCGACGTTATCCGCTATTCGCTCGGCATGCGTTATCTCCGCGAGCATCGGTTCGCGGATGCGGAGCATGCCTTTCTGATGGTGCCGGAGTGGAAGCGCAAGGCCTATATCGGGGGAACGACTTGGACGGAAGAAGACAGCTTCCCCATGCGCGATCCGCTTCTCACGACTCACGACCTCGCCGTGCGGTACGAGGCGGTCAAACAGGCGAAAACCGACGAAAGCCGGGCGAAAGCGCTTCTTAGTATCGGGAACTACTACTACACCCGCAGGAACCTGCTTCTCTATAACGCGCGCCTTTGGCACTTCGAAAGGACGGACAGTATCGCCTGGTCCTGGAATACGAGCACGGCGACGAAGGAAGACGACGAAGCCCTGCAGCGCCACCACGAAGAGCACGAGTGCCTTGCCCAGGCCATGCGGGTTTTCGATGAATTGCTCCGCAAGTATCCCAACAGCTCCTCGGCCCAGCGGGCCGCCTATCGGGATGCTTGCGCGGTATGGCGTCTCTCCAACTTTTCGCCTTATTGGCGTTGGGTGGCCGACCGTGGGAATCTGCGGCTCCGGGCGGTGAATCTGATGCACTCGGCGACCAAGGGCGCCGACGCCCACTTGGCAAAAACGGCCCAGAAGTTCGCGGGAGTCTTCCTCGAAGAGGCCGACGAAAGCCGGGCCTCCTTTGGCGACGAATACAAGAATGGGGTTCCGCCGAGGCGTTGGAATCCCTCGTGGTAGCGCTGAGTGGAGCGGCAAGCTCATGGGTCCACTTAGGAGCAAGTGCCATGCGCCCCCTCACCTGCTCCCTTCGGGTCGCTTTCCTCTCCCCCGGATGTCAAGTGACAACAGATTCTTGACACCTATGACAAGACATCCTTTACACCCTGAAGTCGTTAAGGGGAGCGAGAATGAAGTTCCCCCAGACGAGGTTGAGGGTGCCATGCTCATCCTCTAGTAGTCC
>DASZYX010000001.1:0-57088 GCA_035545155.1 Fimbriimonadaceae bacterium | reverse complement strand
GAGAGGCCCTGAGCGATTACCTGTTTGTCCCTCGAGGTTTCACCCCGAGCGATCGACACCGCCGATTTCGGCAGGCCGAGCTTTTTGGCGAGTAGTTCGCAGACGGCCAGGTTGGCCTGGCCGTCTGTGGGGGAAGCGGTGACCCAAACCTTCACCGTGCCATCTTCCGCTACTTGCACGCGGTTCCGGCTGCTGCGAGGGGTGACTCGCACCGAGAGCCGCGCTTCTTCGCTCAGGCCTCGACCGCCGTGTCGTACTCGTACTCGAATTCGGAATCGTCGATGTTCGTCGTAAACTCGACTTCCGTCTCAAACTCGTCTTCGTCGGTCTCCGTGTCGAGGTAGCTGCCCTGGACGACGGCGAGGGTGACATACTTGCGGGCCGTGTTCTCGATCGACTCGAGCTGCTCCGTAAGGAAACTTCGATAGGTGCCGACGATCTTGTCCTTCTCGACCGCGGTGCGCTCGATCTGCCACTGGAGGTCGTTCAGGCGCGCCTTGTGCTGCTTCTCGATGTCGCCGCACTTCTCGTGGGCGTCGGCGAGAATGTGGTCGGCCTCGCGGCGAGCCGCGGCGACGATCTTGTCCGCCTCTCGCTGGGCCTTGTGCGCCTTCTCGTCGGCCGTCTTCTGAGCCATCACGATGACGTCGGTGAGGGTGCTCGCCTGCTCCTGCAGCGGGTTGAGCTTTTCGTTCTCAGCCTTGAGCTGCCGGATCTCGTAGTTCAGCGTGGCGATCTCCTGGGCCGCCTTCTGAAGCAACTTGTGCACTTCGACCATGTCATAGCCGCGCATTGCTCGCTTGAGCTCGGCATTTTCCAAATCACTCGGTTTGATGCGTTCCATCCGCTTTCCCTTTTTAGGCGGTAATGGTTTCGCGACCTGGTTTTTCTACCGGTGCGGTACCGCCATGGTCTTTTATCGGCGCAGTTTTGAAAAACTCTAGGAAGAGCTGTTAGGTTTTTTTCCAGCGGAGCTAAATAACGGCGTCAAGTTTAGCCTTGCGGTCGATCCCCTTCCTCTTGCCGGATGGTTCGGAGGAGGAATGGAAGCCCCCCACTCCTCCTCCGCATAAGTATCGGCGCAAGGGGAGGAGAGGAGTCTATTTCTTCGTGGCTCCGTCTTTCAGCCTCTTCAGCACGCGGTCGAGATTCGCCTTGGCGGCGAGATCGTCGGGGTGCTTGGAAAGGTACAGCTCCCAAACCCGTTTCGAATCCACCAGCATATTCATCTTCTCGTAGGCGTGGGCGAGGGTTCGGTAGTTGTTCGGGTGGGGATCGTGGTCCTTGATCGTTGGTTCGAGGATTGGAGGAATCTTCGCGTACGCCTTCTTCTTGAAATAGAAGTTCGCTTCCGGCCAGGCGTCGTCCGGCTCGCCGGGGTTCGTGGTTCGAAGCTGGATGTAGACGGCGAGCGCCTGATCGTACTCCTCGACATTCTCGAGCATGAAGCCGAGGTTCGTCCCGTTCTCATAGTTGGTCGGGTCGAGTGAGTAGTGGAGGCGGAGGAGCTGCACCGTCCGCGGATAGTCGCCGGCCTTGAACCAGGCGTCCGTTTGGCGGGCGATGCGGTCTTGCGCCGCGTCCCAGATGGCCTGTATCCGCTTGGGCTCCGGCGTCTGGGCAGACGACATCGCCACGATTCCGAGAAGGCCGGCCCACAGCATCTTTTTCATCACCTCTCCAGTTCCTCTTGCACGATCTCTTGCACCAAACCGGGATTTCCCCGTCCCGACGTCGCCCGCATCACTTGCCCGACCAGGAAGCCCTTGACATTCGTCTGGCCCGCCTTATATTTTGCGACGGGTTCCGGATGTTCGGCCAACACTTGTCGGACGGCCGCGACGATTGTCCCCCGATCCGAGATTTGCGTCGCTCCCTTTTCCTTGACGATAGCACCTGCGGATTTGCCCGTCAGGAACATCTCCGGAAGCACGTCCTTCGCGATCTTGCCGGAAATCGTCCCCGCCTTCACCAGTTGAGATAGCTCGACGAGGGTGGCCGGACTTACTTTGCTTTCATCGGGACTTTGCCCGGTTTCATTGAGCAGTTTCGCGAAGTCGCTCATCATCAGGTTGCAGATCGACTTGGCTTCGCCGCCCTTTTCGACCGCCTCCTCGAAGTAGGCCGCCCATCGCTGGTCGGCGGTCAGGACGCCGGCGTCGTATTCGTTCAGGCCCAATTGCTCTCGGTAACGTCGGCTCTTTGCCAAGGGCAGCTCCGGGATCGTTTGCCGCAAGCGCTCGATTTCGGCCTCGTCGAAGGCCATCGGAACGAGATCGGGATCGGGGAAGTAGCGGTAATCGTTCTCCGTCTCCTTGCGCCGCATCAGGAAGCTCTCCTCCTTCTGCTCGTTCCAGCCCCGGGTCTCCTGATGGATTTCTCCGCCTGCTTCGAGAACGGCGATCTGCCGCGCGACCTCGTAATTGACGCCCAGTTGCACGCTTCGGAAAGAACCGAGATTCTTCAGCTCCGTCTTCGTTCCGAGTTCTTCCCGTCCCTCCGGCCGCACCGATACGTTCGGTTCGCAGCGCAGCGAGCCCTCCTCCATCTTGCCGTCGCAAACCCCGAGGTACATCAGAATTTGCCGCAGTTGGGCGATGTACTCCTTCGCCTCGTCGGCGTCCTCGATGTCGGGCGGAAACTCCGTGACGATTTCCATGAGCGGCCACCCGGCCCGGTTGTAGTCGACGCCGGATTGTCCGCTGGGAAGATGCATGAGCTTGCCGGTGTCCTCCTCCAGGTGGATGCGGCGGATGTGGATTTTCTTGACGCCCCCGTCCTTCGCCGGGATTTCCAGCCATCCGCTGTGTCCGAGCGGATCGGTGTACTGGCTGATCTGATAGCCCTTTGGGAGATCGGGATAGAAATAGTTCTTCCGCTGGAAGTTGGAGTGAAGGGAAATCTCGCAGTTCAGGGCCAGAGCGGTTCGCAGGACCATCTCGACCGCGGCCCGGTTCGGAACGGGCAGCGTGCCGGGCATCCCCAGGCAGACCGGGCAGACGCGCGTGTTCGGTTCTCCGCCAAAGCCGACCGGGCATCGGCAGAACATCTTGGAGCGTGTGCTGAGCTCCGCGTGAACCTCCATTCCCACGCTGGCGACGTATTTCGGCATCGGCCCCGGAGTTTACCGACGATGCGGGATCGGGATCGCGCCGGAGTCGGCGACTGCTTGCCGGCGGCCGTCCTCTTCCCGGCAAGCTAAAATGCAGGCGTGAAGAGAATGTGGATCTCCGCCTTGCTTGTGATGGCCGGATGCGGCGGCCAAGACGACTCGCGGGTCGTCGGCAGTTGGCAGGGCGAGTTCGTAGCGGACAGCGGCAAGAAGGCGCCCGGCGCCGATCTCACGCTCGAGAAGGACCACCACTTCCGCGAGCTCTTTCGCAATCTGGAGATCACCGGCTCTTGGAAGCTGAACGACAAGACGGTGATCTTGACGGTCGAGAAGATCGGGAATCTGTCCATTGCCGAGGCCCAGAAGAGGACGCTCGCCCGCGCCGAAACCGAGCACAACGACGCCCTCAAGGCCATGGCCGAAAACATGACGAAGGACGTTCCGCTGACACTGGGACCGGATGGCAAAACGCTCCAAGCCCACGCCGACCCCGCCGCGAAGGGCCACGCCGTTTTCACCCTGCAATAATGGGTTCTATGCACGACCGAGCCGCCGCCCTCGACCTCCTCTACGGTCACGTCAAAAGCGATTCGCTGCGCCGCCATTGCCTGTGCGTCGAGACGGCGATGCGCTGGTACGCCCGCAAGCTCGGCGAGGACGAGGAGGCTTGGGGCTTGGCCGGCCTCCTGCATGACTTCGATTACGAGGAGCATCCGGACGACCATCCGGGCTGGGGCATGCGCCTCCTCGAATCTCAAGGATGGGGCCCGGCTCTCATCCGCGCCATCGGCTCCCATAACGAGGCACTCGGCATCCCCCGCGAGACGGTCCTGGAGAAGTACTTGTACGCCTGCGACGAGCTGAGCGGCTTCATCACCGCCGTCACCTACGTCCGCCCGAGCAAGAGCATCCACGAGGTCGAGGTGAAGTCGGTGACGAAGAAGCTGAAAACGCCGATCTTCGCGGCAGGTGTGCATCGGGATGAGGTCTATGCCGGCGCCGAAGCCATCGGCGTGCCCTTGGAGGAGCACATCGCGAACCTGATCGAGGCTTTTCGCGGGAATGCGGAGGAGCTTGGACTGCAGGGGGTGTGAGGCCGAGGTTGCGCGTTCGCGAATAATACGGGCTTGGTCCACGACCTAACCCAACCCACTCCTGAACTACTCGTTCACGACGATGGTGCCGGCTAACGTGTCCCCGAACCGCTTGCCCTGCGTCAAAACCAGGAACGAGTCGATCGGGAAGGCGAGTAGGGCCGCAGCGAGCGCCAGATAGCCGAGGCCCGGCATCGCGAGAAAGAAGATCGGCGTCGCCCACAGATTGCGCTGCAGTGAGCGCATCGGCGTCAGCGGCTTACCGTTATGACAAACGACTTTGAGCCCGGCGATTCGCTTCCCGATGCTCTGGCCGGGGAAGAAGACGTCGCGGAAGAGGAAGTAGCACGCCGAGGCAGGGATGAACAGATAGTCCATGTAGTCGAGGATCCCCCAGCCCGCAGTCTGGAACCGAACGAACAGCATGGCGAAGAGGCCGTGCAGGGCCTGATAGACGAGCACGCCGATCAGGAAGTCGATAAAGAACGCCACCGCGCGGGTCTGCAGCACCGGCGGTTGGCCGGAGGCTGTCGAGCCTTGGAACGCATAGCTGACCGGCGGAACGACGACCGGATCGGGATCGGGCGGCAAGGGATCGATAAAGACGCCCATGCCGCGCAACATGTCTCCGGCAAGGCCCTGCTGCCCGGTCGCGGTGTCGATGACGATCAGATCGGGCGTCAGCCGGTGCTCGAAAGCCCAGTGCCGGAGCACGTCCACGGGAGCCGGCCCAAACGTCTGTCCGGAGCGATCGACGACCTGATACATCGACTTCTATGCTATCAGGAGGGGAAAGGCGTTGAGCGTTTTAGTGTTGAGTATTGAGGATTTAGGGTTTAGCTTGGCGCCGAACGCCGAAAAGCAGGCTGGAAGCCTGCGCTATTAAACACTCAACACTAAATACTCAATCCTTCACCC
Source organism: Fimbriimonadaceae bacterium (assembly GCA_035545155.1). GTDB lineage: Bacteria > Armatimonadota > Fimbriimonadia > Fimbriimonadales > Fimbriimonadaceae > JAEVZK01. The sequence continues at coordinate 51,964 of DASZYX010000001.1, read as the reverse complement.
AACGCATTCCTGCAGCTTCCGCATCTCCGCCATCAGCCTCGTGAACTGCTCGGGCGTGAGGGCTTGGGAGCCGTCGCTGAGGGCGATCTTCGGATTTGGGTGCATTTCGATCATCACGCCGTCCGCGCCGGCTACGAGCGCGGCCTTCGCCATGGGGGCGACGTACTTCGCCACGCCGGTCCCGTGGGATGGATCGACGATGATGGGAAGGTGCGAAAACTCCTTCAGAACCGGGACCGCCGACAGGTCGAGCGTGTTGCGCGTGTAGCCCCGATCGAGCGGCATCACGCCGCGCTCGCAAAGGATCACGTCCTGATTGCCCTGATTCAAGATGTATTCGGCGGCGAGGAGGAATTCGTCGATCGTCGCCGAAGGCCCGCGCTTCAGGAAGACGGGCTTCATCGACTTGCCGGCCTCGATCAGCAGCGGGAAGTTCTGCATCGAGCGCGCGCCGATCTGGAGGATATCGACGTACTTCGCCACAATCGGCACCATGTCGCCGCTCATGACCTCGCTGATCGTCACCAGGCCCGTCTCGTCGCCGACCTGCTTGATGATCTTCAGTCCTTCTTCGGCGAGACCCTGGAAGGCGTAGGGCGACGTGCGCGGCTTGAAGGCGCCGCCTCGCAGGATCGTCGCGCCCGCCTTCTTCACGATGTCCGCCGAGGTGCGGTACTGATCGTAAGACTCGACTGAGCATGGCCCGCCCATCACGACGAACTCGCCGCCTCCGATGGAGACGCCCTTGACCGTCACGACGGTCTTTTGCGGATGGAATTCGAGGGACGCGAGCTTGTAGGGCCGGCTCGTCTGGGTAACTTTGCTGACCCCGTCCAGCGAGCCGATCGAGGACTCCAGATTCGTTCGCTGCTCACTCGTCAGGGCGGCCGGAATCCCAATCGCGACCCGATCCTCGCCGGGCAAGACGAGCGGCTCGACCTGATGCTGCCGAATGACGTCGCAGACCTGGTCGATCTGCTCCTTGGTCGCGTCCAGGCGCATCAGGATGATCATTAGAGGTGAAGGATACCGGATGCATGCCCTGGTAAGGCTTCCAGAAAGAGGGGCGTCCCTGGCAATCCTGACAGGCCAATGTGACCCGCTCTGCCGCTATCCTGTAGGCATACGTGTGCTCAGGAGCTGATCGCCTATGCTGGCTGCCCTTGTTTCGTTAGTCTTTGCCGTCAATCAGAATGCGCCGGTCGTTGTGGATGGCGAGTTGTGCCACCCGCGCAACCTCATGGTCAAGTATCAGAACGCAGCCGCTCTCCAGAGCTTGCGCCTGCGGACGAAGGTGATTCGGGTCATGCCCGACATCCACTACGCGGTCGTTCAGTCCCAGCCGGGAATGCTCAAGCAGGCTCGGAAACAGATGGCAACCTGGACAGGAGTCCAACGGGTCGATCTCGATCGGTGCGCGCTGCCCGCCTACGATCCGAACGACCCGGTCTGGCCGGACCAATGGGACATGAAGGCGATCCGCACGAACTACGCCTGGGACACCCAGCGGGGCGATCCGAACGTGGTCGTCGCCGTGATCGATACCGGCGTTTTCGTCGGCCACCCCGACCTTGCGCCGAACATTTGGGTGAACGCCGGCGAGATTCCCGATAACGGCATCGACGACGACGGCGACGGATACGTCGACGACGTCAACGGCTACGATTTCTCCCATAACGACGGAAACCCGGACGATCAATTCGGCCACGGTACGGCCTGTTCGGGGATCGTCGCGGCCGCTCAGGACAATAGCATCGGGGTCAGTGGAGTCGCGCCCTATTGCCGGATCATGGCCCTCAAGGCGGCCACCGACGACGGCTACTTCTACGATTCGAACAACGTGGCCGCCTACCTCTACGCCGCCGATCATGGCGCGAAGGTGCTTTCGATGAGCTTCTTCTCCGACCGGGTCAGCCAGTCCGAGCGGGACGCCATCGAATACTGCTGGAGCCACGGCGTTCTTCCCGTCGCGGCCGCCGGTAATGCGGCTTCGATCTATCCCTACTATCCGGGCGGATACGAGCACGTACTCTCCGTCGCCGCCGTCGACGGCAACCTTAACAAGGCGGGCTTCAGCAACTACGGCTCGTGGGTCGACGTCTCCGCGCCGGGAGTCGGGGTGAACACGACGACGAACGACGGCAACTACACATCCGGCTTCGCCGGAACCAGCGCGGCTTGCCCCCACGTCGCCGGCGTGGCCGCCCTCTGCTTCTCCGCGAACCCTGGCGCGACGAACGAGCAGGTGCTGGAAGCGATCGAAGACACCGCGACCCTGCAAAGCCAAGCCCCGTTCGGCGAGTTCTCCAACTACGGCCTCGTCAACGCCGAAGCCGCCGTTCTTTGCATGAACGGTGGCCAGACGACGGCTCATCCGCCGGTCGTCCGCTATGTGACCCGTCACGCGCAGAACGCGAGGCTGCACGGTCCAAGCCTCAACGTTGTGACCCGGGTCTATGGACGGGGCTTTGGCGACTCGAACAGCCTGTCCCTCACCGCGTCCGGCATGCCGGTGCCGATCGTCGCGAACGGGCGGGATTGGTTCGATTTCAATTCGGTATCGGCTCCTTTCGGCTTCGATATCTCCGTGAACGGCACTCCGGTTGCCAGTATCGCGTTCCCGCCCTCTACGACGACCTCTTACATGCTCGCCGAAGCCTCGACTCAAAGCGCGACTCTCACCGGCGGATTCGCCGAAGCGCTTGCCGCGGACGGGCAGTACATCGCTTGCACGAGGCGGTCGGACGGCTCGATTCTCGTCCAGGCGACTTTCCGCAAGATATCGCCCTCGGCAACGATGAAGCTCGTTCTTCGCCGCCAGTACGCGGGGACCACGGCGGGCACGGAAAACGTGCAGCTTTACGACTGGTCGAGCGCGAGCTATCCCTACGGCAACTTCGTTTCCCTTGGGAGCGGACCCTGCCCGACGAGTATGACGACCTCGATCTTCACGGTTCCCAACGCGACCCGATTCGTCGATCCCGAAGGCACCGCCTATCTTCTGATCACGACTTCCGGCGACCTGGATGACGGAGCCGAGCTGCACATCGACATGGCTCATCTCGACCAGCAATAAATCGCAGTACAATGGGGGGCGCCATGCTGTGCGCCCTCGCTTTTACGCTGCTCGCCCAACAGAAGCCTTCCTGCTGCTCAGGGATGAACCAGTTCCTGAGCGACCCTGCTTTTATCGCGGCCCACCTCCCCCCGGCGCCGGTCAAGTTTCAGTCGAAAGAAGGGCGGACCGTGCTTTTCAAGACGACGGACGGGCGCAATGGCCAGGGCTTCTTCGTTCCGGCAAAGAAGGGCAACGACGAGGCGATTCTCATGTTCCACGAGTGGTGGGGCCTGAACGACAATATTCGGGAGAACGCGGTCACCCTGCATAACGAGCTCGGCGCGGCGGTCCTCGCCGTCGATCTCTACGACGGCCAGGTGACGGCCGATCCCCAGAAGGCCGGCCAGTTGATGGGCAAGATGAACGAGGAGCGCGGCATCCACCTCGTCGACGGCGCCCTCAAGGCGATCCAGAACGGCGCCATCGCGAAAGCCAAGAGCATTGGCACGATCGGCTGGTGCTTTGGCGGCGGCTGGAGCCACAAGGCCGCGATCGAGGGCGGCAAGGACGTGCAGGCATGCGTGATCTACTACGGCATGCCTTCGACCGATCCGGCCGACCTGGGGCGCTTGCAGGCGCCGGTCTTGATGTTCTGGGGAACCCAGGACGGCTTCATCAACTCGAAGGTCGTGAGCGGCTTCGAGGAGGCGATGAAGAAAGCCGGCAAGTCCCTGAAGACCCACTCCTTCGACGCGCCCCACGCTTTCGCGAACCCCAGCAATCCGAAGTACAACCCCGAGGCGACGAAGGTTTCGCATGCGGAGACGCTCGCGTTTTTCAAGGAGCACTTGAAGTAACACGTAACATGGCGAAGCCGGTAGCCCCGCAGGGGCTGTAGCGACGCAGCGCGGCAAGCCGCGCAGGACAAAGCGGCGCCGGGTCGCCGCACTCCATAGCGACTAAGTATGCTTGCGCTCAAACATGAGCGCCGAGTCTCGTATCCGCCGCACCCTCTCCACCACAACCGAGGTCGACCGACTTCTCCGACGCATCCGCTGCCAGATCGACTTCGGCCGGGCCATCGACGACGGCTCCTTTGCTTCGACCCTCGCCCAAGCCGAAACGAGCGTCTTCGGAAAGGACTTCGCGAGCGTGGCCGACCTGCGCGAGGCCGTATCGAAGGCAGAGGCCCTGCTCGCACCGGTCGCGACCGAGGCCAAAACCTTTACGATCCATTGCGTGGGTCACGGCCACATCGACATGAACTGGATGTGGTCCTGGCCGGAGACGTGTGCGACGACCCACGACACCTTCGCCAGCGTGCTCTCTCTCATGGAGCAATACCCCGACCTGACCTACTCGCAGAGCCAGGCGAGCGTGTATGCGTTGGTCGAGAAGTACCACCCGGAGATGTTCGAGCAGATCAGGCGGAGGGTGAAGGAGGGGCGGTGGGAAGTCGCGGCGGTCCACTGGGTCGAGGGGGACAAGAACCTGGCGAGCGGCGAAGCCCTCGCCCACCATCTGCTCTACACGCGGCGCTACTTCGAGGAGAAGTTTGGGCTGAAGCCCGAGGACTGCCAGCTCGATTGGGAGCCGGACACCTTCGGCCATTGCAACACGCTTCCCGGCATCCTGCGCCAGGGCGGCGTGAAGTACTACTACTGCTGCCGGCCGGGCGGCGGCCAAGAGCATCTGCGCGTCGGCGAGGAGCGCCCGCCGGTCTTCTGGTGGCAGAGCCCGGACGGCTCGCGCGTGCTCGTCAACAAGGAGACGACTTGGTACAACAGCTACGTCGAGATCGGCGATAACTTCGCTCTCCCGGCGGCCGCGTTTTGGAAAAAGACGGGGCTGAAGGACTGGCTGAACGTCTACGGCATCGGCAATCACGGTGGCGGCCCGACCCGCGACGAGGTCGAGTATTTCATCGAGACGCGCGACTGGCCCTGCTGGCCCCAAGTCGTGTTCGGCACCGCGCAGGGCTGGTTCCGGAAGGTTGAGCCACTTTGCGGCGATATGCCGGTCATCGATCACGAGCTGAACTACGAGTTCACGGGCTGCTACACGTCGCAGAGCGCGATCAAGAAGGCGAACCGCTACGGCGAGAACTACTGTGTCGAGGCGGAGACGCTGCAGGCGATTGCCGATCAGAGGCGAGACGCCCCGGACATTCATGGGCGCGACGCCCGTGCCGCCGCTTGGATCAACGTTCTGTTCAATCAGTTCCACGACATTCTGCCCGGCTCTGGGGTTGCGGCGACCCGGAACCACGCTCTCGGCCTTTTTCAGGAAACCGGCGCGATCACCGGCGCGATCAAGCGCAACGCCCTCCAGGCGATCGCCAAGGACCTGAACACGGTCTCGCTCCTGCCCGATACGCCGGACGCCAGCGATGAAAGGTCGAAGCTCGTCAACACGCCGTTCGAAGCCGGGAGCGGCCAAGGAGCGGGCGAGAGCGGCTTTTCCCGCGCCTCCGGCGGAGGCCGGCGCTTCCGCCCGGTGATGATCTACAACCCCTGCGCCTGGACCCGGAGCGAAATGGTCGAGATCAACCTCTACGATCTGCCGGAGGACATCGAGGAAGAGAACATCGTCGCTCTCGACGAGAACGGCGTCGCCCATCCGACGCTGCCGATCACGGCAATCGCCGGAGGTAACCACGACTGGGGCCACCGGCGGAACACCGTGCTGTTCTATGCGAAGGACATCCCCGCCCTCGGCTACCGCACGTTCCTGTTCTGCGAGGGGAAGGTGACCGATCAGGCTCCCGGCGTCATAAGCACCTCCGAAACCGAGTTTGAGACACCGGCAATGAACGTCCGGCTTGACAAGTACTATTCAGGCATCAGAGAGTGTCGGCTCAACACATTATCGGAACCTCTTGCCACTGAGTCAGACCTCGGCGATGGCATCGGCAGGTGGATGAGTGTCAGGGAGTGGCCAACCGGCATGTCCGCCTGGCTGCTGGGTGGAAACGATGGCCGGGTTACGGAGAAAGCCGTCAGTCAGGACCCGCTGTTGACGTCTCGTTTCAATGTCATTGGCCCGAGGCGAAACGAGGCGACTGATCTGCGTAGCGGCAGCAACTTCGCGATCGTAGCGATGAACGAGATGAAGAATCCAGGAACGGCTAGCACCGTGAAACTCCGCACCGTCTTGAGTGGCTTTAAACCCCGTGTCGACTTCTACGCCGAAGTCGACTGGCGCGAGATCGGCAATCAAGAGGCGGGGGTTCCTGGATTGAGGATCGACTCAGGATTTTCCCTCGTATATCAGGCACCCGAAGGCCTCTTCGAAACCCCCTTTGGCACCGTGCTACGCCCCATCGGGGCCGGAAACGAGATGCCATCCCTTCGTTTCGCTCACTTCCAAGACGAGACCGAAGAGGGTCAGCCGATCGGCGTCACGTTGCTTCAGGACAGCAAATACGGGCATTCGATCTCCAACTGGACCGTGTCGCTCCGCGTCCTCCGCTCCACCTACGAGCCCGACCACGCCCCCGAAGTCGGGAAGTCGACGATGCGATACGCCCTCGTCTTCCACGACTCCGAGCCGACCAAAGCCGAGCTCGTCCGTCTCGGAGCCGCGTTCAACCACCCTTTCATCGTCGTTCCGACCCTCCTCCAGGAAGGCTCCCAGCCGACGAAGCGTTCCTTCGCCGAAGTCGAAACCGAAAGCGTCGTCCTCTCCACGATGAAGCCCGCGGAAGAGAGGAACGGCCTGATCCTCCGTCTCGTCAACTACGCCGACGAGGAGGTCGAAGCAGTTGTCCGGCTTGATCCGAACCTTATCGAGAACTACAAGGAAGCGAAGACGGTCGATCTTATGGAGCGTCCAAGCGAGGGCCAGGCGGAGTTGCGGGAAGGCCGGCTTTATGTGAAAATCAAGGCAAATAGCTTTATCACTGTGTTGGCCCGATAAAAACACCTTCTCAAATCGATGAGAGCGATGGAATATTAAACAGGTAAAGCAAACGGGCACGGAGGCCGATCTAATAGAGGGAACCATGCGGCGGAGAGCGTTCACGCTTGTCGAACTGATGACGGTGGTCGCCATTTTGGCGATCCTGTACGCCGTTCTCATGCCCGTCGTCATGCAGGTCAAGGCGTATGCCCAGCAGTACGTCGCAGGCGAGGCGATGCAGAAGCTCGGCCAGGCCACGACCATGTACATGGTCGATAACGACGACACCTACCCGGTCGCTTACTACCGATTCGGCCACGGCCAGCGGCAAAACTGGTTCGGCGTCGTCGACGGCAAGGGCGAGGTCGATCCCGCCACCAGCCTTCTCGCGCCCTACATCAAAGGCAAGATCCAGAACGATTACGCCCTGAACGCCAAGCCGTGGATGGGCGACCGGAGCGGATACGGATACAACTGGGGCTACCTCGGCAGCGACTATTACATGCAGGGCTCGATGTCGAACACCTGGTACTGCCAGAATCCGGCCACGAACTCCGCCCTGACCGACGGTTCCGACACGATCGTCTTCGGAACGAGCGCGTTCTACTTCGCGCCATGGATGCCGAAGGGCGACGGCGCGATGTACCGCTACAGCTACATCGATCCGCCTCGGGTATGGTTCGGCAACCCGACCCTCGATTTCCGGCACATGGGCACCAAGGCCTTCGATAAGAAAAAGCACGAAGTGACCTCGACCGGCCTCGCCCTCCTCGTCTTCGCGGACGGGCACCTGAAGAGCCTCCGCCAGCCGCAGATCAAGAACAAGATGTTCGAGCGGTATCCCTTGCTCGGCGACGATTCGACCCCGGATAACTGAGTTCCTTAGAACGGGGAAACTCACTGTGGCGTTTATACATACATCTCGTTCAAAATAGAACGATTCCCGCTTTGAAGACCATCTCCTCGTTTTACGAAGTCCTGGGGGTTGGACCGTCCGCTGGTTCCGAGACGATCCGCAAAGCCTACCGAAGGTTGGCTAGCAAGCACCACCCGGACGTGAGCAGCGACCCCGACGCCCATGAAAACATGGCGCGGATTAATGAGGCGTTCAACACCCTCGTCGATCCCGAGAAGCGCGCGGAATACGACGCCATGCTTGCCGGCGGCAGCTTCCAGGCCCCATCCGCCCCTCGCCGCGAGCCGCCGCAAAAACCGATCCGCGTTAAGTTTCTGACAAGGTTGACCGCGCATCAAACGCCGGTCTACGCCATTTCCTTTACGCCCGACACCGGCGACCTCATCTCCAGTGCGTTCGACAATGAGATCATCTGGTGGGACGACGAGCTCGCGCGGCCGGCTCGGCGAACGAAGCTCGAGGCCGGAGTCGTGTCCACCCTCCGGGCTTTCCCCGAGGGTCGGCTCGTCGCCGCCGGATCGGCCGAGAATCTGGTATCCCTCTGGAATCTCAACGGCGCGATCGTCGATAGCTGGCGTCATAACAGCGAGGAGTGGGTCTCCTGCGTCGCGATTTCGAGCGACGGGAATTCGCTCGCGACCGGCTCGCTCTACAAGACCTTCGCGGTCAGCAGCACGACCGACGGCGGCAGCCTCTACCGGAAACAGGAACACGACCAGTCGGTGACCGCGCTCGCCTGGTCTTCCGATGGCAAGTATCTCGCGACAGGCTCGGCGGACGCGTCGGTAAAGCTGTTCCACGGTAAGAGCGGCGCGCTTCTCCATACGTTCCGCCAGATCCGATCGACCGTGACTGCCATCGCCTTCAGCGCCGACGATCGCTATCTGGCCGTCGCCGCCGTCGATCTTTCCATCCGCGTATTCCGGCTCAGCGACGGAGGCTTGGAGAAGATGATGTTCGGCCATACCAAGCCGATCGAAACCCTCGCCTTTCACCCCAACGGCTGGCTCTTCGCCTCCGGATCGCGAGACGGAACCGTCGGTCTATGGAACGCGGCCAAAGGCATCGGCAACGTGCGCATTGAGGCGTCTCATCGCCCGATTTCCTGCGTGGCCTTCAGTCCCGACGGCTCCAAGCTCGCCGCCGGCGGGCAGGACAAGCTCGTCCGGGTTTGGGAAGTGACGGCAAAGAATAGCGTGTAGCCTTATATGCTACGATAGCCGAAATGTCCGGCATGCCGCCCGAACCCAACCCGGTCCCGCCTCAGTACGTCGCCTATCCGCGCGGCCAAGTTCGCGTAGGCGATCCGGAGAAGCTCCGGGCCCTCGCGGACGGCTACTTCGCCCTTAACTGGGTCTTCTTCGGCAATGTGGTTTTATGGTTTGGCTCGCGGGCAATTCCGTTTATCAGTAACGACCCGACGACTGCTTTGGGCCTGTTCGGAGTTTGGTTCCTTGTGATCGGATTGTACGTGGGCTTTGCGACGTACCCGCAGAACAAAAAGATCGGCTACGGATGCGATTGGACTCCGGGCTGGCCCATCGTCGCCTCCGTCCTGATGGCGCTGAATGCCGTGCTGTGCTGCGGCATCATCGGCTATGTCGTGATGCAGCAGATCGCCTATCAGGCGATGAAGAAGAAGTTTGGGGTCAGGGCGCGCTTTGGGGGGCTTCGCAAGACCGACATCGAGCAGGCGATCTCCGAAATGCGGATGGCCCCTCCTCCGCCCATGCCGTAATTTCGAAATCCTCAGTGCTCTCCGAGCCTCAGGAGTCGAATCCTTCACACCGAGGGCTTCCCACCGAGACACTGAGTAGAACTCCTCTCCCCTCCGGGGGAGAGGAAGGCGACCCTAAGGGAGCAGGTGAGGGGGCGCATGCCTCCTGCTCGCAACTGGACAAATGAAGCTTATAGGGGCCGGGCGATCATGACGCCGAGATTCTTCGAATACTTCGCCGCGTAGTCGCTCAGCCGTTCCCCGAGTACGACCTCGTGACGCACCGAAGACGCGTTGAGAAACCGGCGGACGCCCCTCTCGTCCACATAGACGAGGCCTGTATGCGAGCAGTCGAGCCCAGGCGCCTTCGTGGCGATGCCGACGATGTCCCCGGTTTGAAGCCTCGGCTCGATCGAACCTACCTGGGCGTTCGGAACATACCAAGGTTTCCGGGCGGCAATCTCCCTTTCGATCGCCGCCATCGTCGGGACCCAGGAGGGATTGGCGCGAAGCTGCCGGTAGGCGCTTGGATGGGTGCTCATAAAGTCGAACGACTTATCCATCCGTACGGCTCCCGGCAGCTTGGGCGTCAGGTTTTCGACGACCTTCTTGGCGACGTTGTCCGCGATCCAGTCCGACGTGTAATGCAGCCGGGAGAGGTAGCCATCCAGCTTCCCGCCGCGATAGCGCACGAGCTCGACCTGGCGAACGAGATCCTGCGGCTCCGAGCCTCCCGCTCGGATCATCCGGGCCAGGCATAGGGAAAGCTCGTAGAACGTCACGCAGTCCAGACCGGCGAGGTTGACGCAGCAGGTTTCTCGGTCGTCGTACAGCTCCAGGGTCGAGCCGACGTAGGGAGTGCCGAGAAAGGCCACGCCGATCTCGCCGGTCAAGAGCCCGATGGGCGCGCGGCCCTTGCCGAAACGGGCGACGAGCCGGCCGAAAACCTCCTCACCGACGAAGTCGCGCGAATCGGACCGCGCGAGCGGCACGCCGGCCGCCAAAGCGACCCACAGGAATTCGCGCCGCGTCAGCATCTCGCTTCGATAATACGCGCGTTTGGCTGCGTAGAATGAGCCCATGGCCGACAATTGGTCCGCGTACTTCCAAGCGACTCTCAACAAGCCGCTTCATCCCTTTTGGGAGCATGTCGATCCTCACCTGAAACCCGGCCAGATCGCCTTAGAGCTTGGATGCGGAGCCGGGACGGGCGTCGTCCATCTCGTGGAAAAGGGGCTGAAGGTGCTCGCCGTCGACCAAGAGCCCGAGGCTCTGGAAATCACGAAAAGCCGCCTTCCCGAGGGCGCCGAAGTCCGCCTGATCCGAGCCCAATTCCAAGACCTCGGCCTCGATCCCGAGTCCCTCGACGTCGTCATCGCCCAGTTCACCCTCTTCTTCTTGCGGTCCTGGGAATTCGGGCAGGTCTGGCAGCGGCTGTTGAAAGCCCTCAAGCCCGGAGGAATCTTCGCCGGCCAGCTTTTGGGCGTCAACGACGAATGGGCCGCCCGCGGCTACACCGTCCATACGAGAGCCGAAGCCCAATCTCTCCTCCATCCCTTCGAAATCCTCTATTTCGAGGAAGCGGAACGAGACGGCGAAACCTCGCTCGGGGAGCCGAAGCATTGGCACGTCTTCCACGTCGTCGCCCGCAAGCTGGGGTAGCCCCGGAGGGGCTGTTGCCGGACCATCGGGTGTTTAGTGTTTAGCCGGCCGTCTCCCTGCACGGGGATGAGGGTCCGGAAAGCCCTTCCTCTTGCCGGATGGTTTGTGCCGGGAGGAGGGAGGTTCCGGAACCTACAACGAGGCCCCTATTGTAGCCTTCCAGAACCTCCGCCCCTTAATAGCTTCTCTCCGCCGCACAATCATCGGCGCAAGAGGAGGGGGCTGGGGGTAAGGGTCAAGGGCCGAAGGCCCGCGGAATCAATACGGCAGCTTCGCGACCGCCTTCCCGATCAGGGCCAGGGCGATCGCCGCCATTGAAACCAGGCCGGTCCCGCAGCTAAACCCGGCCAGCAGGACAGGCGCGTAGCGCACCCAGTTCTCAGCGCCGTACCGCCGGGCCATGACCCGTCGCCCGAACCAGGCGCCGAGGAATTGAGGCACCGTGTTGGCCGGGAAAAGCCCGAGCCCGCCCGCGAAACCGTAAAAGAAGAGCAGGGGAATCTTGAAAACCGAACAGAGGCCGTAAAAGGCGAGCCCGCCCGCCGTTCCGATGGCGATCCGCCCCGGATCGATGGCCCTAGCGAACCAGCCGGCTCCGCCGGCCCCATGAGGCGCGTTGATCTGCATGATGGCGGCTTGGCTCGCGGACTGGATCGGCCAGAACTTCTGGGCGTAGGGAAACTGGGCGTTGGGCAGCGAGGTCGAGTTCCAGAAGAAGCTCCAAAAGAGATAGCTCGCCACGATCACGAGCGGGAACATCAGGGCCTCGGCCTTGAGGATGCTCGTGAACTTCGTTCCCGTGAGCTCGACTTCCCGGAAGCGCTGGGCTGCCCAGCCATAGTCGGCCAGAGGTACCGGCGCGTACCAGACGTCCACCCGGCGGTATCCGCTCGCCACCACGCTCCCCTCCTTCAGATAGGGAAAGGAAACGCCGCGCCCGGTAAGCCCGATCATCCTCGCGGAAATGTAGCTGTTGAGCGGGCTCCAGAATAGGCCGAAAAAGACGAGCAGCCAAAGCGGAAAGTCGGGAACGAGATAGTGGCAGAGAAGAATCAGGCTGATGCTCGCGAAGAGCCAGGCGAGCACGGCCAGATAGATCGGCACGTCGCCCCGGCCGGCCGGGGGCGCAAGGCTGAATGTGCGTTCCCTCGCGACCCTGCGCGCGTCCTTGAACGCCTTGGCCACGAGGCCGATCCCGATAACGGCGATCGCGAGATTGACGCCGATCCCGATCGACAGCCAGAAATCCATATCGACGGTCAGCTTCGTCAGCAGGCCGTCGGAGCCGAGCTTGTAGGTCGGCAGTAATCCGAAATGGTAGAGAATCGGATTGCCGACGATCATCGCCAGAACGCTCGCCGCGCACGCTCCCGCGACGATTTCGAAGGGAAGGACGAAGCCGATGAGCACGTTGCCCAGGCTGAAGGAAAGCCCGACGATGGCCGCCGGCAGCACCGTTTCGACGTTGCGCGTCCAGTCCGCGAAAGGAATCGGAAAGATTTGGAAGGGATGACCCAGCAGGGTCCCGCTGACGACCGGAACCGCCACGTAGACGAGGCCGAAAAGCATGCCGACCACGGCTCCGGTCGAAAAGATGTTCCACCGCCAGCTTTCCGTTCCCGCCTCGCTCAGTGCGGTCGCGCCGGATGCAGCGACCGGGGCATAGGGGAAGGGCAGCTTCTCGACGTCGCTCGTGATTCGGAAGAGCACGTATCCCAGGCCCATCCAGCACAGCCGCCCCATCAGCTCCGTCACGATCAGGAGGGCGATCGGCACGTACCAGGCCGGATGCCAAAGCTCCCGTTGGAGGACGGCCGGGCTGGAAGCCGGGGGAACCGCCCAGTGGGGTATCTGCGCGGCGAACTTGGATGCGGCCGGCGAGCCCGCGAAGTAGGCGTTCCAAATGAGGGAGGAAAACGGCCCGCCGCCAAGACCGCGTTCCACGGAGACCGCCGTCGTCAGTGCCGTCGCGACATAGAAGAGGATATAGATTTCCTGCTTCCGAAGCGGGTTGTAGCTTCGCCGCGCCACCTCGGCGAAAAGCACGATCGTGACCCATTCCGCCGCTTCCCCGACCCCCTGCCCCGCGACGAGGCCGAGATACATCCCGCCCGGAAGCATGAAGAGGGCGATAAAGAAAGCCCCGATGACGGTCTTGATCGAAAAGCCGTCCTCGAACTTGGCCGCGCCAGACTCGTTTGGGGCGACGGCATGCGACATGCCCACAAGTGTAAGGCGAATCGCCGCTATTGGAAAGCCCGGCTATCGGGGAGGCGGAACGCCCGAGCCCTGCCCTCCGCCTCGACCCTGGAAACCTCTTTCGCGAACCTCCTTCATCGCCTTCCTCATCGTGTCGACCTGACTCAAAATCTGCTGCCTCAGATCGGCTGGCAGTTTGTCGAAGCCAAGCACTGGCCCCGGAAGCAGATGGGCGTCTGTCAATTCCTCGGAATCCGAACCTTGGCGTGGGACCAGGATCTTGAGCGTATGCGTCTCTTCTTGGCCGAGGCGGAAACCGTCCACGGTCTGCATGCCCATTCCCGGCAGGACGTCGCTAAATTCCGACATCATCATGCTTAGAGCGACAGTCATGATGTCGGTGACCGCCATCGGTGAGATTTCGCCTTCCTCGCTCTTGAAGGATGCGAATAGCGCTGACTCCTGCGCCGTGCTCATCGTTACGGAAACTCGATTGTCGAGCCCGTTGGGCAGGACTTCCGTCGGCTCATTGGCCAGGGACGTCTTCGGCGCCTCGTCCGAGTCCGAAGGCTTGGAATCGCCCTCCCCGATGTCTTCGATCTCACGGCTGAAAACGATCTGGCCGACGACGCTTTGCTGGGCGGAAAAGAGGTCGTTCAAGGCGATATGCCCGCCTTTCGCGAAAATATCTCGCTGGGTCGGCGACAGCATGCCGTATAGCCGGACGAACAGCCAGTCTTCATCCCCCGAAATCGGCAAGTCCGGTTCGAGCACGCCCGTCATGATCTGGCCGAAGCTGTCCTGGAAAGAATCGACATGCTGGGCGTAAGCCGCCCGCATGTCGAGCGTACAGGCATACTCCTTCGTGACGGCCCGCACGAAGCTTGCCAGCCCGGCCCGGCTCTCATGCACAGGCTTGAGGGGGTTGTCGGGGGAGGCCACGTACCACCCGTCTTTGATCGTCCCGTCCGCAAGAGCCTGCTGGGTCGTCGCGTCACTGAGCAGGCTTACCCGGAAGCTCGAATCGTCGATGCATGCGGCGATATTCAGATTCGCCGCCTCTCCGGCCGCGAGCAACGGCTCCGAAGGGAAAAGTTCGAGTGGATCGTGATGCTCCGGATCCAGCAGCAAGGCTTTGAGTGCAGGGCTTAGCGGCTTCTTCGGCGTGGGCGTGCCATCGACGTCGATCGCGAACCGAGCTTTCATCTCTGCCGCCAATGGCGAGAGAGTGAACGCCTTGTCGGCAATTTTCTGGCGATTTGGGTCCGGGCCTTCGTCGGCCTCGTTGAGAAATATTCCTGAGCGAGCCGTCGAGATGATGGCGCCGGTCCGATCGGCGATCTTTAGATTGATTTGGAGCGTCCCATCGGCCCAATCCGGCGTGCAGACCATGAGCACGTTGCTCGTCTTCGTAAGGTCGGGGCCACGATAATTCTGGACTTCCGGATCGACGTACCGATCGATGTGGCTCCCGGCGGCAGGCTCCATCGGCGCAGAAAACCAGATCGCTTGCTCCCGGCCGAAGGCCGCGATCGCATCGAAAGCCGCGCTCGGCAGTCCGTGCTGCATCGGAGTCGGCCGCGTAGAGAAGACGACCCGCTGGCCGTCCGGCAGATCGGCCAGTTGGTCGATCCCGACCGAGGCAAGCATTCGGGTCACCAGCCGTTCCCCTGGTTTGTGGGCGTAGAAGTTTGCGGCGGTCGCGAGCCTCGCGCGACGGTCTTCTGGCTCCGATTTTTTCCGCGTGGCCTGCAGCGCGTCGAAGAGCTTGGAGATCGTCTCGGAATCGTATCGATCGAAGTTCTGCATCCGGCGCGAGAGCGCTTTGCGAAGCAAGTCGATCCGCGTTGTGCGCTGCTGATGTTCGATTGCCCGAACGACATCGCCGGGGCGGGTAAGGGTATAACCCGTCTCCGTCTTCGTCCACCGCCCGTGCGCCGCCTCGGCGATCTTGTCCATGGCAACCCGAAGAGGCACGTCCTTGAACCGCAGGACGAGCATCTCGCCCGAAGTCGGCAATTGGGCGGAGAGGGGCGTACCCGTAACCTGGGAGAGCCGGGCCATGGCGGCGGACGCGACCGTCGCCGGGCATTGGAAGGTCACCTTCTGATCGAGCGCGGCGTCGCCCTGACGGAGCATCAGGCTGGCAAAGAGGAGCGTTGAAGCGAACATTAGGTTCCGATCTGTCTAACGTTCGGGCGGCGGCGGCGTTGCTTGTCCGCCGACCGGATTTCCGAATTGTCCTGGCTTGACGTTCGCATACTGCTTCCGAATCTCTGCCAACCGATCGGCGACGAGCTTGCGGAAATCGCTTGGCAGCTTGTCGTACGCGACCGGCTCGGTGAAATCATAACTCATGTCCTGGAGGGTCTGGGCCAAGGTCGCCACCTTCCCGAACTGGAACGTGAAATTGAGGGATCGGCGCGTGCCGTACGTGAACGTCCGCTCGTCGAATGGCGTTTGCTGATCCAGCCACGGGAATATCCCTGGCCGCTCTTTGGCGTACAGAGCCTGGGCGATCTCTTCCGGTCCCATGTCTTGGCTCCCGAACATGATGCCGTTCGGGCCCGTCGTCGGCGGGGACATGACGACCTTGGAAGACGCGTCCACCAACTTCAGCTCGGAATTGGCCGGGAGGCCCTGGGCGAAAAGCTCCGTGGGCTCGCGCGAAAGGCCATTGTAAAAAGAATCCCAGTCGTCCTCATTGAGGGGATTGTTCTGATCCTGAGTGGGCTGAATGTTCGAATTCTCGCCGAAGACCATCTTGTTGACGAGCTCCATGAGCGCAGGTTGGAGCGAGCTGAGGGCCAACGCTCCCCCCTTTTCGAGCGTTTCTCGCTGGGACGGTTCGAGCTTGGCGTAGAACCGCAACATGTTCGCGTCGTAGTAGTTGGTCTCCTGGTTCTTCGCGACCATCATCGAAAGCACAAATCCCAGCGAATCCCACATCTGGCCGGGCGCGGCAACGGCGTAGGCCGCCGCATCGTCCAACGAAGCATGACCCTTCGCGTAGACCGCCCGAACGTAGGTTCCGAGGGCGGTCCGGTCGACTCGCTCGCTTCGCGCCTGAAGGGGCATCTTCGATACCATCGTCACCCACCCGTCGCCCTGATGCACGTTCAGGTAAACGCCGAGAATCTTCAGCAGCATGCTCGGCGTGGTTTTCCCTTGGCCGGCCATAAAGCCAGTCGTGAAGGCGTCGTCGGGCAAACAGGCGACCATGTTCATGTCTTGGACGTCCGCCATCCGTACAAGCAAGTCCCCCGCCATGATCGATAGTGGCTCGACCTTTTCGGGATTGACGAGTTGGTCGATGAGCGCCTTCGGAAGTGTGCCTTTACGGTCCCCAGGCCCCAGGAAGACGGACCTGACCGCTTCGTCGAACGGCGATGGCGGAATTTCCTTCTCTCCCGCCTGCGGAGTCGGCATCTTGAACTCCTCGTCGAATCCGTACTCGCTCAGATTCTGAGTTCCCCGCACGATCACGGTGCCTTTCTCGTCGGCAACCATCAGCTCGATACTCGCATTGAAATTGCCGCCATTTTCCGACTTGGCGACCGTGAGGAGGACTTTGCCGACCTGGCCTCGGAACGACTTTTTCATCCAGCCCGCCGTCGAATACATTCCGCCGTTCTGATCGCCTATGATGCGCCCGGCGACGTCCGCCCAAAGGTTTTGTTCGGCGACAAGATTCTTCAACGCTGACATCACGCTGTCCGGCATCGGACGCTGAAGGCGGTTCGGCCGGTCGGAAAAGACGATCTTGTAGTCGGTCGGAAGAGCCGCGAGATCCTTGGCCTGTAGGTTGGCGACCACGCGCTCGATCGCTCGGCCGCCCGGGGCTTTGGAATCGAGGTCCTGAATCCGCTGCCACGCCTTGGCGTCGAACGTTCCGTTCTGATTGACCTTCTGGGCGTCCGAAAGCCCGAATGCCACCGATTTGGCTTCCTGCTCGGTCCACGGCTGCATGTTCGCAAGCGCCTTCTTTTGCTTGTCGATCTGCTTCTGGAATATGCCGACCTGGTAGGCAAACTCGTTCGCCTGCTCGGCTTGCAACTTTTCGGGCGACCGGACGAGCACATACCCTTCCGGCTTCTTCTCCCATACGCCTGCCGTCAGATCGCCAATCCGGTCCAGAAGGTCCTTGAGTGGGGCGTCCTTCACCCGGACTGCGACGATATCCGACTGGAACGCCGTCGGAGCCATCATCGGGACGTGCGCGACTTGCGAAAGCTGCGCCACCAATCGCGGGACGGTCGCGCCCGTACTCTTGAAAGTGACCTTGGCGTCCAGTCCGGCATCCTTCGCTTGGCCAAGCAACAGGCCCAGAGCGGCGACAAACGGCAACATGCTATCAGGATACAACCGATCGCAAACCTGGGGAAATGCTTTCTATCGCCGATTCCGCCGAGCGGCGACGGACCCTCAGAAGACGTATGTATATAAGGTAGAATCTAGATTCGCTTTGAACCTGAAACCGGTCATAGGGGAGCTTGGCCGGCATCGACTTTTTTTGACCGACCCAAGAGCATGCCAGACAACGAAGACATCAAGCCCGACCCGAACGAGAATTCGGACGATCAGCAGCAGCATATCGACGAAATCCTGAAGAAGGTCGAAGGCGAGTACACCGCCGACCAGATCCAGGTTCTCGAAGGGCTCGAAGCGGTTCGAAAGCGCCCCGGCATGTACGTCGGCGACAACGGAAAGCGCGGCCTCCACCAGATGTTCCGCGAGGTCATCGACAACTCCGTCGACGAGGCCCTCGCCGGCTACTGCGATCACATCGTCGTCACCCTCCACGCCGACAATTCCATGAGCGTCGAGGATAACGGCCGCGGTATCCCGGTCGGCATCCACGCCAAGATGGGCGTCTCGGCTCTGCAGGTCGTCATGACCGTTCTCCACGCTGGCGGCAAGTTCGGCGGAGAGGGTAGCGGCTATAAAACCTCCGGCGGACTCCATGGCGTTGGCGTCTCCTGTACGAATGCCCTTTCCACATGGATGGAGACGACGGTCAAGCGCGACGGCAAGATGTACCGCCAGCGCTACGAGCAGGGCCGCCCCGTCGCCCCGGTCGCGGAAATCGGCAAGGCCGAAGGCGCCGGCACGAGACAGCACTGGATGGCCGACCCCACCGTCCTCACCGAGACGCAGTACGACGTCCACATCTTCAAGACCCGCATGCGGGAACTCGCCTACCTCAACCCAAGAGTCAAGTTCGAATACATCGACGAACAGAATCCGGATGAGAGCGAGACGTTCCACTTCCAGCGCGGCATTCCTCAGCTCGTCGACGACCTGAACGACGGCAAGGACTCGCTTCATCCCGTCATCTACTTCAAGCGGGTCAAGGATAGCACCGAGGTCGAGGTGGCGATGCAGTACACCGACGCCTACTCCACGACGATCCTCGCCTTCTCGAACAACATCTACAACCCGGATGGCGGTACCCACGTCTCCGGCTTCAACGCGGCCCTGACGCGCTCGATCAACGCCTACGCGAAGAAGATGGGCTTCCTGAAGGAGAAGGACAACAACTTCACCTCTGACGACGTCGGCGAAGGTCTTACCTCCGTCATCTCCCTCCGCCTCGAAAACCCGAGCTACAACTCGCAGGACAAGGTCAAGCTCGTGACCCCCGAGGTGCAGGGTCTCACCAACTCCCTCGTCGGAGACGGCCTCACGACCTTCTTCGAGGAGAATCCGCCTCTTGCCAAGCGGATCATGGACAAGGTCATCACCGCCCAGCGAGCCCGCGAAGCGGCTCGAAAGGCCGCCGAGAGCATCCGGCGCGGAAACGCGATGGACAGCTTCGGCCTCCCCGGCAAGCTGAGCGACTGCGTGAGCAAGGATGCCGCCAAGTGCGAAATCTTCCTCGTCGAGGGCGATTCGGCCGGAGGCTCCGCCAAGCAGGCCCGCGACCGCATCACCCAGGCCGTCCTTCCCCTGCGCGGCAAGATCCTCAACGTCGAGCGAGCCCGGATCGACAAGGCCCTCGACAACGAGGAGATCAAGTCTCTCATCGCCGCTCTTGGCGTCGGCATCGACCTGACCCTCGGCCGTAAAGAGTCGGAGGACGACGAGGACGAGCAGCCGAGCCTGGACATGTCCAACGGGAACGGGAACGGGAACGGCAAGGCCTACACCCTCGCCACGACCGACCGCAGCAAGAAGAAGGAGAAGGAGCGCGAAGTCGAGTTCGATATCACGAAGCTCCGCTACGGCAAGATCATCATCATGACCGACGCGGACGTCGACGGCGAGCATATCCGCACCCTTCTATTGACCTTCTTCTATCGCTACATGAAGCCGCTGATTTCCGCGGGCCACGTCTACCTCGCCCAGCCGCCTCTCTTCGTCGTCAAGGTCGGCAACAACGAGCGCCACTACGCGATGAGCGAGAAAGAGCGGGACGACATTATCAAGGGACTCAAGAAGAAGAACGTCAACGTCACCCGCTTCAAAGGCCTCGGCGAAATGAACGCGGAAGACCTTGAGGAAACGACGATGTCGCCGGATGGCCGTAAGCTGATTCAAGTCAAGCTCGACCCCGCCTTCGAGATCGATATCGAAGCGATGTTCTCAAGGCTGATGGGCGAGAAAGTCGAGCCCCGGCGCGAATACATCGAGCGCCACGCGAAGCAGGCTCACAACGTCGACTGGCACTACTAGCCCTGTCGGAAGCCCCTCTCCCCTCCGGGGGAGAGGGCTGTGAACCGTCGCGTAGCGAAGGTGAACAGGGGTGAGGGGGCAAACGGCGCCCGATTCATTCCCATGCGACAGTTTCCTGGGGGGAAGAGGATCACGGCGCGAAGCGCCGCACGACGGCCCGAGGGAATGCCCAGATATCCCCGTTCTGGACCCGCCCGCCTCGAACCTCGACGGTGATCCCGTTTCCGAGATAGATCGCCCCCGCCTTGTCGCTCAGCAGCACGTCTCCAAACCGCAGATCGTCCTTTACCGGCGTTCCCGCGCTCGATAGCTGTCCAACCGTCTGCGGAAGCTGCAATCCCAGCGCGCTATAGACGCTTGCGATCATCCGGCCGCCATCTTCGCCGGCCTTGTCCGCCCCCGCGAAACGCCACGCAAACACCGCGTCCGTCAGCTTCTTCGCGTTCGGGTCCGCGCTCGAAGTCGCCTCCTCCCCGTACGCCGCCCGTACGAATCCGGCGTAGCCGAGCGCGGGGTCCGGCGACGCCGGATCGAGCCGTCGCAGCCCATGGTTCGAGCCGATCCAGATGCCGGTCGAGTCGGTGACGAAGCTCGTGACCTTCATCTCGGGATCGCTCCACGGCAGGTAAACCGCGACCTCGCCCGATCGCCGGTTCTGCGAAACGAGCGCGCTTCCCGTCCACCACCAGGCGGTATCGCCGCCGGCCCCAAACCAGAGCGAGTCGCCGGGAACGGTCGCCGCGTCCAGCCTCGCGATCTCCCAGTCTTTCGTGAAGATCGGCACGTTGACGATCGAGTCCGGTTCCCGGGCCACGATCCCATCCGCCGCAAGCCCGACCCGGTCGCTGAGGACGAAGAACTTCGTATCTCCCACCAGCCGCCCGTCCTCCGTCGCGTTCACCTCCCCGTCGGGAAAGGCGTCGAACGCGTTCGAGGCGAATCCCCCCAGGTTGAGCCACTGCCAAGCCCCTACCTGGAAGGCCGTCATAAGGCTGACCAGCGGCGCCGTCTGGTTCCGGGGATCGCGCCGCACCGAATAGGGCCGGGCGAAGAGCGCCACCTCCGTGCCGTCTTCCTGCTCCCGAACCCAAAGCGAACTCCCGCTCACCAATTTGGCCGCGTCCGGTGGCATGAAAGTCGACGGCGCAACCACATTGCCGCGCGGATCGTAAAAGGTCGAGCCCAGATCGTAGCAAACCGCGACCCGGTTCTCCAGCCAAGCGAGACGCCGCACGGGAGCCGAAGGCTCGATCAAGACGGAATAGGTCTTCTCTCCCGCCCGTATCGTCAGCGTTTGGGATGCGACCTTGCCCGGTTTCGCCTTCTCCCGGATCGCCCCACCCGGCCCGCTGAGCCAAGCCACGCCGTAGACCGAGGCGGTGACGAAGCTGACGGGATCGCCGCTCGGCCTCGCATAAGTCGCCCGCACCTGACAGTCCACCCCAACCCGCTCGACCCCGCCATCCGCCCGGCCGACGAACAAGGATCCGTTATAGCCGGCAAGCGCCGTAACCGGCTGAGCGTAAGCAGTCAAGGCGAAGCAGAGCGCAACGAGCATAGGTCTGCTTTATCCTACGCCGCTTCGTTGCGAGATGGCGAGGTGAGGAGGTGATGGAGGTGATGGAGGTGATTCGTGATTGGTAGAGGCTTCCAGGAAGAGCCGAGGGCCTCCGGAGCCCCCTCTCCCGTGTGGTTCGTCACGGGAGAGGGGGTTGGGGGTGAGGGCCAACACCCAATACCCTAATACCCCAACACCCCCAACACCCAACGCCAAACGCCCAACGCCAAACGCCCAACGCCCCCCGCTTCGCGGCCCCCCGCGAAGCGTATACTTCCCACATGTCCGGGGAGCGGTCGGCCTGGTACGCCTTCATCCTGAGGCTGGTGCGCAACGGCTTCTTCCGGCTGATCACCGGCGGCATCCGCTCCTACGGCGAGGAGAACATCCCGAAGACCGGCGGCGTCATCTTCGCCCCCAACCATGTCAGCAACCTCGATCCTCCCGCCGTCGCCTGCGGCACGAACAAGCGCCAGCTTGCCTTCATGGCGAAGGAGGAGCTGTTCAAGGGCCTTTTCGGCAAAATCATCGCCAGTCTCGGCGCATTCCCGGTCCGCCGTGGCGACTCCGATACCGAAGCAATCCGCAAGGCTCTCGCCCTCCTCGAACAGGGCCGCGCCGTCCTCGTCTTCCCCGAGGGCACGCGGGGCGACGGCCGGACGATGGGGCCGATCAACCGGGGCGTCGCCATGCTCGCCAAGCGGAGCGGCGCCCAGGTGCTCCCGGTAGGGGTGATCGGCACCCATGTGATCGCCCCGAAGGGCGGCAAGGGCCTGAAGCGCCGGCGCGTCGTCCTCGCCTACGGCAAGCCCTTCACCTACGAGCAGACGTCGACCGGCCAATCTGAAAAGGAGAATCGCGAGCTATTCGCGAAGGAGCTGGAAAAGAGAATCATCGCCCTCTGCGCCGAGCATGGGCTCGCCCTCAAAACCGCAGAGTCAGATTCGCCCCCAGCATCACATCCTGGTCCCGAACCAGCAGCCGCGCCGCGAACGAGTTCTTAAAGGCCTTCAGCTCGACCCCGGCCGCGATCCGGAATCCGTCGTCCTCGACGAGCAGCCGCAGAGGATCGCCGAACGGCAGCGACACCCCGACGAAGGGCAGCAGCGTCGATCCCTGCGAGACGCCCAGCGTCACGTCCATCGGCAGGTTCCCGCTCCCGATCGAGTCCACCGCCGTACGCCAGGTCACCGCCAGATAGAACCGCCGCCCCTCCGCCGTCCGGTTCAGCACGTCGTTCACGCCCACGCTGATCCCCGGCGACTCGTTCATGATCGGCGGCAGGTAGTTGTAGCTCAGGTTGAACGTGTCCCGCATCGGCCCGTTCGCGAACCGCTCGCCGTAGTAGTCCAGCTCGAAATCCTTGGTCACCCCGATCCCCACAAACCGGTCCCAGGTTTTCGCGTTGGAAAGCTCGAAAAAGCTATCGATCTTGAACTCCCCAAAAGGAATCTTCCGCCCCATCGGAACCGTAATCACCCGGTCGGCCAAAGCCGAGGACGCGAGGCACAGGGAGAGAGCCAGAAGGAGAGGGCGGCGCACGGTAAACCATACCAGGGATGGGCCGATGAGGGGTGATGGGGATGGTGGGGATGATGGAGGTGATGGAGGTGATAGAGGTGATGGAGATGAGAGGGTGAGATGGGTGAAGGGGTGATTCGTGAGGGCGTGATCTGATCATCCGGTCACCGGCTGGGGGTGGAGGTTCCGGAAAACTCCGGTCACCAATCACCAATACAGTCACCAATCACGGACCACCCCGTCACCCATCTCACCCATCTCACCCCATCACCCATTCACCCCTTCACCCCTTCACCCCTTCACCCCTTCACCCCCTCATCTCCATCACCTCCATCACCTCCATCATCTCCATCATCCCCTCACCGGCAGCGCCCCAAATGGCGGTTTAGCGCATTCGGCGAACAAAGCTCATCGTTGAATCGGCAAATCAGTTGCGAAGCGACCTTCGGACTGCTGAAGCGTAGCTTCAGCCTTCTTGCCTATGAGGGCGCGGGCATGGTCGCTTCGCGACCGATATGGCTTGTCAAGAAAGGTTTCGGTTTAACGTTTCATTGGGAGCAAAGTGGGCTGGTGGCCAAGCCACTCCCTTGGAAACCACCAACACGAGTGACATGCCAACTACAGGAGGGCTTTCTCCAGACGTAGACGTCAAGCCACGACAAGCAACCCAATACCCCAACACCCAATACCTACCCCTCTTCCGCTTCCCCCGCCATGAGCTTAGGCAAGATCTGCACGGAAACCCGCGTGATCCGTCTTCGCGCCATGTTTTCCACGCGGAGAATCCCGATCTCCGATTCGATGCTGTCGCCGGGCCGGGGAACCCGGCCGAGGGCTCGGACGATGAGGGTCGCGAGGGTGTCCGTCTTATCGGTTGCGTCGATCGGCAGGCTGAGTTGGGAGATCAGCTCGTCCAGGCGGACCTCGGATCGGGCCGAAATCCGCCCTCCCGAAAAGACCTCGACCGGCGGGCGTTCGCTCTCCAGCCGGTCTTCGAGCTCTCCGAAAACCTCCTCAACCACATCCTCCAGCGTAATCAGCCCGCTCGTGCCGCCGTATTCGTCCATCACGATCAGCATCTGCGTCTTGTTGTCCCGCATCGAGGCGACGATCTTCTCCAGGGTGAGGTTTTCCGGCACCGCGATCAAGGGCCGAGCGATCTTCTCGATGGAAAAGTCGGGATCGTCGAGGTTCTTAACGATATCGTGCAGGTAGGCGACGCCGACCATGTCGTCGATGTCTCCCCGGCAGACTGGCAGGCGCGTGAAGGGAACGTTCTTCAGCCTCTGGAGCAAAGTTTCCTTCGACCAGGCCGCGTCGAGCCACTTGATGTCGAGGCGGTGGATCATGATGTCCCGCGCATCGAGCGAGTCGAGCTTGAGGGCGCGGCTGACCATCTCCGCGTGCATCTTGTCGAGGGTCCCTTCCGCCCCACCCGATTGGACGAGCATGACGAGCTCTTCCTTGGCGACGCTGTCCTTGCCGACCGTCGTCGCCTCGATCCCGAAAAGCCGGACGACCCCTTTCGCCGAGCTTTGGGCGAGCCAGATAATCGGCCTCAGAATGACGATCACCGCTTGCAGAGGCCGGAAGAGGATGATGGCCGCTTTCTCCGGCATCTGGAGCGAGACATATTTCGGCACGAGCTCGCCCAGGACGACGAGCACGAAGGTGATCAGAAGAAAGGTGATGGCGTGGACGACTTCTAAGCCGGTCTTGGTGAGCTTGTCTCCGAAAGGATGAATGATGAGTCCGCTGACGAACGGCTCGGTAAGGGTGCCGACGCCGATGCTGATCATCGTGATGCCGACCTGACTGCCCGCGACGTAAGGAGAAATGTCGTCGAGCTGCTTTGCGAGAGCCTTCGCCGGCTTGCTGCCCCGGCGCGCCAAAGCCTCGATGCGGCTCTTGCGCGAGCTCACCATCGCGTACTCCGCCGCAACGAAGAAGATGCTTCCCAGCAGCAGCAAGAGGCTGATGAGCACCATCAGCCAAGTGTCTCCCATGTATGCGCCATTGTATCAGGCGAACGCTATCATGTTCATGTGCTCAGAGCGAATCGGGTCATCCAGGCCATCGAACGTAATCCGGATGCTCTCTGGCGGCTCATGGCCTCGCGAACGCCGTCGGCTGCCTATGAGGTTGTCCACGGCGTCGCGCTCACCAGCTTGAACCAGCCTCACTACCTGTTCAACTTCGCCTCGATGGCGAGCCTCGAATCGGGTACCGAGGAGCAGGCGATCGCCGGCGCGGCCTCGTTTTTCGAGAGCCGAGGCATGCCTTGGTGCTGGCAGGTCGGCCCTGCATCGAATCCCGACGACTTGGGCGACAAGCTGGTTGCCGCCGGCCTTACCCTGTCCCACCAGACCCCCGGCATGGGTGTCGACTTGCGCGGCTACGAACCGGGAAGCGTCGAAGAGGTCCAGGAAGTGACAGACGAAGCCTCGCTCGCGGAATGGTCGGAAGCCGTGCTCGCCGCCTTTGGTATGCCGCCCGCCTTCGGCTCCGTCTTTACGAACTGCTTCGCTCCCGACGTCCCGATCCGCTTCTTCTATCTGAAGGCGGATGGCAAGCCCGTCGCCGCCTCGATGAGCTTCTATGGCGCCGGCGTCGCCGGGATCTACTGCGTCGGCGTGGTTCCTGAGGCAAGGAGGCGCGGATTCGGCGAAAGAGTGATGCACGCCTGCCTGCAAGGCGCTCTCGAAGATGGTTACGACGTGGCGATCCTCCATTCCTCCCGGATGGGCGTTCCCCTTTACGAGAAGCTCGGCTTCAGGGAGTATTGCAAGATCGCCTTCTACATGCCTGCCGGGCAAGACGACTAGCCGAACTGCCGGCCGGTGATCCGCTCGAAGGCTTCGACGTACTTCGCCCGGGTCTTCGCGACGATGTCTCCCGGGAGCACCGGCCCTGGCGGCCGCTTATCCCAGGCGAGCGTCTCGAGATAGTCGCGGACGAACTGCTTGTCGTAGCTGGGCTGGGCATGTCCTGGCTCGTAGAGCGCCGTGTCCCAGAAACGCGAGCTGTCGGGAGTGAGCGCTTCGTCGATCCAGATGACGCCGTCGGCCGTGAGGCCGAATTCGAACTTGGTGTCGGCCAGAATCAGGCCGACCTCGGCGCAGTGCCGGGAGGCTTGGCGGTAAAGCTCTAAAGTCCAGTCCCGGACCTGTTCCGCGACCTCACGTCCGACCATGTCGCAAGCGCGGGCAAAGCTGATGTTTTCGTCGTGGCCTTCCGCGGCTTTGGTCGCGGGAGTGAAGATCGGTTCGGGCAGGATGCCTGACTCCAGCAGTCCTTCCGGCAAGCCGAAGCCATGGACGGCGCCTCCCTGAACGCGATACTCCTTAAAGAGGGAGCCGGAAATGTAGCCTCGGGCGACGCATTCGATCGTGAGCGGCAGCGCCTTTTTCGCGAGGGTCGATCGTCCAGCCAGCTCGGGCTGCGGGCTCGACAGCCGCCCTGCGATGACAGAGTCGTCGGTCGAGATGACGTGATGCGGGCAGACCGTGCCAAGGCGATCGAACCAGAAGGCGCTCATCTGGTTGAGGATCCGGCCCTTGTCGGGGATGCCGTTCGCCATGACGACGTCGAACGCAGAAATGCGGTCGGTCGCGACGATCAGCAGCTCGTCGCCGAGATCGTAAACTTCGCGCACCTTTCCGACCCTCGGAGGCGGGAGTCCGGGCAAGGCGGTATGGAGCAATTCAGCCATCTGAATCCAGTATGTCCGCGTGAGAAGGAGAGAATCTGTTAGTAGCGAAAACTACTGATTTGAGCCAAAATAGGGCCTATGCCTGCCGACACCTCCCAGATTTTGACTCCGTTTGGCTTCACGAATCTCGAGTCCGAAATCTATGCCTTTCTCTTGGGAGAGTCGCCCGCCACCGGCTACCGCGTCGCCCAAGCCATCGGCAAAGCGGCGGCCAATACTTACAAAGCCATCGAATCGCTCCAACAAAAGGGGGCCGTCCTCGTCGACGAGGGGTCGAGCCGGCTTTGCCGGGCCGTCCCGTCCGATGAGTTGCTTGCGCGACTAACAAGAGATTTCGAGTGGCGACGAGCTGAAGCGGAGCTGATGCTGGCCCGCCTTAGTAGTACCGGCAACGACGATCGCGTCTACTCGCTCAGGTCGCGAGCCCAGGTCATCGAAAGGGCGCGCCACATGATCGGCGGCGCGGAATCGGCGGTGCTGATGGCCTGCACGTCGCACGTCGCCCATCACCTGCGGGACAATCTCGGCTCGGCGGCGAGGCGGAAGATCGAAGTGCTGGTCGTCTGCCCGGATCCGGTCGGGATCGAGGGCGTACAAGCCGTGGTTTCCCGTTCCGCAAAGCCCCTCGACGAGATGCGGCTCGTCACCGACGGGGCCGAGATGCTCTATTGCCTGTTCGCCAAGGGGAGGGAGGAGGTGAGCCAGGCGATTTGGAGCAAGAGCCCCTATCTCGCCATTTCCGCCCACCGGGGGCTGGCGGCGGAGCTGGAAAGCTATAGCCTGGACCCGCCTTTCGCGGAGTCTACGCCAGGCTATACGACGCTTGTTCAGAATTTGACGGAAGTATAAAACAGGATTTGGTTCTGGCCGCGGTTGTCCTTGTTGAGCCCGGCGTTCGAGAGATGAAGGATGCGGAAACCGATCAGGGTTTCCTGGCTGCCCTGGCGGATCGTGACTCCGAAGCCGATCATCGGGCTGGAGTTGAGCCGCGTTCCGAGATCGAAGCTTTCGCTGTTCGATAGCTGGGCTCCCTCGCCGATATCGGCGTAGAGGTTGACGACCTTGCTGGGAAATCGAAATCGCGCGTACCAGATGGCGCCAATCGCATCGGTGATCTTGCCGCGGGTCGGATATTGCTGGCCGTTGCTGTGCTCGTAGTAGGCTTCGAGGACGAGTTGCGCGGGACCATGCCGCCACTTGAAATGCGGCTCGGGTTTCGCCCACGCGATGCCGAATCCGTAATCGGTCCGGATATCTTGGCTGCCGAGAATCCTCGCGCTGTGGCCGCCGAAGAAGGAAATATAGCGGCCAGGAGTGGTGTATAGACCTTGGGCAAGCGCTTGTGAGCCGAAGACTGCAAGCGCGGCGACGACGATTGACGCTTTCCCTCTCAAGCTCTGGTACCCTCTCGTTGCCCCCCATGCGCTCGAAACTGCCCTTGGTCGTGATTGTCGGACGCCCCAACGTGGGGAAGAGCACGCTCTTCAACCGCATCGTCAGGCGACGAGTCGCGGTCGTCGAAGACACGCCGGGGATTACCCGGGACAGACTGTACGCCGAGGCCGAGTGGCAAGGCCGCAAGTTTACCGTCGTGGATACGGGCGGCATCGTCTTCGGAGAGGACGACCCGCTGTCCGAGCAAATCCGCGTGCAGGCGCAGATTGCGCTTCAGGAGGCCGACGCGATCCTCTTCCTGACGGACGCCAAGGATGGCTTGAATCCCGACGATCGGGACCTCGCCAATCGTCTGCGAGGCGTCGAAAAGCCGTTGTTTTTGGTGGTGAACAAGTCCGATCATCCGGGGCGCGACCTCGTCGCAAACGAGTTCTACGCACTCGGGCTCGGGGAAATCTTCCCGGTTTCGGGACTTCACGGCCGAGGGGTCGCCGATTTGCTCGATCAGATCGTCGCGGTCCTACCGGAAGCCGTGCCGGACGAGGACGAGCGGGAGGAAATCCGGCTCGCGATCATCGGGCGGCCGAACGTGGGCAAGTCCTCCATGATCAACGCCTTCACCGGCGAGCAGCGAATGATTGTGAGCGACATCGCGGGGACGACCCGGGACGCGATCGATACATTGCTGGAATACAAAGGCGAGAAGTTCCGCCTGATCGATACGGCGGGGATCCGACGGCGAGGGAAGATTCAAGGGACGGTCGAGTACTACATGGTGGACCGCGCTCAGAAGGCGATCGAGCGGGCCGACTGCGCGCTCGTCGTGGTCGACGGGCATGAGGGCTTAACGGACGGGGACAAGCGGATCGCGAAGATCGCCCACGATGCGGGGAAGGCGTGCGTCTTCGCGATCAACAAGTGGGACGTCAATGAGCCGCCGGACGGCCTGCCTCGGCAAAAGTCCCCGCTTAAGAAGGACATGCTCCAAATCCTCCGCGACCAGGTTCCGGAGCTGAACTACGCGCCGGCGGCCTTCACGTCGGCGAAGGAGAGCGCGGGCCTCGAACCGGTGCTCGACACGGTTCTCAAGGCGATGGAGAACTATAGCTTCCGGGTTTCGACGGGACAGCTCAACCGGCTCATCCAGGACGCCACCTTCGCCCGGCCATATTCGACGAAGGGCAAGGTCCTGAAGATTTACTATGCGACCCAAGTCTCGACCCGCCCCCCGACCTTCGCGATCTTCTGCAACGATCCCGAAATCTTTCACTTCAGCTACCAGCGGTACCTGATGAACAAGATTCGGGAAGCCTATCCCCTGGAAGGCACGCCGATTCGGATGGTTCTCAAGGCAAGCCATAAGAAGCCCGAATCGAAAGGCCGTTAGCCTCGGAGTGAGGAGAAGGAAATCGCCCAAGCAATAGAACTTCGGCGACAGGCGCCCTCCAGCAAGGAGAGGAAGCGCCCAGGAGCTTTTGCCGCAGATAGTTCGCGACCCCGCTAAGGGTAAAGGCGTTAGGGGCCCAAGGAGGCGAGGGAAGCATTCTGGGCGTGCCAAAATAGGGAATGCCCACGGTTCACGTGTATGTCACCCTCAAGCCCTCCCTACTCGACTCGGCCGGGCGGACGGTGGCTCAGGCGCTTCAGAAGCTCGGCTATGCCGAGGTCGAGGGGGTTCGGATCGGGAAGATGATCGAGCTTCAGGTCGACGAGTACAGCGAGGCGCGGATCAAGGAGATGTGCGACAAGCTGCTCGCGAATCCCGTCATCGAAGACTATAAGATCGAGCTGGTTCAAATGCCGGCGGGAGTCTAGCGATGAAAACGGCGGTGATTCGATTTCCCGGTTCCAACTGCGATCAGGACGCATACTTCGCGCTCAACGAAGATGCGGGCGTGCGAGCGGAATACGTCTGGCACGAGGACACTTCGCTGGCCGGCTTCGACGCGGTCTTCCTTCCCGGCGGGTTTTCCTACGGCGATTATTTGCGCTGCGGATCGATGGCGGCGCGGTCGCCGATCATGGCGGAAGTCGAGCGGTTCGCGAAAGAGGGGCGGCCGGTGATCGGGGCTTGCAACGGTTTCCAGGTGCTTTGCGAGATCGGGCTGCTGCCTGGCGCGTTGCTGCTGAACGAGGGCCAGAAGTTCATCTGCGAGACGGTCGAGCTGGAGCCAGTCAATCGAATTTCGTTCTGGGCGCGCGGCATTCCAGAAGGGAAGCATCTGCATATTCCGATCGCGCACGGCGAGGGGCGCTACGTATGCGATGCCGA
This sequence comes from Fimbriimonadaceae bacterium, assembly GCA_035545155.1. Taxonomy (GTDB): domain Bacteria; phylum Armatimonadota; class Fimbriimonadia; order Fimbriimonadales; family Fimbriimonadaceae; genus JAEVZK01. The sequence goes on along the minus strand of DASZYX010000001.1, from coordinate 21,379 downwards.
CACTCTGAAGCGGCTGCAGGACGAAGACCTGATCGCCTTCCGCTACGTGAACAATCCGAACGGCTCAATGGACGCTATCGCGGGATTGGTCAATGCCCGGGGGAACGTCCTCGGGATGATGCCTCACCCGGAGCGGGCGACCCGTGCGCTTTTGGGCGCAACCGACGGATTATTCGTTCTCAGGGCGTTGTCAGCCGTATCGGCCGGCGTATAGATTGCTAAATGCCGGGTTTTGCGGCGAACCGGTATACCCGGTGGTCCCGTCCTGGCCTGAAAGCCTGGGTGATTTTGCCTATAATTAGGGCATTAACCTGATTGGATCCAAGATGATGTTGCGACGAATCACTGCCGCCCTCCTCGCTTGCGCCCTTTCCGTGGGCGCTTTTGCTGAGAAGGTTGTGCTTGGCAAACTTGGCCAAGTCACCGAAACCACTCGAATTTACGCCCGCCCCAGCAAGAACTCGCAGGTCTATTACAAGGTCAAGGCCTACGACTATGTGGTGATCCGGCCCTTGAGCAACACCTGGTGCAAGGTGCTTTTGCAGAACGGCAGCTACGGCTACGTGAAAGCGGATACGGTGGCGAAATTGCCTTACGAGGTCACGGCGAACCGGCCGGTGCGCAACACCTACCGGACGATGTCGACCGAAGGCTACCGGGGCACGAACAACAGCGTCGGAGCGGCTATGGCGGCTCAGTACGCGACCCACTTCATCGGTACGCCCTACGTTTGGGGCGGGACCGACGAGAATCGCGGGATCGATTGCTCGGGCCTCGTTCAAAAGATGTTCGGCGAGGTCGCCCATATCAGACTTCCGCGGACGGCCGCGGAGCAGGTTCACGTCGGGACTCCCGTGACCCGTCTGCAGGATCTTCGGGCCGGGGACCGGCTCTACTTCTGGGACGCGAAACGCGGGATGATCGGGCACACCGGCATCTATCTCGGCAACGGCTACTTCGTCCATTCGAGCCGCACCCACAACGGCGTCGGCACCGATTTCCTCGGCGAGAAGAAATGGCTGAACATTCTCGTCGCGGCTCGGCGAAGCTAGTTCTCATTAGGACTCTCAACCGGGGTGAAACTGTGTTGAGTGTTGAGCGTTTAGTGTTGAGCGTTCGGATGGGAGTTTCAGATTAGCGGAGGCGCTCGTCGCGAAGCGACCTTCGGAGTGCGCTGAAGCGTAGCTCCCGCCTTTCCCAACGAGTGGCAACTCTGCCTGTAGAGCTACCGCAGAATGACGAGACGTAAGGCTGAAGCTGCGCTTCAGCACTCCGAAGGTCGCTTCGCGACATGGGCGGCCACCTCCGAGAACTAGCGAAACGGGGTTCGGACGGCAGCTTCAGATCAGGTTGTCATACATAAATCGATGGGTTGGGTCGCTTAGGCTCCCTTTCCCTTTCCCTTTTCCTGGAAAAATTGTCGCATGGGAATGATGAGGCGCCGGTTCGCTCCCTCACCCCTGTTCTCCCTCGCTACCGCTCGGGTTCACAGACCCTCTCCCCCGGAGGGGAGAGGGCTTCCCGGCGTCTTACGATTGCCGTTAAAGGCTAAACTCACGCCATGAATGGCGTGTTGCGGTCGATGCTCGAAGGCGTGATCGACTATGCCGGTCTTTTTCCGCCGGCCAAGCTCCCGCTGGGAGAGGCGATCAACGAGTATTTGGCGATCATGGGCGGGCCGAACCGGTGGCTGGTCGACCGGTTTGCGTGCCCGGTGGGCAAATTGCCGGACCTGGCGATCGAGCTGGCCGAACATCCGGAGGAGCCGTTTATTCCGGTTTCCGTCATTGGGACGATCCAGCCCGACCACAAGCATTGGAAGCACGGTCTGGAACATGACGCCGCCGTCATGACCAAGTTCGTCAAGGATGCGGAAAACCATGCGGAGATTCAGGCTTACGAGGTCCGCCTGCCCGACCACGGGCATGCGACGGAATACGTCGACGACCTGCGGTCGTTCGCGAACATCGATCTCTTCGCGGAATTGCCTTGGGCTCCGGAGATGTCGACGTCGCTTGCCACGCTCGCCGAAGGAGAAGTCGCTTTCGCGAAGGCCCGAGCCGGCGGCTTGGAGGCCTCGGCCTTTCCTTCGAGCGCTCAACTTGCCGAATTCATCCAACAGTGCGCGCACCTCGATCTCGGCTTCAAGCTGACCGCCGGCCTCCACCATCCCTTGCCGGCGAGAGACGAGAAGCTTGGAGTTACGATGCACGGCTTCCTGAACGTGCTCGTTGCGACGGCGTTGGCGGGGCCGGAAGACCTCTCGACCAAGGAGCTCGAGGAGATTCTCAATGAGAGATCGGGCGAGGCATTTTCCTTTGGCCGCGATACCTTAACGTGGCGGGAGTGCAAGGTGGGCCTCGAAGACGTCGAGTACGGGAGGTCCCTGCTTGTTTCTTTCGGTTCTTGCTCCGTGCAGGAGCCGGTGGATGGGCTCGCGGAGATCGGGCTCATGGAGATGGCGGGCAAATGAGCTTCATCGTTCCGAAGAAAGCGCGATCATGGGTGCCGGTCCGCGAGGGATCGCATTTCCCGATTCAGAACCTTCCGTACGGGCTCTATCTGAATGAAGACAACGGGGAGGAGCGGGTTTGCGTCGCGATCGGCGACTACGTGCTCGACCTGGTCGAATTGGCCGACGAGGGGTTGCTCGAAGGCTACGAGAACCACTTCATGGACGATCTGGCCGACGTGATGACGACCGGGGGGCGCTCCGGGCTATCCAATATCCGCCAGCAGCTCTTCGATCTCTTGCGGGAGGGGAATCCGAAGCTGCGGGACGACCGGGCGATGCGGGAGCGGGCGCTGATTCCGATGAAGCACGTGGAAATCCTGCAGCCGATCTACCCGACCGCGTATGTGGATTTCTATTCGGGAATTTATCACGCGAGCAATGTCGGCAAGATGTTCCGCCCGGACCAGCCGCCGCTGCTGCCGAACTACCGATGGCTACCGGTGGGCTACAACGGCCGGGCGTCGAGCGTCATCGGGTCGGGCGAGCCGGTGATCCGGCCGAAGGGGCAGCTCAAGAAGGGGGATGCGCCGCCGGTTTATGCTCCCACGGAAGAACTGGACTTCGAGCTGGAAATGGGATTCTTCCTTGGGAAGGGGACCGAGCAGGGGACGACGATCGCGGTCGGCGAGGCGGACGAGTATATCTTCGGCTTCGTGCTCGTGAACGATTGGTCGGCGCGGGACATGCAGCGGTGGGAGTATCAGCCGCTCGGACCATTCCTGGCCAAGACCTTCGCGACGTCGATTTCGCCGTGGATCGTGACTCTCGACGCCTTGGAGCCGTTCCGGATTCCAGGGCCGGCGCAGGACCCGGAGCCGCTGCCGCATCTCAAGCAGACCCGGCCAGGGCATTTCGATATCACGCTCGAAGTCTGGCTGCAGAGCGAGAAGATGTCGAAGCCGCAGCTCATCAGCAAGTCGAATACGAAGCACTTGTACTGGTCTTTTGCCCAGCAGCTTGCCCACCAGGCCTCGAACGGGACGAATCTGGAGCCGAGCGACCTCTACGCCTCGGGCACGATCTCGGGGCCTGACGAAGGGAGCTTCGGCTCGATGCTGGAGCTTTGCTGGAAGGGAACCAAGCCGATCACGCTGGAGGAGACGGGCGAGACCCGCATTTTCCTGGCGGACGGGGACGTGGTGACGATGACGGGCTACTGCGAAGGCGACGGGTACCGGGTCGGGTTCGGCGAGGTCTCGGCGAAGGTGATGCCGGCGAGCTGACGCGGGAAGGGACTGGACGTTACTCGTCGGTGTGGCTGCCGATGCGGAGGACGCTGGCGAGGTTGGAGTAGTCGTCGGTCCAGAGCGGGTAGCCAGGGTCGGCTTCCAATGCGTCCCAGTCCGGATTGCGTCGGACGAGTTCGCCGAAATCGGCCGGGTTGCGGGCCATGACGACCCACTTCGACGGCTCCTTGCCCACCTCGGCCTCTTTGCCGGCGTCGTATTCGAGGTAGGCGCTGAGCCCGAGATTGGCGGCTTCGTTGCCGAGGATCGGCTTTAGATCCAGGTAGCGGTTGGAGATGTGGAAGGCGAGGACGCCGCCCGGCATGAGCTTGGTCAGATACATCTGGATCGCCTCGCGGGTGAGGAGATGCATCGGGATGGAGTCGGAGCTGAACGCGTCGAGGACGATCAGGTCGTAGCTTGCGTCGGGGGCTTTGGCGAGCTCGAGGCGGGCATCTCCGACATCGATCTTGAGACTCGCACGGCAATCGTGGACGAAGTGGAAAAGCTTCGTGTCGCTTGCCAGCTCGACGACGTCGGGATCGATCTCGTAATACGTGAACTTCTGACCCGGCTGCCCGTAGGCGGCGAGGGAACCGATTCCGAGGCCGACCAGGGCGACGTTATGGCGGCTCGGGCCGAGCACCTGGAAGACTTGGCCGATCGGGCCGGTCGGATAGTAGTAGGTGAGCGGCGTGAGATCGAGGGACTGCTGTATCTTCGGCGGGAGAGAGGCGTGTACCTTCTCGTCGAGGTTCTCCTTGCCGTGGATCGTGTTTCCGTGGACGAGGTCGTGGAAGGTTCCGTACGGGTTGGTGTATTCGACGACCCGGTGGACGCCGAAGAAGCTGCGCTTCGCGGCGATGATGCGCCCCGCAACGGCGACCTGCATGATCGCCGAGCCGGCGAAGAGGACGAGCAGCGAGGCGGCGAAGCGAAGCGGGCGATCGGTAGCCAGAAAGACGGCGACCAGGGGAAGGCCGATCATGATCGCCGAGCGGGTATGGGTCGGTTCGGGAAAGATCGCGCGCCCGATCAGAGCCATTGCGACGACGAGGGCGGCGATCCCAATCGGATACAGCCAGTCGAGGCGACCGAACTTCCAGCGATCCGCCGAGGCGGAGGGGCGGAAGGCGCAGGCGGCGGCGAGGACGAGCGGGTATTCGAAAAAGCTGTTGAAGAGGGCGGGGGCGATCAAGGCGTTGAAGAGGCCGCCGAGCACGCCGCCGAGAGAGACATAGAAGTAGAACTCGGTGAGATGCTCGGCCTTCGGGCGGTTCTCCGCGAGCTCCGTGTGGCACATCAGGGAGGCGGCGAAGAAGACGATCAGGTTCAGGATGGTCAGGGGGACGATCAGCTCGGGCTCGCTGGCTTCGAGGATGAGCGTGAAGGCGAGGGGCACGACGAGGAGGGGCAGGAAGCGGCCAATCTTGGCACTGGAGAGAACTTGCTTCCTTGCGAAGGCGACGATGAAGGTGAGCAGGTACAGGGCGAGGGGAACGACCCAGAGCAGGGGGATCGGCGCGATGTTGGAGGTCAGATAGGTCGTCACGCCGAGGAGGAGGCTGCTTGGGCAGAAGGCGAGCGCAATCCAGAAGAGCCTCCGCTTCCAGGTCACGGCCGGCTGGACGCTCTCTTCTGGCCGCTCGATTTCGGCGGGCATGGTCGGCGGGGCTTCATGAAACGGCTCGTCCTTCCCCCGGCTGAGCCAGATGGCGATCGCGCAAACCGCCATCAGAACGAAGAGGGCGTAATATCCGGCCGCCCAAAGCTGGGTTTGTTGGGAGAGGCTGAAGCGCGGCTCGATCAGAAAGGGGTAGGAGAGGAGGGCGAGCATACTGCCGAGGTTGCTCGCGGCGTACAGGAAGTACGGGTCGTGGGCGTGGGGGTCTTTCGTCGCGGCGAACCATCGCTGAAGAAGAGGGGCGCCTGCGGAAACGACGAGAAAGGGCAGTCCGACCGAGACGGTCAGGACGAGCAGCACGAGGGGGGCGGGATTTGCGCCGATCGCGCCGACGCCATGAGGGAGGGCGAAGGGAAGCAGGAAGACGGGGAGGACGAGAACGGCGATATGGGTGATCGCCTGGATGCGCGGGCCGAGGTACTTCGTGGCGATGTGGGCGTAGCCGTAGCCGGCGAGGAGGGCGGCCTGGAAGAAGAGGAGGCTCGTATTCCAGACTCCGGGCGAGCCGCCGAAGCGGGGCAGGATCATCTTGGCGATCATCGGCTCGATGAGGAACAGCAGCATCGAGCTAAGGAACAGGGTGACCGTGAAGAGAATGCGCACCGCGAATCAATCTAGCACGAATGGGGGTATCACGCTGAACATGCCTGCGAGCCCTATCGAGGAAGTGATCGCCCAATGCACGCGCTTCTTGCGCGGCCATTATCCGCGCTCGGTCCGGGACCAGTTGCGAGAGATCGCGGAGAGCCCGTTGGCCCTGTCGCCGAGGGATCACTACGGGCGGGGCGGCGCGATCGCCGAGTTCGAATCGGAGGCGGCGGAGCTGCTCGGGAAGGAGGCGGCCGTCTTCATGCCGAGCGGGACGATGGCTCAGCAGATCGCTCTGCGGATCTGGGCGGATCAGGCGGGGAATCCGCGCGCTGCCTTCCATCCGACTTGCCACTTGGAGATTCACGAGCAGGGGGCCTATCGAGAGCTGCACCATTTGGAGAGCGTTTTGCTCGGGGAAGCGGACCGGCTATTCACCTTGGCCGACCTCGAGGCCGCGCCGGATTGTTCTTCTCTTCTGATCGAGCTGCCCCAGAGAGAGATCGGTGGGCAGCTTCCTTCGTGGGAGGAGCTTATGGCGATCTGCGATTTGGCGCATGCTCGCGGGATGAAGCTGCACATGGACGGCGCCCGGCTTTGGGAGTGCCGGCCGTTCTATGGGCGGAGCTACGCGGAGATTGCGACGCCGTTCGACTCGGTTTATGTCTCGTTCTACAAGATTCTTAACGGCTTGCCGGGGGCTCTGCTGGCCGGGCCCTCGGAGATGATTCGGGAGGCCCGGATATGGCAGCGGCGGCATGGCGGGAACCTGGCCCAGATGGCTCCGGCCGTTATGTCCGCGAAACAGGGGATGGAGCGGCACCTGCCTCGGATGGCCGACTACGTGGCGAAGGCGAAGGAAGTGGCTACGGTTTTGCGCGGTCTCGGCGTTCGGGTGGTCCCTGAGGAACCTCCGACGAACATGATGCATGTGTACTTCCCGGGAGATGTCGCGCGGCTGGTTGCGGCGGCGGAGCGGATCGGGTGGGAGGACCGCGTTTTCCTGTTTTCCGGATTGGGCGATGAGGGGAAGCTGGAGCTGGTCGTCGGGGAGGCGGCCCTCGACCTCTCGCGGGAGGAGTTGGAGCGGCTGTTTGGGAAGCTGTTGGGGTAGGCGACCCTCCACGTTGGAGAGCCCCCACGACTTGAACTTGCCGACCGCCCAGGCTTCCGCTTTCTCCAGGTTGGTCGAGCTGGTGAGGCGCGGGCCGGTGTCGGTGAGTTCCTTGAGAAGCTGCATGACCTGGCTGTGATACTTGCCTTCCTGGATGATCCGCTGGGTGATGATCGGCTCGGTCTGGCCGAAGGACTGAACGGCACCAAGTGTGAGAATGGTGAACGCACCAACGCGGCCTTGGATCGAGGCACGCATGGTCAAACGCCAATATACGCTTTCGGATTGCATCCTGCGAAGCGTGCCCGGCGTAGAATGTCCGGCACAAGAGAAGCCACAGGAGTGAAGTTTGAATAAGTCTCTATTGATCGCCCTTTGCGCGTTGGCCGCTGTGGGCTGCTCGAGCCTCAAGAGCAAAATCGTTGGGAATTGGATGATCGACGGGCCGACGATGAAATCTCCCTTCTTGGATGCGCTCAAGAAAGACCCGAAGATGGAGGCCGACATGAGAAAGGGCCTCGAATCGGGCCGGTTCGAATTCAAGGAGGATGGGACCGTTTCGCTCACGAGCACGCTGGGGGGCGTCTCGAAGACAGGCAAGTGGACGTTGAAGGACCATACGATTACGTTGACCGTCGATGGACCGCAGGGCCCGAATCCGCCGAAGGTGACGGTGAACGACGACGGCTCACGCATCCACATCTCGCAGGGGACCGGCCAGATGGCCATGGAAATGGATTTGGTGAAGGCTCCGAAGTAGACAAACGAGTCCTTTTCGGCCCGGATGCCGTAAGATGTTTCAAGCCCGTAGCTCGGGTGGAGGTGTTCGCTTTGAAGAGATTTGGATTGGCGCTTATGGCTCTCGGCCTGATGGTGGCGGGATGCGGCGGCGGCCTGAAGGATAAGATCGTCGGAACCTGGAAAGCCGATGTCGACAGTCTCCAGATGCCCGGCCTGACGCCGGAAATGAAGAAAATGCCGCAGATTCGGGAAGGCTTCGACAAGATGCATATCGAGTTCAAGAGCGATGGCACTTATGCGGCGACCGATCCGACCGGCACGACCGAAACGGGCAAATGGCAGTTGAAGGAGAAAACCCTCACGGTAACCCCCGACAAGCCTCAAAAGGGGACCGAGCCGACGCTTACGGTCAATGACGACGGCACGAAAATCCACGCGACCGGGCCTGGCCCGTCGGGCGGAAACCTGGAACTCGACTTCGTCAAGTCCAAGTAGGCCTTATTTGACAAGCTCGGTCGGGACGGCCGGTGGCAACGGGCACTTGACGACCGGATAGAGGGCGTTCGCGGCGGGGGGTTGAGAGAAAAAGCCCCACGCCGCGGCTCCGTCCGTCGACTCCGGCTCCAAGATATAGAAAGCGAGGGTCCCGAGCGGCTGCGCCGTGCGGACAAGATAGCTGCCTTGGGCAAACCTGGCGTGGGCTCTTGTGAAGCCTCCCTCAACCCGCATCAGCTTATGGCCCTGGAAGGCCTGGGCGGCCTCGTTGACGGCCGTCACATGGAAGACGTCGGCCTCGCCCTCCCAGCCGGAAAGCATCTTTTCCACGACGATGCCGTGGCGGCGTAGTAGGTCGACGGTCGCGGTTTCGGCGGGTGAGATCAGGTAGGCGGCGGGGAAAGCCGCGGTTTTCGTCGGCTTAAACCGGTCGAAGATCTTCATCTTCTCTTTCGCCAGCTCTTTCGGACGGCCGGTGAGGGGCCGTTTTTCGCCGGGAGCGAGCTTTTCGAGGAGAACGTCTTCGCTGCCACGGCTATCGAAATCCCAGCGGACGCCAAGGGCCGGGGCCTTGCTCGGGTCGGTTCCCCAGGAGATCACGCGCTCGTCGGCGGCGCGGGTCATGGCGACGACGCGCTTCGCATTCTTCAGGACGTGATCGACGCAGGCCTGGACGAATTCGTACGTGGCGAGGACCCGATCCTTGAAGGGGATGAACGTCGTGGCTTCGGAGAGGATGGCGATGCGGTTGCGGAGGCCGGCGTAGTTGGTGACATAGCGGCCAAACGGCTCGAAGCTGTACCAAGCGCGCTCGTCGCCCCGTCGCTCGACGTTGCCGTAGTCGAACAGGTCGATCCCGTTTTGCTTTCGTAGCTGGGCACGAACCTGGGGAAGCAGCTCGTCGCGGGCGTACTTCATCACCTCGGGATCGGTGTTGGGGTTGAGGGGCGGCGAATAGGTGAGCTCGTAGCCGTGGCGGGTGCCGTCGGTAGTGTGGAGGTCGAGCACGACGTCGGGATCCCAGCCCTTCCAAACATATTCGAGGACGCCTCGCATTTCGGGCGACTCGGCCTTGATGCAGTCGCGGTTGAGATCGTAGTTCTGGCCGTTCGGGCGCACGCCCACTTCGCCCGGGCCGTTCTGCTCGGGGCGGTTGCGCTCGACCGGTCCGAACTTCTCGTTGCCGTCGATGTTGTAGATCGGAGTCATCAGGATGACGGCCTTGTCGAGGACGCTCGGGCTCTGCTTGCACCAATCGCGGAGGAGTGCCTGGGCGGCTTCCTTGCCCTCGACCTCGCCGGCGTGGATGTTGGCTTCGATGTAGATGATCGGCCTGCCGCTTCGCCGGGCTTCCTCCGGGGTCGACATGAAGGGACGGGAGGCAATAACGAGCGGCATGGGGCGGCCCTCGGCGCTGTTGCCCATCCATTGCAGGGAAACCGGCGCGCCTTTGGCTTGCAGGGCTTTGACGAAAGCGACGACGTCTTCGTAGTGCGAGGTCTCCGTATAGTTCGTTCTTTCCGCGCGGGTCTGGGGCCAGTCGGGCGCTTGCGGCGAAGCGAGAAGCAGCGCAGCGAATCCAAGGGCGAGCATGGCGATAGGATACACGGATGGGGGCGAAGGGGTGATGGGGGGGATTGGGTGATGGAGGTGATGGAGGTGATTGGGTGAGATTGGGTGAGATTGGGTGAGATGATCACTGGTCACCGGTCACCGGTCACCGGTCACTCCCTCACCCTCTCATCCGGGCAAGTGGCTAGAATGGAGGGGCAATGCTTTCTCGGAAAGAGCTTCTCAAGTCTTTGCTTCTCGCCGGCGTCGCCTCGGCTGTTCCCGCTGCTTTGGGGCAAGGGGAGGCGAGGCCGGAATCGGAGGCGATCACGGTCGACGATCTCAAGTCGTTCGAGAAGGTCGCCGGAATCTCTTTCACCGATGCCGAGCGGAAGGAAATCCTGGCTTCCGTGGCCGGGAGCAGGCGGGGGTTCGAGGCGATCCGCAAGCTGCCGATCGATTACACGACGGAGCCGCGCACCGTCTTCACGCCGATCGGCGGCGGATCGGAAGACAAGCCGAGGGTCGAGGTGAAGCCGACAGGCGTAAGGGGGCTCGACCTGAAGAAGATGTCCGACGAGGATATCGCCTTCCTATCCGTACGCGAGCTTGGCGCGCTGATCAAATCGAAGCAGCTTTCACCGGTTCGGCTCACCGAGATTTATCTTGACCGGCTGAAGCGGTATGGCGACAAGCTGCTCTGCGTTGTGACTTTAACGGAGGATCGGGCGCGGAAGGCGGCTGTCGAGGCGGAGAAGGAGATCGCCGCCGGCCATTATCGCGGGCCCCTTCACGGCATCCCTTATGGGATCAAGGACCTGTTCGCGGTGAAGGGCTATCCGACGACTTGGGGAGCGAACACGTTCGAGCATCAGAGCTTCGATTACGATGCGACGGTCGTGCAAAAACTGGACGCGGCAGGGGCGATTTTGCTGGCGAAGCTGAGCATGGGGGCTCTGGCCCTCGGCGACGTCTGGTTCCGGGGGACGACGAAGAATCCTTTCAACCTTTCGCAAGGGTCGAGCGGGTCGAGCGCGGGCTCGGCGGCGGGGACGGCGGCCGGGCTCGTAGCCTTCGCGATCGGTACGGAGACGCTTGGGAGCATCGTGTCGCCCTCGACGCGGTGCCGGGTGACCGGCCTGCGCCCGACCTATGGCCGGACCAGCCGCCATGGCGGTATGGCCCTGAGTTATACGATGGACAAGGTCGGCATCATTTGCCGTCAAGCCGAAGACACGGCGCTGGTCCTCGCTCAGATTTGCGGGGCCGATCCGCTCGATCCGAGCGCGGTTGCGCGCTCGTTCGTCTGGCCGGCGTCGGTCGATCCGAAGAAGCTGAAGATCGCGTATACGGTCGGGCCGAACGCGGAAATGACCGACCGTTCGGGGATCGAGAGGGACCCGGCGTTGCAGGCCCTGCAGAAATTGGGCGCGCAGCTTCAGCCGGTCCGGTTTACGCCGGTCCCCAACGGAGTGCTGAACATCCTGAACGTGGAATCTTCCTCGGCCTTCGACGCCTTCACGCTCGGCGAGCAAATCCGGGAGCTGACGAATTCGCCTTGGCCGCAGACTTTCCGCGCCGCCCGCTATGTGCCGGCGCCGGAGTACTTGCAGATGCAACGGGCTCGAACCCTTGCGATGGCGCAATTCGAGAAGGAGATGGGCGACTTCGACGCGGTGCTCTCGCAAGGGACGAGCGGCCAACTGCTCATCACGACGAACCTGACGGGAACCCCGCAGATCGCCCTTCCTTGGGGCGCGGATGCCTCCAACAACTCGGTGAGCAGGGTTCTGACCGGGCGGAATTATCAGGAAGCGAAGCTGGTCGCGATCGCGAAGCTGGTTCAGGACAGCGCGGACTTCCACCATCTGCGGCCCGACTTGTCGAAGCTGTAGCGGCGACCGAGCCCTCACCCCAACCCTCTCTCCCGCGACGAGCCACTCGGGGAGGGGCTTCGGTGGTCGGTGTATCCTCGCTATATGGCGGAATTAGCGTATATCAAGCTCGGTCAAGGTGAGATCGAGCGGGGGCTTGGAGAGCTCGAGGGTTGGGGATACGACGGGGACAAGATCTCGAAGACGTACGCGTTCAAGACCTACAAGGATGGCGTCGTCTTTGCGGCAGCGGTGGGGCACGTGGCGGACAAGCTTAACCACCATCCCGATATCCTCGTCGGCTATGCCAAGGCGACGGTTTCGGTCAATACGCATGACGTCGGGGGGATTTCGCCTTACGATTTCGAGCTTGCGCGGCGGATCGACGCTTTGGCCTGACCCTCGCCGACATTGCCTTCTTCCGGTCGAGGGCAGCAACAAGCCACCCTGGAGGGGGGCCTTGCAGGCTGGAAGCCTGCGCTACTGGGTTGAGACGGCTGATTACTACGCGCGTATAGTAATCCTGTAGCCACGATTATTCCCTATGAGCGAAGCCGCAACCCCAACTCAAGCGCCTGCCCTGGAAGTTCCCCCGCAAGAACCGCCTAAGCCGAAAAAGAGGCCGACCGGCCTGATCGTTCTCGCTTGCGTGGTCGTCGTCGGCGGGTTCTTTGGAATCCGGATGTTCCAATACAACTCGACGCACGTGACGACGGACGACGCATACGTGACGATGGATATCGTCCCGATCAATTCTCTGATCAACGGAAATATCGCCTCGGTGCCGGTTTCGGAGAACCAGGAAGTTCGGCCGGGGCAACTGCTTGTCCAGCTCGACGACACGACCTATAAGGCGGATTTGGCGCAGGCCGAAGCGAATCTGGCGGTGGCGGAAGCGAACGCGAGGAGCGCGGAAGCCGACCTCGGGTTGACGAAGGAAACCGGAAATGCCCAGGTGAGCGAGGCGCAAGGCGGAGTCGATGTCGGCGGGTCGGATATCGCGACTGCGAATTCGAACGTCGAAAAGGCGGTCTCGGGCGTCCAGACGGCGGAAGCGACCTTGCGGTCCTCCGACGCACAGGCCAAGGCGGCGAACGAAGCCATCCAAGCGCAGATTATTTCGCGCAACCGAGTCGCTCAACAACTGACGGGCGCCCAAGCGGCGGTTACGAACGCTTCGGCGGTGGTGAAAGTGGCTCAGGCAAACCTGGCGAACGCGAAGGCGACCTGGGTGAACGCGGATCGGGACGCCAAGCGGTATCGGACGCTCGCCGATCAGGGAGCGGTGCCCGTCTCAACGGCCGAGCAGAAGGAGACTGCGGCGGCGAACGCGCAGGCGGCCGTCGATGCGGCGGCGGAGCAGGTCAAGGCAGCCCAGGCGGCGGAGGCGCAGCGGCGCTCGGACTATGCAGTGGCGCGGCAGCAGGTCAAGGAGGCCGACTCCGCGATTGCGACGGCTCGGGCCAACGCCAAGGCGGCGCAACAGGCGGCGGTGGCCCAAGCGGCCCGGGTGACTCAGTCGAAATCCGATTTGCAGGCGGCGCGGCAGGGGGTCTCGGCGGCGCAAGCCAGGCAGCAGCAGAACGTAGGCAAGCTTGCGGAGGCGCAGGCCTTGCCGAAGCGGATTTCGATGAGCCAGGCGGCAAAGGCCCAGGCGATCGCCAAGGTCGCCCAAGCGAGAGCCGCGTTGACAAGCGCCCAAGTGGCGCTCGCGCGGACAAGGCTCACGGCGCCACTGGCAGGCAAGATCAGCAAGAACACGGCGGAGATCGGCCAACAGGTGACGCCGGGCCAGCCGTTGATGTCGCTGATTCCGGCCGAGATCCCATGGATCATCGCCAACTTCAAGGAGACGCAGATGGCGGACATCCACGTGGGAGCGGAAGTCGAGATCGAAGTGGACGCGATTCCTGGGCGGACCTTCAAAGGGCACGTGAACTCGATATCGGCGGGGACAGGTTCGACGTTCGCGCTGCTTCCGGCGGATAATGCAACCGGCAACTTCACGAAGGTCGTGCAGCGGGTGGCGGTGAAGATCACCCTCGATCCTGGCCAGCCCGACCTCGAAAAGCTGGCGGCCGGTCTTTCGGCCAATGTGGCCGTTATCGTGAAATGAAGTATCAGGATCTGGAGCGGAATCCCGGCTATCAGCTTTGGCTGGCGACGAACGCCTGGCAACGGATCGTCCGGAAGGCGCTGGAGCCGCTTCATCTGACATACGTGCAGTTCGTTTTGATGGCTTCGGTCGATGTGCTCAGCCTCGAGGGGGATTGTGTGACCCAGGCGCAGGTTGCGCGCTTTGCGGCGACGGATGAAAACATGACGTCCCAGGTAATCCGCTCTCTGGCTGAACGCGGCCTCTTGGTCCGGGTGGAGCATCCGACCGACGCGCGGGCACGGTGTCTGTCTCTGACCGACTCGGGGAAGAGCCTGTTGTACGAGGGCAAGGCCTTGGTCAAGCCCGTGCGGGAACGGTTCTTCGAGCCGCTCGGGGAGCGGGCCGTCGATCTGGCGCAGCTCTTGCGTGAGGTCGTCGACGCGCTGGACGAAGAAGAGTAGGCGCTCCATGCGACGGTTTCCGGAGGGGAGAGGGCTTTTCCTTCTCTTCGTGTAACCGGGCGCCGGGTTGCGCGTATGATTGAGCGGTCCATGGCACGCGGTTTCCTTGCAATCCTCTTACTTTTGGTCGCGGGCTTCGGCCTTGCCGACGACAAGCAGAGCCTCGACAGCGTCCGGGCGATGAAGTTGGCGGCGCCGAAGAAGTGGGCGGTCGTGATCGGGGCGAGCGATTACAAGGAGTTGGGCTCCTTGAAATATGCCCGAAACGACGCGGTCGAGTTCGCCCATGCACTTACCGAGGACTTTTCGTTCAGGCCGGAGGACGTGACTCTGCTGATCGATAAGGACCGTCCGGAAGCTGCGCCGACGGCCAAGAACGTCTTGGCGAGCCTCGACCGGATTTTCGCCGACAAGCGGCTGGACAAAGGCGATCTCTTCATTTTCTACTTCTCCGGCCACGGAGTCGGGACGAAGGCCGGCGACTTCCTATGTCCGACCGATACGACTCGATCGACCATCGAAAAGGTCGGATTGCCGGTTCGGGAGGTCATCAAGCGGATCGTCGGAGCGGGCCTGAAAAACGTGCTGATCCTCTGCGACGCCTGCCGGGCCGAGGAGCAGAATCCGTTCGGCGGGGAGCTTCAGGAGCTCGCGGGAAAGGCGAACCTGGCGGTGCTGCTCGGCTGCGCGCCGGGGAAGCGCTCGTACGAATATGCCGAGCTCAGCCACGGCGCGTTCACTCATTTCCTGCTCCAGGGAATGCGCGATCCGGCGCTGCGGGACAGCGTTTCGGGGGCGGTCTGGGCTTCCCGCCTGGCGGAGTTCGTCAAGAAGCAGGTCCACGACTACACCGAGCCGGATCACGGGAAATTCGCCCAACAGCCCGCAAGCTGGAACGAGCAGACGCAAGACGTGCTTCTCGCGAGCTTCGCCCCGCGCATCGAGGCGGTCCAGCAAGCGATGGCGGACCTCGCCGGCTCGAAGCGGATCAACAACGCGGTCTATGGCACGGCCCTCTACTCGATCGCCGAGCTGCTCGCGACGAAGCGCCTGACTGGACCGGCGATCGAACTCCTGAAGACCATTGACCAGCTAGGAGAGATGACGTCTCGCCGAAAGATGACTCTGGCGGGGCTGCTTCTGGAAGCGCATCGCTATTCGGAAGCGGCTCGCTTTTGCGATCAGGTGATCGGTGAGGACCGGGGCTATTATCGCGACCAAGCGATACTGATCTCCCCTTCGCCGGCGATAACGGCCGCGCAGCGGGCGAAGGCAGCAGAGGCGATATGGGCGGAGGACAAGGACTTCGCCAGCGGGCTGACTGCCCTGACGAGCGCGACGTCTCGGGACGACCGACGCCGTCTCCTCGGCCGGCTCGTAAGAACCTTTTCGGAAGGAAATGCGGAAGGGCTTTACTTACAGGCGCTCGCCGCGCGCGAGGCGCATGACCGGGTCAAAGAGTTCGACCGGCTATGGGCGTCCACCAAGGCAAAGGGAGAGGATCTCGCGATTCACGCCGCGCTGGAGGACCTGATGCTCCTCTACCAGGCGGCGAAGGACATCGCTGGCGAGCTGAAGGTCATTTCCGCGGCGATCGATACGGGCAAGGACAAATTGATGTGGCTGGGCCAGCTCGCCTCGGTCTATCGAGAGCTGAAGCAGCCGGACAAGATGATCGCGTCGATCCATCGCGGCCTGAGGAGTGGGGAGACGATGGATCCGCTCCAGGTGCTGTCGATGGTCGATACAGCCGGGCTGCGGGCGGCGGAACTGGTGGACGATCTCAAGACGGTCGTCGACCAGAACCCTTCGGCGTGGGAGCTGCAAACGGCCTTGTGGCTTGCCCAAACGGCGGGGAAACTCGATCCGAACTTTCAATTCTCGCCGGAGATGAAGCGATATGCGCCGGACCCGATCGAGCTTCGCTTGACGGCCTTCGCGACCCTGAAGTCGATGGTCGACGAGTCGAAGCCGGAC
Source organism: Fimbriimonadaceae bacterium (assembly GCA_035545155.1). GTDB lineage: Bacteria > Armatimonadota > Fimbriimonadia > Fimbriimonadales > Fimbriimonadaceae > JAEVZK01. The sequence continues at coordinate 5,055 of DASZYX010000001.1, read as the reverse complement.
TCGACGACCAAGCTCCTGTTCGACACGAAGTTCTTCATCAGCTTGCTGCCTTATCAGAAAGATTTTCTGCCGGACAATTTCCTTTGGGACCAGATGCTTGCGTGGGCGGAGGGGAGCCGGAGCATCCTACAGCTCGGCCGCATCGCAGAAGCAAGGCTATATCCGCTCGTCTATTCGGGGAAAGCCCCGGAAGACGTGTCGGCGACGGCGATGTCGATTGCCATGGACACTGGCGACGACAGGGCCGTGGATCGGATTTGGAAGGCTATCGCGGCGAACGGAGGGCGACAGACCGACGAAGTCTGGCGGTACGTCGTGTACCTTCTCGCACGCGGACGTGCCCAAGAGGCGGAAGCGATGCTTGGCGAAATGCCCAAGCCCGGACGCACTCTCGGGCCGAGGCTTCCTGCCATCTGTCGAGCCTATGCCGACGCGCTGCTGGGAAGAGACAAGGCAAAGGTGCAGGCGGCCCTCGACGCCAACCGGCCCGGCGACGAGGACCAGGTCGAGGCCATGCTTATTTGGGCGCTGGCCGACGGCGCGATCGGGCGGCGGGAAACGGCATCGAAGGTCTTTTACAACTTGCTGCTCTCCGACGACGAATCTTGGCTTCATCTTCGCGCGGCCGGGCTCCGATGGATGTGGCAGGATGCGCGGGAAAACGGAAAGGCTGAAGACGTCCTCGCTCTGGCGAGTTTGGCCGACCGCTTTTTCGGCAATCCCTTGTTCGGGGATGTCGCCTATATGCCCGGCGCGAAGATCGCGGATTACGCGGGATCGGTCGTTCTCGACGCTATGTTTATGGGCGTCGGCGGATCGAAGCACAATGGGTCGGGCAAGCTGACGATCACGATCAGGGCGGACGGCACGGCGGAAGGAAAGATGGATGGGCTCTCCTTTGCTGGCAAAATCGACGCGGGAGGCGACCTCGTCGCGACAGGAACGTGGGACGGCGAGAAGATCTGGCTGCGGACCAAGATGGCGCCGCCGGCGATCTATAAGAGCTACGCGGACAAGGGGAGCCAGCCGGCGATCGTTCTCGACGAGAACTTCGAAAGGACTCTCATGGATCTGAAAGCCTCCGGCTGACGGTCCCGCCCGCGGAACTCCACGAGTGTCCGAGCGGTCAGGAATAGAAGGGCATGCGTGCCGTGCTCCCATACAAGAGGAGGACTACAGACCATGAATGTGAAAGCAGCTTTGGCCGGCCTTGCGGCGACCGCGATGCTGGTGACTCCCTCGCTGGCAATTACGCTCAAGAAGGGGACGGACGTGACTCTGGTGTTCGATCAAGAGCTCAACTCCAGGCATACCCACGTCGGCGACAAGGTGAAGTTCCATGTGAAGGACGATATTTCGGTCGGTGGCCATGTGGTGATCCGTCACGGAACGCGAGTTTGGGCGACGGTTTCAGACGTTCACAAGAATGGGCGGTTCGGAAAGAACGCTCAGCTCAAGCTCGATATTTCGCCGATTCGCGCGATGGGAATGGAAATTCCTCTCCAGCCGAGGCAGAAGGGCAACATGATCGGCGGATCGCGCGGAACGAAGGCGGCGGGCGCAGCGGGCGCGGGAGCGATTCTCCTTGGACCGCTTGGCCTTGGAGCGGGCTACTTCGTCGTCGGCAAAGCGGTGAACGTCCATCCGGGTCAGCAGCTCGAAACGCAGGTTTCCGAGACGGTCCACAGCCGGTAGCATACAGGCAGGAACGAAAAGCGGCTTCTCCCCCAGGGGCGGGAGGAGCCGTTGTTGCTGATGGATGAAGGGCCCCGCCGGTAGAATTGAGTCTAGAAGATGCTCGAAAAGCTCCAGGAAATTGAAAAACGGTTCGAACAGGTCGATGCGGAATACAACGACCCGGCGAACGTCACGAACAACCGCGAAATGCAGCGGCTCGGCAAGTTACGCGCGGAGCTGGAGCCGATCGTGCTCACGATCCGGGATTACCGCAAGGCCCTGACGGACGTCGCCGACGCCGAAGAACTGATCTCCGACCCGGAGATGAAGGAGCTTGCTCTTCAAGAGCTTGAGCCGGCGAGGCAGCGGGTGGCGGAGCTGGAGGAGAAGCTGAAGCTCATGCTCGTGCCGCGGGACCCGCTGGACGACAAGGACGTGATCGTCGAAATCCGGCCGGCGGCCGGAGGAGACGAGGCGGCTCTTTTCGCGAACGAGCTTTTCCGCATGTACTCGCGCTACGCAGAGCGGCGCAAGTGGAAGAACGAGGTCGTGGAACACGAGGAGAGCGGCATCGGCGGGCTCAGCCGGGTTGTGTTCAATATCCACGGCCAGGGCGCCTACTCGCAGCTCAAGCATGAGAGCGGGGTCCATCGCGTTCAGCGGGTTCCGGCGACGGAGTCTCAGGGCCGGATTCATACCTCGACGGCGACGGTGGCCGTGCTGCCGGAGGCGGAAGAAGTGGACATCGAGGTCGATCCCAAGGAACTGGAAATCTCGACCTTCTGCTCCTCCTCGGCGGGCGGCCAGCACATGCAGAAGAACGAGACGGCGATCCGCATTATCCACAGGCCGACGGGAATCGTCGTGACCTGCCAGGATGAGCGCAGCCAGGCTCAAAACAAGATCAAGGCGATGTCGGTCTTGCGCGCAAAGCTGCTTCAGCTCAGACGGGAGCAAGCGGAGGCGGAACGTGCCGGGATGCGCAAGGGCCAGATCGGCTCGGGCGATCGGAGCGAGAAGATCCGGACCTACAATTTCCCCCAGGGCCGCATTACGGATCACCGGATCGGGAAGGACATGTTCAACATGATCACCTTCATGGATGGGGATATCCAGCTGATGATCGACGCTCTCATTCAAGACGAGCAGACGCGGAGGTTGGCGGAACTCGAAGGGGAGTAGCTCCTTTCCTCGTCGCCGAATCCTTTCCGCAACCCGGCGAGGCTATCACCAGGCAATGAATTGGGTGTCGATTACCCCCTCACACCTGTTCACCTTCGCTACGCGACGATTCACAGACCCTCTCCCCCGGAGGGGAGAGGGGACCGCGCGTGCCGATTCGTGCTTACGGGTTGACGTGAACCTTGATCTGGCTCTTGTACGGCTTCTTGAGGCCGTAGATGTCGGAGACGATCAGGGTGACGGTGAAGTCGCCGTCCTTGCGGAAGCGGTGCTTCACGTACTGGCCTTCGGCGTCGATCTTGCCGTCGGAGTCGAAGTCCCACTCGTACTTGAGGACGCTGGAGCCTCCGAAGCCGTAGGCGGTCAAGGTCGCCTCGTCGCCGAGCGCCATGTTGGTTCGGTCGATGTTGGCTTCGCCGGTGATCGGGGTCGTGTCGTTGATGACGCGGATGTCGCCAAGATAGAAGCTTGCGGCGGAGTCGCCGGCAAACCACATCTCCGAAACCATCTTATTCGTGTTGTCCAGGCCGCGAATCGCGGAGACGGGAATCGCCACTTGCTTCCAGCCGTTCTGGCCCTTGCCGCTCGTCGCGATCGGAATATAGGCTTCGCTCTTCTTACCGTCGCTGGTCGCCACGATCATGCGAATCTCGCTCAGGGGAGGCTGCTCGACAGGCGTTCCCGTCTGGCCGCCGGGGCCGCCGGGCGCGGCTCCCGACCCAGGGCCGCCGATCTGGCCGCCGCCGAACTTTCCGCCACCGCCGACTTGGCCGCCACCGCCGACCTGGCCACCACCGCCGACCTTACCGCCACCGCCGACGGGGCCGCCGCCGATCTTGCCGCCCGGGTTACCGGGCTGGCCGGGCATCCCGCCGCCTTTGCCGCCCATCGTCGTATTCGCATCGGGCACGAAGATGGTGATGCGAAGCATATTCGCCTTGTCGTCGAAGAGAGTGGCGAGGTTGACCGGGTTACCGAAGGTCATGATGCCGCCCTGGAAGTAATTTCGCGAAGAAACGCGGATCGAGTTGGTTCCCTCGAACGCGGCTTCGTCGGTCTGAGCGATGGTGCCGCTGCCCCATCCTCTCAACGCAATATGCTGATCGGCAACCGACATTTCCGGCGCGTAGATGACCGTTTGCGCGCCGGCAATCGAGATGCCCGCGAAGACGCCGACGGCTAAAGCACTCCAAATCTTGTTCAATTCAACCTCCGAAACCTATTCGCCAAACCTGATCCGTTCGATGGACGTTGCCCGTCCTGTATCTCTTTCGACGCTGACGACCACCCCACAGATTACACCAGGTGAGTTTTGGACCTCAAATCGCTGGGGCAAAGTCGTTCGAAACCTCTGAAGGATAATCTCGCGATCCATGCCCAATACGCTGTCGATGGGTCCGCACATTCCCACATCTGTGATATAGCCCGTGCCGCCGGGGAGGATACGCTCGTCCGCGGTTTGCACGTGTGTATGTGTTCCGACGACTACCGAGGCGCGCCCGTTACAGTGCCAGCCCATCGCGATCTTTTCGCTGGTGGCCTCGGCATGGAAATCGAGAAAGCGGTGGGGCGTTTTGAGCCCGGCGAAGAGGTCGTCGACGCACTGGAACGGATCGTCGTAGCTCTCCATGTAGACGCGGCCGCAGACGTTCATGACGGCGAGCTCGATGCCTTGCTTGTCTATCGTAACGAGGCCTTTGCCCGGGACCTTCCTGGGCATGTTCGCGGGGCGGACGATCGGCTTGCCGGTGTCGAGGTAGTTGTAGATCTCCCGCTTGTTAAAGGCGTGGTTGCCGAGGGTGATCGCATCGGCGCCGGCCTTGAAGACCTCGTCTGCGATGTCGGGCGTGATGCCGACGCCTCCGGCCGAGTTCTCGCCGTTCACGATGGTGAAGAGGGGCTTGTGGGTGTCCTGAAGGCTCTGCAGACCCTCTTTGACGGCGGCGCGGCCTGGCCGACCGACGACGTCGCCGAGGAAGAGGATCTTGTACATGGAGGCATTAGGTTAGCATGCCGCCGGGTGTTGGAGCCTGTCATGCCGAGCGAAGCCGAGGGCCCGTGGCGGTCGAAAGTGTAGGAAGAAACGCATGGCGTCCGAGCCGGATGACAAGAGCGGGGCGTTTGTAGGTTTCCGGAACCTCCACCCCTTAATCCCCTCCTCCTCCGCCGCACAATCATCGGCGCAAGAGGAGGGGG